>JAIQFN010000031.1 GCA_020073265.1 Terriglobia bacterium | reverse complement strand
CTACGGCTGCCGCCCCCACCCATCGTCTCGATGAGTTTCCAGCCGGCTATTCCTCGGCGAGTTGCTCTCCAGCAGTGCCCGCTTCCGCTTCACCAGCCGGGCACCAGTATGCTGTAATGTCGTCTTGCCGGTCGAGCAGTTTTCATCGAACGGCGAACTGTGTCTTAACTATTTGTCCCAGCTCAGGGGGCCACCGCAGTATGTGGTGATGTCAAGCTGCTTATGTAGAGAGTCGGAGGTGCAGTTGCGCCATTCCAGGTTTCGCCCCATGAGCCCAGAGGCCAAGCGGGATTGGAACCTGAGGACAAACAAGATGGCATCTTGGGTGCTTAGACGCTCAATAGAATCAAAGCGGAGATCGGTGGCTCCCCACGTCGGATTCGAACCCAGGCCTTCCCTAGTTGATCCAGGCAGGGGTCGTTCGCCTGTCCTCCACGGAGCTGTTGGTTGTTGCTGGACCTGGGTGATTCTTTGGCATCATCGCAATGAAGCCCCGCGCACTCGCGCCACTACCCCAACTATGAAGCTGCTCATCTTTTCCGACATCCACGGCGATAAAGCCGCGCTTGAAAAACTCATGGCCACCGAGGCCGATTACTACTTCGCCGATGGCGATCTGGCCAACTGGGGTCGCGGGATCGAGCAACTCGGGCCCTAGACGATCTAGGGCCGGATAAGTCAGTCATTTATGAGGCATGGATTCGACATACTCGCCAGAATCCAGAACGCGTGTTCTGCAGCGTGAATCAACTAGCTTCCAAAGAAGCGAGCCATTCTGGCAGCCTTTGCGGTCAGCCACAGTGGTGCCAGAAGGTGGACTAAAAACCGGTCGATGCGCGGGTTCCTAAGGCACCACTATTAAGCGGCGGCCGGAGGGCGTTCATCGGGTATGTACCCGGGAGGGCATTAGGATAACCTGCGTCGGCAGAGCGCGATGAGAGCAATTCCGCCAAGCATCAGACCAAAGGTGCTGGGCTCTGGGACGGTTCCGCTGACGAGATCGACCTGCAGGTTGGGATGGACAACATTGCTGAAATCGTCGGCATTAAAACCTGCAGTCCCATCGATCAGGGTGACCGGTCCGACCGTGACCGGAAGCGCGGAGTCATTGTAATAAATCGAACCACCCGGTCCTACCCATGTATCGTTGCCCCCGCCGCTGGTGGGACGCCAATTGAGGACGTAGAAACTGCCAGCGTTGAAAGTGAAATTGATCGGGATGGCATTGAACCCGAAGCCGGTTCCTCCGAGCACTGCGCTCGCGCTGGTTAGGACCGCTCCGGCCTCGTGCCCGTCGGTGCTGCTATAGATCACGACGTCGAATGACTGGCTGATAAGATCGGCCTGAATCGCCGCGAAATCGATGCTGAATGTCGAGTCGGCGAAAAAACCGATACCACGACCTGTCCCCTCCCCACCCGCGACGGTCTCGAAGACGCTCCCGGAGTTGAGGTCGATCGTACTGGCGTTCGCTTGAAGAATTCCTCCCAGAAAAAGGGCCAGTCCCACAAACGTCTTTCTTGCGCTCATTGTGCCTCCATAAGGAAGACCGCCGCCGACACATCATACTCCAGGACGCGTCTTGGGGATCCCCCTGAAATTGCATTGCCATGCAGCTTTAAGAAACGCGCGCCCCAGTAGGGCAACATTCGTGTTGAGCTCATAGCCACTTTACGATATTCGAAGTCCGAGGCGGTTTCAAGCATGCGCCAATCATTTCCGTACTAGTACTGCAACCTGATTGGCTATTCTCCGCTTAAATATCCGGACGATTTTGCGCAACGGCCGAGGTGCCCCGACAAAGCTCTTAGACACCCGTGTCGTTGAAAATCATTTTGTCAGGGCCGTTGCAGTTGCTGGCGCGAAAATTATTCAGGGCGACGGCTCCAAACCCTGATCGGGAGATAGTCTCCACGCGAGTGGCTCCCCACCTTGGATACGTTTCGAACTTTTGCGGCTTAAAACGCGTCCCGCTCGAACTCGGTAATCGCATTTCTGTGCAACATGTCTCGAGACATTTTACGCCGACCGTCCAGACTGGGCAGGCACCTTGGACACCTCTCGAACTGGCGTCGCCAAGTTCCGAGTTGGCGACTATACACTCGGAAACCGCCGGACGCTTCGCTACGCACCGGTAACTTACGAAACGTGAGACGCTAGACCGATGGAAGTGCTCTCGGGCATGGTCGTGGTGGCGTTTGGGGTATTCCTAACAGGGTTGGCGGTCCTGATTGCTGTCGAACCGGGGATCGCCGAACGGTTCCTCCGGTTGTTTGCAGCTTCGGCACGGGCCCACTATACAGAACAGGTGTTGCGCCTGATTGCGGGTGCAGCGTTGGTCGTCTTCGCTCCTTCGATGTGGTACGCCGACCTGTTTAAAGTCCTTGGATGGCTCATCAGCGTTACTGCCGTAGCGCTCCTCCTTTTCCCATGGCGATGGCATCATGAGTTCGGCAAGTTGGCGGCGCCGTTGCTGTTTCGACACATAAAGCTGTTCGCTCTCGGTGCTTTCGCACTGGGTGTGTTTATCTTCTATGGCGTGTCTCGTGTCGTGCGCTGGTGAAGATGGGAATGGCATGAGGTAGACGATCGACCATGATCGGCCATTGGCTGCATCGTGGGCGAAAGACGCGCGATCCGGAAGTTGGCCGAAAGACCGGAACCCCAGGTAGGACTCGAACCAAGCCGGGCAGTCGTGACCGACGCAAACCGTCCGCCGAAATCAGCGGTGATGGCCCTTGGAACGAAGATACTCGACCAGCTCGGCTGGCTTGTCGGTCTGGATTCCCGTCGCGCCGCGGTCGACGGCATTTTGCCAGATCTCCGGACGGTCGGCTTCGCCCAGGCGGTCGACATAGATCCCGGCTCCCGCGTCGCGACCCATCGCGATGATCTCATCGGTGAAGTCTCGCGCGTCAAACGCGATGACCTTGGGTCTTAGCTCGTCGATCAGCTTCTTCATGACTCCCACGCTCACCGACTCCGGCATCACTCTGATCTTCGGACGCAACGCCGCCACCTGTTTCAGGTATTCGTAGCCGCCGTAAATCACCACGCGATCCTGCATGTCGTGCCGTTCGATGGCCGCCACGATGTCGGCCGCCGAGGCGCGCTTGGTGTCCACGTAAACACCCATCCTTCCGTGGGCGAACTCCAGCGCCTCGTCGAAGGTCGGGACCTCGGCTCCCGCGAACTCCTGGCCGCTCTTCAGGCCGGCATCCAGCGCCCGGATCTCGTCGAACGTCAGGTCTTTCACAGCGCCCGATCCGTTGGTGCGCGCATCCACGGTGTCGTTGTGCATCAGCACCAGCCTGCCGTCGGACGTGGTGCGCACATCCACTTCGATGAAATCCGCTCCGGCCTCGAAGGCCGCGCGAAAAGCAGGCAGCGTGTTCTCGGGATGGTGCAGATGTTCGCCGCGATGCGAGATCACCACGACTTGCGGCGCCTGGCCCCACGCGACGCAGGCGAAACTAACCAGGAAAGCAGCAAAGGTGCGCACTCTAGAAGAATAACCTCAAAGCGAGTTCCCACGCGACAGCTCTCCGCATCGTTACGGCAATACGTTGCTCCGGCCGCTTTCGCCGCTATCAGGCGCGACTCGCCGGAATGACCACTTCACCAGCGGCGGGGCGATGGCCGCCGCCAACACGGCCATGGATACGATGATGGAGCGGTTTGGCTTTCGAGTCGACGCCAAGGAGGTGCTCGATCCTGGTATGGAGTTGCAGGCGGGTCCTCACGTATAGTATCGCGCTCTCGGCACTCAGCCTGGATCGCCGAGGTAGCATGAGTCATGGCCTCGCCGACGCATGGCGATGAATTCGACCGGATCGTGTTCGATACCGGGCTGGTTCGCATTGGCGCCTTCCGCTGTCATCCGAGCCATCCCGCGTTTTCGGACTCGGGACCCGCGCGCAACTACTGCTTCGTCTTTCCGCGGACCGCGGTCGAGATTCAGCACGAACACGAGCGCGCCTTTGTGGCGAATCCCAACGTAGTGACCTTCTACAACCGGAACCAGGCCTACCGGCGGAGCGCGATCAGCTTATCCGGCGACCAGTGTGACTGGTTCGGCGTCGCTGGCGATGTGGTTCGCGACCTGGTGCGAACCTTCGAGCCGTCCGTGGACGATCGCCCGGAGCGGCCCTTCCGGTTCGCCAGGGCATTCACCGACCCGCCAACGTTCTTGCTGCAGCGGCGGCTATTCGAGCGGGTAACCGGCGGTTTCCCGATTGACGCGTTGGCCGTGGAAGAACAAGTAGTGCTGCTGTTGGAACGCGTGGTGCGATGTGCGTACGAGCCGCGCGAGCGCGCCTATGGTGAACCCGCCCGGCAGCAGCGAGACGCAGTCCATCAGGCCGAAGTCATCCTCAGCAGCGCGTGCGAGGAGAATGTCCGCCTACTGGATCTGGCAACCGAGGTGGGAATGTCCGTCTACCATCTCTGCCGGACTTTTCGGGCGGTCACCGGACGAACGCTGCACCAATACCAGAACCGGTTTCGCGTCCGCACTTCTCTGGAACGCCTTTGCGGGACCGGGCGGAGGCTGGTTGACATCGCCCTGCAATTCGGATTTTCGAGTCATAGCCATTTCACCAGTTCCTTCCGGAAGGAATTCGGGCAGACGCCCACGGCGGCGCGGCATCTGATCTCCAAAGCAACTTTTTGATAGCGCCCATCCGGCGGCTGAGCTAGCATGCACGCATGCCGATGGAATACCGGCGCGCCGGCGGCGTGGCGTGTCTGGCGTTGACGCTCATCCTGACAGGCAGTCTGACGTCGCGCGCTCGGAGCCAGGAGCCACCGCCAGGATTGCCGGCCGCGATTGCGCGATTGCAGGCCAACGACCCGGCCGGCGCCGTCGAGATCCTGGAAGCGTTGATCCAACGCGAGCCCAAGAACGGCCGGGCCTGGCGCAATCTTGGCTTGGCTTGTCAATTGCTGAAAAAGTTCGATCGCGCCGATGAGGCCTATCGCCAGGCGCTGGCCGTGGAACCCGAGGTTCTCTCGCCGCTCTATGCTCTGGGTGTTGTAAACGCCGCGAGAAAGCAGCCGGACCAGGCGTTCGGTTGGCTGGAGAAAGCGAAAGTTTCGCACAAAATCGACTTGACGCAGATGGAAGTGGACCCGGACCTGGCGCCGCTGAAGAGCGATCCCCGCTTTGCGAAGCTGCTGCCCACGCCGCGTGACTTTCAAGATCCGTTCGTCGAGCCGGTCAAAATTCTGCGCGAGTGGGACGGCGAAGCGGCCAACGACCAGTTCGGTTGGATCGCCCGCAACATCGGCGACGTGGATGCCGACGGAGTTGCCGATGTAGTGACGTCGGCGCCCACCAGCAATCGCGGCGGAGACAAGGCCGGCCGGATCTACGTGTATTCCACCAAGACCGGAAAACTGCTGTGGCAGGCGGACGGTAAAGCCGGCGATCAACTTGGCATCGGCGTCGAAGCGGCTGGGGACACCAATCGCGATGGAATACCGGATGTGATCGCGAGCGCGCCCGGCGGCGGATACGCGAAGGTCTACTCCGGACGTGACGGCCGCGTGTTGCTGACGCTGCGGGCCGAGAACCCGGGCGATCAGTTCGGAAGGCACGTGTCCGGGGCAGGGGACGTAAACCACGACGGGTTCGCTGACGTGATCGTGGGCGCGCCCGGCAGCAACGCCGGCGGCAAAGGCGCGGGCCGAGCCTATGTTTATTCGGGCCAGGATGGCCACGTTCTGCTGACGCTCACGGGCGAGCGCGAAGGCGATGGATTCGGCAACGCGGTCGCCGGTTTCGCGGATGGCCGGCACATCCTGCTGCTGGTAGGAGCGCCCCGCGCCGGCGCGTGTCATCGCGGGCGTAGCTTCGTCTACGACGCGTTGACGGCCAAACCCAAGTTCGTGATCGAAGCCGACGAGACCGGCGCTGCCCTGGGCGCCATGTTCCTCGCGGTGCCGGGCGATGTCGATGGCGACGGCTTTCCCGATGTCTATGCGTCGGATTGGTCGAACCGGGCCAAGGGGCCCTCGACGGGACGCGTCTACGTGCACTCCGGAAAAGACGGGCGGCGTTTGTGGACCTTCACCGGCGAAACTGCCGGCGAGGGCTTTGGAAGCAGCGCGTCCGTGGCCGGGGACGTCGATGGCGATGGACACGCAGACCTCATCGTGGGCGCGTGGCAATACAGCCGCGAAGCCAACGGCGCCGGAAGGGCCTACCTTTACTCGGGAAGCGACGGGCGCCTAATGAAGACCTACACCTGCCGGATTCCCGGAGACGCGTTCGGCTTCGATGCCGTCACTCTGGGTGACATCGACGGCGACGGCACGTCTGATTTCCTGATTACGTCCGCCTGGAGCGGTATTCGCGGCTTCCACTCCGGCCGCGTGTTTGTGATCTCCAGCGGCGTCCGGCACTAGAGTCTCCGTGCGAATCCAGTGCAAGGTCTAGCCTCTCTTTGCTAGACTTGGTGTTCCCAGGCAGCACCCTGTCCCGCAAACTGGCCCCGCTCCGCTGGTTCGCCTCCTGAAATCTTCGATCGGCGGTGAGGCTTGTCCACGCTTTCTCACGTACAACAAGTGAATCAAGACATCTACGAGAAGTACAAGGATTTCGACGAAGGGGAAGTAGCCACCTACATTCCCGAGCTGGGCAGGGCCAACCCGGATCACTTCGGGATCTGCCTGGCGAGCACGGACGGCCGCGTGTTTTCCGTGGGCGACTGCCGGCATGAGTTCACCATCCAGTCCATTTGCAAGCCCTTCGCTTTTCAGATGGCGCTGGAAGAATTCGGGCGCGACAGAGTGCTGCAGCACGTCGGCGTGGAGCCCAGCGGCGATGCCTTCAACTCCATCGAGCTGGAACCGCGCAGCATGCGCCCTTATAATGCCATGATCAACGCGGGAGCGATCGCGATTTCATCGCTGGTCAAGAAGGATTCGCCCGAGTCCGGCGTCGACGCGTTCGTCGGCAGCATGCAAAAAGCGGCGGGGCGTCCGCTGCGCATCGACGAATGCGTGTATGCGTCGGAAGCGGCCACCGGCAACCGCAACCGGGCCATCGCCTACCTGATGCTCAACTGCGGCATCATCGACTCGGGCGTAGAACATACCTTGCACCAATACTTTTCGCAGTGCTCCCTGCTGGTGAATACCTGCGATCTGGCCATGATGGCGGCGACGCTGGCCAACCTGGGAATCAATCCGGTGACCGGGGAGACCGTGTTCGATTTTCAGTTCATCAAGGACACGCTGACAGTGATGTTCACGTGCGGACTGTACGATCACGCCGGCGAATGGGCCTTCCGGGTGGGACTGCCGGCCAAGAGCGGAGTGGGCGGCGGCATCATCGCGGTGGTGAATCGCCAGTTGGGAATCGGCGTCTACTCACCGCGCCTGGATGCCAAGGGCAACAGCGTGCGCGGCATCCTGGCGTGCAAGGAATTGGCCAACCACCTGGGATTGCACGCCTTCGAGTTCACCAACGTAGGTTCGAATTTCATGCAGTGGCTCAATAGTTGAGGCGGCTGCGTCACTGCCTGGAGGCGCGCTGGAAGCGAAACTCTTCCTTCTTGTGCTGCCCGTCTTCGTCGCCTTCGATGGTGGCCACCAGCGTCCCGCTGCTCTCCAATCGGTACGTAATGACCTTGGGGTGATCGTGCTTGGGATTCTCAAAGACCGCCAAGCTAGCCGAGGATTTGGTCGGCTTGAAATCAGTAGGCGGTTGCCCGCCGGGCTGGGAGCAGGCCGGATGTGTTTCGAACTCTGACCGCTGTAAAGTTCCGTGGCCGACCACCCGCATGCTATAAAGCAACGCTCCCGGTGGGCGCCTCGATCCGATACACCGGGTACCTTCCGGCAATCGCCGCGAAATCTTGCAATGGCGCTCCTACTGGCAATGGGAAATGTTTACGGCCGCTCGACGCTACGCGCACGTACTCTTGAAGAATGAGCGCCCGTTGCGCTGGGGGCACGAGCGCGAGACGCACTCGAACCGAGCCTCCGTGAGAAATGATGGCATCACCATGTGCAGCCTCGAGGTTCTGCACCCAATCAGAAACTGTCCCGAACATTGAGACGACATATCGTTCTCCATTCACGGTTGGAACGACTACGGCGTCAGCGCGCATGCGGCCGCATACGCGATCGTGGACTTGAAGCGCTACCCAGTTCCGCGGCGGCAGTCCAACTCGCGCCCACCAGCAGAAGAATTGGCTGACCCAGTGGCCGAACCATGTCGGGCGGCGGTTTCGGTAAAAGAGACGATTGAATGCGCTGTTCTCGGCCGGATCGCGGTCGGTGAAAGTATTCATTGACTCTCTCCATCCGAACAGTATCCGAAGTTATTGACCATCCTCTCGCCTCGAAACTCGCGCTGTGGAAGAGCGTAGAGTAAGACCGGAGTATTAAGTTCGAATTCGCGCCGAAGGGCGGCGCGGCGAAGGGCACGCCCTTGAAAGATGGTCTGATTGTCGACAGTGGGTGAACCGCCGGGTTATGCTCGCGAGGATGTTACGACGGTACATTCGATCCCACTCGGCGAACCCGCCGGGGAACACGAACTCCTCACTGATATGCAGCGCCGCCACGATCAACGGCCCCCACCAGATCCAGGTCATCGAACCCTTGTGTTCCAATTTTATGCGGTTTCGCGAGCCACGGCGCGCCCGCCAGTAGTTTCCGGCGCAGAATCGACACCCGTGACCTTACGGCAGCGATCTCAATCGGGCATACATGTGGGCAGGTTCTGGCGACGAGCAAAAAGAGCGCTGGCTTCCCACTCTGGACACGTTTCGAACTTTTTCAGGCCAACTTGCCCGTAATCGAACCGGTCAACGAGTAATCCTTTCATACTGATACGCGGTTACCGTCTGCGCTTGTCCATGCCGGGCACCCACCCTGGACACGTCTCGAACGCGCCAAGTCGGACGGTTCGGCCTGCGTTCTTCAACATGCGTCCATCTCAAATGCGGCGCCCCTCCGCGAAATATGTCATATTGGACATAGGCGACAGATGGCTAGCTTAGGGGACAAGCCGCTGGTTTGGTTAAAGGGCGAAGTGAAAACCCCTCCGTTCAGCAATCAAGCCCGCTTGGAAGCTGGGCTGCTTCTCAGGCGGCTCCAGCAAGGGCAAGGGTTGAGTTTGCCCCATTCGCGACCAATGCCCGCAATCGGTCGCCAGTGCCACGAGCTACGAATCAGCGATCGTGACCAAACGTGGCGAATCATTTACCACGTCGCGCCGGATGCGATCGTTATTCTCGACGTCTTCAGCAAGAAGACCCAGGCTACACCGGTCCAGATCGTGGAAGTCTGCCAAAAACGCCTGGCTGCCTACATGCGAGCGATTTCGGATAAGGAGCACACATGAAGCATATCAAGAAGCAACGTTTGGAACGTGCCGGCTGGGTGGTTGGCGACAGCGCCCAGTTCCTGCAACTGAGCGTGGAAGAGAATCGCTTTATCGAATTGAAGCTGGCGCTCGCCACTGGAGTCCGTGAACTTCGCGAACGAAGGGGGTTGACGCAGGCCGCGTTGGCGCACCGGCTGGGATCGAGTCAGTCGCGCGTTGCCAAGATGGAAGCAGCCGACCGCTCGGTGTCGCTCGACTTGATCATGCGGTCGCTCCTGACCATCGGAGCTACCGCAACCGACATTGCCAAGTGGATCAAGCGTGCCGAAACCGCGCGAGCTGCCTAGAGATACGGTGCACACGAGGTAAACAGGTGACGCAAGCACACGATCTACCGCCTGAAGTACTCGTGCGAGGCTTGACTTACGCGGGCTTCGTCCTCGTCGCGTACCAACTGGTCAAATCCATGATCGTGGGCCCCATCAAGCTGTTTTATAAGGACACCACATTCGGGCAAGGAATGCCCTTCAAGACCTATGATGATGACGTTCGTGCTCGCCATACGAGCGAACTCCACGCTTGCCTTCTCTATCTTCGGGATTTCATGCAAGCCATCGATGACGCTGATTTCAATGCGATCCAGGCTCTCAGAGAACATCGCGACGACCTAGCGCACAACCTCGTGCACAGACTCCCGATCCGTTCGGAAGAACATCAGTTACTCTGGGAGAGAGCGGATCGCGCAATTTTCAAGCTCAGCAACCACCGCGCTTTCATGGAAATCGGAGCCGACCCGGAGTTTCAGGGGCTTGGAATCGATTGGGAGACCGCGGCGGGAGGCGAGTACGTGCTTTTTCAGAAAGCTGTTGAGAGTGTCAGACTCCTAAATGAAAAAGCTGGAGACGCAGGGTGAGCATTGAGGGTCGCAGCGCCACGTCCCGGACTTCTATCTGAAATCGGCTCCCGACTGACACGCGCCTCGACTCGTCACGAAAGTGTGGACGGAGTTCGAATCCATCCTGGAGTTTGAGAATTTGGCTCCCCACATTGGACTCGAACCCTGAGCTGCGTGCATCCTGCCGGCCACGGCCGCATCTAAAGAACTGCGTCTTTCGAGAGTTAGACCCTATTGTCTACGTCGCTCCTAGCATCGTTCCGCCCGGTTTCGCGCCTGGTCGCGACGGATCTGCTGCAGCTCATCGGCAATATGCCGCTGATCCGGATGCAGCATCTGGCGCGCGAATTGCCCGGCATCGAGATCTACGGCAAGGCCGAGTTTTTCAACCCCGGCGGTCAATAAAGAAACCGCGCCGCTCTAAATTGTGCTCCGGGCTACCGCCGGGCCTACCGCAGTTTGCGTGATCGACGTTGGAAGACCGTGATGGCCGTGCCGGCGGCCAACAAGACTACCGGCAACGTACTGGGCTCAGGAACCTCGCTGGTGTTCAGAGTAAGTTTTGCAGTCACGGTCGGTTCGGTGGGTACGTCAAGCGGTAAGATATCCTGAGTTAGATCTAGCACGGGCTCGGGCAAGATCGCAAAAAACACGAAATCATTGTTGCTTCCCGACACGTTGAATGTAGCCGTCATGCCATCTCCGGACAGTGTCGGGGAACCCGAGGCCATAGCGCTGGTCGGGTCCGGCCCACACTGAGGAGGGTTAGTGAAACTGGGATCGATGGCCTTGCAGAGCAGGGCCCCATAGGCCCAGAAGCCGGTACCTGAGTTGGGATCGGCGACAAAGGGCACCGACCCGGTCAATGTCAAGGTGAAATTGCTGATGGCTCCGTCCACCTTGAAATCGAATACGTGTAGTGTGGGATCGTTACTTGCGAGATAATCCTCGGCTGTCAAGGCACAGGTACCACCCGTAGGATTGCCATTAGCATCCAAACAGACGTTCTGATTGAAGAAGCCTGGCGTCACGCCATAATCGCTAAAGTCCTGTTGCAGCCGGCTTGCCTGGACTGTACCTGACATCAGTAGGGCTAAACCAACAAGTGCGTATTTTAAGTGACTCACACTTTCCTCCGCTCGGGGAGTATAACATCCCTGTAACGGCGCTTACAAGAAAGGACCAGTACTTTTGGCATCGAGTCGGTACGATCTTAGCGATATCTCACCGCCCCAGCGAAGTACGAGCAGAATGGTGTAATTTGTATTACGGTTGACTTGCGCGTGGTGAGCGAATTTCTGGTACCGCTTTTTTCGCTATCAGCAGGTATCCTTTGTCCGAGGCCTGCTTTTGGACGGCGCTCAATTCCGCCTGGGCCCGCGCGCGATCTCCACGGGCAAGCTCGAGTTCACCGAGGGCCAATCGAGCTTCGAGCTCGGAACCCGGCATTCCAGTACTCTTGGCTTCGCGGACGACTGCCTGGAGCGATTCGAGCGCCTTGGTGAGAGTGCCCGTTCCCGCCGCCGCTCTCGCCCGGGCCGATAGGATGGCAACATCATATTGTTGGGTTCTCGACGACGCTCCAGCACTGAGGGCCCGAGCCGTACTGATTTCCTTGTCGGCCTCCGCCAAATTCTTTTGCGCCAGTAGCGCTCGTGCGAGCACCAGCCGCGCGGCCGTCTCGCCCTCGGCATCTTTCTCGGCGTGAAGTTCCGCGATCGCAGCGCGGACGGTACTCTCGGCCTGCGACGCCTGACTTTTCTCCAGGAGGACGTTCGCCAATCCGGTCTGGCTCATTGCGACTGAGCCTTTGTCGCCCAACTCCTGCTGGATGGCCATGGCTTCGCGATAACTTTGTTCGGCTTCCGACAGATTTGCACGTGCGACCTGCAAGTCGCCCAGGGAATCGAGCGTAGTCGCCATCTGCGACTTAGCGCCCAGAGTTTTTTGAATTGCCAGCGCTTTCTGATAGCTATCCTCGGCAGCCTGCAAGTCGCCCCGTTCAAAAAGAACTACGCCCAAGTTCATGGTGCTGCCAGCGAGACTATTCCGGCTTCCGATATCTCGCGCAGCGGTTATCGCCAGCTCGAAGGCCTGCTGCGCCCCTCGAAGGTCTCCCTGCTGATGCAGTAGAACGCCTTGATTGCCAAGCGTCCTTGGTATTTCACTTTTGAAGGCGATTTCCTGCTCGATCTTCAGTGCCTCCTCGTAGCGCAGGTTGGCCTCAGCCAGTTCGCCCTGGGTGGCCAGGATGTTCGCAATATTGTTGAGCGCGCCTGCGACGTCGCGCTGGGCGCCTATGTTCTGGCCCAGCGCCAGCGCCTGCTCAAACAGGCGCTTGGCAGCATCTAAATCGCCCCGTGCTCTGGAGATGTTCGCCAGGTTGTTCAAGGCGCGGGCCTCGCCCAGCTTGTCTTCCAGGCCGGTAGCGATCTTGCGGGCTTGCTCGCAGGCCCGCTTGCCGTTTTCCATTTCCCCCAATCGCCGGAAGGCCACGCAGTTCCAGACCAACGCGCGTGATTCGAGCAAGCGCGCGCCGGTAGCTTTGGCGGTGGCGGCCGCGTTGGCCGCGACCGTTAATCCTCGCTTAACATCGCCGAGCGATGCCGCTGTCTCAGCCTCCTCCAGATCAATGCGCGGGTCCGCACCTTCGGGCGCGGGCAATTTCCGGAGAGAGGTTAAAGTAGCCAGCGCATCCTGCCCTTTGCCCGCGGAACGTTGAACCTCAGCCAACTTCAGGCCGTAGTCGAGATTCTGAGAATACTTGTAAAGCTGCTGGTAGGCCATCATCGCGGCTGGCCAGTCCGCGACGATGCTACGATAGCGGCCCTCGATGGAGGTGCGGTCCTCGAACGATAAGTTGGTGGACAGCTCGAAGGCCTTCTTGGCCTCGTCGCGGGCCTTCTGGTCGTAGCCGAGCACGAGCCAAGCTTCGCCCAGGGCCGAGTGCGCGAAGGGGAAGGCCGGATCAACGATAACCGCCTTCTCCAGAAAACTGCGAGCCGGGAGCGGATCATAGGTCCGCAGCTTCGCCAAACCTTCAGAATAGAATGGCGCCGCTTCGGGCGAAGGCTGTGACAACGCGAGTTGGCGTTCCTTCTCCGATGAAATCGTGCCCAGCCCCATTTTGGTGCGAAGGCGTTCCCCGGTTTGAGCAATGAGCTGAGTGATCTCTGTTTCGGTTCCGTCCGCGACCAGCGAGTCGACGGTCTCGCCGGCCCGAGTGTCTTGAATCTCCAGGTTGAGGTGGATTCGTCCGCCGGCAAGATCCGTATAAGAACCCACGATCACGATGTCCGCGCCGCGCTGGTGAATGCGGCTCAGCGTACCCTCACTCATGCTATTCAGTTCAGTGAGCCCGAGATCGTGCCATATTTCCGCGCACTCTTGCCCCGAGATCGTACGGACCTTCCCAGTACTCGCCAGTTGAGTTCGCAGGCCTTCCGCCACACTGGTGGAGACCCAAGCGGCTTCCTGACGCGACGTGATGTTACGAAATCCCATCACGGCAACCGATCTTCGGCGCTTCTCCGGGAGCATCCGGCTAGCTACCGCGAGACCCAGCAGGGCGATCAGGAGCGCGGCCACCGCCGCAACCACGATCCGTTGCTTTTGCCGCTTCGCCGATTGTTTGTGCTCCGCCTGAAAACGTGAAGGAGTGGCTGAATTACCCAGTTCGGCAGTGTACAGGTTGAAAAACTGAAGCTTGACTCCGTGTTTTACGGAATGCTCTCCGAGATCGTGAAGATGCGGCGCCCAATCCCTGAGTTGCACCAGTATGTCAGCCGTGCTCTTAGAAACCAGAATGTGGCCAGCGTCGCCACCATCCATGATTCGCTGGGCCATGTTGATTCCGCCGCCGGCGACATTAAGGTTGGTGTTGATGTCGGCGACGCGATAGACCGGCCCGGTATGGATGCCCATCCGCAGCTTGAGAGGGCTGTTCTTCAGACCGGCGGATATCTCCAATGCGCATTCGACGCACGGCACGGGATCGCCGAAAAACACCAGTGCCATGCCATCCCCGGTCGGAAGACGAATGAGATTGCTGTCCCCTTCGCCGGCGCGCATCTGGGACGTATTCCGGACGATCTTCTGAAGTTCCTGTAGGCCTTGACGCTGCTCCTCCATGGGCCACGTTGAAAAGGCGACCAGGTCCATGTAAAGGACATGGGCAAGTTCCAGCCCATCCGGCTGCTGCGAGTTAGTGGGTGCGGCAACCTCGGGTTGGATTCCACTGCTGTCGAAGTCTTTTTCCATGGCCGTGTCGTCGCGTGTGCGCCTGGAAAGCTACGGCCCCGCGCCGAATTCAATGCAAGTATACATTGAAATTCCCAGCCGCCATTCGAGCGGAAGCCGGCAGCGGTCCGTCCTGAATCTTGATCCGAGAGCCACGCCTGAGGATCGCCAACCTGGCATGGCAGTTGTTATGCTGCAACGGACCGGCTCGATTCGAACGCCGGGATCCTGCATCCCGCGCGCCGCTCCCGCATCTAAACAACTGCATCCTTAGAGTACTTAGGCCCTATTGTCTACCGACAAATAGGTGATAACATTAGAGATAGTCAAATGTCCGTGGCTACCAGCATCGTTCCGCCGGTTTCGCGCCTGGTCGCGACGGATTTGCTGCAGCTCATCGGCAACACGCCGCTCATCCGGATGCAGCATCTGGCGCGCGAATTTCCCGGCATCGAGATCTACGGCAAGGCCGAGTTTTTCAACCCGGGCGGGTCCGTCAAGGACCGCGCCGCGCTGAACATGATCCTGGACGGCGAGCGCACCGGCAAGCTGACTCGGGATCGCGTCCTGCTGGACGCCACCAGCGGCAACACCGGCATCGCGTACGCCATGATCGCGGCCTATCGCGGTTACAAGGTCAAGTTGTGCCTGCCCAAGAACGCATCCCTGGAGCGCAAGCACGTGCTGCGGGCCTACGGCGCCGAGATGGTGTTCAGCGATCCGGGCGAGGGTTCCGACGGCGCCATCCGGCTGTGCCGCGAGATCTATCAAGCCGATCCCGACAAGTACTTCTATCCGGATCAATACAACAACCCGGCCAACTGGAAAGCGCACTACGACGGCACCGCGCTCGAGATCCTGGCGCAGACCAATGGGCGCATCACGCACTTCGTGGCCTGCATGGGAACCAGCGGAACCTTCATGGGCAACTCGCGGCGACTGCGCAAGGAAGTCCCGAACATCCAGTGCATTTCGGCGCAGCCTTCCTCCGGCTTCCACGGCCTGGAAGGGCTGAAGCACATGCCCACCGCGATCGTGCCGGGCATTTACGATCCCAAGGCAGCCGACGACAACATCTGGATCGAAACCGAGGAAGCCTACGGCATGTGCCGCCGCCTGGCGCGTGAAGAGGCGGTGCTGGCCGGAATTTCTTCGGGCGCGAACTTCGTTGCGGCCATGACGGTGGCGCGCAAACTGGCCGAGGCCGGCAAGCGCGGCGTGATCGTTACGATTCTCGCGGATGGCGCCTACAAGTACCTGAGTGAGCCGTTCTGGAATGATTCGAATTGAGAAGGCGGCGTGGGATACCATGGTGTCGCATGCCGAAAAGATTTTTCCCAAAGAGTGTTGCGGTGTGATGCTGGGATCGGATGGCGTGGTGCGCGAAGCCGTGCCGCTGCCCAATACATACACCGGCCCGCAAGAGGATTTTTTCGTGATGGACCCGCAGGACCTGCATCGCGTGGACAGTGAAGCGAGCGCGCGAGGGGTAAACGTGCTGGGAGTGTTCCACTCGCATCCGGATTGCGACGCGTATTTCTCCAAGCGCGATCTGGAAAATTCCTGCCCGTGGTTCTCCTACGTCGTGCTATCGATAAAGAACGGGCGCTTCGACCACGCCAATAGCTACCGCCCGGATTTCGACCAGAAAGAGGCGCCCAAGGAAGAGTTGATCTATGGCTAAGATTTTGATTCCCACACCGCTCCGGCAATACGCCGCCAAGCAGGACGCGGTGGAACTGAAAGGCGCGACCGTGGGCGAGGTGCTCGCGGCGCTCACCGCGCAATACTCGGATCTGCGCCGGCACTTGTACAACGATGAAGGCAAGTTGCGGAGCTTCGTCAACGTGTACGTGAACGACGACGACATCCGCTACCTGAACAAGGAAGCCACGCCGTTGAAAGATGGCGATACGGTTTCCATCGTGCCCAGCATCGCGGGCGGCTCGGCCGGTGTCGCGACGCCGCCGGTCACTCTGTCCAAGGAGGAGATTCTCCGCTACAGCCGCCACCTGATCATGCCCGAGGTCGGCATGGACGGACAGTTGAAGTTGAAGAACGCCAAGGTCGCGTTGATCGGCACCGGCGGCCTGGGCGCGCCGCTGGGCATGTATCTGGCCGCGGCCGGCGTGGGGCGCATCGGCCTGGTGGATTTCGACGTGGTGGACTTCACCAATCTGCAGCGCCAGGTGATTCACGGCACCAAGGACGTCGGCCGCAAGAAGCTGGACTCGGCCGCCGAAACCATGCTGGACATCAACCCCTTCGTCGAGATCGACCGCTTCGAGACCGCGCTTTCGAGCGAGAACGCGCTCCAGATTTTGAAGGACTACGACCTGGTAGTTGACGGCACGGACAATTTCCCGACGCGCTACCTGGTCAACGACGCGTGCGTCCTGCTGGGCAAGCCCAACGTGTACGGGTCGATCTTCCGCTTCGAGGGACAAGCCACGGTGTTCGCCTATCCGGGCGGCCCCTGCTACCGCTGCCTGTATCCCGAGCCGCCACCTCCGGGTCTGGTTCCGAGTTGCGCCGAAGGGGGAGTGCTGGGCATTTTGCCGGGCGTGATCGGGCTGATCCAGGCCACCGAAACCGTGAAGCTGATCCTGGGCGCGGGCGAACCCCTGGTGGGCCGGCTGCTGCTCTATGACGCGCTGGCGATGCGGTTCCGCGAGCTCAAGCTGCGCCGGAATCCCGAGTGCCCGGTGTGTGGCGATCATCCGACCATTCATGAGCTGATCGACTACCAGGAGTTCTGCGGCATTCCGAATCAACCGCAGGAGCCGGCGCCGGTTGAAGGCGACATCGAACCCGTCGAAGTGAAGGCCAAGATCGACCGCGGCGATTCATTTGTCCTGATCGACGTGCGCGAGACGCACGAGTACCAGATCTGCCGCATTCCTTCCGCCCGGCTGATCCCGCTGGGCGATCTGCCCAAGCGAGTGAACGAACTGGATTCCGCCGATGAGATCGTGGCGCACTGCAAGAGCGGCGTGCGCAGCGCCAAGGCGGTGGATTTCCTGAAGCAGGCCGGCTTCAAGAAGGTCCGCAACATGAAGGGCGGCATCCTGGCCTGGAGCGACAAAGTGGACCCCAGCGTCCCGAAGTATTAGCTATTTCTCGGCGGCGGGCTTTTCGGCCGAAGGCTGGGCGTCTTTGCTGACCTGATGCTTGGCGTTGTGGAAGCTGGACCATTCGCCTTGCACGGAGGGTTGCAACATCACGCCATCTTCACAGCCAACGCTCAGCAAGGAGAACAGCGCCACGATCAGGCCCGCTAGAATCCGCATACTCCGCCACTCTAACACAGATTCCCGCCGCGAATCCACGGCTGGCGAAGTCTCAAACCTCGGGATGCGATATTCTCGAAAGCTGGTGCTCATGGGAGGCCACTCTTGAGAATCGTGGTGGGAATCGCCGGAGCCAGCGGCTCGATTTACGGCATCCGGCTGTTGGAGAAGCTGCGGCAGCGCTCGGGCGTCGAGACGCATTTGATCCTGACGCGGGCCGGGGAAAAGACGCTGTTCCTGGAGACCGGCAGGCTGGCGGCGGACGTGAAGAGCCTGGCCGACTTCGCCTATTCGATCGATGACGTCGGATGCCGCTTGGCCAGCGGATCGTTTCCCACCGACGGCATGGTGATCGCGGCGTGCTCGGTCCACAGCATGTCGGCGATCGCGGCCGGCATCAGCTCGAACCTGCTGATCCGCGCCGCCGACGTGGCGCTCAAGGAGCGGCGCAGGCTGGTTCTCATGGTGAGGGAATCGCCTTTGCACCTGGGTCACCTCCGAACCATGACCGCGCTCGCCGAGATGGGGGCGATCATCGCGCCGCCCATGCCGGCCTTCTACCACCAGCCGAAAAGCGCGCTGGATATCGTCGACCACAGCGTCGCGCGGGTGCTCGACCTGCTGGGCCTTCCCGATCCTGACGCCAAACGTTGGGATGGCGCCAACGCCAGGGACTAGGCCGCCGAATTTCTCTCGCTTCGCCGCATCTGGCCGATAAGCTCAACGATGAAACACAGAATCGTTGTGCGCATATTGCCGGTCGCGATCGGGCTGGCTGCAATCGTGATGGGCGGAACCGACCCCATCGTTCCCCAGGCCAGCAGCGAGGGCGCGGCTCCCGAAGAAATTTCCCCCGATCGGCCCGGTCTCACCGAACCCACCGACACCCTATCACCCGGCACGCTCGAACTGGAGGGCGGGCTGCTGCTGAGCCGGCACGCGATGGAATCGTCCCGCGAGTTCGCCGCACCCTTCTCGCTCCTGCGTATCGGAGTCACCCGCTTTGCTGAGGCGCGCTTGGGCGCGGACGGCTTCGCCAGGGAATCGACCCTCGTGGACGGAGCGCGGCAACATCACTCCGGAGGATCCGACCTGGAGGCCGGTCTCAAGGTTCGCGTCTGGAGCGAACAGCGCTACTTACCGGCGTTCACAGCCATCGGATCCCTGTCCATCCCAACTGGCAGCGCGTATTTCAGCAGCGGCAGGCGCGACCCGTCGTTGGAGCTTTGCTGGAGCAAGTCGCTGCCCGCGCATTTCCAGGCCGGCGGCAACGTCAACTTCCGATGGGGCGCTGAAACCACGGAACACGCTGTCAGCCTCAGCGTCAGCAGGAAGCTCGGCCGCGGCATCGGCGCATACGGCGAAGTCTACCGGCTGTCGCCCATCGAAGGCGATGAGCCGGCGCATTGGATCGCCGATACCGGCATCACCAAGCTGCTCGGAATCAACACGCAGGTGGACATCGAGCTTGGCCACACGCTGTGCGCCCGCACGCCGTATTGGTTTGTCGGCGCGGGCTTTGCCATCCGGTTCTCGCGGCCGCCGGTCATTCGCGCCTTGAGCCGCAACGCACACGAGCCAGCTCCCAAGGGCTGAGCTTCTGGCGGAGGAAGAGGGATTCGAACCCCCGAGCGAGTCACCCCGCTAACGGTTTTCAAGACCGCCGGTTTCAACCACTCACCCATTCCTCCACCTCCAATCTATCCGACTGGTGGAAGGGCGCGCAATTCTACCCGATTAATCCGCGGCCTTGCCCGACGTGCTCTCCGGCTTCCACCGCACCACCGGTTTGCGCGCGGCCGTCACTTCGTCCACGCGGCTGGTGCGCGTGTCATGCGGAGCCTTCAACACCACCTCAGGATTCTCTTCCACTTCCTGGGCGATCGAAATCATGGCGTCGATGAACAGGTCCAGTTCGTCCTTGCTCTCGGTCTCGGTCGGCTCAATCATCAGCGCGCCATGTACGATCAGCGGAAAGCTCACGGTGTAAGGATGGAATCCGTAATCGATCAGGCGCTTGGCGATATCGCCGGTGCGCACGCCGCGCTTGGACTGGCGGTCGTCGCTGAACACGCACTCATGCATGGTCGGCGCCTTGTGCGGCAGATCGTAGTACGGCTCGATCAACGTGCGGATGTAATTGGCGTTGAGCACCGCGTCCTTAGTCGCGTTGCGAAGCCCGTCGCCGCCGTGCGCCAGGATGTACGCCAGCGCGCGGATGTGCATGCCGATGTTGCCGTAGAACGCGCGCACGCGTCCGATCGATTGCGCCAGGTCGTAGTTCCAAGTCCAGCGGCTTCCCACTCGCTGCAACCTCGGTGTGGGCAGGAAAGGGGCCAGAGGCCCCTTCACCGCCACCGGACCCGATCCCGGACCTCCACCGCCGTGCGGCGTCGAGAAGGTCTTGTGCAGATTGAGATGCATCACGTCCACGCCGAAGTCGCCGGGGCGCGCGATCCCCACCAGCGCATTCATGTTCGCGCCGTCCATGTACACCATGGCTCCCTTGGCGTGCAGGATCTCGGCGATGCGCGTGATGTTCTCTTCGAAAACTCCCAGCGTGTTGGGATTGGTGATCATCAGCGCCGCGACGTCCTCGGTCACCGACTTCGCGAGCTCCTCGACGTCCACCATGCCGCGCGCATTGGATTTGATATTCTCCACCGCGTAGCCGGCCGTGGTCGCAGTGGCCGGATTGGTTCCATGCGCCGAATCGGGAATCAGCAGCTTCTTGCGCGGATTGCCGCGCGATTCCAGCAGCGCGCGGATCAGCAATATGCCCGTGAACTCGCCATGCGCGCCCGCGGCCGGCTGGAGCGTCACCGCGTCCATGCCAGTGATTTCGGCGAGCATCTTTTCGAGCGCGCCCATCACCTCCAGGATTCCCTGCGAGAGCGATTCCGGCTGGTAAGGATGCGCCCACGCCAGGCCCTCGATGCGCGCCACCTGCTCGTTCACGCGCGGATTGTATTTCATGGTGCAGGAGCCCAGCGGATAGAGTCCCAGGTCGATCGCGTAGTTGTGCGTCGACAGCCGCGTGAAATGCCGGATGGCCTCCACCTCGCTCACTTCCGGAAAACCTTCGATTTCCGCGCGCGTGTTGCGGCCGCCCAACACCGCGGCTGCGTCCACCGCGGGCACATCCAGCGCCGGCAACTGGTAACCGCGTTTGCCCGGCGAACTGCGTTCGAACAACAGCGGCTCGTTCTGATTGATGTGCGGGCGGACTTTCCGGATCATCCCTGGAATGCCTCCGCCACCGCGTCCATCTTTTCGCGGCGGCTCATTTCCGTGGCGCACAAAAGCATCGCGTTTTCAAGCTCGGGGTAGAAGCGGCCCAGCGCAAGGCCGCCGATAATTTTCTTCTTGAGCAGCCCGTCGTTCACTTGATCGGGCGCGCGCCCGTTGGTGGACGCGACGAATTCATTGAAGAACGGCCCGGAGAATCTGAGCGGCACCTTGCCGGCCAGATAGTGCGCCTTGGCCAGATTCTGCTCGGCCAGTTCGCGCAAGCCTTCTTTGCCGTACACGGTCATAAAAACCGTCGCCATCAGCGCGATCAGCGCCTGGTTGGTGCAGATGTTGGAAGTCGCCTTCTCGCGGCGGATGTGTTGCTCGCGCGTGGCCAGCGTCAGGCAAAACGCGCGATTGCCGCGGGAATCCTTGGTTTCGCCGACGATGCGGCCGGGCATCTGCCGCATGAACTTCTCCTTGGTCGCGATGATTCCGGCGAACGGCCCGCCGTAAGCCGGCGAGATGGCGAACGATTGCAGTTCGCCCGCCACGATGTCGGCCTCGCGCGGCGGCTCCAGCAGCCCGAGCGAAACGGCTTCCGCGAACACGACAATCAGCAGCGCTCCCCGCCGATGCGCAATCTCCGCCGCGCGCCGCACATCCTCAACGATCCCGAAAAAGTTCGGCGACTGAATGATCACCGCCGCCGTTTCCTCATCCACCCGCTTTTCCAGATCGTCTTCATCCAGCGTGCCCGCGTCGCGGCGATACCCGCACTCGGCCACCGGCATGCCTTGATGCTGCGCGTACGTTGCCAAAACTTCGCGATATTCCGGATGCACCGTGCGAGCCACCACGATCCGGTCGCGCCCGGTGATCCGCATGGCCATCATGGCGGCTTCCGGCACCGCCGTCGAGCCGTCGTACATGGACGCGTTGGCCACTTCCATGCCGGTCAACTGGCAGATCATGGTCTGAAATTCGAAGATGGTGGTCAGCGTTCCTTGCGCGATCTCGGCCTGATACGGCGTGTAGGACGTCAGAAACTCGCCGCGCGACACCACGGTATCCACCAGCACCGGCCGGTAGTGATGGTAAACGCCCGCGCCCAGAAAGGACGCATAGCCGTTGGCGTTTTCCTCGCCGCGCGCCTTGAAATAATCGACGATCTCGTATTCCGACTTGCCCGGCGCGATGTCCAGCGGCCGGTTCAGCCGGACCTCGGCCGGCAAGTGCGCAAAAAGATCTTCGATGGAATTCGCGCCGATCGCCGACAGCATGGCGCGGCGCTCCAGATCAGACTTCGGTAAATAGCGCAAGCGTGGTCACGTTCCCTAACTCGAGGCTCAGTGCTTCGATTCCTCAGCAGCTACGTAGTTCTGATAGTCTTCGGCGGAGAGAAGTTGCTGGATTTCGCCGGGGGCCGACAACTTGATTTTAACAAGCCACGCCTCCCCGTGTGGATCCTCATTCAACTTTTCGGGCGCCGTGGCGAGCGTGTCGTTCACCTCGACCACCTCGCCCGAGACCGGCGAATAAATGTCGGAGACGGCCTTTACCGACTCCACCGAGCCGAGCGTCTTGCCCTGCTCCACCCGCGTCCCCGTTTTCGGCAGATCGACATACACGATATCGCCCAGTTGATTCTGCGCGTGATCGGTGATTCCGACCACGCCCACATCGCCTTCGACACGCACCCACTCGTGTTCCTTGGTGTAGTGAAAATTTGCTGGATACATTCCTTTACTTGTCTCGCTTGTAGAATGGCGTGGGAACCGTTACGGCTTCCACCGCCTGATTGCGGATCATGATTTCGATCCGCTGCCCCGTTTTGGCTCGATCGGTAGGAAGATAGCACAGTCCGATGTTCTTGTTCAGCGTCGGCGCGGGACCGCCGCTGGTGACCCAGCCCGCCGGCGCGCCTTCCAGAAATACTTCGTAACCGTCGCGCCCGATTCCGCGGCCGGTCATTTCGAACCCGGCCAGCTTGCGCTGAATGCCCGCCTCTTTCTGCTTGGCCAGCGCCGCGCGGCCGACGAAATCGCCCTTGTCAAGTTTCACGATCCAAGCCAGGTCCGCTTCGTACGGCGTGATGGAGGCGTGAATCTCGTGGCCGTACAGCGCCATCTTGGCCTCCAGGCGCAGCGTGTTCCGCGCGCCCAGGCCGCACGGCTTGATGCCGAATTCCTGGCCGGCGTCCAGGATCTCATTCCAGATGCGCTCGGCCTGTTCGGGCGCGATGTAGATCTCGAAGCCGTCCTCGCCGGTGTAGCCGGTGCGGGCGATGCGCGCCGCGGTCCCCGACACCCGGCCATCGGCGAAGTGATAATACTGGATCGCTGCGAGATCCGTGGCGGTGAGCTTCCCGAGAATCGCGAGCGCGCGCGGGCCTTGAATCGCCAACTGCGCGTAGCGCGCACTGGCGAACTCCACCTGGGCGCCGGTGCGGTTCAGCGCCTGAATGTGCTCGAAGTCCTTTTCCTGATTGGACGCATTGACGCACAGGAAATAATGATCGTCGGCCACCTTATGAACCAGGATGTCGTCCACGAAACCGCCGTGCTCGTACAGCAAGCCGCAGTACTGCGCCTGTCCGATTTTCAACTTCGCGACTGCGTTGGTGGTGGCGTAGTCGGTGAGCGCGAATGCATCGCGCCCGCGGATTTCGATCTCGCCCATGTGGCTGACGTCGAACAGTCCGGCGTTCCGCCGCACCGCGTGATGCTCTTCGAGAATGCTCGAATACTGGACCGGCATGTCCCAGCCGCCGAAGTCGACCATCCTGGCGCCCAGCCTGCGATGCGCGGCGTTGAGCGGGGTGGCCTTGAGCATTGCGGTGGCTTGGGTCATCAGGGGACGCTGCTATT
Organism: Terriglobia bacterium; assembly: GCA_020073265.1. GTDB lineage: Bacteria > Acidobacteriota > Terriglobia > Bryobacterales > Bryobacteraceae > Palsa-89. The sequence goes on along the minus strand of JAIQFN010000031.1, from coordinate 46,950 downwards.
TTAACGCGGTCCGCTACTCCGCAAAGCTTTTCAGCGCCGAAGCCTCGTCGTTGAATACTTCAAAGACCCGATGCACCTTCGTGAGCTGCACAACGTCCTGGACTTTCTTGGTGAGCTTCATCAGCTTCAATTTGCCGCCGTGATGCGCAGCGGTGGTATGTGCTGCCACCAGTTCGCCCAGGCCGCTGCTGTCGATGTAGTACACCTCCGCCATGTTCAGAAGGATTTTCTTCTTTCCGGCGTTGAGCGAGTCCTGGATCAACTGGCGCAGCTTTCTGGTTCCATCCCCGAACGTTATCGGACCCTGCAGGTGGAGAACGAAAACGTCTCCGACTTCCCAATCGAAATGTTCCAACCCCATGATGCGAAGTTAGCAGAAAATCGCGGCCGGCATCCGGAGGCCGCGCCGCCTAGTCACGTCCATGTCGCGTATTCGATTCCGGCGGAACTTCCTTGTACATCACCGTGGTGGACTCCACCTTGCTGGAATCGAAATTGAGCGCGTAGCGCGGGATCACGCCGATCGCGACATAGCCCGACGACAGATAGAGCCGTTCGGCGAATCCGCCCGTCACAGTGTCGAGCGTGAGCAGTGTCCGGCGGGCCTGGCGCGCCTGCTCCTCCACCGCCGCCATGAGGGATCGCGCGATTCCGCGGCGCCTGGCATCGGGATGCACCAGGAGCTTCTTGACTTCCGCGCGATGCGGCTGGTTGGGTGGCGTGGCCAGATCGAGCTGCACCGTTCCGACGATTTTCCCGGCCAGGCGCGCCACCAGAACCCGGCGGCTCCCGTCGTTGACGCCCGGCAGAACCTGATCCTGCCAGAAGGCCCTGGCATCGTCGCGCGAGAACGGCAAAATGAAACTGACGCTCCCGCCGGCATGGACGCACGCGTGCAATACGCCGCCCAGCATATCGAGCTCCTCGTTCACACCGGCCGGATCCGGATTCCAAAGTTCAATGCAAAGTGGATTGGTTGCAGCCATCGATTCACCTTCCCGGACGCGCTTCACGGATGCACCATGGCGACCAGATATCGGGCCGGACGCTTGCCGCCGCATGCAAACCGCGACGAGCCCGACAGAACGTAGCGCACGCAATCGCCCTTCTTGAGCCGGAAACCGGCGCCCTCGATTTCGAGCGACAGCACGCCGTCGAGCATCCAAAGATGATGTTCCAATCCCGGCAGCGGGGACACGTCATAGCTGACCGTTGCACCCGCCGGCAGCGAGACCTCCACCAGCTCGCCCTTCAGGTTCGGGTGCGGAGGCGACAATACCCGGCGAACGTAACCGGATTCAGGATCCTTCCAGGTGACTTGTTCGGCAGCGCGGACCACGGTGGGCGGGCCGCTCTCCGCTTCGGCCATCAAGCGCGAGGCAGTCCATCCAAACTGCGCGCACAGCTTGTTGAGCATGCCGGCGGTGGGACTCAATTCACAGCGCTCCAGGCGCGAGAGGGTGGCGCGGCTGATTCCGGTTTTCGCGGCCAGGGCCTCCAGAGTCCAGGCTCGCTCGGCGCGCAATGCGGCCAGCCGCCGGGCCATGCGCCGGTCGATCGGTTCGGAGACGTCCGGATTCCCGCGCTTTTTTCCAATCTCTATTCCGGTACATTTTCTCAATATAGAGAATGGTACCACGGCGTGCGGCGCCCGCCGGGGCGCAGTACAATCGTTCGCTGGGGGTGACGCACTTATGGAACACGGCATCGTGGTCGGCGGAAGCATGGCGGGATTGCTGTGTGCGCGCGCGCTCGCCGATCATTGCGGTCGCGTCACCATCGTGGAGCGCGATTCGTTTCCAGCCACCGTGGAGAATCGGCGCGGTGTTCCGCAGGGACGGCACACTCACGGGTTGCTGGCCAGCGGCCGGGACGTGCTGGAGCGCTTCTTCCCCGGGATCGCGCAGGAGTTGATCGCGGCCGGCGCCGTCGAAGGCGACCTGACTCGCGACAGCCGCTGGTTTATGCAGGGCGCCTGTCTGGCCAAGTTCACCAGCGGCTTGAACGGCCTGTTGATGAGCCGCCCTTTTCTCGAGACCGCGGTGCGCAGGCGCGTGCTGGCTCTGCCAAATGTGCAGGCGCGCGAGAACACCACCGTCGAAGGACTGGCAGCCTCGGCTGACAACGCGCGCGTGACGGGAATCAAGATTGGCGGCGAGACGCTCACGGCCGATTTAGTGGTGGACACAACCGGACGCGGCTCGCACAGCCCGCAATGGCTGGAAGGCATGGGCTATGGCAAACCGGCGGAGGAGCGAGTGGAAGTAGCGCTTGCGTACACCACGCGCTGGTTCCGCCGCCGGCCCGAGCACCTGGATGGCGATATCGCCGCAGTCACGCCGCCGACGCCCGAGGGCAAGCGCGGCGGGGTAATGCTGGCGCAGGAGGGCGGGCGTTGGACTTTGACGCTCATCGGACACTTCGGCCAGGCAGCGCCACTGGACCTGGAAGGCTTCATCGAGTACGCGCGCACACTGCCGGCGCCCTTCATCTATGAAGTGATCCGCAATGCGGAACCGATCGGCGATGCCATGTCCGCGCGATTCCAGGCGAGCGTGCGGCGGCGCTACGAAAAGTTGCAGCGATTTCCGGAAGGCTATCTCGTCTTCGGAGATGCGATCTCGAGCTTCAACCCGATTTACGGGCAAGGAATGTCGGTGGCGGCGCTCGAAGCCGTGCAACTGGACGAAACGCTGGGCCAGGGTTCCCACGATCTGGCGAAGCGTTTCTTCGCACGCGCCTCTAAAGTAGTGGACATTCCGTGGAGCGTTGCTGTGGGCAACGACCTGCGCATGAAGGAGACCGTGGGACCGCGCAACGCCGGCGCGAATATCATCAACTGGTACATGTCCAAGCTGCAAAAAGCAGCGCATCACGATCCGGTGCCGGCCCTCGCGTTTCATCGCGTGGGCAACCTGCTCGCTCCGCCGCCCAGCGTGATGCATCCGCGCGTGGTTTGGCGAGTTTTGTTGGGAAACTTGCGGCCGCGTTCCAACGCTGCGGCCGAGGAGCGCTCAGTCCAGGCCGCCGCGGGCCACTAAGACCGCTTGCTGACACGCGCGGCTCGTAAGCCATCAACCGAGCCGTGACCGTGAGGGAGCGGTCCAGTTACTTCCAGACGAATCGTGCCAGTTCGCGATCCTTGCGCACCCGGTCGATCGGGAACGCCTGGTTGTGCATCACGATGTAAACCCCGGGCGGCAGCGTGCGCGCGGCGAACAGGCTTTCGGTCAGGTTTTGCAGACCGTCGCTGGCTTCGAAACCCAGCGGCGTCATCGCGCCGGTGAGCACGATCGGAAAACGCAGCTCCCCGAGATTGCTTTTCAGCAGCAGTCCCGTGTCCACCATGGTGTCGGTCCCGTGCGTGATCACCACCGGCGCGGGATCTTTCAGCTTTTCGCGCACCGCGTTAAGCACCTGAGCGCGGTCGGAGTCCGTCATCTCCAGGCTGTCCTTGTTCATCAGGTGCGCGACCTGGATCTTGGTGTCCGGCAGGCGCAGCAAGCGGAAGTATCGTTCGATCTTGGTGTCCAGGTTCTGGACGTTTCCGGTCTGTTCCGAGTACACCTTCTCGATGGTGCCCCCGGTCGCGATCACGTAGATGCGTTGCATGGCGCGCTTACAGCTTCCGGATCACCGCCGTCAGCACGCTTCCCACCACCTCCAGGCTGTGCGCGCTGATCTTGTCCATGGTGTCTTTTTCGTTGTGCCAGTACGCGTTGTTCGGTCCGTAGTCGAAGTCGATCAGGTCGAGCGCGTTCACGCCGCGCTTGAGAAACGGAAGATGATCGTCTTCGGTGGGTAATTGCGAGTCGAGGAAATACTTGCCGTAGCCGAGGTCGTTGGCGGTCTGCCACACCTGGCGGCGCAGCGGCTGAGAAGACAAGGTCTCCTGCAGGATGCCGAGGTCTTTGTCGCCGATCATGTCGACATTGATCAGCGCCTTGATGCGCGCCAGCGTCCCTTCGGCCGACCACTTGTCCGCCAGATGGCGGCTGCCGTAAGTGCCATTGGTGGCCGACCATTCGCCGAAGGCTTCTTCGCCGTCGAACCAGACCAGGTAGATGTCGTCGGGAGTCGACATGCTATTTACGACGCGCGCCAGCTCCAGCAGGAAACCCGTGGACGAGCCGCCATCGTTGGCGCCCAGGAACACGCTGCCTGGGATCGGCTTGGTGTCGAAGTGGCCGGTGATCACGATGGCGCGGCCCGAAGTGCCGCGAAAATTCGCGATGATGTTGCGCATCGCCACCGGACCCACCGGTGTCTTGGCCGTGAAGGCGTCGAAGGAAACCTGGCAACGCAGCATTTTCAGTTGCGATTCGATGTACGCCTGCAGTTTCTGGTTGGCGGCGGAACCGGGGGGACGAGGGCCGAAGGAGACGGCTTTGCGAGTAAATTCGAGCGCGGCTGTTCCGCTGAAATCGGCGCCTAAAGCAGCGGACGCAAGGACCATCAGGAGTGCCAGCCTGAAAAGTGTTTTGCTCAGCATCTATATCCCAGTGTAGTTGCGCGAGGGCCTCACGGCAGGATCTTGGCGCCGTCCGCTCCACCCGGTTCCCGAACGCGCCGGCAGAAGCATAGCTGCCCGATGGTGTAGTATTTGTCGCGATCCAGCCAGTCCAGATGCGTGAAGATCATCGGCAAAACGAACCCGAACGGAATCACCAGCAGCGGCCACAGCAACCAGCGCGGGAAAGTCTCGAAGAATTCCAGCATGTCGATGAACTTCCGGCCCATGAACCAGAAGTAGCCGCCCAACGGGCGCACCTGATCCACCGCGAAGCCGGCCTCCTCGAGCAGCCGGATCGCGCCGTAGCGCGTGAACCGGTAGAAGTCGTTGGGCATCTGGTGTTCTTCCCACATGGTGGGCACGATGATCATGAGCTGGCCGCCCATCTTGAGCGCTCGCGCCATTTCATGCAGGGTGCCGCGCGGGAAGGGCGTGTGCTCGAGCACCGCCAGGCTCAGCATGCCGTCGAAAGTTTCGCCGGGAAACGGCAGCTCTTCTACCTTGGCCCAGGCGTCGATCTTGCCGTAGTCCCAGTCGCCTTCGCCGACACCCAGATCGATCGCGCGGTAGCGATGTCCGGCGCGCGTGAGTTCGGGTCCGTACTGCGCCTCGCCTGCGCCGGCGTCCAGGATCAGCGAATTCGGAGCAAGCTTACCGGCGAATTCCCGGACCGCATCCAGCACGAAGCGGTCGAAAGGATTGATCTGATCGATGACGAAGCGCGGAATCAGCGCGCGGCCCAGAGCGACGATTCTCCGATTCAGCAAGTTTTCCGGCGCTCCTCTCGCATGGCTTCGAATCCGCCCCAGTGCCACCAGAGTTGTCCGCAGAACAGCAGCGGACTCAGCGGCACGGCGTCAGGACATTGTGGCAGATTCCGAGCCACCAGGTATCCGGTGCCGGCGGCGGCCAGAGCGGGAAGCAGCGCCAGGCGCGCCGCCGGACTCGCCGGAAACAGACGGGCCAGCGGCTCTTCGTCGCGCCAGCGCGTGAAATACTGCGACGTCCCGTGGCCGTAGTGCCGCATCTTGCGCAGGTATTCGGACAAATGATAAATCGGCGCGTAGTGAGTGACCCGCGCTCTTGGCTCGTAGTACAGCCGAAAGCCACGCTGGCGCGCGCGGGTAGTATAGTCGCGATCCTCGCACATCACCAGCGTTGCGTCGAACTGCCCGACCTGCTCGACCACTTCCCGGCGCAGGATGAGGTTCGAGGTGGACAAGTGCCGCGCCGGCCCCGCCGCCAGCAGTGGCGACAACACCGGACCATCCGTCGACAGGTATTCGAGCCGCGCCGCCAGACCCGTTTGTCCCGGCAATCGTGAACCGCCCGCCAGGTCGGCGATCCCGGATTCGAGCGCTCGCCGGAGCACCTCGGCCCAATCCGGCTCCGGCACGCAATCGTCATCCAGAAAGTAGATGACATCGCCGTGCGCCTCGGTGAGGCCGCGATTGCGCGCTCGCCCGTACCCGCGCTGCGGTTCCGTCACGTAGCGGATCGGAAGCGAGCTCTCGAAGGAGCGCGCCGCGCGTTCGCTGTCCGGCGTCGGGCCGTTGTCCACCACCAGAACTTCACCCACTGGCCGGGTCTGCCGGGTGAGCCCTTCCAGCGTGCGCCGAAGCAAGGGCGCGCGATCCAGCGTGATGATGATCAGGGAACTCTCAGTCGCCATGAGACCAGGGGCTGCTCACGGCTTGCGCGCCCAGCAGAAATACCCGAGCGTGTAATCGCGCCGCCGGTCCAGCGGATCCAGGAAGTAACAGACCACTGGAATCGCGAATCCGAAAATGGGCGAGAGCACCACGAAAATCAGCCAGCGCCAGCCCTTCTGGAAAAAACCGAGGATCGCCATGAGCCGGAAAGCGATCAGCCAGAAAAGCCCGCCCAAGGCCTCCACGCGGCTTTCGAGTCCGGCCTGGTCGAACAAGTACGTCAGCCCGTAACGCGTGAAGCGGAAGAAGTCATTGGGATGCTGGTGGATCTCCCAGCACTGCACCGTGGTCAGGATGAGTTGCCCGCCCGGCTTGAGCGTCCGGGCCATCTCTTCCACGCAGGTGCGCGGTTCTTTGATGTGCTCCAGCACTTGGATATTAATGACCGCGTCGAAAACGCCGTCTCGAAACGGCAGCGAGCAGACGTCGGCGAGAACGTCGACGTTGGAATAGTCCCAGGTGTGATCGCCGATGCCGCGATCCACTTTGACGTAGCGCGTGTGGGCGAACAGCGTCGAGTGCGGGCATTCGCCGGCGCCCGCATCCAGAACCAAAGCGCCTGGAGGCAGTTTCTGTCCGGCCTGCTTCAGACGCTCCAGCAGCGACGTATGGAAAGGATCCAGCCAGCGCAGCACGAACCGGGGCACCAGCGGTTCCACCAGCTTCCGAAACCGCGGATTAAACACGGTCTAAACCAGCCGCCAGGGAGTGAAGATGAGATTCTTGGTGTGAAAACATTCGTGCGTGCAGTGGCAGCCGTTCTGCACCTTGGCGCGAAGCTGGGTGGCTTCGAAGTCGTGCCACAGGCGATCGAAGTCCCAATCGTAGGTCTTGAGATTGCCGATCGGCTTGAGCAGCTCGCAGAAATAGACGTCGCCGTTGGCGTCGATCACGCAGCTCACATCGCCCGCATTGCACGAAATGTCTCTGGGATGCCCTTCCATTTCGCGCATGTAGTAGCGGTTCAGCAGGAACCTGCCCATCACGGCCGTCCATCCGCCGAGCGCGCCCCAGCGTCCGCGAAAGTATTGCCGGCAGAGTTGCAACTGGAGCTTGGAAACTTCGGCGAATTGTTCCGGCGTTGGCGCCTGGAGCGCCGGATCCATGGGCTGCCCGCGCAGGATGTTCAACGAGTGATAATCCAGCTTCCATTCCGAGGCGCCCAACGCGAGCAGCTTCTTCACGTCTTCGATGTTGTGCCGCATCACGGTGGTGACCAGGCTGAGCGACAGCCGTTCGTCCTGCTCGCGAATCCGCCGCATCGCGTCCATGGTGGCCAGGGCCTTGGCGTAGTTGCCCGGCACGCCGCGAACCCGATCGTGATTTTCGCCGATGCCGTCGATCGAAAGCGCGATGTTCAGCCGGAAATTCTTGCGATTCGAAAGAATGCCCTGCACCGACCGCTCGATCACGCTGGTCTGAATGGCGTTGGTCGGGATGTTAATGAAGCGGACGCGGTTGTTTTCGATGAAGCGGTGGCAGATGGCGTCGATGTCCTTGCGCAGAAACGGCTCGCCCCCGGAGATGTCCAGCCACACCAGCTCGCCCAGCGCGTCCGAGATTTTGTCGATATGGTCCGGCTTCAGGGACTCGCCCTGGTTCAGATTCTGCCAGTAGAAACAGGTGCCGCACTTGGCGTTGCAGTGATCGGTGATGAACAGGATCACATGCACAGGCTTGTGCTTTTCGCGCGCGAGTTTCTTCCAAGCGAGAATGTCGGTGCCGAGCATGCCAGTCGCACTTGGAGAGTACCCAAGTGGGTCAACCTCTGTCAACTCGCGCGGAATCGTGCCGGCGCCGTTCAGACGCCCTGTTCGGTGAGCTGCTTCAGCGGTATCCGGTGATCCAGGATCAGCTTTCTTACCTCGCCGGGCGACAGCTTGCGGATGCGATCCACCTGGCGTCGCTTGCGAAGCATTCGCGGCAGCATCGTCAAGGCCTCCAGATCGCCCTTCAGCAGTGCGAGGGCGGCGCGCAGCTTCCCGCCGAATCCCGCATAGCGGCCCACCTCGCCTCGCCCCCTCAACGCGGCCCACAAGCCGGCTGCCAACCGCAGCGCGTAGTAAACCCCGTTCAGCCACAGCAGACTCCACGGAAACAGCTTGGCCGCCAGCAGCACGCGGTTGCGCTCGATCAGTTCCAGCCGGCGTGACGACCGTACGCCCAGCGTCGCGCCGCGATGATGCCGCACCACCGCTTGCGGAACGTACAGGCATTTCCAACCCGCGATCCTGGCGCGCAGTCCCAGCTCGGCGTCATCGGCGTAGGCGAAAAAATCCTCGTCAAATCCTCCGATCTGGTCCAGCATCGCGCGCCGGTACATGGCGGCGCATCCGTCGGGCCACAGAACCTCTTCGACGCGGTCATACTGGCCGATGTCCAATTCACCGCTGCCGCGGCCGCGATTCTGGCCGTCCGGATAGATCAAGTGGCCGGCCTTATCGATGCGCCGCGGGTCTTCGTGCACCAGGATCTTGGAGGCCGCCATTCCGATTTCGGGCCGGCTTTCGAACGCATCGGCCAAAGACGAAAGCCAATGTGGGTCCGCTTCCGCATCGTTGTTCAGCAGGGCGATCAAATCCGAGCCGGACGCAGCGAAACCCTGGTTATTGGCCGCGCAGAAACCGCGATTATCCTGGTTCCGAATCAGCTTCAGATTAAGCGCTGGATTCGCGGCAAATTCCGCGGCCGCCATCTCCGCGGAACCATCGGCGGAACCGTTGTCTACCACGATGACTTCGAACGCTTGCTTCAACTCTTGCCGTTCAAGTGACTGCAAGCAGGATCGCAAAAGGTCGCGGCGATTCCAGTTCACCACCACCACCGACATCCCAACGGTACCGTGTTGTGCCACCGACTGTTGTATTATAACTGTAAGCTGGATGGCGACTTAATGAAGTTTTCCGTGGGCCAGCGGCTGCGGCAGACGCGCATTGAACAAGGTTTGGATTTCGAAACCGTCGCAGCGCGCACAAAAATAAGCATCCGATATCTGCATGCCATCGAAGCGGACGATCGCTCCGTTTTTCCAAGCGGCTTCTTCTACAAGAGCTTCGTCGATCAGTACGCCAGCGCGTTGTCGCTCGATACTGCCGAGATCGACGCGGAAATCAATCAAGTGCTCAGCGCGGACGCCCCCTTGCCACTGCCCGGCCGGCACGACGCGACGCTGACGAACTTACCACCGATCGCCTCTTCTCCTCGTGGCGCAAGACGCCGCGCCTACGCGTCGGTGGCGGTGCTAGTGGTGGCGCTGGCGGGCTGCTCGGCATTCTATGCCTGGTGGCGCAAAGCCCGGGTTGCAGCCCCCGCACAGGTTGCGGCGCGAGTGGATGCTCACCCCGAGCCGGGCGCTGTTCCGGTGTCTCTTCGAGCCAGCCAGCAACCAGCCGCATCCGCCGCCGCATCGCCCGCCGCGGCAACCGCGACATCAACGGCGGTCCGGCAGCCCTCGCCTGGATTCAAGGTCCTGCTCGACTTGATGGCTCGCGAGGAAACCTGGCTGGCCGCTTCCTCCGATGGCAAGATGGTTTTCCAAGGCATTCTCGCGCCGAACGACACCAAGACCATCGAGGGCAGGGAATTCGCCAAGCTCAAAGTGGGCAATGCGGCCGGCATCGAAGTGCGGCTCAACGGCAAGCTGCTGGGCCCGCTGGGAGCGCGGGGACAAGTCTTGGAAGTCGTCTTCCGGCAGGACAATTTTGAAATCGTTCCGCCCGCGCCCAAAGAGAGCGACTAGCGCGGGCTACTGAAGCTGGCCCATCTTCTGCGCTTCCGGCCGGGCCTGCGCTCGCGCCATGCGCTTGCGTTGCCGCTCGATGCGCAGCAGTTCCTTGCGGCGCCGGTACTTGATGGAATTGTCCACCTTGCGCCAGAACTTGCGGAAGTATTCCACCGCCGAGGCGATCCCGAAAACCACCACGCCCCACATCCACAGCATCGCGAAGCCCTGCAGCGCGGTCCAGCGGATGCTCACCAGCACCATGGAGATCGCGATCACCTGCGTGATCATCTTGGTCTTGCCCAGATCGCTGGCCTGGATGGTGTAACCTTCGGCGGCGGCGATGCTGCGCAATCCCGACACCGCGAACTCGCGCCCGACGATCAGCACCACCATCCAGGCCGGCACGCGGTGCGTTTGGACGAGGGAAACCAGCGCGGCTGAAATCAGCAGCTTGTCGGCGATGGGATCGAGCAGCGTTCCGACGGTGGTGATTTGTCCCCAGCGCCGCGCCAGGTAGCCGTCCAGCAGGTCGGTGGCAGCGGCGGCAAGAAAGATCCCGAGCGCCAGAAATTCGTTGGCCACCCAGACCACGCCGTGAAACTCAACGCGGAGATCCTGCTCCACCAGAACCGCCACCAGGAACGGCACGAAGAAGATCCGCAGAATTGTCAGCGTGTTCGGAAAATTCATGCGCCACCGAAGGCTTCGGGAATCGTCAACCCCTGTTGCCAGAATATCATTGGCTGGGGCGTTTTTTGGCCGGGGCGCTTTTGACCGAATAGCGGCTGAGCCGCCGCTGGATGGATTCCGGGACTTCGGCTTCCACCTCCCAGACCTGGCCTCGATAGCGGCTGGAGAGCACCTTGGCGTGCTCGTGCACCAGGTGGATGAGCGAGCCATCGCCGGCCGGAATGCGGAACCGGACCCGCGAGATCGGGTCGAGCGGAAGTTCCTCGTCGATGGCCGCCAGCAGCGCTTCGATCCCCGCGCCGGTTCGCGCCGAAACCGGAACGGCCCGCGCGGCAGCCGGTCCGCGAATCTCGCCCAGAATCCGCTGCGCCAGGCTCTCGGATCCCTCTTCGGATCCCGCCAGCAGATCCATCTTGTTCAACGCTAGAATCTGCCGGGTCTGCGCCGCGCCGATCTCGGCCAGCACCTTGAGGACGTGCGCGGTCTGATGCGGAGCGTACGGCGACGAAGCATCCACCACGTGCAGCAGCAGCGAAGCCTCCGTCACCTCTTCGAGCGTGGCGCGAAAAGCTTTGACCAGCGTGGTCGGCAGGCTGCGGATGAAGCCGACCGTGTCGCTCATGAGCACCTTGCGGCGCGATGGCAGCGCCACGTGCCGCACCGTCGGGTCGAGCGTGGCGAACATCCGCGCGTCGGCCAAAACCTCGGCGCCGGTCAGCCGGTTGAACAGCGTCGACTTGCCGGCATTGGTGTAACCAACCAGCGCGATGGTGGCGAGCGGAACGGACTGGCGCTGGCGGCGCTGCGTTCCGCGCCCGCTGCGCACGCTCTCCAGCTCGTCGCTGAGTTTCTTGATGCGTCGATAGATCCGGCGCCGGTCGGTTTCCAGTTGCGTTTCGCCCGGGCCGCGCGTTCCGATCCCGCCCCCCAGCCGCGACATCTCGGCGCCGCGTCCGGTCAGCCGGGGCAGCAGATAATTCAGTTGCGCCAGCTCCACCTGCAGTTGCCCTTCGCGCGTGCGGGCCCGCCGGGCGAATATATCGAGGATCAGTTGGGTGCGGTCCAGGACCTTGCAGTCCAGCGCGCGCTCGATGTTGCGTAGTTGCGTGGGGGTCAATTCCGAATCGAACAGGACCAGGCCGGCTTCGTGAAATTCGGCCAGGCGCCGCAGCTCGTCGAGTTTGCCCGATCCGATGAGCGTGGCGGCGTCCGGCGCAGGCCGCGACTGGATGATGGTCTCTTCGACCCGCGCGCCGGCGCTCTCTGCCAGAGCCTGGAGTTCTTCCATCGACTCGGCGGCGCCGTAGGGGATCTGATCCGCGCCACGGCGTACGCGGGACTTCAAGTCCAGCCCGACCAGGATGGCGTGTTCCTGTCCGCGAACTGCCAGTGCTATTCCTCGGGTGGATCGGAAGGCATCGCCAGACCGGGCACTGGGCTGCCCGAGGGGCCGGACGGATGCGCTCCCGCGGATGCGTGGAAGGGCCTCGAAACAACCACCGTGGAGATAGCGTGCTTGAAAATGAGCTGCTCCTGGTTGTTGGTCTCGAGCACCACCGAATACTTGTCAAAGCTCTTGATGCGGCCCGAAAGCTTCACGCCGCTCATCAGGTAAATTGTGAGGAAGACCTTGTCTTTGCGCGCATTGTTTAGAAAAGCTTCCTGAATGTTTTGCGCCAGCTTTTCCATAGGCGTCCTTTGGCCCGGCTTGGGATCGTTGTCTGAAATGGTGTCCCTCGGCATCCGATGTTTCCGGATGGTTACAGTTCATCATAGCGCACCTGCCGAAAGAATGATTCGAAATCCGCGGGCGCCTCCAACGGCGGGAGCTACTGCATCCTCCAGACCGTTCCATCGTAGAAGAGCCAGTAGAATTGTCCGGCCGCGATCTGGCCGGAAGTAGGATCGGTGGAGCCGTCTTTTTGCTTGATGGACTTCACGCCGAGCGCGTCGATGTTGAGGGAGCACCCGCCTGAGTTGGACGCATCCGTTCTCAGCAGGACGAACATCCCGGTGGAATACGCTGTCAGCGTCTTGGTGGAGGCAAACGAACATGTATAGGCGGTGGTTCCATTGCTGGAATTACAGTAGATCGGCGCGCCGGACTGCGCCGTATTGATGGTTAGCGCCACGCTGGTGTTCAGGCTGGGAGTACAATCCACGCGACTCGACCCCGCGTTATTGGTGCAGGTCTGCACGATTCCGGTTCCCGAGATGAAGTTGAGGGTGGACTGCGTGCCTTGCGTCGTACCGTTGGTTGCGATCGCCAGGCCCGATATGCCTCCGCTACCGGTGCAATTCGTGCGGCCGTTCGCGGCGTCATCCGAGCAGCCGCCACCAGTGAAATTCAAAGTAGCTTCCACCGGCAGATTGGTGCCGGTGTTCTGGATGCGCGCTACCGCGCCGTTCGTTCCAGCCGGCCCAGTCGGACCCGTAGGGCCTTGGGATCCCGCAGCTCCCGTGGCTCCTTGCGCGCCGGTTGCTCCGGTTGCACCCGCAGACCCGGTGGCGCCCTGCGAACCGGTAGGACCTTGTGGACCCGCGGCGCCCGTTGCCCCGGCGGACCCGGTTGTGCCTGTAGCGCCCTGCGGTCCGGTGGGTCCCGTCGGACCCTGCGGTCCCGTAGCACCGGTTGCTCCGGCAGACCCGGTCGCACCAGCGGCGCCCTGCGATCCGGTTGGACCCTGCGGCCCCGTTGGTCCGGTTGGACCCGGTGCACCGGCGATGGTCTGTGGCGTCCAAGAACTGGTACCGCTGCTCCACGCCATGGACTGGCCGTTGGCCGGCGCTGTGGCGGACACGGAGCGGCCCTGAATCCGCGTTACCACTGTCGCGCCCGCGGCCCCGGTGACATCCCCGGACAGAGTACTCACGCCCGACGGCCCGGTTGGTCCTATCGGACCTTGCGGCCCCGCGGCTCCAGTCGCTCCTGAAGCTCCGATTGCGCCAGTGATGCCCTGCGGCCCGGTTGGACCCTGCGGTCCCGTTTGCCCCTGCGTGCCGGCGATGGTCTGCGGCGCCCAAGATCCCGTGCCGCTGTTCCACACCATGGACTGGCCGCCGGCTGGCGCGGTGCTGGACACGGGCCGGCCCTGAATCTGAGTTACCACCGTAGCGCCCGTCGACCCAGTGACGTCTCCCGCCAAGGCCGCACCGCCGGACTGCAGCGTCCAGGCGTTCAGCGCGGTGCAGGCGTACAGGTTCGAACCGGCCGGCGCGTTGGTCTTGAAGAACGCTTCTCCAATCGAGCAGGTGGCGGGAAGCGCCGTTCCCGACTTGAACGGCTTGGTGGTGTTCGCGGAGCTAAAATCGATGCTCTTGCTCTGCGTTCTGAGGTCCACCAGCGTCTGGCCGTGGGTCGAGCAAGCTAACAACGCCGCAGCAAGTAGAACACGTCGATAAAGCATAACCTCGGAATTTTCTCCGTGCGAGTGAGTCTGCAACTACTTCAGGTTTATCAGTGGCTGCCGGGATGCCAACACGAGCAGTTTCCGTATGTTCTTGATAACGCCGAGAAGATTTCGGCAATAACTAACTTGACAAATCCACGGTTTCCGCGTACACTTGAATCATGGCAAGCGAACCTAAAACCCTTCAGGAAGCTATCGTGTACTTCTCGAATCCGGTCAACTGCCGGGAGTATGTGGTAGCGCGGCGCTGGGCCAAGGGCGTCACCTGTCCGCGCTGTGGAAGTGACAAAGTGGCCTTCCTAGAAAAGTACAATCGCTGGCAGTGCAACACCCGCCACGACGCCCGTCAGTTCACCGTGAAGACCGGAACCATCTTCGAGGACTCTCCGCTCGGCCTGGACAAGTGGCTCGCTGCAATGTGGCTCATTGTGAACTGTAAGAACGGCATCAGTAGCTACGAAGTGGCGCGAGATTTGAAGGTTTCACAGAAGTCCGCTTGGCATATGCTCCACCGAATCCGGCTGGCCATGCAGGATGATCTCACAGGCGGAATGCTCGGCGGCGAGGTCGAGGTCGATGAAACTTTCATCGGCGGTAAAGCGCGGAACATGCACCGGAGTCGCCGAATCAAGGCCAACGTGCAGAGCGCCCAGAAGGGCAAGACCGTTGTGCTCGGCCTGCTGGAACGGGAAGGCAAAGTCCGCGCAACCGTGATCCCTGATCGCTCCAAGAAGGTCATGCAAGAGAACGTGCGGGGCAACGTCGAACCCGGTTCAAACCTCTACTCGGACGAGGCGGCCCACTACTGGCGAATGGATGACGAGTACATTCATGGCATCGTCAACCACATGGAAGCCTACGTCAAGGGCAACATCCACACCAACGGACTGGAGAACTTCTGGAGCCTGCTGAAGCGATCCATCGGCGGAAGCTACGTTAGCGTGGAGCCGTTCCACTTGTTCCGCTACATCGATGAGCAAGCATTCCGATTCAACAACCGCAAGGGCATGAATGACAGTGACCGCTTTGACCTTGCAGTGCGTAGCATCGTGGGCAAGCGCCTCACTTGGGCCGAGGTCACCGGCAAGGTGATGGATCGACAAGCGCAAATTAACTGAGAAGGAAGCTAAAAGACAACGGCGGGGAAAGCGACACGTCTAAGACATGGACGCTGGTGCCGCTGGGTGCCGCACTCCTACTGAATCAGCGCATTAGGATTATAAAATCTTGCAATTGGTACTCCGAACTTGCGCTCAAAATGGCGAAGAAGATTCTTCCTCACTACCAAAGGTATTCGCCTTGTCTCAAAGTAGCCACCCTTTGCGAGGACCAACATACCTTCTTTCCCGCCTTCTTGTATGGAAATGGACACGCCGTGCTCCCGCAGCACGCGGATAACCGTATCTCTATCAACGGCCCCCTCGATGTTACTGGCAAGTTCCTGCGGAGTGGGTGGCCGCGATGAGATAGGCGATTCCTTCGTAATTGGTCTTCTCTCTGATGACGTGGTGATGCGATACCTGACTATAACGTGCAAACTTAGCGTTTGGATCGTTTGCAAGGTTCCAGATTTCATTGGGAGCAACCTGGAGCAACTGCTTGATGTCTCCGTGCACCCGGATATGCTCGTGCACCATAGCCTCTAGGCCGTCCTCGAATTCCTTCTTGGCTTCTTCGAGACTTTCACCTTGAGCCGCATAATCGATTTCAAGTCCCTGCGCGAACCATCCACTACCATCTGGCAAGAGGAGCACACGTATATTACCGAGCCCCACAACGTGGTGCTCTCCGTCCTTGTGCTTCAGGTGAATAGCCCCCGCCTTTGCAGGCTTAGCTACACTTGCCTTCGGAGTTTTCTTAACCAGCGCCATTCCTCGCCTTCTTGTCTCAAATCACCGCCCAGCCAAAAATCACTGGGGAGAAAGAGACGCACCTAGCCCTCTTCTCGTTACCCAGAAATCACATCAAGCTGTAGGTACTTGACAAATCATCGCGGGACACCATCAAACAGTTCGCGGCTTCAGGCAATCTTCGACAGACTCACCTGATCTATCTAATGCTGTCATCAATCGGTTGGCAAAGCAGAGCAATGACTTCACCTCTTGACAATTCCTATCATACGTATAGTTGCGCGAATGCGCAAGCATCAAAAGTGGCCTTGAGATTCTACCACAGCAAACAAGGGCACCAAAACATAATGTACTTAAGTTATTGATAAGAAGCATGATAGATGTACACGAGAAGTAGTGACTGGAACTGTAGCAGGCTATGGAATCAACAAATAAGCTGCTCCTGCTCATATTGCAGTTCACGCAGGAGTGTGATAGATTATTTGACCGCACAGGCAGCCCCATTGACATTGGGTTTATCATAGTCCTGGATGAAGCCAGCGGCCCCACCCATCGCCGTCCCCGGCGGCACGCCGTTCCAGAGGATGGACAACCTCTTCCGCGCCGTCATTGCCGTTCCCAAGGCCGAGATCGACAAGCGCGAGGAAAAGTGGAAGCGAGAGAAGAAGCGACGGAATGATGGCAAACTTCGTCGCCGGTCCACCGCATAAACAGAGAGCGCGTGATCCGGTCCAGCAAGCTCACCACCAGAATGGTACGGATCAACTTAGTTTCGACTACACCACTGGTGACCGTGAGGCAGAGACCTAGCCGGAGTAACGCAGGATCAATTCGTTGGTGCCTCAATTGGATAAGGTAACATCGCCCGTCGCACCCTTGTAGATCATCGTGAAGGATTTCAGAAATGTTCTACCGATGAGAGCGCGATGCATTTGGCCACCTGCCACGAGATGCACTCCTGCAAACATCCCGTATATCGTGTGGTTCAAACTTGGAACATGAATCTGAGCCAGATGGATGTTCACTTCTTGACTTCCATGAACTCCGGCAACCGCTTTCTTATCCACTATAGGCAAACTAAGTTGAACGGCTAGGAGACTATCGATACAGCATTCAGTCGCCCCAGTATCTACAAGTGCTAACATCCCCGTAATAGCAGGAATCGGCAATGGCAATCCAGGGCCGGGTTTGAATGCAGAATCGAAACCAATGTTTACTAGCAGCGTTGGACCAATCGTGACAAGCAAATCGGAGCCATGCGTTGTCGCGGTGGAGTTACAACCGCATTTTGTTATTGCCATAGTCCGGATGATACATCACGGACGCTGGAAGAACTAGCGGCGGTGCTCCGATCTGTCGAATCAGGTAAGGCCCTCGGCCAAATTTTTGCACCGCAGTCTCTGCGGCTTGTTCAGACGAATCAAATATCGAGACAAGTTCGCGATTGCACAGCAGCGCCCATTTTCCCATATGATCGGCTTCCAACTTCTGTCGGATCTCATCATAGGCTACGATGTTCTCGTCGATGTCAGCCATTACCACGTGTCCCATACACTATCATGAAGCATCTCGATGGCCAATAGAAAAGTATGCAAACAGGGAGTTTTGGATGCCAATTGGGTGATTTGACTAGTCGAATCTTCGTCACATGAGCGAAGTTTCGACGGGTACTAGTACCTGACTGGCCTGTCACGCCGTTCAGATCGTCTCATGCCTACATGGATTTGTCTACGTAGTTATTGCCAAGATTTCGCTGGATGCTTGGTCACCGCGACATCCGGGCGTGTGCGGCGTGCCGGGTCCGCTAGAACACCGTGCGCTCGGCCTCGCGCAGTTTGGTCGCTAGCGAGAATCGCGGCTCGGGCGGGACCAGGCCGTCGATCAGCTTGGACAGGTACTCGCCCACCGCCGGGCCGTGCTTGAACCCGTGGCCCGATCCGCCTCCGGCCAGCCAGACGTTGTCGAACTCCGGGTGCCGGTCGATCAGAAAATCCCCGTTCGACGTGTTCTCGTACTGGCACACGCGCGACTCCACCAGCGGCGCTTCGGCCAGCGCCGGAAACCGCTCGGCCAAAAAAGCGCGCGCCGCAGTGAGGCCGGTAGCCAAGCGATCCCCGCTGTCCGGATCGAAGGCCGGCCCGTGACGATCGAAGGCCAGCTTGAAACCGCGGCTCTCCACGTCCGGAAGCGCGTAGGGACAGCGGTCATCGCTGAAATCGAGCCACACCGGCATCTGCTCGGGCGCGAAAGTACGATCCCCGGCGCGAGTTCCGAAGTAGAAAACCTCCTGGCGCGTCGGCCGGATGCGCCCTTCCAGAAGCTGGGGAAAAATCTTCGGAAGCCAGGGGCCACAGGCATACACGTACAGTCCCGCCTCCAGTACCTGACCGCTGCTGGCCGTCACCCGGCCGCCGTCCGGCGCCGAGGCTGCTGCTTTGAAGTAGTCGACCCCGTTGCGGATGGCCGCTCGCACCACTTGCTGCACGCCCTTGCGAGCCAGCAGCACGCCGCCTTCCGGCTCGAAAACTCCGAATCGTTCCGACGCGAAGCGGATCTGCGGGTAGCGCGCTCGAAGCTCCGCCGCGGTCAGCTCCTGGAACGCGACGCCGCATTTTTCGAAAGCTGCGCGAGTCTCGACGGCCCGCCGATCGCCCGGTGTCGGCGCCCACAGCACTCCGCTCTGCTGGAAAAGTTCGGGTTGCGCCGCCGCTGCAAACAGCTCCATCCACAGCCGTCGCGAGCGCATGGCCCAGCGCGTGTAGATCTCGTCGGCGCCGTAGCCCATTCTGAGCACGCGCGTTTCATCGCCGGAGCTGGCGCGGCTGTTCGCCGGCCCGTAAGCGTCGAGCAGCGCCACCGAGCGTCCCGAGGCGCGCAGATGGTAGGCCGTCCAGGCACCGAAGACACCGGCGCCGATCACCACCGCGTCGTAGGACTCAGGCAATGCGTGCGCCCCTTCCGGTTTCGCGCGCGCGCCGGTACACAAGATCCGCCGCCGCGACATCTTCCACCGCCAGGCCCAAGGACTTGAACACGCTAACTTCGCTCTCCGACGTCCGGCCGAGCTTCGGATTCGCCACCACCGCTCCCAGCTCGGCCGCGATGTGATCCTCGCCGAAACGGCCCTCGCGAATGCCCTGCACGACATCGCCGGATTCTTTGAGCGCCGCCGCGCGCGAATCGACAATCAGGCGCCCGCGCGCCACCAGCGCCGGATCCATCTCGCGCTCGCTCGGCCGGCACGCGCCCACCGAAATTACGCACGCCCCCGGCTTTACCCAACCATCGTCGATCACCGGACTTGGCGAGGCGGTCGCCAGAACGATGATGTCCGCCCCGCGCACCGCTGCTTCTGCATTCTCCGCGGCGCGCACGGCGAACCGGGCCGATGATTCCGACACCAGTTTTTCGACATTGGCGGCGGTCGGACTCCAGCAGCGGATTTCCTGGAGACGCCTCACCAGCGCGAGCGCTTCCAGATGGCTGCGCGCCTGTAAGCCCGAGCCGACGATCGCCAGCACGCCAGCCTGTTCCCGCGCCAGGTGCCGCACCGCGACGGCCGAGACCGCGGCCGTTCGAACTTCGGTGATGAAGCGCCCGTCCATAACCGCCAGCAGTTCGCCGGTGCTCGGATCCAGCAGCACGATGGTCGCCAGGTGCGTGGGCAAACCCTTGCCGGTGTTCCCGTGGAAAACCGTGACCAGCTTGGCGCCCATGGCGGGCGGCGCGCTAAGATGCGCGGGCATGCTGGCGAACAGTCCGCCGGTGGCCTCGATCACGGTCCTAACCGGCTGCTTCACGCCGCCGCAGGAAAACGCCGCCAGCGCCGCCTGCATTACTTCGATCAACTCCGCCATCGAAAGCAACGCCCGCACATCCGCTTCACCCAGCCAAATCGCCATTTCCTGTCCAGTGTCCCACAGGGCCCCCGGTTCGAGCCGGGTGATTGGCACCGGGACGGTCCGTCGTGATACGCTTCGAAAAGAGTCCCAATTCCAGTGAGGTCAACCATGAAAACACTCCGCGTGCTGGCGGCGTGCACTCTGTTCGCGGCCGTTCTTTCGGCCCAGCAACGTTTCACGCCCCCAAAAACTCAACTTAAAGTCGGCGACGAAGCTCCCGACTTCACTCTTACCGACAGCGACAACAAGCCCGTGAAACTTTCCGACTTTCGCGGGAAAAAGACGGTGGTGCTGGCATTCTTTGTGGCCGCATTCACCGGTGGTTGAACGAAGGAACTCAACGCATACCAGTCTGGTATCGCTAATTTTGATGCAAATGACGCGCAGGTGTTGGCCATCAGCACGGATTTCGGGGCCACGCTGGCGCACTGGAAAAAGGAACTCAACGCCAGCTATCCGATGCTCAGCGACCACATGCGTACGGTTTCGGAGCAGTACGGGGTACTGATCAAGCAGCTCGGGCTTTCCAACCGCGCGACGTTCGTCATCGATAAGGACGGCAAGATCGTGAACATCCAGGAAGGAAACGAAGCGATCGATCCAACCGGCGCCGACGAGGCCTGCAGCCGCCTGGCGCACCGCAAGAGCCAGTAACCTCGGGTTGCGGTTTCAGAGTGATGTTCAGCTAGTCAGTTCGCGAGCGCCCCTCAGGCGGTCGAGCAGGTCGAAGACGTCGGTCGTGCGCAGGGGTTTGCGCAGGAAGCCGGAACAACCGGATTGAGCCGCTTCCTGCGCTTGTCTCGCCAGATCGTCGGATGACAGCACCACGATGGGCGTTCGCGCGTTGGTGGTGCGCGTCTCCCATTCTCGGATCGCGCGGATGGCCCGGTAGCCGTCCAGGCCGGGCATGTGAACGTCCATCAGCACCAGATCGAAGCGCTGCTTCTTCACCAGGTCGATGGCTTCCAGGCCGGTGCGGGCGCGCTCCACCGCCTCGTTCCGCAACAACAGTTGTGTCAGCGCGAAGCTCTCGTCGGAATCTTCCGCCACCAGGATGTTTAGTGCGTTGAGCTGCGAGTCAGGCCGCGGGGGCGCGTCCGTGGAAGGTTCGGTTTCGGACGGGAAGAACAATGCCAGCCCGGTGGGCGATCCGGAGTCGCAGACGAATTCCGCCGTGCCTCCCAGGGCCTGCAGGCGCCGGGCGGCCACCAGGAGCGGAACCATCCAGGCCACCTCGTCCACGTCTCCAAATTTCAAATGGGCCAGGTCCGCGTTGAGCGCATCGGCGAGCCGCAGCGCCAGGTCCGGGTTGGGGGGCGCGATTCCCACGCGAGCAGCGCCATCGGCGGAGCCACCCACGGTTATCCGCACGATGCCGCTCCGCGCCAGCTTGGCGACCGCATTCAGGATGCGCGTGAGCACCTGTTCGAGAGCCGGCCGATTCTGCCGGATCGCAAGTGGCGCGGAAGCTTCCAGCACCAGCCGGCTGCCGCGTCCGGAAAACGCCAGATTCAGCAGCTCGATGGTTTCGCCCACGCACAGCGGCAGGTCGAAATCCTCGGGCGACTGCACGGCGGCCGGCTCGTTGGCGAGCAGCTCCCGCATATCGTCAATCACGCGCAGCAACCGTTCCGCGCTGCTCCGCGTGGCATCCGCGCAGGTTCGCCAGGCCCGGTCGCCTTCCGCCGGACGGAACTCCATCAGGCCGAAACTGGCGTGTACGGCGTTTCTGGCTTCGTTGCACAAATAATCAAAAAGGCTAAGCATGTCGGGTTGGGTCATTTTGGTCTCTCCGGTCTCCATTGGATCTTTCATCTGGCCTGCGCATCGCGGGCCGCGCTGATGGAGAAGTACTCGACGAAGCGGCGCACCGGATTCGGCTTTCGGGAGAGCGGCCGTCCGGCGGCCATTTCGGAGGCGATCTTGCCGATCTGCCTGGCGAGCGACGAGGATCCGCTCATGGTGGCCCCCTTCTCGGCCAGGCGAGCGATTTCGCTCTCGCCGGCCGGCACCACGTAGCGGATCGGCATTTGAATGATGCGTTCCACGGCCGCCGCCGGAAGCGTGTTTCTACGCTGCGCGCAGTTTAAAATCACCGAGACGTTGCCGGCCAGACCCAGCTCCCGCAGCCAGGTCGCTTTGCGGCGCGCCACATGCAATGCGCCGATATCGGAAGTGCACACCAGGAAGATGCGCTTGGCCCGCGCCAGCGTGTCGCATTCGTAGTCTTCCATGGTGCCGGGCAGATCCACGGCCACCAGCGAGTACTTGCGAACCGCGAAATCCAACAGCTCGCTGAAGCGCCCGGCGAAGACCGGCTTGGAGAAATCCATGGGGCCCGAACCGAGCACGTGCAGGTTTTCGCGCTCCGAGACCAGGTTGGACCACAGGTGATCGTCCAGACGCTCGGCCTGCTGCAGCGCGTCCAGGATGGTATGCGTGCCCTCCGCCTTCAACAGAAACGACGTGACCCCCAGTCGGATGTCGAAATCGAGCAGCAAAGGAGGTTGGCTGATCAAACGGCCCGCCGCGGCGGTCGCGTGGGTGGCCATGGTGGTGGCACCGCAGCCGGGCTTGGCCGGAAGGAACGCGAAGATGTCGCCGGCCTGTTCGTCCGCCGCGGTCAGCTTTACGACCGCGCGGTGCACGGCGCCGACAATTTCGGGCGGGTCGAGCCGCGGCAGCACTTCCCGGATGCCGGCCTGCATCAATTCCAGCAACTCCTCGCGCGTCCGTCCGGTGCCCACCGCCAGGCCGGCGAACTGAGGGCGTCCGTCAATGCTCCGGGCCACCGCCAAGGCGCGCGCCGCGTCGCCGAAGTCGATCAGGACGATGCCCTTTTCTTCAGCTCCCATGGTGCGCAAACGCGCCACCTCGTCGTGGCCCAGATGCCAGACGGCTTGGAAGCGAAAACGCTGCTCCAGCGCTTCGCGCACTTCCCGTCCGAAGCTTTCCTTCGACGATACGGTGATCAAGGTCACCGGGGCCTCCCAGAGTCTGGAACTCGTGTCCATGTAAAACCTCATCGGTCCGGCCCAGCCAATCTTGAGGCGCTGGCTCTCATTTTTCAGCGGAGGTCCGATATGAAGGAACAGCATGCAAGCCTCTCCGGAAAAAGCCTCTGTTCGCGATCTCGCGGTCGAATGCGCTACCGCCCGTGTTCTGGTAATTGACGACGACCAGCATTTTCGCGTGCTGACCCGCGGCCTTCTGGAGCCGGCCGGGATAGAGTTGCTCGAGGCGGCGGACGCCCGTCAGGGATTGGCTCTGATCCGGACCAACGGTGAAATCGACGCGGTCATCGTGGACATGCTGCTGCCGGATGAAGACGGCATCCAGACCCTGCGCCGGATTAAGGCCATGTCGCCCGGTCTCAAGGTGATCGCCGTTTCAGGAGCGCGCTCGTCGGATTTCTATCTGGGCCTCTCCGCCAAGCTGGGCGCCGATGCGGTCTTGCCGAAGTCGCAGGTGGAAGCGTTGCGGGCGCTGCTCGAGTCTCTGCTGGAGCCGTGCCGATGATGCAGCTGGAAAAGTGGTGCGACCTTCCGTTGCGCGCCGAGGGAATCGCTTTTGCGGCGATCGCGGCGCTGCCGCTGAGCCTGCTGTGCGGCGCCGGCTATTTCATCGCTACGCGCGTCTCGGCCGCCGACGCCCGGGTGAACCACTCCTTCCAGGTCCTCCAGGAAGTCCAGCGGCTCGAAACCGGAGAGAGCCATGCCAGCGCTCAACTCCACGCGTTCTTGCTCACTCGCCAGGAGAACTTCGCGGATTCCCTGCGCCACTCCATCGCCGCGTGGGATTCTTCCCGGCGGAAACTCCTGTTGCTGGCTGGCGACGACCCCGCGCAGATGCAGACGCTCTGGCAGGCCGCCGGGATGCAACGCTCTCGGGTAGAGCATATCTCCAGCCTGATGGCGCGTTTTCGGGCCGAAAGTATTGCGACGCCGCAACTTCAGTCCGCGCTGCTCGCCGCCGAGGAGGAGCGGCTCCGCATGGAGAGCTTCATCGGCGCCCTCCAGCAACATGAGGGCCGGCTGCTCAAGGTCCGGCTGCAGCAGGCCAAACGCCTGCGATCCGCCCTGCAAGCCACGGCCGCGCTTGGTATTTTCTCCGGCCTCGGCGCGGGCGTGCTGCTGTGGATCTTGTTTGAGGCCGGCATCGCATCCCGGCTGCTACGCGTTCGCGATAACCTGGCGAAGCTGCCGTCCGGCGTCCCGGTCGAGCGTCCGCAGCGGCCGGCGACGAAATCGGCGCCATCGGCGAAGAGATGTTCCGCGCCGCCCACGCACTCCGCCACAAGACCGGCTTGCTCGAGAGCTCCTCCCATGGCATCGCTCAGTGCGACGCCGCTGGCCGATACTTATTCTTCAACCAGGCCTACGCGGAACTGGCGGGCTTTTCCAAGTACGATCCGCCGGTGAGCTTGATGGCCAGCGTCCACGGGGACGACTGGGAACGGGTGGAGGAGGCCCTGCTCCGCAAGCCGGGCAACGGATGCGCGGAGATCCAGGCCCGCATGGTGCGCCCGGACGGCTCGATAACCGCGGTCTCGATGATCTTCCGGCCGGTGCCGGGCGATCGCGCGGGCCACTATGTTTCCCTGCGCGACGCCAGCCTCCAGAAGCAGACCGAAGGCGCCTTGACCCACGCCCGGAATGCGGCCATCGCTTCCAGCGCGGCCAAGACCAGGTTTCTCGCCAAGATCAGCCACGACATCCGCACGCCGCTGAACGCGATCCTGGGAGCCTCCGACTTGCTCGCTGAGACCAGCCTGAACTCCGATCAGGCCGAGTACGTGAGCATGTTCCAGCGGAATTGCCGCCGTCTGGTCGCGTTGATCAACGACTTTCTGGATTTCTCCAGGGTGGAGGCCGGCGCCGTGCGCATCGAGAAAGTACCCTTCCGCGTTCGCCAGGCGGTGCACGATGCGGTGGAAACATTCCGGGAGTCCGCCTGGCGCAAGGGCGTAAGGCTGGAGGTCGAGCTCGATCCCGGGGCGCCCGACTGGCAACTGGGCGATTCGCTTCGCCTGCAGCAGGTGCTCATCAACCTCTTGAGCAACGCGCTCAAGTTCACCAGCCAGGGCGCGGTGAGCGTGAAGGTGCTGGCCGGCGATCCCTCGCGCCGCGTTCTGCGTTTCGAGGTTTCCGACACCGGCCCGGGAATTCGCCCCTTGGACCGCGAGACCATTTTCGCTCCTTTCACCCAGTTGCCGAATCAGAATTCCACTTCCATTCGAGGCGCCGGTCTGGGCCTGGCGATTTGCCGTGAGCTGGTGACTCTGATGGGCGGCGAAATCGGACTGAGCAGCGAAGAGGGCCTGGGCAGCACGTTTTACTTCACCATCCCCATCCAGGAAGTGAAACCGCCGGACCTCCCGGGCGGACGTGCCACCGCCGCCGCTCCGCTCCGGCTCGGTGGAAAGATTCCGCTGCGAATTCTCATCGCCGAAGACACCGACGACAATCGCGTGCTGCTGCGGCACTATCTGCGGCACGAACCCGTCAACCTGCGGTTTGCCGAAGATGGCCGGCAGGCCCTCGATGCTGTTCGCAGTGGTGAAGAATTCGACCTGATCCTGATGGACATCGACCTGCCGGACCTGGATGGCTGCACGGTAACGAAGCTGATTCGGGAGCACCAGGCAACGCTGGGCCGGCCGGCCACTCCCATTGTGGCTCTGTCGGCGCACGCGATTCAGGAAGCCGTGTGCGCCAGCCTGGAGGCCGGATGCGTGGCGCACGTCGCCAAGCCGGTGGATCGCGCCACGTTGATCGAAACCATCGCGCGCCATGCCCGCCGCCGGTTGGCCCCTGAGCAACCCGATCCGAACGCGTCCGCGGTCTCGCAAGCAATCGCGTCGCTGGTTCCGAAATACCTGGCCTCCAGCTCCCGCCAGGTCGCGGACGCGCAAGCCTGCCTGGCGTCCCGCCGCTTCGATCCCATCCAGCGCTTCGGACACAATCTGAAAGGCACCGGCCGCGGCTACGGATTCCCGGAAATCGAGGAAATGGGCGCAGCGCTCGAAACGGCCGCGGCCGCGGCGGATGAGACCAACATCGCCGCGCAGTTGACCGCGCTGCACCGGTTCATCAGCCAGGCCGGTGTGGCGGTAACCAGTTCCTAGCGCGCGATTCCCAACTTCTTCATTTTCGACTGCAGCGTGGTTCGTTTCATTCCCAGCCGCGCTGCAGCGCCGTTCGGACCTCCCACCACCCACTTGGTCTGCTCCAGTACTCGCCGGATGTGCTCGCGCTCGGCGTCTTCCAAAGTCAGCGAGGAAGCCGTGTCTGAGACGGAGGGCAGCTCGGGCCGCGGGATCTGCAGCGTGGCGCCGCGCGTCAGGATCACCGCGCGCTCGATCAGGTTCTCCAGCTCGCGAACGTTGCCAGGCCAGGCATAGCGGATCAAAGCCTCCATGGTCTCGTGCGAGATGTTGGTGATCGGCTTGTTCATGCGCCGCGCGTACTTCTGCGTGAAGTAGCGGACCAGCTTTTCAATATCGCCGGCTCGCTCGCGCAACGGCGGCATCGAGATAGGAAACACGTTCAGGCGATAGTACAGATCGGTCCGGAACTGGCGTTCTCCGATCATCTGCGCCAGGTCGCGATTGGTGGCGGCCACCAGGCGCACGTCCACATGGATGGTTCGCGTCCCGCCCAGGCGTTCGAACTCGTGCTCCTGCAAGGCGCGCAGCAGCTTGGGCTGCAGCTCGAGCGGGATGTCGCCAACTTCGTCCAGGAACAGCGTGCCCTTGCTGGCCAGCTCGAAGCGCCCCACCTTTTGCGCTATCGCTCCGGTGAACGCGCCTTTCTCGTGTCCGAACAGCTCGCTCTCCAGCAAGCCGGTGGGGATGGCCGCGCAGTTCAGCTTGACGAAGGTGCGTTCGCGCCGCGTGCTCAGGTCGTGGATGGCGCGCGCGATCAGCTCCTTGCCCGTGCCCGTCTCGCCCAGAATCAAAACCGTGGCGTCGGTGGGCGCTACGGTAGCCACCTGATCCAGAATGTGCCTGAAGGACGGACTGTCGCCCACCATCTCGCCGAAGTTGCGCTCGGTCCGGATTTCATCTTCCAGGTACAGCTTCTCCTCGGCCAACTGGTCCTTGAGCTGCGCGATCTGCTGATAGGCGGTGGCGTTTTCAATAGCGATGGCAGCCTGGCCGGCCACCTGGCTCAGGAAGTCGACGTCCGACGCGCTGAAGGCGTGTTCGCGCGTGCTCCCGACGTTCAGAGTGCCCAGCACGCGCGTCCTGGTGATCAGCGGGACGCAGCACACCGACTTGAATCCCGCGTCCACCAGCCGGCGAATCAGGGGCGCTGGAAAACGCGACAGGCCTTCCGAGTCCAACAACACCGCGCGCCGCGTCTCCACGGCCTGGCCGGCCGGCGTCTCATCGACGGGAGCGGTGGTGCCTTCCTGGAAAATTCCCGGATTGCCCTCGTACACGCGCGCGTGGACTCGCAGTTGATCGCCCGCCGGCTCCACCAGCGCCAGGCTGGTGTACTCGTGCGGCACCGCGCGACGCACCGACGAGGTGATGGTGGGGAACAGGTCGCGGATGTCCAGCTCGGAAACCAGCGCGTTGGTGATTTCGAGCAGGCTCTGAAGCCGGTCGCGCTCGTGCGCCAGTTGCCCCTGATATTTCTCCGCATTCTCGTAGTTGAGCGTGTTGTCCACCGCCACCGCGACTTGCGCCGCGATCTGCCGCATCAAATCCAGTTGCGATTCCGCCCGCCCCTGCGCGCCGAAGCCGAATACCAGCGCCCCCAGCCGGTGCTGCGCCGTGGTCAACGGCAGCCAGCACGAGCTCACCACGTGGTTGCGCTTGAGCAAGTCCATGATGACGGGCCAGCGAGTCTCCTGGCGCACGTCGGAAATCACCAGCGGCTCCTGGTGCAGAAGCACCCAGCCCGATGGGGATTCCTCCAGCGTGAATTCCTGGGACGGCATGTCCGGCGCGGGACCATTCGCGGTAGCGAGCACGTGCAGCCGCATGGTGTTGTGCTCGGGATCGTGCAGGATCAGGTTCAGAAAATCAAATTGCAGAATCGAGTGCAGACGGCTGGAAAGATCCCGAAACAATCCGCCCAGGTCGCGATGTTGAAGAATGGCTTGCGATACGTCCAGCAGAGACTGGTAGGCGACGGCTTCCAATCCGGCCTTGGGAGTCGAGCCTGCGCTTCGTTCTGTTTGCACGTGACGGATGCGAAGGGAGCGTCCTTGAGACCAGTATAACCGGGCCTGCGTCGCCGGCGTTGCGCCGAAGAGCGCCATCGGAATAGACTCGCTTCATGGAAACACAGCGGCCCAACGCCATCTATCTCGAGAAGCGCGGCAATCTCGCCGAGCTGGTGATGAATCGCCCGGAAGTGCTCAACGCCGAAAATTGGCAGATGGCGCATGATTTCCACGCCGCTCTCGACGAACTGGAACGGTCGCCCGACATTCGCGCCGTGGTGGTCACCGGGCAGGGGCGATCGTTTTCCTCCGGCGTCGACCTGCGCGCGCTCTCGGCCGGCGAACTGAAGATCGACTGGTTCCGCAGCTTCGACGAAGCCATGCGCCGGCTCGAGCAACTGGACGCGCTCACCGTCGCCAAGATCCGCGGCTATGCCATCGGCGGCGGGCTTCAAGTGGCGCTGGCGTGCGACCTGCGCATCGCCGCTCCGGGCGCCAAGCTCGGGCTTCCGGCCGTGATGGAAGCGCTCATCCCCGGAATGGGCACTTACCGCCTGCCGCGCTTCATCGGGCTCGGCCGCGCCCGGCGCATGGTGCTCACCGGCGAGCTGATCGGAGCCGACGAAGCGCTGCGGATCGGCTTGGTCGATTGGGTGGTGCCGGACGAAAAGCTGGACGAGACCGCGCAGTCCGTCATCGCGGGCGTGCTGAAGGGCGGCCCCACCGCGCAGACCTTCTCGAAAAAACTGGTCACCGCCGCGTTTGAATCGGACTACGACCGCGCGTTCTCGAATTATCTGCACTACCAGGAACTCTCGCTGCGGTCCGACGACCACCAGCAAGCCATGGCCGAATACCGCAACCGCAAAAAGTGAAACCGTCCACTTAGTGGTGGGGCAGCCAATCCTGGCTGCAGCCGCCTTGAGGCGGCTAGCGCCCCTTCGCCTCGATGCGCGTCACCAGGTACGTCACCGTGCTGTCCAGCTTGCTGAACCGGTGCGGCACGCCCGGAAGGACTACCGCAACGTCGCCGGGGCCAAGATGGCGCGTCTGACCGCCTTTGATCGTGCCGCGCACGCTTGGTCCCGCGGCCTGCTCGGTGAGATCCACCGGGCTGGTGTCCGACATCGTTCCACCGGTCTCGAGCGTCCCGGAACCCTTGAGCATCTGATACACCTCGGTCACCTTGGTGTGCGACAGGCCGCGATCCACGCTGCCGGGCTTCAGGATGCGCCGGAGAATGACCACCGACACTTTGTAATCGCCCTCGTCTACCGTTTTGATCACCTTGTCGTAGGTGGTACGGTCGGCTGGCGCTTCCTTCAACGCCGCGTCGATCTCCGCGCTCGTGACATAAGTGGCCGGAGCCGCATCGGACGCCAGCGCCGAAATTCCGGAAGCCAGCACCAGCGCGAGAGCGTTCAGCAACATGGTTGGACGACACAGTCGATTGTGCATTGGATCCTCGTCGGGCATTCAGTATACAACGCGACAGCGCTACGGTGTTCGCGACACGGCCGCCTGCGCCGGAACCAGCTGGTCCACTTTGCGCAGCGCCGGAAACATCCGGGCCCACAGCAACACGATCGCGATGGTTCCCAAACCGCCCAACACCACCGCCGGCACCGTCCCGAACCACTGCGCCGTGATGCCGGATTCGAACTGCCCCACTTCGTTGGACGCCCCGATGAACAGCGTGTTCACCGCGCTCACCCGCCCGCGCATCGCATCCGGCGTCGCGAGTTGCACCAGCGTGTGCCGCACGATCACGCTCACCATGTCGCAAGCGCCGATCAGCGCCAGCGCGACCAGCGAGACGGCCATGCTGCGCGAGATCCCGAAAATCACCGTGAAGGTCCCGAACCCGAATACGCAGCACAGCAGCGTGATCCCCGCGCGCCGGCGCAGTGGGCGATACGCGAGAGCAATCGCCATCAGAACCGCGCCCAGCGCCGGCGCGCTGCGCAACACTCCCAGCCCGTACGCCCCCGCGTTGAGGATGTCGCGCGCGTAAACCGGCAGAAGCGCAACGGCTCCGCCCAGCAGCACTGCGAACAGGTCCAGCGAAATGCTGCCCAGCACCAGTTTGTTTCGCCAGATGTACTGCAAGCCCTCCAGCACCAGGGCCGATGACGCCCCGCGAGCGCGCGCCACGAATTGCAAGCGGATCATCGACACCAGCAGCATCGCGGTCAGATAACCGGCCGCCGCGCAGCAGTACACCGGCACGGGACTGGAAGTCAGCCCGTAAATAAGGCCTCCCAGCGTTGGCCCCAGAACAACCGCCGACTGGAAAATGGAAGAACTCCAGGTCACCGCATTCGGAAAATGTTCTTCGGACACCAGCAGCGGCAGGAACGCCTGTCCCGCGGGTCCGTTGAAGGCGCGCACCACGCCATTCGCAATCAGCACCGCGTAGATCGGCCACACCACCGCCAGGCCATGCAGCGCGAGCGAAAGCAACAGGACCGAGCACAGCGAGAACCCGGTATAACAGCTTTGAATGATCCGCTGGCGCGGGTACTGGTCCGCCGTCTTGCCCGCGAACAAAAACAAAAAAATGCCGGGCGCGAACTGCGCCAGCCCTACCAGACCGAGATCCAGCGGACGATGCGTGAGTCCATAGATCTGCCACGCCACCGCCACGGCCTGCATCTCGGTCGACGCCACGGTCAGGAACCGGGCCGTCATGTAGAACCGGAAATTCGGATAGCTGAAAGCGGCGCGAGCCGGCGGACCGGAGTTCTGCGGCATGGAGAGCGGGCGAACTACCAGTGTACAGCCGCGCTTCCGCGCGACGGCTATTCGGGGCCGAAGACGGAAAGGAAGTGGCCGTCGGGATCGCTGAAATTAGCCGCCCAATTTGCGCCCGACACCACCCGCGGCTCGTTGGCGAATTCGACGCCCTGCTGGCGAAGCGCTTCGTAGGCCGCTCGCACATGCTCGACCGCGAACACCACTTCAGTCGCGCCGGCGCCGCGCCCGGTGGCCTTTACCAGACCGGTGTTCAAAACCAGCGGAACGCCCGCGTCGAAAAACGCGAAGCCTTCGAACTGGCCCGACAGTTTCAAGCCCAGCCGATCGCGGTAGAACGGCACTGACTTCTCCAGGTCGGCTACTCCCAGCATGATGACGCCGATCTTCGACAGCCGGAATGGTTCGGACATGGAACTAGATGTCGTAGTACAGCGCGAACTCGTACGGATGCGGGCGCAGACGAATCGCATCCGCCTCGCTGCGGCGCTTGTAGTTGATGAAGGTCTCGAGCAGCTCTTCGGTGAACACGTCGCCCTTCAGCAGGAAAGCGTGATCGTCTTCCAGGCACCCCAGCGCTTCTTCGAGCGAAGACGGCATGCTCGGAACGTTGCGCATCTCCTCCGGCGAAAGATCGTAGATGTCCTTATCGAGCGGCTCGCCGGGAGCGATCTTGTTCAGAATGCCGTCCAGTCCCGCCATCAGCATGGCCGCGAACGCCATGTAGGGATTCGACGACGGATCGGGCGGGCGAAACTCCACGCGCTTGGCCTTGGGACTCGCCGAATACATCGGGATACGCACCGCAGCCGAACGATTGCGGCGCGAATACGCCAGGTTCACGGGCGCCTCATAACCGGGCACCAGACGCTTGTAGCTGTTGGTGGTGGGCGCGATGATCGCCGACAGCGCGCGCGCGTGCTTCAGCAGCCCGCCGATGTACCACAATGCGAGCTGGCTCAGGCCGGCGTACAAATCCGCGGCGAACAGCGGCTTGCCGTCCTTCCACAGGCTCTGATGCGTGTGCATCCCGCTGCCATTGTCGCCGTACAAGGGCTTCGGCATGAACGTCACCGACTTGCCGTATTGATAGGCGACGTTGCGGATCACGTACTTGTACAGCATCATGTTGTCGGCCGATTTCACCAGCGTGTTGAAGCGCTGGTCGATCTCGCACTGCCCGCCGGTGGCCACTTCGTGATGGTGGCACTCGATCTGCAAGCCGCAGCGGATCATGGTCTCCACCATCTCCGCGCGCAGATCCTGATAGTGATCCGTCGGCGGCACCGGGAAATAACCTTCCTTGTAGCGCGGCCGGTAGCCGAGATTGTTGGCCTCGCGGCCCGAGTTCCAGCGTCCTTCCTCGGCGTCGATGAAGTAGTAGCCGGAGTGCTGGTCCTGATCGAAGCGCACGCTGTCGAAAATGAAGAACTCCGCCTCGGCCCCAAAGTAGGACGTGTCGGCGATGCCGCTGTTCTTCAGATACATCTCGGCTTTTCGGGCGATCCAGCGCGGATCGCGTTCGTAATGCTGGCGCGTGATCGGATCGATCACATCGCTGGTCATCACCAGCGTGCGGATCTCGCCGAACGGATCCATGAACGCGGTGGAGGCGTCCGGAATCAGCAGCATGTCGCTCTCGTTGATGGCCGCCCAGCCGCGAATGCTGGAGCCGTCGATGCCGAAGCCTTCCTCGAACGAGTCTTCGGTGAGCTGGTCGATGGGATAGGAAACGTGCTGCTGCAGGCCTGGCAGGTCGGTGAAGCGCAGATCCACCTGGCGCGCTTCCTTCTTCTTGGCAAACTCCAGGACTTCCTTGGGATTCATCTCGCCCCTCCTACGTGGGAAGCAACTGGGTAGCATAACACGCGGGACACGCGCCCGTGCATTCCCGATGAGCTAACATCGTTCATACGGCTCCCCTAGCGGAGCGATCCGGCATTGCACAACGGGACGTGCCGATGCACCAAGTCTTCATCAGCTATCAGAACGCCGACCGCGACCTGACCGAACAACTTGCGCGGGGGCTTGAGGCGGCCGGCTTCGCCACCTGGTATTACGATCGCGACAGCCGCGTCGGCTTCAACTACATGGAGTACCTGACCGAGGTGATCGTGGAGTGCCGGGCCATGGTGCTTCTGATCTCGCCGCACTCGGTGCAGTCGGCGCAGGTGCAGCGCGAGGTGATTCGGGCCAGCGAAGAAAACCGGCGCATTCTTCCGGTGCTGTGCGGGATCAACTACGCGCAGTTCCAGCAGGCGGCACCGGCCTGGCGTCACGCGCTGGCGGGCATCGCGGCCATCGAGCTGCCGCACGAAGGGATGTCCGGAATCCTGAACCGCTTGACGCAGGCGCTCCACAACATGGGTATCCAGCCCGGCGGCGTGGAGACCGGCCACGATGCGTCGCGCGCGCCGGATCTCAAGTTGGCCAACCGCCGCATCATGCTGGCCTACAAACGCGACGCCCATCCCGACGAAGAGCTGCTGCATTTCTTGGAATCCGAGATCCGGCTCGAGGGAGCGTCGGTGTTCATCGATCGCCATCTCAAACCGGGCATGGAGTGGGCCCGCGAGATCGAGCAGCAAGTCCGAAGCTCCGACATCGTCATCCCGCTTCTGTCGGAGGCCTCCGTCCATAGCGAAATGCTCGGCCTCGAGGTGGAGATCGCCAAAGACGCGGCGCAGCACCACGGCGGAAAGCCCTACCTGGTGCCCGTGCGCGTGAACCTGGAAGGAAAATTACCCGACCCGCTGGGCCCGATCCTGGACCCCATTCAATACGCGATGTGGACGGGAACACCCGACAACCAGCGGCTTTGGAGCGAGCTGCTGCCGGTGCTCGAGAATCCGCCCGCGCGCCGCGTCCACCTCGACACCGGCGACGGCCACGGCGCCGTGCCGCTCGATTCGGAATACTACATCGTCCGCCGCACCGACGACGAGTTCCTGGAAGCCATCGCGAACCGCGACTCCATCGTGCTCATCAAAGGCCCCCGCCAGATGGGCAAGACGTCGCTGCTGGCGCGCGGTCTCGGCCAGGCGCGCGCCTCTGGTTCCAAGGTGGTGCTCACCGATTTTCAGAAACTCAGCCAGGACGACCTCAAGTCGGTTGGGACTTTCTTTCGAGGCTTGGCGGAGCTGCTCGCCGACCAGCTCGAGCTGGACTTCTCGGAGGAGAACTGGACGCCCCAGCGCATGTCCAACGCCAACCTCGCGTTCGAGCGGTTCCTCAAGCGCGAGGTGTTGCGCCGGCTCGACCGGCCGCTGGTCTGGGGCATGGACGAAGTGGACCGCCTGTTCACCTGCGATTTCGCGACCCAGGTGTTCGGCTTGTTCCGCGCCTGGCACAATGAGCGCTCGCTCGAACCCGATGGTCCCTGGAGCCGCTTGACCATGGCGATCGTGCACGCCACCGAGCCGCACCTGTTCATCCAGGATCTCAATCAGTCGCCTTTCAACGTGGGAACGAAGATCGTTCTTCAGGATTTCTCGCCCGAACAGGTCGCGGAGCTGAATCGCCGCTACAAATCACCGCTTCAGAGTGCCGGCGAGTTGAGCCGCTTTTACGAACTGGTGGGAGGCCATCCATTCCTGTCGCGGCGAGGGTTACAGGAACTCAGCAAGCCCGGCGTCAGCATGGAGTCCTTCGAGCCATCCGCCAGCCGCGACGAAGGACCGTTCGGCGATCACCTGCGCCGCATGCTGGTCCTGCTCGCCAAAGATGCGGAGTTGTGCGCCGCCGTCCGCGGCGTGCTGGCGGGCCACCCCGGCATGTCGCGCGACGCTTTCTTTCGCCTGCGCAGCGCCGGCGTCCTGGCGGGCGATTCGGCCGAAGAGTCGCGCCTGCGTTGCGGTGTCTACGCCGCTTATCTGAAGCGCCAGATGTTATGACGCCGCGAACGGCACGCCCGAGTTTCTACGTGCTGGGCGGCACGCTCACCCGCGACGCGCCCTGTTATGTCATGCGCGACGCCGACCTGGATTTGCACGCTGCCCTGGCGCGCGGAGAATTCTGCTACGTGCTCACTTCGCGCCAGATGGGCAAGTCGTCGCTCATGGTGCGCATGGCGGTGCGGCTGCGCGAGGAAGGCGTCAAGGCCGTCGTCATCGACCTGGCCAGGCTGGGGCAGAACCTGACGCCCGAACAGTGGTATCTGGGGATGCTCGGGCACATCGGCTCGCAGTTGGATCTGGAAGATGAGGTGGAAGACTATTGGGAAGCGCACCCGCAGCTCGGACCGCTGCAGCGCTGGCTGGGAGGCATCCGCAACGTAGTGCTCGCGCACACCCACGCGCCCGTGGTCATCTTCGTCGACGAGATCGACGAGACCCGCAGCCTGCCTTTCTCGGCCGATGAGTTCTTCGCTGCGATTCGCGGGCTGTACAACGAGCGCGCCGAAGTCAACGAGCTGAATCGGCTCACCTTCTGCCTGCTGGGCGTCGCCACTCCATCCGACCTGATTCAGGACACGCGCACCACGCCTTTCAATATCGGCCATCGCATCGATCTCACCGACTTCACCGCCCAGGAGGGCCAGGTCCTTTTGCGGGGCTTGAGCCGCGCGGGGCCTCACGCACCACTGTTGCTGAGCCGGATCCTGCACTGGACCGGCGGGCATCCCTACCTGACGCAGCGCCTGTGCCAGGCCGTGGCCGAAGACCATCACATCCGGACTCCGGGGGCCATCGATCGGCTGTGCGAAGATCTCTTTCTGTCGAACAAAGCCCGGGACCAGGAAGAAAATCTGCTGTTCGTGCGGGACCGGATGTTGCGCGGCGCCACGAATCCGGTCGAGCTGCTCACCGTTTACTCCAGCATCCGGACCGGCAAGCTGGTCCAGGACGATCCGGCCAACCCACTGTTCAACCAACTGCGTTTGGCGGGCGTGGTGCGAACCGAAGACGGATATCTGCGGGTGCGCAATCGAATCTACGAGCGCGTCTTCAATCAGAAATGGGTGGAAGCCAATCAACCGCTGGACGAAGTGGAACGGCAGCGGGCGGCCGAGCGGCGCGGCCGGATGAAGGTGCTCCGCTGGGCCGTGTCGCTGGTGTCTCTCTTTGCGGCTCTGGCCTCCCTGGCGCTGTGGCAATGGCACACCGCGCGGCAGAACGCCGCGGCATTCCGCCAGATCGCCGATTCCGGATTGTCGGCCACCTCCACGGTCGCCAACGACATCTACGCCGCTTCCGGCAGCCGTCCGGAGCTGCTCGGCTTGTACGCCAAGATCGTTCAGGCCACCGGCCCGTTCCTGGAGACCATGCTCAGGATCGAGCCCAACAACCCCTATGCGATGAATCTCAAGGCCAACAGCCTGTACGTAGCCGTCGACGACGCGATCCGCAGAGGCGACAAAACCGCGGCACGAGCGCATGCCGAGGAGAGCCTCAGGGTGTCGGGCGAGTTGAGAAACAGTTCCGACATCCGCATCCGCGCCATCGCCGCCCGCCTGTCCGCCGCTGCCGCGGAGGCCTTTAGCCAATTGGGTGATTCCTCGAAAGGGGAAGCGGCATCCGAACAGGCTGAGAGCATCGCGCAGGATGTCTCCCGGCGCATGAAGCCGAACGACGAGTTCATCATGCAGAGCCTCTCCACCACTTACAACATGCTGGGCGCGGCCGAGGAAGGCATGGACCACTGGGATCGCGCCGTCCAACTCTACCAGCGCAACGTGGGCATGCAGCAGAAAGTTTCCGACCTGTATCTCCAGAAAGGCGGCGACGCGCGCATATTCCAGGTGGTGCATGATGCGCTCGAAGAGCGGAACCGGATCGCCCAGATCGAATTCGACAATCACCAGTACGGAGCCGCGCGCAAGACCCTCGAAGAAAGGTCGCTGGGGATCGCCAACACGCTGGTCGCATGGAATGACAAGCCGGAGCGGCAACGCAGCGATGCCCAAAAACGGCAGGCGCGCGCGGATCTATGGGATGTCGAAGACCGGCTCGGCGCAGTGCTGGCGGCTCAGAAATCCACTTGGTCCGACGCCTTGCGGTACGACAGTCAGGCCGTGGACACCGCCGGCAAACTGGTTCAAGCCGAGCGGAGTTCCGCCAACCGCAAGAAGCTCGAAGAGTCGGTGGGAGCATTGGCTAGAATCCAGAGCCTGATGGGGCTGACGCAGGACGCCATGCACGGGTACGTCCGCTACATCGCGTTGATCCGTGAACGCGCCAACGACGAGCCGTCCAGCGAAGTCTCCGCGAAGTTGGGAGGCGCGTACCTCGAACTGGCCGGATTCGAGGAACATCACGGCAGCAAGTCAGCCGCTCCCGCCGACTACGAGAGTGCCCTGGACTCGTTGTCGAAAGTTGTGAACAAGGACGCCTCCGTGCAACGCGACATCGCCACCGCAAATCTGAAGCTGGCTGATGTGGAATCCGACTTCGGCCAAACCGATCAGGCCAGGGAACACTGCCGGCAGGCGGCGCGCGCGAGCGAAAGAAGCCTGGCGCTCGAACGCAAGACCGATGCGGCGACGGATGCTTCAGTCCAAATCGCGATCGCATCGGACTATCAGAATCTGGCTTTCGGAAAGCTCGGATCCGGCGATCGGAAAGGCGCGCTGGATGCACTGGCAAAAATGCTCGATACGGCCAAGGCCGCCGTGAGCGCCGCGCAAGCGTCTTTGACCGGCAAACCAAGCCAGCAGGTGAAGAGCAGCGCGGCAGTCGCCTATGGAACTCTCGCGTGGGCGGAGTTGCTGAACGGTCATTCGCCGGAGTCGATCCAGGCAGCCCAGGCCGCCTTGCAGTTGGACAATCAACCAGCCTGGATCTACGCCAATCTCGCGCACGCGTACCTGATCGCGAATCAGCCGGACCAGGCCCGGTCCACCTACCTGGCGCATCGCGGCGATGAGATGTACGACCAGCCGTTCGAGCTGGCGGTGCCTGACGACTTCCGGCAGCTTCGGAAGCTGGGCCTCGACCGGCCTGCCATGGCCAGCGTCGAGAAGATGTTTGGCAAGTGAAACCATGAAGCTTTCCGCACAGGACGTCGCACGCGTGCAAGCGCCGCTCGTGATCGGTGTCACCGGTCATCGCGACCTGCGCCCGGAAGACCTCGAACATCTGGAGCGGGAAGTGGAGAAGATTTTCCGGCGCTTGCGCGAGCAGTACCCGTTCACTCCCTTTCTGGTCGTTTCTCCACTCGCGGAGGGCGCCGACCGGCTGGTAGCGCGCGTGGGTTTGTCGCCGGGAATCGGCGCTCGCCTGGTGGCGCCGCTCCCGATGCCGGCGGCGATGTACGAGGAGGACTTCCAGGAACCCGGTTCGCTTGAGGAGTTCCGCCATCTGCTGGCGCGCGCCGACGATTGGTTTGTGCTGGACTCGATCCGTGCGCCTGGCACTGCCCGCGACTACTGCTATCAAGCGGTGGGCCTGTACGTTGCGCGCAATTGCCAGATCCTGATTGCGCTTTGGGATGGCGTCGACACAGGTAAACGCGGCGGCACTTGGGAGGTCATCAAGTTTCAAACCGAAGGTCCCGCGCAGACCGATTGCAACTTGCAGCCGCCCGAGCTGTTTCCCGTGTATCACATCGTCACTCCGCGTCGAAGCAATCCTTCTCCTTCGGGCCAGCCGTTCCAACTCCGCGAGATTCATCCGCCGGTCTTTCATCGCAACCAGCGAGCGGACGCTTACTACGCCAAGCTCTTCCGCAACTTGAATCAATTCAACCGTCTCATCGCGGAGGGCGGTGAGGAACTGCGAGCCGAGGCCGATCGCGGCAAGCGGCACCTGCTGGGCGGATTCGATGCAATCGCTCTGTCCGACGGCGAACGCCTGGCGCTCGATCGCTACGCTGTCGCGAATGCGCTGGCGATGCGGTTCCGGCGCGATACCGTCCGCGCGCACCTGGCGTTGCACGCTTGGGTGCTGGCGTCGTTCTTCTGCTTCGTGTTGTTTGCGCATCTGGGCAAGTTTCATCCGCGCTGGCTGGTTTTGTCGCTCCTGTTGCTGGCCATAGCTTACATACAGCACCGCCGCGCCCGGGGTATCGCGCTGGACGATCAATCGCAGGACTATCGGGCCGTCGCCGAAGGCGCTCGAGTACGGTTCTTCTGGAAGATGGCGGGCATCGAAGAGCCGGTGCAGGACAACTATCTGAACACGCAGCGCACCGAGCTGGACTGGATTCGAAATGGACTGCGAGGATGGGGCATCACGACCGGCGGCGCGCCGTCGCTATCGCGCGTCCGCGAACAGTTGGAATTCGCGCTGAAGCACTGGGTGGAGAACCAGAACCGATATTTCCAGGAAGCCTCCCAAAAAAACCTGGAGCGCTCCGAGCGGGCCGAGGGCCTTACCAGGACTTGCGTTTATCTCACGCTCGCCGTGGCCAGCGCGGTAGGGATTCTCGCCGCCGTGAACGGCTGGTTCGGCTTGGGCTGGTGGAACAGTGAAACGCGCGAGTGGCTGGCATGGCCGGTGACCGCGATCGAGTTGCTGCTGGCCCTGGGCGCTTTGGTGCACCACTTCAGCGAGCGCATGGCTTACGCCGAGCACGCCAAGCAGTACAAGCGCATGGATGGCGTCTTCCGCAATGCGCTTCGGATCGTGCGCGAGAAGCTGGCGACCGACGACTGCGAAGGCGCCCGGGCCTGTCTGCTCACGCTGGGCAAAGAAGCGCTGGCCGAAAACGGCGAATGGGTGCTGCTGCACCGCGAGCGGCCGCTCGAGCTGCCGCATCCGTGAACCACGCCTGGGCTATTGTTTTTCGATCCGCATGCCGTAGAACGATCGCCACACGAAGAAGATCGAGACCAGCAGGAAAGCGGCCGCCAGTACGTTGGTGAACATCGGGCCTTGATCGTGGGTCAAGGAAACGGCCAGTTCCACCGCCAGTAATCCGAACAACGTGGTGAACTTGATGATCGGGTTCAGAGCCACCGAAGAAGTGTCCTTGAACGGATCGCCCACCGTGTCGCCGACCACGGTCGCATCGTGCAGCGGC
Organism: Terriglobia bacterium; assembly: GCA_020073265.1. Taxonomy (GTDB): domain Bacteria; phylum Acidobacteriota; class Terriglobia; order Bryobacterales; family Bryobacteraceae; genus Palsa-89. The sequence goes on along the minus strand of JAIQFN010000031.1, from coordinate 7,256 downwards.
GTACCCTTTTGCTTCAGCTCGGTCTCGACCACCTTCTTGGCATTGTCCCAGGCGCCGCCGGCGTTGGCCATGAAGATGGCCTGGTACAGCCCGAACAGCGCGATCGAAATCAGGTAGCCGATGAAGTAATACGGTTCGACGAACGCGAAGGCGAGCGTCGCGAAGAACACCGTCAGGAAGATGTTGAACATGCCGCGCTGCGCGTAGCGGGTGCAGATCTCCACAACCTTTTTGCTGTCGGTCACCGAAGCTTTAGTGGCGCCCTCCAGCTTGATGTTGGCCTTGATGAACTCCACTGCGCGATAGGCGCCCGTGCTGACGGCCTGCGTGGATGCTCCCGTGAACCAGTAGATGATCGCGCCGCCGGTGATCAGGCCCAGCAGGAACGGCGCGTGCAGAATGGACAGATTCGACAACAGCTCGGTCTTCAGCCCATCGGTCAGCGCCACGATGATCGAGAAGATCATGGTGGTGGCGCCCACCACCGCGGTTCCGATCAGCACCGGTTTGGCGGTGGCCTTGAAAGTGTTTCCCGCGCCGTCGTTTTCTTCCAGGTTTTCCTTGCCCCTGTGGAAGTCCGGAGTGAACCCGAAGTCCTTTTTGATCTCGCCTTCGATGCCGGATATCTGCTCGATGGTGGAAAGCTCGAACACCGATTGCGCGTTGTCGGTCACCGGGCCGTAGGAGTCGACCGCGATGGTGACAGGTCCCATGCCGAGGAACCCGAAGGCCACCAGACCGAAAGCGAAAACCGCGGGCGCCAGCATCAGGTTTGCCAGGCCGAAGTTGCTAATCCAGAAGGCGATGGCCATCAAGGCCAGCATCGACATGCCCAGCCAGTAGGCGCTGAAGTTGCCGGCTACCAGACCGGAAAGGATGTTGAGCGATGCGCCGCCTTCCCGCGATGAAGTGACCACCTCGCGCACGTGCGACGAGTTCATGGAAGTGAACACCTTCACCAGCTCGGGAATGATGGCGCCGGCCAGCGTGCCGCAGGTGATAACGGAGGACAGTTTCCACCACAGGGTGGTATCGCCACTCAAATTGGGGATGATCTGGCTGGAGACCAGATAGGTGGCCGCGATGGAGATCACCGAGGTCAGCCACACCAGCGACGTCAGAGGCGCTTCGAAGTTCATGCGCGGGACATCGCGGTAACGGCCGGCGGCCACGGCGTTGTTGATGAAATACGAAATACCGGATGAGACCACCATCATGACGCGCATGACGAAGATCCAAACCAGCAGTTGGACCTGGACCATGGGGTCCTTGACGGCCAGCAGAATAAACGTGATCAGCGCCACGCCGGTGACGCCGTAGGTTTCGAAGCCGTCGGCGCTCGGTCCCACCGAATCGCCCGCGTTGTCGCCGGTACAGTCGGCGATGACACCGGGGTTGCGCGCGTCGTCTTCCTTGATCTTGAACACGATCTTCATCAGGTCGGCGCCGATGTCGGCGATCTTGGTGAAGATGCCGCCCGCTACGCGCAGCGCCGCCGCGCCCAGCGATTCGCCGATGGCAAATCCGATGAAGCAGGGGCCCGCGTAGGATCCCGGAACGAACAGCAGAATGAACAGCATGATGATCAGCTCGATGCTGATCAGCATCATGCCGATGCTCATGCCGGCCTTGAGAGGAATCGAGTTACAGGGCCAGGCCTTGCCGGTCAAGCTGGCGAAAGCCGTGCGCGAGTTGGCGAAGGTATTCACCCGGATGCCGAACCAGGCCACGCCGTAGCTGCCCGCGATGCCCACCACGCTGAACCCCAGGATGATGATCACCTTCAATGCGTCGTAATGGCGGAGCACTCCGAAGTAGACCAGGATGATCGATCCGATGAAAATCTCGAGAATCAGCAGGAACTTGCCTTGCGTGATCAGGTAGGTCTTGCAGGTCTCATAGATCAGCTCCGAGATTTCGAGCATCGACCGATGCACCGGCAACTGGCGCAGTTGCTGGTAGGTGAGAAACCCGAACAGCAGACCCAGGGCGCAAACTCCCAGGCCCCACAGCAACAGCGCGTGGCCATTGATGCCGCCGAGGAACGTGGCTTGGCTCAAGTCGGGTAGGATCAGGTTGGCTTCGCCACCGGCTGCTTCAGAAGCCTGCGCGAACATGGGCGCGGGCAACGACATCAGAACCACGACGGCCAGCAAAAGCGGCAAGGACAATAACATGGCGCGCCGCGGAGAAGGCACGCGAACAGTCAGCATTCGGTCGAATCCTCCTGAGATTTGGAAGAAGTCCCCCCGGTGGGAGGATTACATCAGACGGGTATTACAGCAGCCTGAATACCTGCGATCACAATACCGCAGCCGGGCGCACATTCGCAACAGGAGCCGGTAAGCCGGTACCGGTACGGGGCTTAGGCTCAGCCCTGGGCTGCTTCGCGGGCGGCTTTTTCGGCCAACTGGTGCAACGCGATGCCCTGGAGCCGGAAGATGGTCCACTCTTGCTTGGGCTCCGCTCCCTGGCTGCGGTAGAAGTCGATGGAAGGCTGGTTCCAATCCAGCACCGCCCATTCCAGCCGGCCACAGCCGCGCTCGGTGGCGATGCGCGCCAGGTGGATCAGCAAGGCTTTTCCGATTCCCTTGCCGCGGTGCTCGGGATCGACGAAAAGGTCCTCCAGATAGATGCCGGGGCGGGCGAGGAAGGTCGAGAAGTTGTGAAAGAACAGGGCGAAGCCGGCTGGGTGACCTGCCCACTCGGCCAGGATGACTTCGGCCATGGGACGCTCGCCGAACAGCCACTTTCTAAGAGCGGCTTGGGTGGCCGCCAATTCGTGAGAAAGCTTTTCGTAGCCGGCCAGTTTTTCGATGAAGCTCAGGATGAGCGGGACGTCGTTCTCAGTGGCCGGCCGAATTTGGAGAGCGGAATCCATGCAGCAATTGTCGCACTGGGGCGAACTATTGAAGCGCCTGGACGTGTGACCGCACGGCCGAGGCGAGTCCCGCCAGGTTGTAACCGCCTTCGAGCACCGAGACCACTCGTCCGCCCGCGCGCTTGTCCGCGATCTCGAGCATGACGCGCGTGAGGTCGGCGAAGTCGTCGTCGGTGAGCAGGAAATTGCCGAGCGGATCGTCGACGCGCGAGTCGAAGCCGGCCGAGATCAGCACCAGCTCGGGCTTGACTTTTTCCGCCGCGGGCATGAGACGCTCCTGGAACGCGTCCAGTATCTCCTTGCGGCCCGATCCGGCCGGGAAGGGGCAGTTGAGGATCATGCCGGCGCCCTTATCCTGGCCGGTTTCATCCGGGAGTCCGGTGCCCGGATACCAGGGATGCTGGTGCGTGCTGAAGAAGAACACCGAGCCGTCGGTGTAGAAGATGTCCTGCGTGCCGTTGCCGTGGTGAACGTCCCAGTCGGCGATCAGCACGCGATCCACGCCGTACTTGCGCTGCGCGTAGCGCGCCGCGACCGCGATGCTGTTGAAGAGGCAGAAGCCCATACCGCGGGTCGGGGTGGCGTGATGGCCGGGCGGGCGCACGACGCAGAAAGCGTTTCGCACGCGTTTCTCGAAAACCGCGTCGACCGCGTTCAAGACTCCGCCGGTGGCGCGCAGGGCGGCATCGAGCGACCGCGGGCAGATGATGGTGTCGCCGGTGCTCAGCTCGTGAAAGCCGGTCATGACCTCGCGCTCCACCAGCCGGATGTACTGGCGGCCGTGGCAGAGCGCGATCTCGTCTTCATTGGCGACGCGCGGTTCAAGGCGCTGCAGATCCAGGTCCGCGAGCGCGCCCAGGGCCGCGTCGAATCGCTCGGGGCGCTCGGGATGATGATGGCCGGTATTATGTTCCTTACAAACGCTGTCGGCGAGTAAACCTGTCATTACCTCCCGAATTCTAGCAGGCCGAAGCTTCCCGGAACGATGCTGGGGCGGGCGCGGCCTCCGCCAGGAGGCGCTTGCGGTGCGCCGTATTCGGCGATCGAAAGGTAAACGTTGTGCGTGGTTGGATCGAGCGCCATGGTGCGGGCGCCGCGCTGCGTCTTGACGTCTTCCACCTTGGTGAACTTGGCGGCGGAGTCTTCATGAATGACGCTCAGCGTGCCGTCGCCGCAGGAATGGAAGATGTAACCGGTGCCGGGATCGAAGGCCGTGGCGTCCACGCCCGTGCAGATCGGCATGGTGGTGACGACTTTACCGCTGTCGGCGTCCAGGACGGACATCATCTTCTCGCAGCCCGAGAAAATGCGGCGCGTCTTGGTGTCCATCGCCATGCCCGAGGGGCCATCGCAAGGCTCGAGCGGCCAGGTGTGCGCGACGGTGAGCGTTTTCGAATCGATGTCTACCACCGAGCTTTTGTCCTCCAGATTGACGTACACGTGACCCTTGCCGTCGGCCGCCGCGAATTCGGGCCTGCCTCCGACCGCGATGGTGCCGTCGACTTTGCCGGTCTTGGCGTCGATGGCGGTGGCGTTGGCGCTGCGCCCGTTTAACGCGAACACGCGCTTGGATCCGGGATCATAGATGATCGCGTCGGGATTGGTTCCGGCGGGCACCTCGTCGCCGATCTTGGCGAGCGTCTTCAGATCGAAGACGGTCACGTTGTTGCCTTGGCCGTTGCTGATGAAGCCGCGATTGAACTCGGGAGCGAGCGCGATTCCGTGCACGCCCTTCAGGCCGGTGATCTTGCCGGCCACTTCGCCCTTTTGAGTGTCGACGACGTCCACTTCGGCGGCGTGCGACACGAACACGCGGCCGTGGCCGTCGGCGATCAGGTAATCCCAGCCGCCTTCGCCGCCGATGTTGATCTTCTTGATCTGGTGATAGCCGCTCTGGGCGAAAGCCACGGCCAGAACGAACAGCGCCAGGATGGTGCGCGTCATGATAACCTCCTGGTCCGGGGAAACTGGTGGACCATCGGCATTCTAATCTCGGGATCTGAAGATTCGCTGAAAGCTCAGCGCGGCAGCGCGGAGCGGCGGTCGCTGATGGAGGCCGACAGGCGCGAATTGGTTGGCGAAGGAGAGACGTCCACGTTGAAGTCGATGGGGCCGGGGCCGCCGCTCACGCCTTCCACGGAGATCCGCCACTGTCCTGGCTCCGGCTGCCTGACGTGGAACTCCTGGGGATTGGTTTTGGTTCCGGAGTAACCGGTGGTGTCGCCGTACCAGCCGTAGTGGCGTCCGCTGGGGCTCACCAGGTGCAGATCGAGCGCGCTGGCGGCCACCGGCCAGGAGACGACCACGTCCAAGGTCTTCGAACCTCTGGAGACGGGCACCAGTTGGCTCCACCATTGCGCGACCGAGACTTGTCCGGAAAGGCGCTGACCGGAGGGCCGTTGACCATTAGCCGCGCGTTCGATGGGGCCAGGGTGGCGCTCGCGGCAGTCGCACAGCGGCGACACGTTGGCGGAGACCACGGTGCGGTTCATTCGGCGCGGGGCGTCCGGCAGGTCTTCAAACTCGAACGGAATGCTGGACGAGGAGATGGCGAGCGCGCGCGTCACGCTGACATGCACGTGGTAGCCACCGCCTTCGCCGAGAGTGTAGCCGCTGTTGCCCGCGATGGCGAGCGCCTGGCCCTGCTCGACGCGCTGGCCGTTCTCGACGACGAAGGTGCCGCTGGCGAGATGCGCGTAGTGGCTGTACTCGCCGTTGCCGTGATCGATGGTGATGTAGTTTCCGAAGGAATGATGGCGATGGTCCTGGCGGAGTCCGAGATCGTGCGTGTAGGCGATGCCGGCTTTCATGGCGACGACGCAGCGTCCCGACCGGGGCGCGATGTCGTAGGCGTGCAGGCTGTTGCCCCAGTGCGAGAACGTGCCATAGGGTCCTTGCGTGATGACCCAAGGAACTTCGGCGGCGATGGGCAGCTTGTAGCCGCCGGTTTCGATCAGGAAAGGCATGGGCGGGCTCATGCGCTGGTCGGGGTTCTCGACGATCACCAGGTATTCGTTGGCCGGCAGACCTCGATAGTGCACCACCAGTTTGTTGGGCGTGGCGCTGGAGGGCTGAAGCGTGGCGAGATAGGTCCATCCGCCGGATGCCGTGTAGCGCGCGATGAGGACCAGCGGGTTGGCCTGAAAATTTTTGCCTTGGACGGTGAAGTCGGTCTCCTGGGCTTGCGCGCCGGACCAGGTCACTTTGGTGACCGCGGGACCACCGGTGTCGGATTCAGCCGCGATGTTGAACTGCCGCGAAAACAGCAGCGCACCGTTCGCGAAGGCGCGCGCGGTCCAGGCGCCGGGCTGCGATGCGGGAGCAAAGCCGGCGATGGGGAGCTGAGTGGTGAAGCACAGCTCGGCGGCGGCGGGGACGTCGCCGTAATCGGCGGTGGTGGAAACGTCGCCGGAGGGATCCACCCACTCGACGCGCAACCGGTCGCCCGATCGGACGTCGCGCGCGGCAAACCACAGGAAGGCCTGGCGGGCGGTCGGTTGAAATATTCCAGACGGCTTGGGAACGGTGCAGGTTTGGTCGCTGACCGAGGCAGCGATCCGGCTTTCGCGGACCGAGATGGCGGTTGCCGAGGGAGCCAGAACGAGGAGCCAGAGGATGGGCAGGGTGCGAGCGCGTACCAAATCGTTTATTCGGCAGCCGAGGCAGCGAACTTGAGCGATCTCAGGGGATCTGGTCCATCTCCGAGCTTGATATTCGAGGAACCTTATCTCGAAGACAGTTGAATCCCTTAGTTTGCGGCAATCTGGTTCTTCTGCGTGAGGCAGGCTGAGTAGACTGAAGGGGCGCATGTCCAAGCGATTCACGGTCGAACTCGAGCTGCCCGACGATGTGGCGGCGACTCTGCGCGAATCGGACGTGGCTAACAAGGCCAAGGAAGCTCTGGTGCTGGAGCTGCTGCGCGAGCATCGCATCTCGCAAGGGAAGGCCGCCGAAATGCTGCAGCTCAGTCGAGGCGACTTGTTTCCGCTCATGACCAAGTACCAGGTGCCCGTTGTGGATCTTTCCCCTGACGAGTTGCGGGAAGAACTGCCTCAGGACTTCCGTAAACAATCATGATCGCTGGCTCTCGACTCCACTCGGATGGATTCTTACTGCCGCAGCACGCAGTCCAGCTTGTAGGAGATGGCTAGTGTCCTGAGTCAGAAGTTCGCATACAAAAGCGGGCGATCTTTTTGAGGATGGAGTCAGCGTCCGCGGTCCAGGCGAAGGGTTTGGAGTTCTGGTTGTGATGAGTCAGGTATTCGCCAATCGCGGTCTCCAGTTCACGAACGCTGCCGAAGGTGCCGCGCCGGATACGTTTGTCTGTAAGCAGGCCAAAGAACCGTTCGACTTGGTTGAGCCAACTGGCGCTAGT
>JAIQFN010000030.1 GCA_020073265.1 Terriglobia bacterium | reverse complement strand
GTCGAGGCGCTTGGTTTGGTATGGTTGGATTTCTTCGCGTCTGGCTGCCCATATTCCTGTTCGCGGGCCACCCATCTGCAGATCGCTCTCATAGAGAATCTCGCCGGTTGCGGCACAGGTGGCTCGTACCGTGAGTATGTCCGGGGTAGCCGGTGTGAGCGCGGTCTCCAGTCGTTTTAGCCGCCGAGCTAACGTTCTTCCGATCATCTTCCTCTCGCCTTTGCAGGATGCGCAGCTCCGCCGACCAGTCCGATAGCGCCATGCACAACCCGGCGAGATCGGGATTGCCCGCCAGGATCTCCGCCTCCAGGCCCGCGATCTCGCGCTGGCAGCGTTCGATTCATGCAGCGTCCTTCCGGCGCTCCTGCGCAACCTCGTCGAACGGCCGCCCGTCGCCGTCGAGAGTTGCCTGTTTGCCGGTGTACTCCTGATAGCGCCGCACGATACAGTCTGCGTACTTCGGATCGATCTCCATGAGGCGCGCTTTGCGTCCGCGCCGTTCGCAACCAATGAGCGTGGACCCCGAACCCGCGAATAGATCCGCGACGATGTCGCCGGCCTTGCTGCTGTTCAGCAGGGCGCGCGCGACAAGCTCCACCGGCTTGGCCGTCGGGTGTACCCGATTCGCCGCTGGCTTGTTTTCGTGCCATAGGGTTGATTGCGATTTGTCGCCGTACCAGGGGTCCTTCTGGCCCGCGACATGGGCATAGAACATCGGCTCGTGCTGGAATTTGTATCTGCCAAATCCCCACGCGAAGGTGTTCTTTGCCCAAATGATCTGGCAACGCACCTCGAAGCCGGCGGACTCGAGGGCATTCTGGAACTCGCGCTGCCAAGAAGAGGAATGGCAGACGTAGATCGAAGCGCCGGGCTTTGCCGCGGCCCGACACGAGCGAAACGCAGCTTCCAGGAACTGCTTGAACTCAGCATCGGACATCCGATCGCCTTTGATCGTCAGCTTCTCTTCGGTGTATCCGGTGTAGTCGACATTATATGGTGGATCTATAAAGACGAGGTCGGCTGCTTCGCCTGCCATCATCAACTTCGCCACGTCGGCATGATTCGTCGCGTCACCAACCAGCAGCTTGTGATTACCCAGGATCCAAAGATCGCCGGCGATTGACACCGGCGTCTGCGGTAGCTCCGGGATGGCATCTTCGTCAGTGAGTCCGTCCGCCGCATCCTGGGCCGCGAGCAGTCGAGCTAGCTCCTGGTCCTCAAAACCAATGAGATCCAGATTGAAGTCCTCGTTCTGAAGGGTTGCCAGCTCCTGGCGGAGCAGGTCTTCGTCCCAGCCGGCGTTCAGTGCGAGCTGATTGTCGGCGATGATGTACGCGCGCTTCTGCTGCTCACTAAGGTGGTCTAGCACGATGACAGGCACTTCCTGGAGCTGCAATTTCCGTGCGCTGAGGAGTCGGCCATGGCCCGCGAGTATGCCAGCCTTGGTGTCCACCAATATCGGATTATTGAATCCAAAGGCCGCGATGCTGGCGGCGATTTGCGCAACTTGGGCGTCCGAGTGAGTTCGCGGATTCCTGGCAAACGGGATCAGCTTTTCGATGGGCCACAACTCAATGTGTTGGGCCACCGGGTACTGCTTCTGCGAAATTTCATTTACAAGCATATTGTTCAAGCGACTCCCCACTCGGTGTTGCCGAACTCCAAGGCGGCCGACCTTGGCCGGTCTGCTGATCAAGAGGCATCGATGCCTTTTTCTTCCGCCTCTCCACGGCTTCGAGTTCCTTACCCATTTGACAATCGCAATACTGCTCCGTCGCTCTAGGCCTCTGCTCACCCTGGACGCATTCGAGGACGCGTCCAGTGTTTTGACATTTTTCGCAACGGGGAATTTCATTCGGCGCGCGCGGATGCCGGCGCTGTACTTCGGATTCGAGGTGCGCGGCTGACTTCGTCTTTGTTCGGAATTTCTTGGCAAGCCACTTGAGGCCGGCCATGGGGCTTCGGAATCCTCTTAACGGATTCTCGTGCACGAGTTTTAGCAAAGCATCTGCGGTGATGCACCGCAGCTCCATGTTTTCTTTCAGCCAGCGCTCATCCAGATACCCCATCTCGACTCCCGCATTCGCGTTCTTAAACTCCGAGCACAACTCCTCCCACGGAGAACCTTGAGCTTTACGCTTTTCATCATCATCAACAGAAAAAGAAGCGGTAAGGTTTTGGTTTCGAGCCTCTCTGGGAATCGCAAACTCGCTCGATCCGCAATGCTGACTTTCTTCAGACTGACTCTCTTTCATGTGACTCTCTTGATGATGATTCTCTTCGTCCTCGGTTTTCCGGAGGGGTAGTGGTACGGACTTCCGCAGGGGTCGGTCTCCAGTCTTCCGAGGGGGTACCCCTTCGGTTATCCGGAGGGGTGGCGCCTTCCGCTTTTCTCCCATTTCTCCAGCGAAAGCCTCATGCCAGAGAAATGTGTAGAATCCCGAAGTGCCGGGACGCTGTTCAACGTTAATGAACTGCTTCCTGCAAAGTTCGTGAACATATATGCGCGCCTGGGTGGCACCGATGCCTATCTCGTTGCCGAGCGTCGGTATCGATGGCCAGCACTTACCGTTCTCGCCAGCATATCGGGCAAGGCGTCCGTAGGCTATTTTTGCGCCGAGGGTCAATCCGCGGTAGCGAACGAGCGCCTCGGGAATAAAGATGCCGTTGAAAAGCTTGAACGGATTGAAGGGCTGCCCGATGCGCAGTTGCAGCGTCTTGTCGCGGGATCGCTCCTTGCGGTCAGGGGACATGCGCGCCTCCCAACGGTCCCGGACGTTGCGTGTGACTGGCCGTGTGACTCAGCGGCGTTTTTCTAGCGCTTGCGGTATTTCTACGCCTTCGCGACGTGTATAACTTCCGCCGTATCAGTGCAGGGCCGGAGAACAAGTCCCCCTCTCCGCACCACACTAACCTACGGAGGCTCGTTGGTTGACGGCTTCCGTTTTTTCATGTGACTCCGGTGTGACTGGAAATGTAGCCGGTGACCAGAGCCTGCCGCTCAACGGCGCCCAAGGCGGTATTTGAAACGGCGGGTGTCATACGCCGGCACGCTGCGAGCGCGGCGAACGAGCATTCCGGCCCGTTCCTGGCACGCGTCCAAGGGTTCCTTCAGGGAGAGCCCCCGAGAGACGACGCGCCGGGTAGCCGCTAAGTAAAGATGCGGCTTTGGAGCGCAAGGTATGCTATGCATATGCCGGTGATGAGGGCTGGTGGCGCGACTTTTCCGGCGATCTACGAATCCGTCGCGCTCAACGCTCAGGACGCCAAATGCCGGATGCTACTGCGGCGTCACGGTGCCGGCGCCGTTCCGCCTAGCCCAGCAGTCTCGATCGCGCGACCCCGGCCTGGCCGGTTCTAGCCATGCCGAAACTCCTCCTGATTACGGCATCCTCGGATGACATTCGCAGAGTGCGAAGGTCCCGGTTTCTTAATTTCCAGCAGATCACCATGCCGTACTTGGCCGCCAGGGTTCCTTCCGATTGGCAAGTAACTCACGTCGATGAAGAGGCCGAAGACATCGACTGGGCGGATCAACCCGATGTGGTTGGCATTACTTTTCATACGCCGAGTGCTTATCACGCCTACGGTCTTGCGGCCCGGTTCAGGTCGCGCGGGGCGTGCGTCGTAATGGGCGGCCCGCATGTGACGTTGCTGCCGGGGGAGGCCGGCCAACATGCTGACGTGATCTTTGTGGGAGAAGCCGAAGGCCTTTGGGAGGAGTTCCTGCATGGTTTCGTAACCGGGACCTATCGTCGCGTGTACCTGCAGGCAGGCCCGGCGTCTCTGAACGGCGCCCCGATGGCGCGCAAAACGCTCTTTCACCGGAACGACTTCACGAGCGGCGTCCTATTCGCCACCAGGGGATGCCCGAACCATTGCGATTTCTGCTCCGTTGTCATGATGTACCAACACGGGTTGCGTAAGCGGCCCATTGCTGAAGTTGCGGCGGAATACGGTTCTTTCCACGGAAAGAGAATTATCTTCTGGGACGACAACATCGCCGCGGATAAGGAATATGCAAAGCAGTTGTTTCATGCCATTGCGCCTTATCGCAAGTGGTGGAGCAGCCAGGCCACTATGTATGCGGCCCAAGATGACGAAGTTCTGGACGCGGCAGCCAGGAGCGGGTGTAAGCAGTTGTTCCTGGGCCTGGAGTCGGTCTCCCAGTCGAGCATGAAAGAGGTACGCAAAGGCTTCAACCGAGTGGAAGATTATGCCCGCATCGTCAAACGCGTCCATGCGCATGGCATTGCCGTTCAAGCCGGGATTGTTTTTGGTTTTGACCACGACACTCCGGCGATCTTCAAGGATACTCTTGATTTTCTAGAGGAGACCGGTGTTCAGAACGCGACCTTCAATATCCTGACACCATATCCAGGCACGCCGCTCTTTCAGAGGCTGGATGCCCAGGGACGCATATTGACCCGAGACTGGGGGAAGTACAATGGACGCTCGGACGTGGTATTTCAGCCGAATCAAATGAGCGTAGACGAGCTCCTGGCCGGATTTCGATATGCCAATCGGCGATTTTATTCTCTCCCGAGCGTGGCCAAGCGGATGTGGCGGTCACCCGTCCAGATCTGGTGGACTCTGCCGTTGAACCTGGCGTATGCGGTTTCATGGGCCAGCGCGCAATGGGGCGCTCCCCGGCGGTTGGCGGACGCCCAGACGTAAGTCTCCGGCCACTCGCAACGCCTTAGGTGGGAAACAGTATCAAGCTATATGGTCCTGCCGGAGTCTTTCCAATCGAGCACGCCACGCGGAGAAGAGCGCAGCACGAACGTTTCCAGTCAGCCGTTGGAACATGGAAGAGCGTTCGCTCCCGAGCCGCAGGGCATCTTTGATCGCCACAGTCTATGGGAAGTGGAACAGAAAATTGTCTGGTATTACTCAGAAGTCACCGGCGCAATATTTCGTGATCTAGACATAGCTCCCGGCAAAATGACCTCACGCCCTATTGGCGGCGCCACATCTGAGCCGGTATACTACATCCGTGAATGCACCTCTAACCAGTATTGTGTTTGCGTTCCTTATTAGCACATCTCTGGAAGCAAGATCACGGCCCGCGCAAATCCGACGATCGTACGCACAATTACCGCTGGCTTTCGAACCATTACCAGGAGAAAAGCCGGCTGGGTTCACCGCACGCGGACAAGGATATCGTCTCTTTCTCGTTCCGACCGGAGATGTGCGGCTTGCCTTGGCCGATGCTACGTTGACTATCCAGTTCGAGGGCCGCCTCCCCTGCGTGAGCCTCCAGCCACAGGAGTTATTGGCAGGCACGAGCAACTATATCGTCGGCCGAACGCCGGCCCAATGGCGCAAGGGCGTTTTGAACTACGGACGTGTGCGAGCTGTCGGCTTATACCCGGGAATCGACGCGGTCTACTATGGCAGCGGCGGCAAATTGGAATACGACTTGAACGTAGCTCCCGGCGGCGATCCCGGTCGTGTCCAGCTTCGTTTCTCCGGACACCGCTCGCTATCCATGAACTCGAAGGGCGATCTCATCATTCACTTGCAGTCGGTTTCGTTTCTCCAACGGGTCCCTAATGCCTACCAGATCGTGGACGGACAGAGAGAGCGGGTCCAAGCGTCCTATGAGATCACCGGGCCCAGTACCGTGCGACTTAGGGTTGCTCGTTTTGATCGGTCTAAGCCTCTGACGGTCGATCCGGTGTTGAGCTACTCCACGTACTTAGGAAGTTTTGGAGCGGATCAGGCTTACGGCCTGGCGCTGGACTCTGACGGGAATGCCTATATTGCGGGTATTACCGATTCCGGTCAACTGCAGACTACATCAGGGGCGTTTCAGACCGGCTTTAGAGGTCTGACTGATGCCTTCGTCACGAAGTTGAACCGAACTCTCACAGCGGCGGTCTTCACTACCTACTATGGAGGCTCCTTGAATGAGGGCGCCAACGGTGTTGCGGTCGACGGTGACGGGAACGTGTTCATCGCCGGCACCACCCAATCCAGCGATCTGCCCACGACTCCGGGCTCGTTCCAAACGACATACCGAGGCGGGCATGGCCCGTTCGATCCCAGTATCATGGGCGATGCCTTTGTCGCGAAATTCGACAAGACCGGAACGAAGCTGATTTATGCGACTTATGTTGGCGGGACTCAAGCTGAAACATTATTTGGCCTGGCCTTAGACCCGTTTGGAAACGCGATCATCACGGGCGCCACCCTTTCCGATAACTTCCCAATATCCGCTAACGCCTACCAGGCGTTCTACCACGGGAATACGGACGGCTTTGTTGCGAAGCTGAATTCATCCGGCACGGATGTCGTTTTCTCGACCTTCCTGGGAGGTCGCGATCGCGATGGCCCGGAGCGCATCGCGACCGATGCAGCGGGCGACATATTTATCGCGGGAACCACCCTCTCGCCAGACTTTCCGACCACGCCAGGAGCCTATCAGACGGCAGCCGCAGGCGGCCCAGATGCATTCGCGATCAAATTCGACCCTCAGGGTAACTTGATTTTTTCCACTCGTCTCGGATCTTCCGCTCTCGATCAAGGTCGATCCATCGCAGTAGATGGGGGAGGAAACGTGTATCTGTTAGGGCAAACCGAGGCAACTAGTGGGTTTCCCATCACGCCGGGAGCTGCGCAAGCCCAATATGGCGGCGGGATCTCGGATGGTTTCATTGCCAAGTTCGACCCCACGGGATCGCGGCTTCTTTACTGCACGTTTTTCGGTGGGGAGGGAATTGAACAAGACGGCGGCGTCATCGTAGTGGACGCATCTGGAAATGCCTATGTCACCCAACCAAGCACTTCCGTCAAGTTCCCTGTCACGGCCGACGCCTTGCAACCAAAAAGCGGAGGAGGGACCGATGCGCTGATTGGCGTCTTGAACCCGTCCGGCACCGCATTTGCATACGCCAGCTTCCTGGGAGGCTCGGCACTCGATGTTGTCACCGCCCTCGTTCTCGACCGTGCACAGAATTTGTATCTCGCCGGCTATACAGCCTCCCACGATTTTCCAATCGTCAACGGATCCCTTCATCCGGCGTACTTTGGGGGCGCTGACGACGCGTTCCTTGCGAAACTTCAGTTTGTCACTCCGCAGCTCACGCTGGACTCGAATTCGGTTTCATTTGCCGCTGTAGCAGGCGGGCAGCCTCCGGCTCCCCAAACCGTTCGCATCAGCAGCTCCGGGGATTCAGTATCGTTTACGGTCTCCGTATCTCCTTTGGCACCCTGGTTAAGCGTAAGTTCTGCCTCGAACGTCACGCCTGCGAACCTTACGCTCACCGTCGATCCGCACAATCTCAGCCCCGGAAACTACTCCACCGTGGTCACAGTCGCCGCGGCTGCTTCAAACAAGACCACGGCGAACATCACGGTCACGTTGGTCGTGTCCCCGAACGAGAATCCTGCCATCACTGCTGAGGGAATAGTGAATGCAGCGACCTTTCTTGGAGGACCCATCGCGCCCGGCCTGATCATCACTCTTTTCGGAAGCCATTTGGGGCCGGCGGATCTAGCAGGTGCGCAACTGGGTTCCGACGGCCGCCTGGCGACCCTCGTTGCCGGCACCCGCGTTCTCTTTGACGGTCAGGCTGCTCCCCTGGTTTATGTTTCTGCTGAGAAAGTCAGCGCCATTGTTCCCTATGGTGTTGGAAGGAACACGTCCACGCAAGTACAGGTTCAGCATGAGAGCCTATGGTCTAATTCTGTGTCCCTATCCGTTGCCGCGTCGTCGCCAGGTATATTCACTGCTGCTTCCAGCGGCGTCGGACAGGCTGTTGTCTTCAATCAGGACGGATCACTGAATTCACCGTCCAATCCAGCTGAGAAAGACACTATCGTTGTGTTGTACGCGACTGGCGAGGGAGAGACGGTTCCAGCGGGCTTGGACGGGCAGTTGGCGATCGATGTGTATCCAAAACCTCTGGCTCCGGTCGTCCTCCGGGTCGGTAACCAGATCGCGGAATTGCCGTACGCCGGGGCTGCACCTGGTTTTACCGCCGGCCTGATGCAGATCAACGCCCGGGTACCTCTGCAAGCTCCTTCGGGCGTTGTCCCGCTTGTTCTCGTCGTGGGTGCCAACTCCAGCCCGGCCGGCGTCACGATCGCCATAAAGTGAAGTATCCTCCTGCTCACGCCAATACCGATTTGTTCGTAGGTGCTCGCGGTAGTTCAGGCACGGCGGCGCTGCAATTTGCCCGCTTGGTTTTCGCCGGGCGAGGTCCAAGTTCAATGTGGGGCAGTGCCGTTCAGCACGCCGGATGGCACCAGGCGATCGGGGCGACGTATATACGTATGCAAAGGTAGCACCACATACCGAGGCGTCGATCACCACTACCGTTAGGAATGGTGAGAGAGTCTTCGCGTTTGTACTTGCGTATATTCGTGACATCGAATATACTGAAAACAGTGCAGAACCTGCTGCGCTCCTACAAAGCCAACGTCTTTCAGGCTTTAGCGCATCCCACCCGTATCGCTATCATCGAAACGCTGCGCGACGGTGAGCTTTCCGCCGGCGCGATTCAGGAGCGGCTTGCCATCGAGCAGGCCAACCTCTCGCAACATCTCGCGATTCTGCGCAGCCGGCAGTTGGTGACCACTCGAAAAGACGGCAACCAGGTGTTCTATTCGCTGCGCGATTCCGTGCTCGTCGAAGTTCTGGACATCATGCGCCGCCACTTCCAGGCCAACCTGGCCGAATCCATTCAAATGCTCGGCCAAATCGAGGCTGAGGAGCGGGGTGCGCCGGTGGTGGCAGCAACCCGCAAGGAGAAATAGTTGCCCGGATATCAAACGATCTCTGTTGCCGCCGCCGGTCTCGAAACCGATGAAGCGACGCTGCTCGATTTTCACCGCAAAGGCTGGATCGACGCCGTGGATCGAAATGCGGTGAAGTATCTCGCCGCGGACCAGCGCTACCGGGCCAAGTACATCCTCTATTTGTGCCGAACCAAGAATCTGGAGGACGATCAGATTCAACTGGTGCTGTCGGTCCAGCGGCCGCCCTACTCCGCCGCCCAGGTGGACGAGATTCTGAAGCTCAACCCGCCGGCCCCGAGTTCCACGAATGCCGGCAGTTGATCTTCTGTTCAACGCTTGTCTAAGCGTATTTCTTGCGGGTGCAGTGGCGGGCCTGGTATCCCTGTGGCGCCCGGCGGGAGCGCGGTTTTTGGCTTTCGGGCTGGCGCTGTGCGGGTCGCTGTTAGACATCGCCGCTTCGGTTGCGACGCTCGCGCAAGGTTCGACGCTTCTCTGGAATCTGCCTTGCGGCGTTCCCGTGTTCTCGTGGAGCGTGCGGCTGGACCCGTTGTCGGCGTACTTCTGCCTGGCGCTCGGGATCCTGGGCGCCGCCGTTTCCATCTACTCGTTCGGTTATTTGCGGGACTGGAAGAAGCCCAGGAATGCCGGCGCTCTAGGATTCTTCTACAATCTTCTGCTGCTCAGTCTGGTGCTGGTGTTCACCGCCGCGAACGCGTTCTTCTTCCTGGTGGCCTGGGAAGTGATGGCCCTGGCGACCTATTGCCTGGTCAGCTTCGAGCACGAAAAGGAAGAAACGCGCCAGGCCGGCGTTCTGTTCCTGATCATGTCTCACGCCGGTACCGGCCTTCAGTTGATTGCTTTTCTGCTGCTGGCGGTGGCGGCCGGCGGGCTGGATTTCTCGAGTTTCCATTTGCTGGCATCCAGGCTGCCAGCGGGGGAGCAAGGCGCGATCTTCGTGCTGTTCTTCCTGGGATTCGGAGTGAAGGCCGGCATCATTCCGATTCACGTGTGGCTGCCGGCTGCGCACCCGGTGGCGCCGAGCAACATCTCGGCACTCATGTCGGGCATCGTGATCAAGGCGGGGATTTACGGCATGGCGCGCGTCTTTTTCGATTTCTTCGACGTGCCTCCGCTGTGGGCGGGGATCCTGGTGCTGGCGATCGGCGTCGTCTCGGCGCTGCTGGGCGTCCTGTATGCGCTGATGGAGCACGATCTGAAGCGCCTGCTGGCCTATCACAGCATCGAGAACATCGGCATCATTCTGATCGGGTTCGGCGCCGCGCTGATGTTCCACTCGCTGGGGCATCCGACTCTGGCCGCCATTGCGTTGATCGCCGGTCTGTACCACACCTTGAACCACGCGATCTTCAAATGTCTGCTGTTTCTCGGCGCCGGAGCGGTGCTCCACGCCACGCACACTCGAAACATGGAGAAGATGGGCGGACTGATCCGCAAGATGCCGGTGACCGCTTTCTGTTTCCTGATCGGCGCGGTGGCCATCTCCGGGCTGCCGCCCTTGAACGGCTTCGTCAGCGAGTGGCTTACTTATCAGGCATTGCTGGCTGGATTTGGCACCACTCAGAGCCTCACGCGCGTGATGTTCCCCCTGGCTGGCGCCCTGCTGGCATTGACGGCGGCTCTGGCCGCGGCATGTTTTGTGAAAGCCTTCGGAATTACCTTCCTGGCTCTTCCGAGAAGCGCGGAAGCGGAGCAGGCTCGCGAAACGGCCTTCTCGATGCGACTGGGGATGGCGATTCTCGCCGTAGGCTGCGTGGTGCTGGGTCTGGGCGCGAGCTGGTTCCTTCCGGTATTTGATCCCATCACGCAGCAGGCGCTGGGGGTGCGCATGAGTTCGGCCCTGGTGGCGTCCAATGGGTTTGTCATTTCCGCAGGATCTCCGCGCAGCGGCACCATCTCAACTGTGGGTATCGCAGCGTCGCTGCTGTTGCTGTCCATCGTGCCTGTGCTGCTGTGGCTGGCCTGGGGACGCCGGTCGCGCCGAACGAGCGGACCGGTGTGGGACTGCGGACTGCCCGGCTTGACCGCCGCGAACGAGTACACGGCCACGGCGTTTTCCAAACCGCTGCGGATGATTTTTTCCGCGCTGTATCGGCCGCGCCGCGAGATCCAGGCGGAGTTCGAAGTTTCGCCCTACTATCCGACCGCGATCCGGTTCGAGAGCGAGATCGAGCCGGCTTTTGAAAAGCATCTGTACGATCCGATCAAGGAGCGAATCCTGGCGCTGGCCAACCGCATGCGCGCGTTGCAGGCAGGCAGCATCCACGCCTACCTGGCCTACATCTTCATCACGCTGATTATCCTGCTGCTGTTCGGAGCGCGCGGATGATGGAAGCGGCGCTCCAGGCTCTGCTGCAACTGATGTTGCTGCTCGCGGTGGCCCCGCTGGTGAGCGGCTTCATCAAGAAACTGAAGGCCCGGCTGCAGACCCGGCGAGGTCCCGGCCTGTTCCAGCCGTACCGCGATTTGTACAAGCTGCTTCGCAAAGGCATGGTGATCCCCGGCACGGCTTCGTGGCTGTTCACAGCAACGCCTTACTTCGTGTTCCTCACCGCGATCCTGGCGGGCCTAATGATCCCCATGGTTTCGGCTGAAGCGCCGCTCGCGCTATTCGGCGGAGTGCTGGCCGTGGTGTACCTGCTGGGGCTGGGGCGCTTCATGACCGCGCTGGCCGGCCTGGATACAGGCAGCTCGTTCGGCGGGCTGGGCAGCAGCCGCGAGATGACCATCTCCGCGCTGGCCGAGCCGGCCATGATGCTGGCCATCTTCACCGTGGCCATCGGCGCAAACTCCACCAGCCTGGCGGAAATCGTCAAAGCGGCCGTGGGACAACAATGGCACTTCCTGGCGCCATCGCAGATGCTGGCGTTCGCCGCGCTGTTTCTGGTGTTGATCGCCGAGACCGGCCGGATCCCGGTGGACAATCCCGCCACCCACCTGGAACTCACCATGATCCATGAGGCCATGATTCTGGAATACTCCGGCCCATATTTGGCGCTGATCGAATGGGGCGGCGCCATCAAGCAGCTTCTACTAATGATGCTGCTGATCAATTGCTTCTGGCCGTTCGGACTCGAAGCCGGCTGGTCCGCGCCCGGCGTTGTGACCGGCCTGGTCTATTTGCTGCTGAAGCTGGCAGCGTTAAGCTGCGCGATCGTCCTGGTGGAGACGACCAACGCAAAAATGCGCCTGTTCCGCGTGCCCGAATTGCTGGCGGTGGCGTTCACGCTGGGTGCGCTCGCGTTGGCGTCCACGTTTCTGTTCTGAGGTTCCATGCATAGCGTTCTCAATCCGGAGTTCGGCGACAAGATCGTGACCCTGACGGCCGCGATGGTGCTGGTGCTGCAGATCGCCATGGCGGCGCAGCGGTGGCTTGTCACCAACATCCGCATCTTCGGACTGCAGTCGTTTCTGCTGGCTTTCATCGCCGGCACCATCGCGGTCTTCAATGGAGCGCCGCACTTGTTCATGGCGGCTGTTCTGACGCTGCTGGTGAAAGCGATTCTGGTTCCGATCCTGCTGGAGCGGCTAGTGGACCGCATCGGAATCCGCCAGGAGATCGAGCCGTTCATCAACGCGCCGTTGTCGGTGTTGATTTCCGGCGCGCTCACGCTGGCCGGGTACATCGTTTCGGAGTCGATCTACCGGTCGGATCCACACACCAGTTCCGCCGCCCTGGGCCACAACACGCTGGCGGTCGCGATCTCTCTTTTTCTGATTGGCTTCTTCACCATGATTAACCGGCGCAAGGCGCTGACCCAGGTCCTGGCGTTGCTCTCGCTCGAAAATGGCTTGTTCCTGGCCACCATTTCTCTGACTTACGGCATGCCGCTGATCGTCGAGCTGGGAGTCTTCTTCGATGTCCTGGTGGCCGTGCTGGTGCTGGCGATTCTGGTGTATCGCATCCGCGAAACGTTCGACTCGATGGATGTCAGCAGAATGCGGAGGCTGCAAGGCTAGCGTGAACGCAATGCTTCTGGTCGCCTTGCTTATCGTTCCACTGGCCGCCGCCGGGCTAGCGTATTTTGCCCGCACGCGCGTGGCGATGGAGGCTGTCAACCTCGCGGCCTTCACCGTGATCCTGGTGGTAGCGCTGCTGCTTGGCCGCCAAGTGCTCGCATCGGGGCCGGTGGCGTTATGGGACGGCTTTTTCTACGCCGACGAACTCAGCGCGCTGGTGATTCTTTTGACGGCATCCATGGCAATGGTGTGTTCCGTGTACGCGGTCGGCTACATGCGCGAAGACGAGCGCAGCGGCGCTTTGGCGTCCGACGATAGCGGCGCCACGGCCAATTCCAAACTCCGCCAGTATTACGCCCTCACGCCGCTGTTTGTCTTCGCCATGCTTCTGGTCACGCTGGCCAACAACCTGGGCGTGATGTGGGTGGCCATCGAAGCCACCACGCTGGCATCCGTCTTTCTGGTGATGTTTTATGGCAAGGTCACATCGCTCGAAGCGGCCTGGAAGTACGCGATCATCGGCGGCGTGGGCTTGTCGATGGCGCTGTTCGGAACCGTGCTGGCCTATTATTCAGCCCACAACCTGGCCGGTTCGGAGACGCTGGCCGGTTTGAACTGGTCGGTTCTGGCGTCGCACGCCGCGCAACTGGACAAGACCACCATGCGGCTGGCGTTCATTCTCGCGTTGCTTGGCTACGGCACCAAAGCAGGCCTGGCGCCGATGCACACCTGGAAGCCGGATGCATACAGCGAAGCGCCGGTGCCCGCGGCGGCGATTCTGTCGACGGCCATGTTGAACTGCGCGCTCTACGGACTGGTCCGCTTCTATATCCTGAGCACCCGATGCCTGGGTCCCGATTTCGCCGGCGGCCTGCTGATCACGTTCGGCATATTGTCGATGGGGGTTTCGGCGCCGTTCGTGCTGGTGCAGCGAAACTACCGGCGCCTGCTGGCCTATCACACCATCGATCACGCGGGCATCATGGCCACAGCGCTGGGCGTGGGCGGCGCGCTGGGTTCACTGGCGCTGATGCTGCACATGACCTTTCACACCGTGGCCAAGGGGCTGCTGTTCTTGTGCGCCGGCAATGTGTCCCAACATTTCAAGACCGATCTGTTCCGGAAGATCAAAGGCGGCGTGATCCAAGCCATGCCGGTGACCGGCGTCATCTTTCTGATGGCGATCCTGGCGATCATCGGAATGCCGCCGTTCAGCTTGTTTCAGAGTGAATTCCTGATTGTTCGCGCGGCGCTGGCCGGCGGCCATTCGGTAGCCAGCGTCTTGTTCATCGTTTTTGGCATGGGCGTCTTCGCCGGCGCGCTGATTCACATCGGCAGCCTGGTGCTAGGACCGTCCGATGGAGCGCCGGCCGCCGAGTGGCATCCCTGGCGCAACACTCCCATGCTGTTCCTGGCGGCGGTGCTGGTGGTGATCGGCTTCTGGCTGCCTGCTCCGTTGCTCGCCCTCATTCGCGGAGCGGCCAGAGTGGTGACGGGAGAGTGAGCGCATGATGGCCGTTTGTCAAAATCTGCTGGATAATTTCCCCGGACGGATGCGTCTTCTGGAATCGCGCTCCGCGAACGAGATCTACGCCAGCCTGGACACGGCGGACTTGCAGGAGGTGACGCGCAGCCTGTTGACGCAGCATGGAGCCAGGCTGGTCACGGTCTTTGCCGAGGATCGCGTGAACGTCGAGGGCGCTTTCTACAACTACTACGTGTTCGAGCGCCGCGGCGATCCGGCCTACCTGATTCTGCGCGCCGCCATCGCACCCGAACAGCCGCGCTTCCCCTCGCTGGCCGTGGAGCTGCCCGGCGTGAACTGGCAGGAGCGCGAGATTCAGGACTGGTTCGGCTTGGAAGCCGCCGGACATCCCAATCCGCGGCGCGTCGCGCTGCACGACAACTGGCCCGACGTTCATCCGCTGCGAAAAGACTTCGCGCTCCACCAGGTGCTGCCCCCGTTCGAGGGCGAGCAGCATGAGTATCGTCCGACCTTGGGCGAGGGAGTCTTTCAAGTTCCGGTTGGTCCGGTGCATGCCGGGATCATCGAGCCGGGCCACTTCAACTTCGCGGTCGCGGGCGAGCCGATCCTGTATCTGCAGTTGCGCATGTTTTACACGCACAAGGGAACGGAGAAGCTGTTCGAGCACCTCCCGATTCATCGGGCAGTGTTTCTAGCGGAGAGCATCTCGGGCGACTCGTCCTTCTCGCACGGCACTGCCTTCTGCCAGGCCATCGAGCGAGCGGCCGACATCGAAGTGCCGTTCCGCGCCCGGGTGATGCGCACTATCCTGCTGGAGCTGGAGCGGATCTACAACCATGTCGCCGACATTGGCGCCATCGCCACCGACGTCGGGTTCGTGGTGGCCAACGCCCACGCCGGTTCGCTGCGGGAATCGGTGGTGACACTGAATGAAGAGTTGACGGGAAGCCGGCTGCTGCGCGGTTGCGTGTGCGTGGGCGGCGTGCGGCGGGACTGGACGCGGCGCCAGCGCGAGACGCTGGAAACCACACTGGGTCTCGTCGAGCACGGGTTCGGAGAGCTGGTCGCGCTGGTGAAGTCCTCCGATTCCACTCGGGACCGTCTGCAGCGCACCGGCTACCTGCATCCCGACAAAGCCAAGGCGCTCGGAATCGTCGGCGTGGGTGGCCGCGCTTCCGGCGTCGACCTGGACGCGCGGCGGGATCATCCCTATGCCGCGTACGACTGCCTCGATTTCCGCGTGCCGGTCTACACCGACGGCGACGTCCTGCACCGAATGCAAGTGCGCATCGACGAAGTGCGGGAGTCCATCGGCATGATTCGAGCGGCGCTGGCGCATTTGCCTGATGGACCGCACCGCGCGCCGGCTCAGGATATCCCGGCTGGCCGGTGTGCCTTGGGGGTGGTGGAAGGATGGCGGGGCGAAATCATCCATTGGGTCCGCACCGCTCCCGGCAATCGCCTGGAACGCTGCAAGATCAAGGACCCGTCCGTCAACAATTGGCCGGCGCTGGTGGAAGCGGTCGAAGACAACATCATCGCCGACTTCCCGGTGATCAACAAGAGTTTCAATCTTTCGTACTCGGGCACGGACCGTTAGCATGTTCAAGATCCTTCAGAAAGCTCTGACAACCGGCGTGGTCACGGCGCCCTACCCGAGAGTGCCGGCCCGCCTCTCTGAGAGCTTCCGCGGCAAGCCGGAGTTTGATCTGGCGCGCTGGAAAGATGCCCGGCCCGCCGCCGACGTGTGCCCCACCGAGGCGATCACGCTGGTGGAAGGCGAGGCGGCGCGGCGCGTGACGATCGACTACGGACGCTGCGTCTTCTGCGGCCAGTGCGCCGAGGTCTCCTCCGATGGAGCCGTGCGCGTGACGCGGGAGTTTGAAATGGCCACTCGCGACCGCCGCGATCTCATCCGGACGGCCGAGTACGCTTTGAATCCGGACGGAAGCCATCGGGCGTTGACGTCGGCTTCCACAGTGGATCGCGCGCGCGCAGCCGAGGCGTCCGGCCGGGAGCTTCGCGAGAAGATTCGCAGCACGCTGGGCCGATCGCTCGCCATCCGCGAGGTGGATGCCGGTTCGTGCAACGGTTGCGAGCTGGAGATCATCGCCCTGAACAACCCGGTGCACGACATCGAGCGGTTCGGCATTCACTTCGTGGCATCGCCGCGCCATGCCGACATGCTGCTGGTAACCGGGCCGGTAACTCGCAACATGGAGATGGCGTTGCGCAAGACGTACCAGGCGACGCCGGAACCCAGGGTGGTGGTGGCGGTGGGCACATGCGGCATCAGCGGCGGAATATTCGGCGTCAACTATGCTACCCGCGGAGGCGTCGACCAGGTGATTCCCGTGGACGTGTTCATCCCCGGATGTCCGCCGCGGCCGGAAGCGCTGCTGCACGGAATTCTGCTGGCGGTCGACCGGATCAGTTCGGCGCGCTAGAGCACGCTAGACTAACAGCAGGCATGCGCGGGAAAACGGTTGTCATCACCGGGGCGACTTCCGGAATCGGACAAGTCGCGGCGGAGAAGCTGGCGGGCATGGGGGCGCGCATCGTGCTGGTGGCGCGCGACCGGGAGCGGGGCGAAGCAGAGCTGGCGCGGCTGCGCGAGAAGGCGCCGGGGATCGCGCACGGCGTCCACTATGCCGACCTCTCGCGGCTGGCGGAAATGAAGCGGGCCGCCGCTGCGATCGCCGCGGCCGAACCGCGCATCGACGTGCTCATCAACAACGCCGGCGCGCTGTTCAATCAGCGCACGTTGACCGAAGACGGCCTGGAGCTGACTTTCGCCACCAATCACATGTCTTACTTCCTGCTGACGCACGGTCTGCGGGAACGGCTGCTGGCATCGGCGCCCGCGCGAGTGATCAACACGTCCTCCGACGCTCACCGGCGCGCCCAGCTCGATTTCGCCGACTTGCAAACGGAGCGGGGCTACTCCGGATTTCGGGTCTACGGCGTTTCCAAGCTGTGCAATATTCTGTTTACGCGAGAGCTCTCACGACGCCTGGCCGGGAGCGGGGTCACGGCGAACAGTTTGCATCCCGGTTTCGTCGCCACTCGCTTCGGCGATCAAAGCGGCGGAGCGTTTTCCACGCTGGTCCGGGTAGCGAAGGTGTTTGCCCTATCTCCGGAACAGGGAGCAGAGACGCTGGTTTACCTGGCTTCCTCCGATGAAGCAGCCAGCGTGAGCGGCGAGTACTTCTACAAATGCCGGAAGGCAACGCCGACAAGGGCGGCTCAGGACGACGATGCCGCCCGGCGGCTGTGGCAGGAAAGCGAACGGCTGGCGGGTATTTCCGCCGCGGAATAATCAGACGCGAGCCGCCATGGACCGCGGCGTTTCCGCACTCGCCTCTTTGTAGATGGCAGCGCCCGCCAGGGTGGAAACCACCGAAGTGACGATCGAAGCGCCAGTGGTCGCCGCTATCAGACTCGAGGGGAACAGGCCGAAGATGCCCATGAAAATGGCGTCGGGCAGCAGTACGCCGATGGCCCAAACCATCAGACCCGCGAAGACCGCCGTACCGGGGCCCGCGCCGTAGCGCGGACGAATCGCAGCGTACAACCACACGGCGAAGATGCCGTTGGCGAAGCCAATGATGTTGAAGCCCACGATCTGGTTGACCGAAAACTCCGCTTTGCCGAGGGCTTTCATGCCCTCCGCCCATTGCGGCGCAAGCATCAAGCCGTCCACAAGGTAGCCCAGAATGTTGAACACGATTCCGGCGACAATACCGCCCAAAATCACGCGACTGATGTTGATCTTGCCCATACTGCCTCCTTTTGAGTGATCCGAACGATCATATTCAAGCCGGGGGACGTTCGCAAGGGGGGCAGGTGGTCGGCGGTTTATCTTTTATTGGCCGAGTTCGCGCAGCAGGCGCAGCGCGCTTTCGCGAATTGCCGGGTCCGAACTACGGGCGGCGAGGTTGAGATGCGGCCGCGCTTCGGTCAAGTTGCCTCTTCTGGCGAGCGCGGCGCCCAAGGCCAACTGCGACTGGCTCAACTCGGGACGGATTCGAACAGCCTCGGAATACTCGCGGATCGCTTCGTCCGCCTGCCCGCCCGCTTCCGCCAGTTTCGCGAGCTCCTGGTGGGCTTCCGCGTATTTCGGATCCGCCCGTAGCGCGGCCGTGAACTCAGATCGGGCTTGGCCGACGCGATGCAGGACGCCGAGCATGAGACCGTAGTTGAAGTGCCCGAGCGCGTAGTCCGGCCGCGCGCGGAGGGCGGCCTGAAACTCATACTCGGCCTCGTCGGCGCGATTCCGCCGGAACAGAAGAATCGCGAGATTCATGCGAGCCTGGGCGTAGTCCGGCTGGAGCCGAATCGCTTCCCGAAAGGACGCCTCGGCGCGATCCGGTTCGCCGCCCGGTTGCGCCCGGAGCGTGGCCAACGCGTAGTGAGCCTCGGGCACCTCGCCATCCAGCTCGATGGACTTCTCAAGAGCCGCTGCAGCCTCGGCCTTCTGGCCTTGTTTGACGTAGACCTCGCCCAGCTTCTGCCAAGCCGCTGCGTCGGCCGGGTACAACTCTGTTGCGCGCCGGAATGCCGCGACGGCATCGTTCTCATGGCGTACCTGCTCAAAAGCGTTGCCCAGCCCCAGCCATCCCGCCAGCGAATCGGGTTTGCGCCGCACGGCTTCCTGATACAAAGGAATGGCGTTCTCCGCCTGACTGCGCTTCACCCAGGCGTCGGCGAGTTCGACGTAAAACTCCGCGCGGCTGGGACGCAGCTTCTTGATCGCCGCGCTGAATTGCGCGAGGCCGCGTTCGACATTGTTTTCCTCGCGGACCTGCGCGAGCGCCAGATACAGCTCGTTCTCGCCGGTCGAGTCCAACGGCTTCGGATAGTAGGGAACCACTTCGCCGTGATACACGATTTCGGGACCGTGCGGCTCAGGCATTTCGGCCAGCAGATCGGACTCCGGCTTCCTGCGCTGGATGTAGTGGTCCGTCATGACGGCATGCACCACGTCGGCGGTCCTGCGTTTGGGCATGTGACAATCCACGCAAGCGGTGGCAGCGGTGTGGCGCCCGGCTGCGACCAAATTTCGAAACGCGCCGGTGTGACACTCCAGGCACACGCCGTTATAGTGCCGCGCCGCCTGCTCGCCGCGCGGGATGTCGTGCGGATCGTGGCAGGTGGTGCATTGCAGTTTTCCGCTGCTTCTCAGAAAGCATTCGGACATGCGCAGCCGGTACACCGAGTTCACGATCTGGAAGCGGTCCTCGGCCGGGCCTGCGGCGGCGTGATCGAAGGCCAGCAAAAAATCCGCGAGCGGCTCGCCGGCCCGGTAGGAGAATTGCCCGCGATCGTATTTGAGAATCGAGTGCGGGAACGGAAAGCTGGTGGTCTCCAGATGGCACTGCATGCAAATCTCCATCTGGCGGTCGGGATCGAGGCGCGCGGGATTCACGATGGCGCTGCGGATCGCCTGCTCAGAGGCGCCGGCAGTCCGCGCGATCTCGACGTGCCGCCGGCCCGGCCCGTGGCATCGCTGGCAGTCGATTCCTTCCGGCGACGCGCCGGGAAAAAGCGGTTCCGCCCGAAGCTGGTCGCTTCCCGCCGGAATCCGCGGATAGGCGTTGTGACAGAACATGCATTCATAGCTGATCTTGCGGCGCGCGTCGGGCTGGTCCGGCTTGTCGTAGCCCGGATTCATGGCCCAGTAGCCGCCCTTCTCGGCGTACCAGGCCAGCGGAAGCTCGAGCAGAGCGCCGGCGCCGGTGCGGTGCAAGTAGGTGCGGACGTGATTGCCGGAGCCCATCACGTAATCGATTTCCTTTTCGTCGACGTTGGTTTCCTTGCCCTGGAAGCCGAGTTGATAGCGGCGCTGATAGTACTTGCCGCCGCGCTCGAGCATCGTGAAATACGTACCGGAAGCTTGGTGGAAATAGCGATTGTTCGTGCGATAGTCTTCGACAACATTGTCCGACTGCGGCCGATAAAACGAGCGCGCCATGCCGGTTCGCTGATACGTTTCGTAGATCTTCGCGTGACAGGTGGCGCAGGTCCGCGAGTCGACCGAGTCGCGGATGGGGACGCTCTGAGCGCCGGCGAAGAACGGGATGGCGGCCACCGCACCGGCCGCAATCGCAGCGGCAGCGCGCCACCACCGGCTTCGCACAGCGGTCATCTTAAACTAGCGCGTGGCCGTCGAAGTCGCGGGCGCTTGAAGCGGCAACGCCAGGTAGGTACCCGCCGGCGGTTGCTGCATCACGCCGGGCTTCGAGTAATCGCACACGCCGCCCGGGAAAATCTGCCGCAACTCGCCGATTTCAGCGGCCGAGAAGGAGCCCTTGTAGTCGGACGGATCGACGGGCTTGAGCTGGCACTTCATCACGTCGTCGGTCAGCGGCGCGCCGGCTACCAGGCGCGGGGTGCGGTGCGCCGGATACATCTGGTTGCACTTGCCCGGACCATCCAAGGTCGCGGGTTCGTCGATGCGGGTTCCATCATTGGCCCAGCATCCATCCACGGCAGCCGCGGGTTTGGCGCGCGCCACTTTGTCGGCTGCCGAGGCGTTGGAGTGGTCGGCGCTCAGAGCGTCCAGCCACTTGCTCATGGTATCGATGGCGAGTCCGGTGGCCTTCGCCGCCAGATCGCGGTTGCCGTTGGGATAAACCCAGATCACCTGGTTGTCGACGCGTCCGTTGGATTTGCGCAACCGCTCGCGCACCACGAAATCGCGGACGTGATCGTGAATGTCGCCGATCGCGTCGTTGTAGCTGCGGAAATGCAGAATGGGCATCGAGGCGAGTCCGCCGCCGCCCTCATCGATCCGGCCGGCGAGGTAGGCCATCCGAATGGCCTCCACATCGCCCGAGGAACGTTGCGCGCGCGGAATCCCGTCATGATCGAACCCGCCGACGTTGCGATTGAGATCCAGAAACTCCTGCTTTGAAATCGCGCCGCTGTTCAACGCCGCCAGGCCGTATTGAACTCCGATGTTGTCCTTGGGCGTGCGCGCGAAACCGGTGGCCGGATCGCGGCCGTAGGTCGCTGCGTTGGTGTCCCAGATGGTGCAGCGCGCCCCTTTAGGATTTTTCACCGGATCGTAGGTCAGCTCGGGAGCGATGCCGCATCCCCGCGCGTTAGTGGCCACGATGGTATTGGCGAAGCTACTGTCCCAGGCGGCGCAAGTCCCGGCGGAGTAGCCTTCCACCGCGGTCTCCTTTTCCTTGGTCCAGGTCTGGGGGGCGTGTTTGAAGACGTTGATGAGCAGGCGGCACTCATTGACATCCGGGCTGATGCTGACGCTGTCGGGGAAGGTGAGACTCGGAAGCAGCCCGTCCAGAAGCCCCGGAAAATTCTGAGCGATCAGTAGCTGCTGGATGGAGCCGCCCGATCCGCCGAATCCCATGGTCCAGGCCGGGACACCGTAGCGCTCGATGAAATGCTCTTTGATCATCATGAGCGCTTCGCCGGAGAGGTTGTCGTTACAGTGCTGCTGCAACACGTTCTGCGTGGAAGTGATGTGCGCGAAGCCGCGCGCGAGCGCAGGGTCGAAAAGGCCGCCGGTCGCCGGACTCTTGCCCTGGTTGTAATTGGTCCCGCAGCCGCCGCCGAAGGTGTAGACGATGCGGTGATTCCAGCCGGCGCCGGGCGACCAGGGGTTGGTCTGCCGGCCGCCCGGGTCGTCCAAGATGGCGATGTGATAAATCGAGCGGTTGATGGTGCCCGATTCCACACGCACGATGTACGGCACCGTCTGGCCGTCGCTGGTGGTGGTCTGGACCAGGTCGGCCGGACGCGGACCGGTGAGGTCGGGCAGCGGCTTGAAGCTGTTCGGGCCCGTCGCTTTGGTGCGATAAAAGTATTCAATCTTGGTGGCGGCCGAACAATCCGCATCGAGCGGCTGGCCGAGGCCGGATTCCTCGGTGTTGCAAGCGAACGGCTTCAGATGCTCGCCCGAGAGGATGGGGCCGGTGATCGGATGATTGGTCAGTTGCAGACGCGCGTTCTGCGATCCGGCTTTGGCGGTGACGGTGTTGCTGCCGGCTTTTAGACCTTCCACCAGGCCGACCAGCGAACCGCGGGACAGATCGTGATGAAACAGGTTGCTGACGTCGCGCCCGTTGAGCTTTACCTGGACCTTCTGGGCGGGCGCCGCGGTCTTGATCTCGATCAGCACGTCGCCGCCGCTCACGAACTCCGGCCGGCTGGAGAGGCTGGTGATTGTCAGGGAAGCGGGCGCCGCGACAGCGAGTCCGCAGAAAACAGCACAAAGGCTGAGCAAAAGCCAAGGGCGAATCGACATGGGCATCTCCTTAACTCCTCAGATTATGTCAGAAGCAGAGCCAGCCAAGGCAAACCAAGCTTGATAACGCATCTGTCACATAGAAATTTTCTATTGGGCCTTCGAGCCACTCATCCTTTAGAATATTTTTAGAGTCTATGTCGGCTCACTAACCCCCCGTCTGTCAGAAAATCAAAACCAAGATTCCGGAGGATGTGTGTCTACAAAATTCCTGCTAGTGGCAATCTTCGCGGCAAGCGCCTGGGCTCAATCTCCCACTCAAGACAGCATCGCCGTGGACGGCGAAGTCAGCGGCGCAAGCCCCGCTGCGTTGAGTCATTTGTACGTAGAACTGTACGGTTCGCAAAGCCCGGGTGCGATCAGCCGCGCCCAGCTCGATCTCGACGGCCGCTTCCACTTCGACAATGTGCCGCCGGGCAACTACAATGTTCGCGTCGTAACCGGGCCTGGCGAAGAGCCGCTGTTGGACGAATCCCGGCAGCTCGGTCAATTCAATTCGCCGCTAACTTTAGACTTACCGGCTCGTCCGACCACCAAGCCAGTTACCTCCACGGTCTCGCTGTGGGAGCTCCAGCATCCAGTGCCAAAGAAAGCTTTGCACGCTTTCGACCAGGCGCGGCGATACTCGCGCGAGCACGATACTTCCAAGGCCACCGCCAAGCTGGAAGAAGCCATTCGCATCGACGCCGATTTCCGGGAGGCGCACATCAACCTGGGCGTCCAGTATGCGCGCGCCAGACGCTTTGCTGAAGCGCTGGCACAACTGGAAACCGCGCTCAAACTCGGTCCGCCGGTGGCGGCGCTCTACTCGAACCTGGCCTGGATTCAAGCCGCGCTGCATCAGTATCCTGAAGCGGCGGCATCCGCACGACAGGCCCTCGGACTGGACCCTGAAATCGCCGCGGCCAAAGAGCTTCTCGATCTCATTCACGCGCCTGAAAAGTAGCTGGTGATCCGGGCCGCCGACTGGTAAAATAAAGGTTGCAAATCGCACCACTTCTTGGGCACCCGAGCCCTGTGTTTTCAAGGAGTTAACTCTTGGCGAATCCGGAAGATCCGAATATCCCACCGACACCCCCCGGCGATGGGACTCAAATGCCGCTGGGCGGCGCGGGCAAGCAGAATCTGATTCCCATCAATATCGAAGACGAGATGCGGCGGTCGTATCTCGATTACGCCATGAGCGTGATCATCGGCCGCGCGCTTCCGGACGTGCGCGACGGCTTGAAGCCGGTGCATCGTCGCATTCTGTACGCCATGTCGGAGATGGGTCTCACGTTCAACCGAGCCTATCGCAAGTGCGCCGGCATCGTGGGCGAAGTGCTGGGCAACTACCATCCTCACGGCGACCAATCGGTCTACGACGCCCTGGTCCGCATGGCGCAGGATTTCTCGCTGCGCTATCCGCTGGTGGATGGGCAGGGAAATTTCGGCTCGGTGGACGGCGACCCGCCCGCCGCCTACCGGTACACCGAGGCGCGGCTTTCGCGGCTCGACACGGCGCTGCTCGAGGATCTGGACAAAGAGACGGTCGACTTTCGCCCGAACTTCGACGAACGCAAGGTGGAGCCCGAAGTGCTCCCCACGCGGGTTCCGAACCTGCTGATCAATGGATCGTCGGGCATCGCGGTGGGCATGGCCACCAACATTCCGCCGCACAATCTCACCGAGATCATCAACGCCACCATCCTGCTGGTTCAGAAGCCCGACACGCATGCCAGCGAGATCGTGAGCCTGGTGCAGGGCCCGGATTTCCCGACCGGCGGATTCATCCTGGGCCGGCAAGGCATTCTGGACTACTTCACCAAGGGCCGCGGCACGCTGAAGCTGCGCGCCAAGGCCGCCACGGAAAGCTTCGGCAAGGACCGCGAAGCCATTGTGGTCACCGAGATTCCCTACCAGGTGAACAAAGCGCGGCTGATCGAGTCGGCGGCAGCGCTGGTGAACGACAAAAAGATCGAAGGGATTTCTGAAATTCGCGACGAGAGCGATCGGGAAGGCATGCGCATCGTTTTCGAGCTGAAGCGCGGCGAGCAGGCCGAGGTGATCCTGAACAACCTGTACAAGCACACCCAGCTTCAGATCAACTTCGGCGTGATCATGCTGTCCATCGTGAACGGGCAGCCGCGCGAACTGGGCCTGCTGGATGTTCTGAGGCGCTTCATCGATCACCGCATCGACGTGGTGCGCCGCCGCACGGACTACCTGTTGCGCAAGGCCCGCGAGCGCGAACACATCCTGCTCGGTTTCAAGAAGGCGCTGGAAAACCTGGACGCGGTGATCAAGCTGATCCGCGCTTCGAAGACTCCCAAGGACGCCCGTGACGGACTGATTGGGCGCTTCGAGTTCACCGAAAAACAGGCACAGGCCATCATCGAGCTGCAATTGCAGCGGCTCACCGGGATGGAGATCCAGAAGATCCTGGACGAGCTGGGCGAAATCCAGAAGCAGATCGCCGAGTACCTGGAAATCCTCGGCTCCGACAAGAAACTGCGCAGCGTCATCGTGCAGGAGCTGAAGGAAGTCCAGAAGGATTTTGGCGACGAGAGGCGCACGCAGATCATCGAGGACACCGGCGAGATTCTGCTGGAGGACTTGATCCAGGTGGAAGACGTCG
Source organism: Terriglobia bacterium (assembly GCA_020073265.1). GTDB lineage: Bacteria > Acidobacteriota > Terriglobia > Bryobacterales > Bryobacteraceae > Palsa-89. Next base: position 48,191 of record JAIQFN010000030.1, on the reverse strand, counting down.
CCGTGACCGTTACCCACGGCGGCTATCTGAAGCGTACGGCCGTGGATACGTACCGGCGCCAGTCGCGCGGCGGCAAGGGGCGCATCGGCATGGGCACGCGCACCGAGGACGTGGTGGAGCACCTGGTGATCGCCTCCACGCACGCCTATCTGCTGGTGTTCACCACCAAGGGCCGCGTCTACTGGCTCAAGATCTACGAGATTCCCGACGCCGGAACCACCGGCAAGGGAAAACACATCTCGAGTCTGTGCAACCTGCAACCGGACGAAGCGGTGAAGACGTTCCTTCCGGTGAAGGATTTCGTGGCCGGCCAGTTCATCGTGATGGTCACCAAGCACGGCGTGATCAAGAAGTGCGAGCTGACCGAATTCGACAACCCCATGTCGCGCGGGATCATCGCGCTGTCGCTGGACGACAGCGACGAGCTGCTGGGAGCGCGTCTCACCAATGGCGACAACTACATCTTCCTTGGCACGCACGAAGGCAAGGCCATCCGTTTCCACGAGACGGACGTTCGAGCCATGGGCCGGCCCGCGCGCGGGGTGCGCGCCATGGATCTGGCCGAAGGCGACCTCATCATCGGCGCCGAGGTGGTGGAGAAGGAAGGCCTCATCCTCTCGATTTCCGAAAATGGTTTCGGCAAACGCACCGAGCTCGAAGAGTATCGCTTGACCGCGCGCGGCGGCAAGGGCGTGATCAACATGAAGGTGACGCCCCGCATCGGCAAAGTGGTGGCCATCCTGTCGGTGAAAGAAGACACCGACCTGATGATCATCACGCGCGACGGCAAGATCATTCGCATCGAATCGAGCGAGATCCGCCAAGCCGGCCGGTCCACGCAAGGCGTCCGGCTGGTGCGCATGGAAGAAGGCGACCAGGTGGCGGCGGCCTCGGTGATCCCGGACGAAGAACGGAACGGAAGCAACGGAGGGAACGGCCAGAGCGATCTCCCGCTGCAATAGCCGGCGTTCTAGCGGCGGCGTGCGATCAGCGAAGTGTCGTCGTCGGAAAACGCCATCAGACGATCGATATCGATCAGAATCCAGGTGGTGGTCTTCGAATCGCAGGAACAATCGAGGCGCGGGAGGCGCCGGTCCGGCAGGTTGGGAAGGGATTCGGGCTGCCTTGAATCCAGCTTTTCGAACGCGAGACCGGGGGTCATGGCGCGCTGGATCAACGCCGATCGGAACGTGAAGTCGTAATCCATGCGGAAACGCCAGGGGCACGTTCGAGCGTTCCACTCAGTGTTGCCGGAAGGCGTCTTGATGCTCAAAGAATCCGGCGAAATGGTGAACTCGAAGCCGCCGGGCGCCTCCCAACGTCCCGCCAGCCGGCCGGCGATCGCCTGCTCGTCGCCATCGTCGCCGCGCATCCAGATTTTCGTGCGCCAGTAGACGCGCGCACCCAGCCACCCGTTCTTCCAGTCGTGCTGGTTGGACTTCTCGGGCATGGAGCAGAAGAAGAACATCACGAAGAGCACCAGAGCGATCCCCGCGGGAATCAGCTTCCAGTGAGCGGCGAACACCGACGGCGCGCGCCAGGCCAGGCCTCCGAAGACGAGCAGGCTCGCGACGATCAGCCAGAAGCCGCCCCATTGGAAGTACCAGAACACCTCGGTCCAATCCAGAAAACCTTGGCCGGCCACCTCGAGGAACTGCCACGGATTGGTGAAGCCCAGCAGCAGAGTGCCGAATCCCAGCAGAACTAGCGCGAACCAGAACATTGGGAATCCTTCCATTCATACCGGCGCAAGGGGCGGCTGGAATCGATCATCTGGCAGGCCCGATCCAGTGATCGATTCCGCCGCCGGTTTCCGCCCATCCCTTCGAGAGCATAGAATGACCCTTACGTCGAGTCGGGAGACGCGCCGGCCATGAAGATATTGATCGCCATCGCCTGGGTTCTGGTTGCGCTGGACGGCATCGTGTTGCTGGTGGCTTTGTTCGCGCGCAACATGGGCGACGATGCGGCCGGCCGTGGCGTCGGCACCACCATCGGAGCGATCGGCTTGAGTGTGGTCGCGGTGGCCGCCGCTGCGCTGTATTTCAGCGCTCGCGCGCATTCCTGGGTTGGAGTCGGGCTGGCGGGGGCATTCCTCGCGCTGCCCCTGCTGTTTCTGTTCGGGACCGCGGGCACCAGCGCGCTGCAGGAACTCCACTACCGCATCAGCGCCGGAAGGACGGGACGGTACCAAGACAGCCAGCAGCGCGAGCTGGCCGCGGCGATTCGCACCGGCAACCTGGAGCGCATGCGGAGCATCCTGGCTCAGAAGCCGAACCTCGCGGGGCGCGACCCGATTGGCTATGACTTGCTGAGCTATGCCGTCATGACCGTCCAGCAGAACAACGGCAGCGTCGAAGCGGTGCGTATGCTGCTGGACGCCGGCTTCGATCCCAATCAATCGCGCACTCCCGCCGATTTGAACCTGGTGAACGATCTCGCCTACACCAGCGATCCGAAGGTCAAAGAGATCTACCGCCTGCTGCTCGAGCATCACGCGGATCCGAACGTGCTTCACCGGCAGACGCAGCGGCTGCCGCTCGGCGTGGCCGAGGATCTGGACCTGGTGAAGCTTCTAGTGGCGCATGGCGCCGACGTGAACTGGAGCGGCGCCGGTGGAACGCCCCTGATCCACGCCATTCTGACCAGCCACTGGGACATCGCGATTTACCTGCTCGGCCACGGCGCGAATCCGGCGCTTGCCGACAAGGAAGGCACCACGCCGGCGAGCGCGCTCGAGCGCTTTCAAAAAGACGATGGATCGCTTCCGGAAGGCGCGCAGCGGGTGAAAGCCGCGCTGGAGACTCACTAGACATGGCCGAGAACGACGCTTCCAAAACCGGCGAATGGACGGACACGCGCGAGACGTACTTCTGGTATGATCGCGGCCCGTTCCAAGCCAAGTACGACCTCGAAAAGCTCACCGGAACCTTGCTGGAGCTGGATCGCTCGAGCGAGGACAAGCTGGTGTACCGCGGGTCTTCGGTGGTCGGCGTGACCAAACGCGCTCTGGAGCTGCGCTTCGAGGCAGTGCTCCCGCGCGCGCCCTATGTCAGGAAGCCGCCCACGGAATTGCGCGAGTACCGCAACTTGTTTTTCCTGCGCGCGGAGACGAGCGCGCCCCGGCAGTGGGAGACCGAAGAGGATGTCAAGGCCGCGGCCGCGCGCGCCTTCGGGTATTGGACACTGCGCTTGCCTTGTGGCTCCCAGCAGATCGCCTGGGCCGATGCCTCGCGCCCTTTCTACGAGCAGCAGGCCAAGGAAGCCATCGAGCAGGAAATGGAGCTGGCCAGCCGCGTCGAGGATCCCAACCCCATCATCGCGCTTCAGAAGCAGGTGCTGGTCGCGCTGCGCGACGGAAAATCCTTCCGCACATCCCACAAAGAAGGCGGGACCAGACTGTACTTCAACGGAAAAACCTTCTTGAAGGAAGAGTTCGGCGAACAGGAGTCCGTTCCCGAGTTTGCAACCGATCAGGAAATGATCGACTGCATCCGCCAGTTCTACGACTGGGATTCCCGCAAGGAGAGCTACCCGCACAAGCCCGCGGAGCTCGAAGTGTGGAAGTATATTCAGGGCCAGCTACGGGGTTGATCGGGAAATTGAGCATGGATCACTTAGTAAGTGCAAGCGGCAGCGAGTTACTCATCGCGGCTGCAAGATACTTCACTAACGTGACCTCGGTTCCGCCTTTGCAAAGCGGACGCACGTGATATTCATCCATCACCTGCCGGGACAAAGAGACCCCGCGGCCTGAGGATCGGAACAGATCCTCGGGCTGCGAAGGATCCAGTAAAGCGTCGGGATCAAATCCCGGTCCCTGGTCGGCGATTCTGATCCGGAACTGGTTCCCGGTCGCGGAGATCTCCACACGAACTTTCTTTTCCTGGCTGTACTGGTTGCCGTGAACTACGGCGTTGACCGCGGTCTCGTGCACCGCCAGGCTGATGTGGTCGAGACTGGGGCCACGGAAACCGGCTCTGCGCGCGATTTCCAGCGCCAGATCTTCGATGGAGTACGTGCTCACCAGCGTAGAGTCAAAGGTTTGACGCACTGTTACCATCGTCATCGAGCCAAGCATCGTTGACGCGGCGGACTGCCGCTACGTTTCCTCGGGATCGAGTGGCGGTCGGCCTGGTTCTGAAGTTTCGCTGACTGAGCTACCGGCGCTGACCGGCGTTCTGGTTCTGCACCTGGGCGACGGGCTGGAACTTCGTGGCTTGGTGGAAATCCTCGTTGGCTCCCGCGCGGTCGCCGGCCCGTTGCCTCGCCACCGCGCGATTCTGGTAGGCGTTCCAATAGGACGGATTGACGCGGATGGCCTCGGAACAGTCCGCGATCGCGCGGTGATATTCAAGCAACCGCAAGTGGGCATAGCAGCGTGCGTTCAAGGCCAGGGCGAAATTGGGATCGAGTTGGATGGCTTGATCGTAGAAGGGCATGGCCTGCTCGAATTTCTCGTCCGCGGAGAAGCGGCGACCCTGCCGATAAAGGGAGTCCGCGTTGGCGCCTTTGGATGGAGCTACGCGAGCCGCCGGCAGATTCCGCGGCGAGCTCGCGGGAACACGCGGCGTTACAGCGGGCGGGACGGGAGCGACGGGTACGGCCGCTACCGCCTTGGGAGGAACTGGAGCCACTGCGGGCGAAGGCAGAGGCGCGGCCGGGGCCGGCATGCCGCTGGCCGGCGGAAGCGTCACGACGTTTGCGGGTACGGGCGGATTCACCGACGGCGGCACGGCGCGCGAGACATCCACCAATGGCTCGGGCGTGTTGGACGGCTGCGATGGTTGACTGGCGGTTTCCTTGTTCTCCAGAAGCTGTTTCGCCGCGCTCAACATTCCCGCGGTCTGCGCCGGATTTTGCCCGTTCAGCAGCGCCCGGTTGATGTCTTCGATAGCCGGCTGCGCGGCGCCGCTCGCGACGTAGAACTCAGCGCGGCACAGATACGCGGCCGGATCTGCGGGATTGAGCTCGATGGCCTTGTAGCAGTCCTTCAGCGATGGCGCCAGTTGACCCTGGCTGCGCAGAACCGCGGCGCGACCGAGGTAGGCCTTCTCCGATTGCGGCGCCAGCGCGATGGCCTGCGTGAAGTCATCGATGGCCGGTTGGGTCTCGCCGGCGCGCTGGTGCAGGTTGGCTCGCAGCATATAGTTTTCCGCATTGGACGGGAAGCGCCGGATCATCTCGGCCGCGTCTGCAAGCGCCGCCGCCGTTTGCCCGCTGTCGGCCAGCGCCAGCGCGCGCGCGGAATAGGCTTGCGAATTGTTGGGCTGCAGTGACAACGATTGCGTCAGATCCGCCACCGCGTTGGCGAAGTCTCCCAGATGATAGCGGCAGTAGCCGCGATGCAGGAACGCAGCATCGCTCTTCGGGTCCAGATCGATGGCCTGGCTAAAGGCCTCGATGGCATCGTTGTACTGCTTCTGATCTTCCAGATGCCGGCCGCGGTCGTAAGCCTCCTGGTGACGTTGCCACGCGGGAATGCTCTTGGTTGCTTTGTTGGAAGCCTCAATAGACTGCGGCTGCTTGCCACGCTTGTTGTTGCGCGACAGCTCTTTCACGGAGGACTTGAGATCTTTTATGTCGCCTTGCAGTTGTCTTAAGGTCTGCTCGATGTTCTTGACCACGGATGCCAGATCCGGGTGTTCCAGGTCGTCGCTGAACAACCAGCCGGCCAGCAGCACTAACGCGATGAAGAGGATCAGTACGCCCGAACGAGACAACATGCACTTCCAGACTCGGGGGAAATCAAAGTATAACATCTTTGTTCCGGCACCGACTTCTCGATCTCACGCGGAGCGCTGCAACTTTTTACCCTATTTTTGGTTCAGAACGGCCCTGACATGCTATGATCGGGTGTCTTACCGGGGTTTTGGGGGACAAATCCAACACTAGAGAGGCAGTTATGGCAGTTCAGGCTACCGATACCTCCGGAGCCGGCGCGCGGACCGGCGGCATCGAGCAGCAACTGGCGTTGGCATTGGTGCGAGTGGCCGAGGAGGCCGCGCTGGCCTCGGCCCGCACCATGGGACAGGGCGACCGCAAGGGGGCCGATCACGCCGCGGTGCAAGCCATGCGCCACGCCTTCGAGGAGGTCCCCATAAACGGGACCATCGTCATCGGCGAAGGCGAGCGCGACGAAGCTCCCATGCTGTACATCGGCGAACGAGTGGGCGCGACGCCGCGCGATGGCGTCGAGTTTCCCCGCATCGATATCGCGGTGGATCCGCTGGAAGGAACCAACCTGTGCGCGACCGGCGCGCCCAATTCCATCGCGGTGCTGGCGGCTTCGGAAGCCGGGGGACTGCTCCACGCGCCCGACTGCTACATGGAGAAGATCATCGCCGGCCCGGCCACGCAGGGCGCGCTGGACATCAACGCGCCGGTGTGGGACAACCTGAAGGCCATTGCCAGCCGCCTGGATCGCCAGGTAAAGGACCTGGTGGTGATCGTGCTGGACCGCCCGCGTCACGAAAAACTGATCGAGGATATTCGGAAGGCGGGAGCGCGTATCCGCCTGATCGGCGACGGCGACCTTTCGGCCGGCATTGCCGCCGCGGTTCGCGGCACCGGAGTCCACGCGGTGATGGGAACCGGAGGCGCTCCCGAAGGCGTCATCACCGCCGCCGCCATGCGCTGCCTGCATGGCGAGATGGTGGGCCGGCTGGTGGTGGATAACGCCGAACTCGAAAAGCGCATGGAGCGCATGGGCATCACCGACGCGAAGAAAGTGTATCGCGCCGAGGATCTCGCCCCGGGCAAGCAGATTATTTTCGTGGCCTGCGGTGTCACGCCGGGAAGCCTGCTGCAGGGCGTGCGATTCTTCGGCGACGGCTACCGCACTCACTCCGTGGTGATGACGTCGAACCCGAACAACGTGCGCTTCATCGATACCGTGCACTTGTCCAGAAAACCCGGCCCCCGCGGCGTGCGGCTGTATTAAGGTCCGGAATCCGGGTTCAGTTCAGCCTTCCCAGCCAGCGGTGTATGGCCTGCAACTGCCGCGTGACCTCGGCGCGATCCTCGGCCTCCGGCGAGTGCTTTAAATATGTTGTGAAATCGCTTCGCGCCGCCCCGAACTCGCGCAGCTTCAGCCGCGCCACGCCGCGCGCCTTGTAGTATTCCGCGTTGGCGGGAAACTGCTCCACCAGCAGGTCCAGGACGGCGGACGCCTTGGCAAATTCTTTCCGGCGGAAATAAGCCGCGCGAAGATTGTTGAGCATCCGGACCAGGATGTAGCGAACCCCTACCGGTGCAAGCGCCGATGGCTCGTTGGAAACATCCGTTCCGGTGATCTCGCCCGCCAGCGTCAGGCAATCGCTCTCCGTGAGCAGCTTGCCTTCGTGAAATGGATCGACATAGGAAGAGAACTCGCCGTTGTCGAAACGAACCACGAAATGCCCGGGAAGCCCGATGCCTGCAACCGGCTGGCCCAGACGCCGCGCCACTTCGATGTACACCACCGACAGAGTGATGGGAAGGCCGAGCTTTCGATCCAGGACTTCGTTCAGGCAGCTATTGCGCGGATCATCGTAGTCGGTCTGGTTGCCTCGGAATCCCAATTCGCGAAACAGGTAGTCGTTGGTGACGTCCAGAAACAGCGGGCCGCCGGGCGACGGTCCTAAGCGGCGAGCCAGCTCGAGCGCCATCTGATCCAGGACTCCCAGGTAATGAGCAGGATCAAGCCCGGGGTATTCAATGCAGGCGATGGCCAGCGCGGCGGCGTCCAGTGTGACGCCGGCGTCCTCTTGCAATGCTCTACGCAGCACGTCCATTCAAGTCTTTCGCGTCACCCGCACTGTCACGCCGCGGGTGGCGACCTTGATCGGCAGGATCTCCGCACCGGACTCTTCAATCGCTCGCAACACACGCTCGCGCGCGCCGCGTTCCACCAGGAAGAAAACGCAACCGCCGCCGCCCGCTCCGCACACCTTGGCTCCCATCGCTCCGGCGCGGCGCGTGATCCTGACCAGGTGATCGATGCCGGGCGTGGAGATTCCCGGAGAATTCTTCCGCCGGTGCGTCCATTCTTCGCGCAGCAGCCGGCCCGTTTCTGTCCAATCCGCCTTTTCGATCGCGGCCCGCATGGCGCGAGCGATCGAGGTGATCTGGTCGAAGTTGCGGCGGACTCGCTGGCTCCCGTCGATGTGCGCCTTGGTAACCTCCCAGTTGTTGATCCCTGAATTGCGCGGCAGGCCGGTGTAGGCCAGCAGGATGCGCTGGTTGAAATCGTCCAGATCCACGGCCACCGGCACGCGCTGGACGCCGCCCGGCGAGAGCTCGATGGCGTTCACGCCGCCGTACAGGGCAGGGTAGTAATCCTGCACGCCGGTCGGCACTCTTATGATCTGCGCCTCGATGTTCTGCGCGATCTCGCGGATCTTTTCCTGGCTATAGCGCGAATCGGCGAGCCGGTCGAGCGCGCTGGCCACCGCGATGATGAGCGCCGAAGATCCGGAGATGCCTGCGCCGGCCGGGGCTTCTGAATCCGTATGCAGCTCGAGACCGGTTCGCGGCTGGAAGAAGCGCAGCACCTGCGTCGCAAGGGGAAGCCGGGGTCGCGGTGCGGCGAGCAGTTCGTCCAGCGATGCGAAGGTCTGCTCGGTTTCCAGGTCGCCCGAGCGTAGCCGGATTTCAGATCCGCGCCGGGTCTCGACCATGCAGCGCGTCCAGCGATCGATGGCGAAGTTCAGTGTGACTGCGCCGGGATGAAACAGGAACAGCGGCCAGATGTCCAGCGTGCCGCCGGCCAGGTCGACGCGACAGGGAGCCTCCGCGATGATTTTCATGCCGCGCGTCGCAAGTTCCTCAGAAGCTCTACTATACCGCCGGGGGTATATAGGGCCGGTCTCGGGAGGCCGATGAAAGAGAGGACGATGGTATTGAAGCAGATCTGGCTGGTAGCAGCGGTGTCGGCGGTTGGCTGGGCGCAGACCGTTCCCGCTTCCCCGCCGGCGGCGCCACAAACCAGCCCGGACCCTGCGCCGGCCAGCGTAACGACACAACAGGCTACATCAGCGTCACCCGGGGCCGCGCCGGCGACACCTCAAGCCGCCGTGGCGGCACCGCAGCCCAAAGCGGCCACACCTCCGACGAACGCGCCGACACCCCAGTCCGGCATGGCGGCCTCGGTTGCGCTGCAGCGCGCCTCTGTCATGAAACAGGTGAGCGCGGTCACCGGCAAGGCCCCAACTCCCGCGGCTTCGTTCTTCACCGTGCCTTGGATGGACACTCCGGCTCAAGCGCCGGCTTCGTTCGCGGAACAATTCAATGTTCCGCCGTGCGATCCTTTGCCCAGCGATCAGCTGGATCCTCTGATCGAAGACGCCGCCAAGAAGGAAGGCGTGAAGGCAGACTTGATCCGCTCGGTAATCCGGCAGGAATCCGCCAGCCGGCCGTGTGCGGTCTCTTCGAAAGGCGCGCAGGGTTTGATGCAGCTCATGCCCGCCACGGTGGAGCAGTTCGGCGTTCGAGATCCTTTCGATCCCCGGCAAAACGTCGGCGCCGGAACCAGGCTTTTGAAGCAGCTTTTGGAGAAATATGGCGGCGACATCGCTCTGGCGCTGTCGGCCTACAACGCCGGCTCGGGGCGAGTGGACCGGGAAGGCGGCATCCCGGCGATTCCAGAGACCATCAACTACGTGAACGGCGTTCTGGACAAACTCCCAAAGCAGTGATCGCGTAAGGTTTATTCCTTAAACCTTTGGCCTACTTCTGCCGATGAGCAAGAACGGGCCCCGTCCCCGTGTCTGATGCAGGCGAAGACCCTACTGAGCGAAGCGCAATTTGAAATCGGCTCATCCCCGGTAGTGCCCTTCTTCGAAGGCGGGGAAAGCGCGGTGCTGCCCGCCACGGTTCTGGTGGTGGACGGCGAAGAGATCAACCGCCGGCTCCTGAAAGCCATTCTCAAGACTGCCCCTTACACCATCCTGGAAGCTCGCAAGGCGTCGGAAGCCATGGCGGTGCTGCAGTCCGAGCGAATCGACCTGGTGATCCTGGACCTCATGCTGCCGGAGATGAGCGGACCGGAACTATGCCGCTGGATGAAGGTCAACCGTTCCACCCAGCTCATCCCCATCCTCATGATGACCAGCGTCCAGGGCATCGAAAACGAGATCGTCGGCATTTCATCCGGCGCCGACGAGTTTCTCATCAAGCCACTGCATCCGGCGGTGGTGCGGACGCGCGTGCGCGCCATGCTTCGCAACAAGGCGCTGATCGATTCACTGGAAGAAGCCGAGACCATCCTGTTCGCGCTGGCGCAGGCCGTCGAGCACCGGGACCCCCATACCAGCCGGCATTGCCAGCGGCTGGCGGTCGCTTCAGTGATGCTGGGCGAAGCTGTGGGCCTTCCGAAGTCGGACCTGACGGCGTTGTTTCGCGGCGGCTATCTTCACGACATCGGCAAGATCGGCATCCCTGACGCGGTGCTCTTCAAGCAGGGTGTCCTCAACACCGAAGAGTGGAACATAATGCGCAGCCACCCGCTGCGCGGCGAAGCCATCTGCCGCACCATGAAAAGCCTGTGGCCGGTGCTACCTATCATCCGCAATCACCACGAGCGCTGGGATGGCTCCGGCTATCCGGACGGCCTGGCCGGCGAGGACATTCCGCTGCTGGCCCGGATTCTCCAGATCGCCGATATCTACGACGCCCTCACCACCGAGCGCCCTTACAAACGCGCGCTCTCGTCGGAAGAATCGCTGGGCGTCATGGAGGAAGAGGTTCGCAGAGGATGGCGGGACCCGGAACTGGTGTCGCTGTTCGCCAGTACCATCCAAAGTCAACCCAGCCTGGACCTGACCTCGCTCGAAACCTCGCTCGAAAACCTGAACCTGGAACTTTCCCGGTAGAAACGCCGGCCCGCACGCACGCTTCGTCCGCGATCCGCTGTGCGAAGCTGTAGCTTGAACTCGCTCCAGGTCCTGAACCAGAAGATCGTCGCCTGCCGCCGGTGCCCGCGCCTGGTGGAGTACCGCGCCGAGGTTGGGCGCGTGAAAAGGCGAGCGTACCGCGACTGCGAATACTGGGCCCGGCCCGTTCCCGGCTTCGGCGACCCGCACGCCCGCCTGCTGATCATCGGCCTGGCCCCGGGCGCGCACGGCGCCAATCGCACCGGACGCATGTTCACCGGCGACAGCTCCGGCGATTTTCTCTACCGGGCGCTATTCGAGGCCGGTTTCGCTTCGCAACCCACCAGCGTCTCGCGCGAGGACGGCCTCGCTCTGCGCGATGCCTACATCAGCGCGGCCGTCCGCTGCGCACCGCCCGAAAACAAACCGGCTCCCGAGGAGATCCGGAATTGCCGGCCCTACCTGGAACGCGAGCTGGAGCTGCTCGAAGACCTGCGCGCGATTGTCGCGCTCGGCCGGCTGGCGTTCGATGCCTACCTCGCCATCCTGCGCAGCCAGGCGAAGATCCACTCGCGCTCCGGCTTCGTTTTCGCGCATGGCGCCGAACACCGGACCGGTCCCGCACAGCCGTTGCTGATCAGTTCCTATCACCCCAGCCAGCAGAACACCTTCACCGGCAAACTCACTCCCGCGATGCTCCGCAGTGTGTTTCGTCGCGCGCGCCGCCAGGTGGAAACACCGCTGCAGCGAGCTTAGGTTTCGGCCGTCCTGGTACTGTTATGAAGCTGAACTGGGTCGTTGGTTCTTGCGGATGTCCCCGAGTCGCTTGTAGACTGGACCCGAGATGTTCTTCAGAAGTTTGCGGAGCGGTTTGGTGTTGGTTGCTTTCGGACTGGGGTGCGTGGCCGCCGACGATCCGAAGCCCGCCTGCAATCAACAGAATGCCGGCCAGATGTGGCCCGAGGCCGCCAATCACGACGCGGCCGCGCGTTCCAAACTGGCGCGCTGCGGCGAGTTGCAAATCTGCACCCGGACAGTCTGGCGCTACCGCTGGGAGAGCGTGACCGTGCGGCTGGACCAGTTGCCGGGCGGCTCGAAGTTCCGCAAGCCCGCCGAATGTGAGGTATCCGCCGCCGAGCCGCCGGAGAAACCAGTCGTGGCGTCTTCGACCGGCTCCAACTAGGCCGCTGCTGGCCGGCCCGCCGTAACCCGCCGGGACAAACCGCCGAGGTGCTGGTAACATAGAATAACCCGAGGTTCATCACCATGTTCATCCCGCGCCGGTATCTGCGACTCGCTCTGCTGGCTGTCGTCTACACACCGATTCACTCTTACCTGCTGGCGCAATCGGACGCCGATCTGAGTGCCAGCATCAAGACGTTCACCGAGGTGTACCAGGCCGTGGAGACGAACTTCGCCGATCGAGTGGATCCGGACAACATGGTCTTCAAGGGCGCCATTCCCACCATGCTTCGCACCCTGGACCCGCACTCGAACTTCTTCGATCCGAAAGCTTACCAGCTCATGCGGGAAAACCAGGCTGGACATTACTACGGCGTTGGAATGTACGTGGGATCTCCCGAGCGCAAAGTGCTGGTGATGTACCCGTTCGAAGGTTCGCCTGCCTATCGCGCCGGAATCCGGCCCGGCGATCAGATCGTCGCGGTGAACGACACCAACACCGAGCGCTCCACCGTCAACCAGGTGTCGTCCATGCTCAAGGGACCCAAGGGAACCCCGGTCACCATTACGGTCAACCGTCTGGGAGAGGCTGCTGCGCTGCACTTCTCGGTGGTTCGCGACAACGTGCCGCGCGGCAGCGTGAACTACGCATTTTGGCTGCGGCCCGGAATCGCGTACATGCGCATCGAAGCGTTCAACGAGACTACCGGCCGCGAAGTGGACCAGGCCCTGGCCAAGTTTCCCGAGAGCGCCATCGAAGGACTGATCCTGGATATCCGCGATAACGGCGGCGGGCTGGTACAGGAAGCCGTGAACGTTGCGGATCGTTTTCTGCGCAAGGGCCAGTTGATCCTGTCGCACCACGGGCGGGCTTCGGCGGAAACCAAGTTCGTCGCAAAGCGTGGCGAGCGCGGGCGCGAGTATCCCATCGTCGTGATGGTCAACCGCGGCACCGCCTCGGCCGCCGAAATTCTGTCCGGCGCCCTGCAGGACCACGATCGCGCCTGGATCTTCGGCGAGAAGACTTTCGGCAAGGGATTGGTGCAAGCCCCCTTCATGCTCTCCGGCAACAGCGCCGTGCTGCTGACCATCGCGAAATACTACACGCCCAGCGGCCGCCTGATCCAGCGTGATTATGCCCATCAAGGTTTGTACGAATACCTGAGCCGCAACGAGGGCCATGACAATCTCAAGGACATGAAGAAGACTGACAGCGGCCGCATCGTTTACGGCGGCGACGGAATCACGCCCGACGAGAAGTATGAGCCGCCCAAGCTGACGCGCTTGGAATCCGAGCTGGACGGCCGCCTGGTGTTCTTCTTTTACGCGCCCGGGTTCTTCGCCGTTCACGATGCCAAGCTCAGCAAGGATTGGCGGCCGGACGAAAACGCAATGCAGGATTTCCGCACGTTTGCCACCCAGCGCGGCGTCCAGTTTACCCCCGCGGAATTCGAGCGCGACAGCTCCTGGATTCGCGAGCGCTTGCGCGAGGAATTGTTCATCACCGCCTTCAGCAAAGAGGAATCCGACCACGTGGCGTTTGAAAACGACCCCGAAGTGCTGAAGGCCGTCGAATCGCTGCCGGCTTCCAAGGCGCTTCTGGATCGGGCGCGCGCCATCGTTGCGCGCCAGGGCAAGAAGCCGCCCGTCGCGGACGATCCTCGGTAACTCTTCCTGAAGAGCGCGTGGTCAGGCCGCGCGAATAGCTGGCGCCTTCATCCGCTCGAGTGTCCGGCGAATTCCCTCTTCATAAGACGTCTTGTGCACCTGGCCCAGCAATCCTCGCAACGCTGAGTCGTCCATGATGACTCCGGTCTCAAACAGGTAGTGCATTTCGACCACCTCGCGCAGCAGCGGATTGAAAAGCCCCAGCGCCCGCAGCATGGTCTTGTTCGCGACTATGTAGCGAGGCTTGCGGCCGGCTTCCTGGAAAATCCGCTCGACGAAGGCGCGTTGGGTGATGATGCCCGGGCCAGCCATGTTCCAGGCGCGCCCGAACGCTCGCGGTTCATCGGCCAGCGCGAGTGCGACCGGCCCGACATCGGGCACGTAGGCGAATTCGTGCGGCGTATCGATGGGGCCGATCAACTGCGCGCGCCCGCCGCCGATGGCCGCGTGAAATGCGCTGGCGAGGAAACTGCGTTCCACACCGGCGCCGTAGAAGTCCGGAAGCCTCAGGATCGTTCCCCGGATCGAGCCGGCTGCGTCCGCCGCCAGCACCGCGTCTTCCTGCTCCTTGCGCATCCGGCCCTTGAACGTGTGCGGCTCGCGGGGATGATCTTCATTGACGCGTTCGGTGCGCGCGCGCCCGAACGGATACACGGTGCCGATGAGCACCAGGCGCTGGACGCCTTCCGCGATGGCGCCTTCCAGCGTCTTGCGCATCAGAATGGGGTGCAGCTCAAATTGCCAATACGGCACTCCAACCAAGTAGAAGATAGTGTCGATGCCCCGCGCGGCGGCTCGGACGCTGGCGGGATCATCCGGATTCCAGGTGACGATTTCGGCTGCGGGATCAGAGCCGAATTTCGATTCCAGTTCTTTGCGCGTGCGGCCGACCACGCGATACGGCCGGCCCTTGGAATGCAACTCGGCGGCGATGCTTCCGCCGATCGCGCCGGCTGCGCCGAACAAGGCAATTCGATCCATTGAGTCTCCTCCTTGCCTTGTCGATGCTCGCCGGGCCGGTTCGGCTTCAACAGGCTTACGCGGTGGCGCGGGCCAGCTTCCAACCGTATAAAGGATAACGTTCGGCCAGGTTAGTAACGCGGCGGCGCACCGAGGCCAGCGTTTCCTCGGAAGTGATGTTGTTGAGCACCTCGGCGATCAGCGCACCCACCTCGCGCATCTCCGATTCGCGGAAACCGCGCGTGGTGACAGCCGGGCTGCCCAAGCGCACGCCGCTGGGATTGAGCGGCGGGTTCTGATCGAACGGAATCGCGTTCTTGTTTACGGTGATGAAGGCTTCGTCCAGCGCCTTCTCAGCTTCCTTGCCGCGAATGCCTTTCGCGAAGACGTCCACCAGCAGCAGATGAGAATCCGTTCCACCGGAGATGATGCGGAAACCTTCCGCTTGCAGGCTCTCGCCCAGCGCCTTGGCGTTGGCGATGACCTGCTTTTGATAGGTCTTGAATTCCGGCGCCATCGCTTCCAGGAAGCACACCGCCTTGGCCGCGACCACATGCACCAGCGGTCCGCCCTGGATTCCGGGAAACACCACTTTGTCGATCGCGGCGGCGTACTGCGCGCGCGAGAGGATCATGCCGGCGCGCGGCCCGCGCAGGGTCTTGTGCGTCGTGGACGTCACGATGTCGGCGTACTCGCAGGGATTCGGATACAAGCTCGCCGCCACGAGTCCGGAAAAATGCGCCATGTCGACCAGGAAAATGGCGCCCACCGAATCGGCGATCTCGCGAAAGCGCTTGAAGTCGATGATGCGCGGATACGCGCTGCCGCCGGCGATCACCATCTTGGGCTTGTGTTCTTCTGCCAGCTTGCGAAGCTCGTCGTAGTCGATGCGCTCGTCGTCGCGGCGCACGCCGTACGGAATCACGTGGTAGGTTTTTCCGGAAAAATTGAGCGGGTGCCCGTGCGTCAGGTGGCCGCCGTGCGCCAGGTTCATTCCCAGAATGGTGTCGCCCGGCTGGAGCACCGCCGCGAAAGCAGCCTGATTGGCCTGCGATCCCGAGTGCGGCTGAACGTTGGCGTGTTCGGCGCTGAAGAGCTTCTTGGCGCGCTCGCGAGCCAGATTCTCCACCACATCCGTGAATTCGCAACCGCCGTAGTAACGTTTGCCCGGATAGCCCTCGGCGTATTTGTTGGTGAACACGCTGCCGGTCGCTTCGAGCACCGCTTCGGAGGTGAAATTCTCGCTCGCGATGAGCTCCAGGCGGCCGTGCTGGCGTTCCACCTCGTGTTGGATGGCGTCGTAGATTTCCGGGTCCACGCTGGAAAGCGGGCGCGACATTCGTTCTTGATCGGTCATCGATCTTAGTTTAGCGCGCAGGGTGCGCGAATGCGCGCGGCGCTATCCGGTCGCGAGCGTGGCTACAGCGATCAGCCGCGAGCGCTCCCCCGGCAGGTCTTTCCCACCCAGCACCATCAGCGGCGTGGGAGGATGAGCGGTAAGACCGTGCTCCCGGGCCCAGCTCGTCAGCTCCGCCTGGCCGACTTGCAAATCGACGCGCACGGGGACCTCGTGGCCGCGAGCCAAGGCATCGATCAGCGCTCGCGCGGCTTCCTGATCGGGAGCCACGATGGGTCCCAACTGCATCCGGCCGACGTTCTGCCACGCGAGGCCGAAGGCGTCAATGGCGCCGTTTCGCTCCAGAACCAGAGCGCACGCGGCGATATTGACAAGGGGAATCAGCAAATCGCTGCGGTCGGCGCCAAACGCGCGGCGATCGAGCGCGAGAACCGTGTTCATGTCCTGAGCAGCCATGGCGCGAACCTGCGGCGCTGGCTCGCGGGCCGGCGAGGTCCAGTTTCCAAGGTGTCTCGCCACTGCGTCCACTGGAACGAACCCGAGTTTTTCGTAGAGAGGCCGCCCCATTTCCGTCGCGTAAAGGAACACCGTGGCTGGGTGAGCCCGCACGAGGACGTGCTCCATCAACTGGCGGCCCAGTCCTTGGCGGCTTCGATTCTCACGCACCAGCATCATGCCGATCACGGCCAGATCCGGAGGAAAACGCGTCAGAAGGACGACTGCTGAGAGGCTGCCGTTCGGATCTTCGATCGCCCAGCCTTCACCGCAGGACAGCAGCATTTTCCAGCGCGGCTCTTCGGGCAACCAGCCGCGATTGATTGCGAGATCCAGACAGGCTGGGATGTCGTCGAGGCGGAGGCGGCGGGGAGACGGAGACATGGTTTCTACACATTATTTGGACGAATGGCGGCGTGCCGAGGCCACCAGACGAATCTCGCCGTACGTGATGTCGGGCGGCAGCGCGTCCTTGATGCTCTTCATCCGATCGGTCCCGAGCTGTTCGAGCGCGGCCTCGATTTGCCGGCGGCGCTCCTCTTCAACCCACTTCGGATCGAAAGCCAGCCGCCCGCGCTCCACCAACTCCGCAACCAGGTCGATCACGGTCGCAAGCCGCCGCTCGCGGATTTGAGCGATCTCTTCGAATGTGCGTCCCTCTCCGAGCAGCCGCAAGGTTTCTTCGGAAGGCGAGACCCGGGATTCTTCGCGTTTAGCGGCGCGCGCCCCGTTCCGAAAGGCTTCGAGCGCTCCCAGCACCGTTTCGCCGAGGGCCGCCGCCTTCCGTTCGCCGATTCCGGACACGCCCAGGAGCTCCGAGTGCGTGCGCGGCAGCTTGCGGCACAGGTCTTCGAGCGTGGCGTCGTGCAGCACCATGAAAGCCGGCACGTTGTCGCGCACAGCGATGCCGCGGCGCCACTCGCGCAGGTATTCGAGCAGCTCCGGATCCACCGCCGCGGGTGATGCCTCGCGCTCGACGCGCGTATCCTGCCGCTTCCTGCGGGTGCGCGGTTCCACTGCCAGCGTCGCGTGCGGCTGGTCTTCGAGCCAGGCGGGCGAAGCGCCGCAGACATCGCACATCTCGCAGCGATCCCACTTGGGAGTCTCGCCGAAGTGCAGACAGATCTGCCTGTGCCGGCAAGCCGACGACTCCACGAAGCGGCGGATCACGTGATAGCGCTGCCAGGCCCGTTCCTTCTCGGCGTTGTCGGAGGTGGCTTCGATGAAGTGCGCGAGCAAGCCGGCGTCCTTCTTCCTCCACAACAGCGCGCAGTCCGATGGCAAGCCGTCGCGTCCCGCTCGCCCGGCCTCCTGATAATACTGTTCGAGCGATTTCGGCAGCGACAGGTGGATCACCGCTCGCACCGCAGCTTTGTTGATTCCCAACCCGAAGGCGATCGTGCCCACCAGCACGCGAACTTCGTCCGACATCCAGCGCTCCTGATTGCGTTGGCGTGTGCGCGTATCCATCTTGGCGTGATACGGGATGGCCGCGATGCGTTTGTCAGCAAGAAAATCGACGGTCGCTTCTACTAGCGCGATGGTGGGCGCGTACACGATCACGTTGTCGCCGGCATGCGCCTTAAGCGCCGCGATCAGCAACCGCCGCTGCTCCCGTTCGGTTTCGCACTGCCTCACCAGGTAGCGTAGATTCGACCGATGGAAACTCTGGATGTATTTCTGCGGGTGGCTGAGTTGAAGCTGAGCCAGAATGTCGTGCCGCACGCGGCGGGTCGCGCTGGCGGTGAACGCGGCG
The DNA here is from genome assembly GCA_020073265.1 of Terriglobia bacterium. Taxonomy (GTDB): domain Bacteria; phylum Acidobacteriota; class Terriglobia; order Bryobacterales; family Bryobacteraceae; genus Palsa-89. The sequence goes on along the minus strand of JAIQFN010000030.1, from coordinate 29,920 downwards.
ATCGGTTTGTCGGGGAAGTTCGCGCGCAGGCTGCTCAACTGGCGGTACTCCGGGCGGAACTCGTGTCCCCATTCGGAAATGCAGTGCGCCTCGTCGATGGCAAAGAATGCGATCGGCACGCGCGCGAGCCAGGACACCGTTTCGGGCCTCGCCAGGCGCTCGGGCGATAGATACAGCAGCCGGTACGCGCCCTGCGCCGCTTGCGCCATGATGTTCGATTGTTCCGGCCACGGGACGGAGCTATTGAGGACCGCGGCCGGGATTCCCATTTCGGAGAGCTGCGCCGCCTGATCCTGCATCAACGCGATCAACGGCGAGATGACCACCGCGGTTTTCCCTGAAACCAACGCGGGCAACTGGTAGCACAGAGATTTTCCGCCGCCGGTGGGCATGACGACGGCGGTGTCCTGGCCTGCCAGGATGCTGCGGATAATACGCTCCTGCAGCGGCCGAAACTCGCTGTAGCCCCAGTAGCGGCGCAGCGGCCCGCTCAAATCGATCGCGGATTCCAACCTTAATTGTGCCTGAATCGTAAGTCAGGAACTGTCGCGCTAGACTGAGAATCCTATGCCATCGAGTAAGCCCGTGGATTGGAACGCGGTCCGGCGCGAGTTTCCTGCGCTTGCGAACTGGACATATCTCAACACCGCCACCTTCGGACAACTGCCGGGCCGCGCTACAGCAGCAGTCGCGAAGCACTTCGCGCACCGCGATGAGCTGGCTTGCTGGGATTTTCTGGCATGGTACGACGACGCGGACCGTCTGCGCGAGAAAATCGGCCGGCTGATCCACTGCGCGCCCCAGGATGTCGCCTTCGCGCCAAATGCCTCCGCCGCGCTCGGCATACTGCTGGCCGGCATCGACTGGCGGCCGGGCGACCGGGTGCTCACGCTCGAAAATGAGTTCCCCAACAATCTTTACGCGCCCGGCATGCTGGAGCGCTTTGGAGTCCGGATGGCTGAGTGTACTTGGCCCGATTTCTTCGATTCAATAGATGAGAGCACGCGGCTGGTGGTCATCAGCTCGGTGAATTACAACAGCGGCTTCGCGCCGCCCCTGGCGGAGATCGCCGATTTTCTGCGCGCTCGCGGCGTGATGCTGTACATCGATGCCACGCAGAGCCTGGGCGCGTTGCGCTTCGACGCCGCTCGAATTCAGCCGGATATGCTGGCCGTCCACGCTTACAAGTGGATGCTGGCTCCCAATGGCGCGGGCTTCTTCTATGTGCGTCCGGAGGTGCGTCAATGGCTGCGGCCAGCCGCCGTCGGCTGGCGCAGCCATCACGACTGGCGCAACGTCGACAACTTGCACCACGGCGTTCCGGAATTGTCCGACAGCGCTGAAAAGTACGAAGCCGGCTCGGTCTCTTCCGCATTGCTGTATGCTCTGGAGGCCTCTGTCGACCTGCTGCTCGAAATCGGGCCCGACTCGATCGAGCAGCGCGTCCTGAACCTGGCAGGTAGAACGCGAGAAATGCTGCGCGAACTCGGCGCGAGCGTCGAAGACTTCCCTTCGCAAATCGTCGCCGCGCGATTCGAAGGCCGCGACGTCTCCCAACTGGCCCGTTCTCTCAAGGAGCAGCGGGTGCTGGTGTCCGCGCGGCGAGGCCATTTGCGCGTCTCACCGCATTTCTACAACAACGATCAGGATCTGGAGACGTTCGCGGCCGCTCTAAGCCAGCTACTCTAAGCCGGCGCCGCGCCGAACTGCGCGAACGTGACCACGTGGCCGGCCGGGTCCTGGACGCTGATCTCCGTCGCGCCATAGAAGGTGGTCCTTACCGGCATCAGCACGGGCGCTCCTTTGGTACGCGCGATGGTCTCCTCGAGATTATCCACTTCCACATACAGAAACGTCGGCCCCTTGCGGGCCAGCTTCGAGATCTCGATGTCCGCCACGTCTTTCTCCGCGCTGGCGTAGCTCTGATACATCAGCTCCAGAGCGCCCTTCTGCAGCATTGCGAACGCGAGTTTGTTGCCTTCCGGAACTTCCATGGTCTTCTCGAAGCCCAGACGGTCCACCCAGAATCTCACACTAGGCTCGATTTCCTCGGCGAACAGTACCGGCGTTATCCGTCTCAGTGTCATGGCTTTCTCTTTCTCCTGAACTGTCAAAGTTGCTGTGCTCATCGATTTTGCTCCTGGTCGCTTGCTATCTAGTCTCAATTAGACTAGTATGAGTCTATGGGACGAACCCCCGGCCTGTCAAGAAGAATTTCAACCCCCGATCTGGTGCTGCTGAGCCTGCTGGCCGAGCAGCCGATGCACGGCTACCAGGCCAACCTGGAACTGGAACGGCGCGAGGTGCGCGACTGGGCGGGGATCTCGCGGCCACAGGTGTACTATTCGCTGGAGAAGCTGGCGGAGCGCGAAATGATCCGTCCTGTTGAAAGCGAGGGGCCATCGCCCGGACCCGAGCGCCGGGCCTTCGCGACCACGGCGAAAGGACGCGCCGCCCTCGCCGACGCCCTGGAACAGGAAGACTGGACCAATCAGCGCGACCGGCCCGCCTTTCTGACGTGGCTCGCGTTGTCCTGGCAGGCGCGCCCCGGCGTCTTTGTCGAACAAGTCCGCCGGCGCCAGAAATTCCTGGAGCAAGAACTGGCGCGCGAGCAGGCCACGCTCCGCGCCATTCGAAAGGAAGTGGGCCACCAGTTCCACGAGGCAGTGTGGATGGTCGGTCTGACGATCGATCAGTTCCGCGTCGAACTGCGCTGGCTGCGGAAGCTTGCCCGCGAAGCCCCGCGGCGCGCGCCGGCCCGGCATCCACAGTACGCCGCAAAGAAGCAGACGTAAGCGAGCAGACCAGATGGTCCTGTAACACGCCGTTGCTACAACTGTCATCCCGATCTCATCAATTTGACACCCGGCTCGGGTAGCCTGAGACCCTAACGAATTCGCCGCACACCCGCGGGAGGGAGTTACCTATGAACCGAATCACATTGGCAGGTTGTGTTTTTGTGCTCGCGCTGCCGCTCTGCGCACAAGATCGGGCCACACTCAACGGCACCATCACGGATCCCTCCGGCGCCATCGTGTCCAGCGCGACGGTTGAACTGCGATCGTCTGACACCGGGCTGCGCAGGGATGCCGCGACCAATGAGAACGGCATCTACGAGTTCTCCTCGCTTCCGGTAGGAACCTATGCGGTGAACATTTCGAAGCCCGGCTTCAAGCCGCTGGTGATCCGCCAGGTGGATCTTCTGTTCGGCCAGGTCCGCACGCTGGACGCCAAGCTGGACGTAGGCGGCACCACCGAAACCGTGCAAGTAAACGCCACCATAGAAGCGCTCAACCGGACCAACGGCGAGATCGGCGGCGTCGTGGAGGCCCCGCAAATCCGCGAGATTCCACTCGATGGACGCAACTGGGCCACCCTGATGACGCTTGCGCCGGGCGCGATCAACACCGGCGACGGCGCACAGCGCAGCATTCGTTTCAACGGCCACTCGCTCGACGACAGCAACTTCACCTTCGACGGCATCGACACCAGCGGCGTGCAAGAGCAAACGCAGAAGGCCGACACGCGCCTGAACGTCTCGCTCGATTCGATTGCAGAATTCCGCGTCAGCTCCGCGGCCTACACCGCCGAGACCGGTGCGGCCGGCGGCGCGCAAATCAACGTGGTCTCGAAGACCGGCTCCAACAATTTTCACGGATCGGCGTTCGAGTTCCTTCGCAACAACGCGCTCGACTCCCGCTCGCCCTTCGATCCCCCTGACATTCCGCCCTTTCGCTTGAATCAGTTCGGCGGATCGTTCGGCGGGCCGGTGATCAAGGACAAGGCGTTCTTTTTCGCCAACTACGAAGGTCTGCGCCAGGAGCTCACGAATACGATGATCAGCATCGTGCCGAACGCGGCCGCACGGTCGCAGATCATCGCGACCTCGCCGGTATTGAAGCCGCTAGTAGACGGTTACCCGGTTGGCCAGACGCCCAATGATGCCTTCACCGACAGACTCACGGTGGCCGCCAGAAACACCACGCGAGAAGATTCCGGCATGTTCCGCTTCGACTACCGGTTCTCGGATCAATCCACGGCCTACCTGCGCTACAACATCGATAACGCCTACATCGACAATCCGCAGGACGCGCTGGGGACGCGCAACGTGATCCCGCACATCCCGCAGAACCTGGTGCTGCAATTTCAACACGTCTTCTCGCCCAGCACCATCAATGAGAGCCGGTTCGGCATCAACCGCGCCAACTACCACAACTGGACCTATGGCACTTCGCCGATCGGCGTATCCAGCCAGTACTTTGACAGCACCAACTCCAACTCGCTGGACTCCGAAATCGGAACCACCTTCTCGTACATCGACAATCTCACGCTGGTGCGGGGTCGCAACACCTTGAAGGTTGGCGCCGAAATTCGCCGGATTCGCCTGAACAACTCCGGCAATACCATCCGATCGTCGTCCATCGATTTCGCGACGCTGGACGATTTCATCCACAACCAACCGGATAACATCACGATTCTGGAAGGCGAGGGCATTCGCGGCGACCGCCGCACCTTCTTCATGGGTTACGCGCAGGACGATCTCAAGCTCACGCCGACGCTCACGGTCAACCTCGGGCTGCGCTACGAGTTCTACACCGTGGCGCACGAAATTCTGGATCGCGCCGCCGTGGTGGACGTCCAGGGTTGCGGCGGATTCTGTCCCAAGGGCACGCCCTTCTACGATCCGAACCCGCGCGACTTCGGACCGCGCGCCGGACTGGCCTGGGCGCCGGCGATGTTGCATGGCAAGACGGTCGTGCGCTCCGGATTCGGCATCTACTACGGCGGCAATCAAAACGACGATTTCAGCGATCCCATGGAAAGCGCGGTGCCGCGCTACAGCATCTCTTCCACCGACGTGCCCAATCTCTCTTATCCCATCGATCCGTTCGTGCAACCGCAATTCGCGCTGTACAGCCCCAAGGCGATCGACCGCCACCGCAAGGATCTCTCCTACGAAAACTGGAGCTTCGCCATCGAGCAGCAACTGCCGGGAAGCTTTACCGGCCAGCTTGCTTATGTCGGCAGCGAAGGCCATCACCTGTTCGACAAATACCAGGTCAACTTGATCAACCCGCTGACGGGCAAGCGCCCGCTGGCGCAATTCTCGCAGTTTGGTTTGAAAACCAATGACGGGAATGACAACTTCAATGCGCTGCAACTATCGCTACAGCGCCGCTTCGTCAACGGTTTCCTCTGGCAGACCCAGTACATGTGGTCGCATGGAATCGCGGACGCGTCCATCGGCGCCGGCGAGAGCGTGACCATCCAGAACATGTCCTGCCGCGCCTGCGATCGCAGCGACGCGCCGTTTGACATTCGCCACACCATGACGTCCAACGCCATCTACCAGCTCCCCTTCGGCCCGGGCCGCCGGTACCTGAACGGTCACGATGTCATGTCCAGGCTGCTGGGCGGATGGGATCTCTCCGGCCTCGCGACCGCCAGCACGGGCCGGCCGGTGAACATCACCATCAAGCGCAGCGCCAGCCAGCTCCCCGACGGCAACACTGGTTCGCAGCGTCCGAACCTGGTCCCCGGCCAATCGATCTACGCCACCGATCAGACCATCGACAACTGGTTCAATCCGGCTGCTTTCGCGGCGCCGGCCAAGGGCACCTGGGGCAATCTCGGTCGCAACATCGCCCGCGGTCCTGGTTACTACGAGATCGACACCGCGCTGCAGAAGAGGTTTCAGATGACCGAGCGCTTCACTCTGAACTTCCGCGCCGAGGCCTTCAACCTGTTTAACCATCCGATCTACGCCAGCCCCAGCGGCAACACGTCATCGGGCGGCTTCGGGCAGATCATATCGATCCTGAACACCGGCGCGGTCGGGACCGGCACGCCGCGGCGCGTGGAGTTTGCAATGCGTCTGGATTTCTGAGCAGGATGAATTGTGAATCGTAAAACTCGCTTGACCAGATGGACGCTGCTGCTCTGCATCGTTCTGGCGCTCTCCGCGCCGGCCGTCGCGGAGGACAAACTAGTGGGCGGCCCCTACGTCGTCAACGTGGGACCCAGGACCGCCACGGTGGTCTGGGTGGTCCAGACCGGAGAAGTCTCGTTGCGCCCGGAGGCCGGTACCGCGGAAAAAACCGCGCCGGTTCTGCGCGCCGAAAAAGTCTCATTCACCGGCCTGGAACCGGGCAAGACCTATAGCTACGACCCGCTGGGACGGCCGGACGCGCGGGGCTCTTTCACCACCGCGCCCAACGGTCCTGCATCGTTCGAGTTCGTGGTGTATGGCGACACGCGCACGCGGCACGACGTGCATCGCAAAGTGGTAGGCGCCATCCTGAAATACTCTTCGCCCCAATTCATCCTGCACACCGGCGACCTGGTGGCCGACGGCGCCGATTCCGCGCAATGGCCGGTGTTCTTCGACATCGAGCGCGACCTGCTGCGCAAGGCCGCGTTCTTTCCGTCGCTCGGCAATCACGAGCGCAACAACCAGCAATACTACGAGTTTTTCGACGTCTCCACGCCCTACTACTCCTTCAATTGGGGCACCAGCCACTTCATCGTCTTGAACAGCGACATCGGCAACGTCAGCAAGAGCCAGATCGCCCGCGATGCGTTCTGGAGCGAGCAAAGCCGCTGGCTGGAAGAGGATCTTCAGAAGAGCCAGTCCGCCGATTTCCGGTTTGTGTTCGCTCATCACCCGCCGCTCACCGCCGTCGCCCGCCGCCAGGGGGACAATCCGCAAATGACCGCGCTGCTGCCGATGTTCGAAAAGTACAGACTGACCGCGGGGTTTTTCGGCCACGACCACAACTACCAGCACTATCTGAAAAACGGCGTGAACTATTTCATTACCGGCGGCGGAGGCGCACCGCTCTACGATGTGGACAAGCCGCCGCAGGGCATCACCAAGATGGTGGCGAGCACGGAACACTTCCTCAAGGTGAAGATCGAGGGAAAGACCGCGCACGTCCAGGCGATCAAAGTGGACGGCCAGCCGCTCGAGACTACCGATCTCGCCGCGCCGAAGTAGATTTCGCTACGCGCCGGCCGGCACCGACCGCTGCGCGCGCGATCCCAGCCACGATCCGATCCACACCGCCGGCGGATAGACAATCAGCAGCCCCAGCGCGAACCAGTGCGGTTGGGTTTTCCAGAGTGCGATGACCGCGGCCAGACCAACCATCTCGCCCCCGACGATCATCCACAGCCTGGCGTCTTTCGCGGCTTTCTGAGCGAGCGCAGCGCACAAGTATCCGCCCAGAATGGAGTAGAAGGCATCCGTCCCGAGGGTCACCTTGAAATAGTAGTCAGGCAACGTCGCCATGGCCCGGAATCCTTGGATCATCAAAGAGAACAACTGGTCGGTGAAGACCACCAGAACGCCGATCAAGGCGTACCCCGCAATAGCGGCCAGAACAGTCCGCAGCATATCTCTACTCATATCGCAGCGCGGCCATGGGATCAACCCGTGTTCGCCCGCCTCAGGTTCGATCCGGCGAATCCTTGACTACCATGCGATCATCCCATTAAACGACCCCAAGGAGGAAAAGTGTTGGCACGACCTCAACTTAGTCCCGACGCGTTGGATATAATTTTTCGAAAAGCGCAAACCCACACTGCCTGGCTGGATGAGCCGGTCAGCGACGATCTCCTGCGCCAGCTTTACGACCTGACGAAGTGGGGACCCACCAGCGCCAATTGCTGTCCGGCCCGCATCCTGTTTCTTCGAACGCGCGAAGCCAAAGAGCGACTGCGGCCGGCCCTGAGCGCCAACAACGTTGACAAAACCATGCGAGCGCCGGTGACCGCGATCCTGGCCTACGATCTGAAATTCTACGAACACCTGCCCAAGCTGTTCCCCCACAATCCGGCCGCGCCCGGCTGGTTCTCCGACTCTCCCGAGTTGGCCCGAACCACCGCGTTCCGCAATGGATCGCTGGAAGGCGGCTACTTCATCCTGGCCGCGCGATCGCTGGGACTCGACTGCGGCCCCATGTCCGGCTTCGACAACGCCAAAGTGGACGCCGAGTTTTTCCCGCCGGCGGTGAAATCGAATTTCCTTTGCAATCTCGGCTACGGCGACACATCGAAACTCTTTCCGCGCAATCCGCGTCTGGATTTCGATGAGGCCTGCCAGCTTCTCTGAACTCGCGGCAGCGCGGCTGCCATGGCTCAGCTCCCGAACTGGAACCGAATTGTATATAGTGACAAACGCGGGCAACATCTGCGGCTAACCTCCCGATAACCGGCGCGAGCGGTACCGGCCAGGTTGACCGCATTGAGCGACGCTCTACCGAAAGGACAATCTGGTCAATGGCACCCTCTCAAAAGCGCGACCTGCTTGTGTCGAAGGTCTGGCTGCAAGCAGTGGCGGTCGTGATGCTGTTCGGTTTTTTCGTTCTGGGGCTGCTGGCGTACGACACCTACGCTGGAGAGGCGCCCATACCGGCTCGGGTAGTGGATGGAAACGCGCACACCCTGTTCACGCGCGACGACATCCTGGGCGGGCAGCAAGTCTTCTTGCGCAACGGTCTCATGGAATATGGTTCCGTGTTCGGCCACGGAGCGTATCTGGGTCCCGACTTCACCGCCGACTATCTGCGCCGGGCCGCCCTCAGCGTCTTGGAGACGCACGGCGGCCAACATTCCGACAGCGCGCATCGCCTGACCACGGACGAGTTCAAGACCAATCGTTACGACGCATCGCGCGACACGCTGGTCTTCACCGCGGCACAGGCGAGCGCATACAACCAGCTCACCGGTTACTATCACTCCTTCTTCAACGAGCCCTCCGCGCAAACCGGGCTCCGTCCGGGAGCCGTCAGCGACCGCCGCGACACCGATCAATTGACGGCCTTCTTCGCCTGGTCGGCCTGGGCGGCATCGGCGCTGCGGCCGGGCAAGGATTATTCCTACACCAACAACTGGCCGCCGGAGCCGCTGGTGGCGAACCGCGTAACCGCGAACACCGTGGTCTGGAGCGTGCTGTCGCTGATCGCGCTGCTGGGAGGCATCGGGCTGCTCTTTGCGGCCTTCGGCAGATGGAACTTTCTGGGATGGCACGGGCGCGAGCGCAAGACGCTCACCTTTCGTGAACCTGGATCCGTTCCGCTGACACCGGCGCAGCGCGTCTGCGCCTGGTTCTTCTTTGTCATGGCGGCTCTGTTCCTGCTCCAGACGCTGGTCGGCGCCGCGTCGCAGCATTACCGCGCCGAGATTTCGAATTTCTTCGGAATCGATCTGGCCCAGATTCTGCCTTACAATCTGGCGCGCACCTGGCATCTGCAACTGGCCATCTTCTGGGTGGCCACGTCGTTCCTGGCGGCCGGAATTTTTCTTGCGCCCATGATCGGCGGGCGCGAGCCGAAATCTCAGAAGTGGATGGCGATTGGTTTGTTAGGCGCGCTGGCCGTCGTCGTCTTCGGAAGCCTGGCAGGCGAGTACGCCGGCGTCTACGGCTGGATCCGCAACGGATGGAGCTGGTTCGGCGATCAAGGATTCGAGTACCTGGATCTCGGCCGCTTCTGGCAGATCCTGCTCACGCTGGGCCTGTGCTTCTGGGTCTTCATGCTGTATCTGGCGTTGCGGGGCCGCCTGCGCTCGGAACACAAAGGCAACATGCCGTGGCTGTTTTTGTTTTCCGCGCTGGCGATCCCGGCCTTTTACGCGGTGGGATTGCTGGCCCAGCCCGACAGCCACTTCACCACCACCGACTTCTGGCGCTTCTGGGTGGTGCATCTCTGGGTGGAAGATTTCCTGGAGCTGTTCACCACCATCATGGTGGCCTGCGTCTTTGTGCTGCTGGGAGTGGTGGCCGAACGCGTCGCGCTCACCGTCATCTACCTCGACATCCTGCTGTATTCGGCGGGCGGCGTGATCGGCACCATGCACCACGTATACTTCTCCGGCACGCCGGCGCAACATATGGCCCTGGGCGCGTTCTTCTCGGCCGCCGAGGTGATCCCGTTGACGTTCTTGACCGTGGAAGCCTGGAGCTTCCTGCAGCTCGGCGCGCAACAGCAAGCCAAATCGCGCACTCGATTCCCGCACTATTGGGCGGTCATGTTCCTGGTTGCCGTGGGTTTCTGGAATTTTCTGGGCGCCGGTGTTTTCGGATTCCTGATCAATCTTCCGGTAGTTTCTTACTACGAAATCGGCACGGCCCTCACCGCCAATCACGGCCACGCCGCCATGATGGGCGTGTATGGAATGCTGGCCGTCGGGCTGGCGCTGTTCTGCATCCGCTACATGATTCCGGAAGAGCGCTGGAGCGATCGCGCCGCGAAGATCAGCTTCTGGTCGCTCAATCTCGGATTGGCCTGGATGGTTTTCGCCACGCTGTTTCCTCTGGGGCTGATGCAGCTCTACGAATCCGTGAATAGCGGCTACTTCGAAGCGCGCACGCTGAAGTATCTGACCAACGGCGTGAACGCGTTCCTGGAATGGCTGCGGCTCCCCGGCGACGTCGTGTTCATCGCCGGCGGAGTGCTTCCGCTGCTGTACCTTTGCTGGCTGGGGATTCGGCATGCCTCGCGGGGCACGTCCACCGAAGAACCCGAGACGGTGCTGTTCGCGGAAGTAAGCGAGCCCTGACATGCTGTACTCCGGTTTGCATCTGGAGCCGCTGCTGGCCACCGCCTACGCGCTTCTGCTGGTTGCAATCGCGGCCGGTCTCGAGTGGATGGGCCGCCATTCTCATCAACGCGCGCATCGTTATCACACCGCGGGCTTCCGCTTTCACAAGCACGCCGATCACTGGGAGTGCCCCACTGGCGCGCGCCTCGAGAGGGCGGAGATCGATAACGAGCTGCGCGTGATCCGCTATCGCGCGCCCGCCCATACGTGCAACGGTTGCGCCATCAAGGCTCGCTGCACCGATTCGGACAGCGGGCGCGAGATCGCGATTTCGCTCGACCCCTGGTTGAAATCGGCCCTGGGCCACTTCCATCGCGGCATGTCGCTCGCGCTCCTGGTGCTGGCGGGCCTGATCGTCTTGATCGAGCTGATCCGCCACGACCATGGAACCGAGCGCTGGATGCTCTCCACCGCCCTGCTGGCCATCGCCCTGCTGAGCCTGCATGTGGCGCGCGATCTCAGACGGCCGGCCGAGCTCTAAGCCTCAGCCGTACATCCCCGGGTACGCCGCGCGCATTTCGTCCGCCTGCCGGCGAGCCGTCTCGATCTGCACCAGTTCGCCTTTGCCGATGCCCGGACACCAAGCTGCCGCCTTGCGCCACTCGCGCTTGTCGTCCGTCAGCTCCGGCCAGAACGGAAAGATCCGGCATTGCGTCGGCTTCACGGCATGAATCGAGCAGCCGTCTTCCCGCAGGAAATGGCATTGCGTGTGGCGCGGCATGCGCAGCCGCAACAGATGCTTGGTCCGGTAAACGTAGCGCCGCTCGAATTCGGCCGCCGTCATCTTCAAGAATTTCGCGATGCGGGCCAGATCGCCTTCCGTGATGTACACGAAGCCCTTCTGGCGGCAGCAATTGGTGCAGCCCGGCTGGCACTCAAATCGTACGGCGGTCATCTCAGGATTCCTCGCCTTGCGATTCCGCCTGGTCCGATTCCAGAGCGTCCAGCGCCTCCGGCTGCCGCGCGTAGCGCTTCAAAACGCGGATCGACGCGCCCGCTGAAAAGCCCGCATAGCGCAGCCGCCGGAAGGCCGCCGCCAGGTTCTTCTCTTCCGCCAGAAACGGCCCGAGCTGCTTGCCCCGGTACTTGCGTTTGAGAAAATCTTCGATCAACCGGACCTCATCGGTGTCCTTGTAAGCCCGTTCGGTCACCTGCTCGGCCAGGTTCCCGGCCACGCGCCGCTGCCGCAAATCCCGCAGCACGCGCATTTTGCCGAAGCCCTCGTTTTCCAGGCGCGCCGAAGCGTAATGCTCGGCGAAGCGACGGTCGTCCAGATACCCGGCCTGCTTCAGCTTCGCCAGAACGGCGTCCACATCCTCCTGACGGGCGGCGCGCTTCCGCAGCTTCTCCTTGAGCTCGCCGGTTGAATGCGCGCGGCTGCCCAAAGCCCGGAGCGCCAGGTTCAGCAGCTCGTCGGAAGGAAGCAGTTTTGCCTTGCGCAGCGTCACTACAGTAGGAACACTAGCAGATTGGAGGCTGCTATTGTAGAAGTAGCCTCTGATTCCGAAGAAGAAAGGACGCATCTCCATGGAGGACGACAGCAAATTCTCGTATTTCTTTCTAGGTCTGGGCCTGGGCGTGGCGGTGGGGCTGCTTTTCGCTCCCAAGACCGGCGCTGAAACGCGCGACCTGATTCGGTCCAAGGCTGACGAAGGCAAGGATTACCTCAAGCGCCGCACCGGCGACCTGCGCGAATCCGCCAGCCAAACCATCGAGAAAGGCCGCACCGCCGTGACCCGGCAGCGTGACAACCTGGCGGCGGCGGTCGAGGCCGGCAAGCAGGCTTATCGCGAGGCCGTCACCAGCTCGGGCGACCAGACCGAAGGTATCTGAGTCCCTCTTAGGTTTCGCCATGGACCAGACCACTCTGCTCTACGTAATGACCGGCTTCGTCATCATCGCCGCGATCGCGCTCTGCATTCAAGCCGGCATGCTGTTCGGGATCGCCAAGACGGCCAAGTCGCTGCAGAATGAAATTAGCCCGCTGATTCCCAAGGTGAACTCTCTGGTCGACACCACCAAAACCACCGTGGAGCAGAGCCGCAAGCAGATCACCGAAATCACCGTCAAGGCCAACGAGATACTGGAATCCACCAAGAGCCAGCTCGCGGTAATCGAGGATGTGGTCACGGACGCCAGCACGCGCGCGAAAGTCCAACTGGAACGCGTCGAGCTGGTTTTGGACGATACGCTGAGCCGCGCTCACGAGACGGTCGCGACCATTCACGAGGGAATCATGCGGCCACTGAAGGAAATTAACGGCATCGCGGCCGGCATCAAGACCGCGCTGAACTATCTCGCTCGCGGCAACCGCCCCAGCGTCGACCAGGCCACCAGCGACGAAGAAATGTTCATCTGAAGTGGGGCAGCCGGCTTGAGCCGGCCTCTCTCTACGTTCTTACCGGTTCAGCGTGGGCATGATCGGCGCCGGATAGCGCTCGCCCGCCACCGCGCCGCGCGGAATTTCCCGCTCGATTCCGTCCAGATCGCCGGCCGAAAGCTCCACGTCCAACGCCGTCAGGTTCTCTTCCAGGTGAGTGCGACGCCGCGTCCCGATGATCGGCACGATGTCGCGGCCTTTCGCCAAGACCCACGCCAGCGCAAGCTGCGACGGCGTCACGTTCTTTTCGGCGGACAACTGCCTCAGCTTCTCCATCAGCTTCAGGTTGACCTCCAGGTTCTCGCCTTGGAAGCGCGGGAAATCCCGGCGGCGGTCCGCCGGAGTAGCCGCCATGAGTCCTCCGAATAACCCGCGCGACAACGCACCGTAGGCAACCAGACCGATCCCCAACTCCCGCAGCGCTGGAAGCACTTCATCTTCCGGATCGCGCGACCAGAGCGAATACTCGATCTGCAGCGCGCTGATGGGATGCGCCGCGTGCGCGCGCCGCACCGTGGCGGCGGATGCTTCCGACAGCCCCGCAAAGCGCACCTTGCCTTGCCGGATCAGATCGCCGATGGCGCCGATGGTTTCCTCGATGGGCACATTCGGATCGACGCGCGAGGGATAGTACAGGTCGACGTAATCCACCCCCAGCCGCCGCAACGTGTATGCGAGCGACGTGTGGACGTACGCGGGACGTCCGTCGAAACCCAGGAACGCGCCGCGGTGGTCGCGCAGCGCGCCGAATTTCACCGACAGAATGGCCTGCTCGCGCCGCCCCTGAATGGCCTGGCGGATCAGCATTTCATTGTGGCCCATCCCGTAGAAGTCGCCCGTGTCGAGCAGCGTGACGCCGAGATCGAGCGCCCGCTGGATGGTGGCGATGCTTTCGGGTTCGGTGGACGCGTCGGCGCCATAGAAGTCCGACATCCCCATGCAGCCCAGGCCAATCGCGGACACGGCCAGCCCCTGCGATCCCAGCCTGCGTTGCTCCATGGTCATCTATTGTAAGTGCGCTGCATCCGACGCGGGTTCGTCGGACACGGCTTGCAACAATTCGATGGCGGTCCTGCGCACCGGCCGCACGAACGGCGACTTCGAAAGCTTCAGCAGGCTCGCCACGATCCCCAGGCTCTTGTCCACCAGGCGCTCGGTGCGCGCCTGACCCTCGGAGCGGTCATAGATCCAGAACAGGATCAGGCCCATCTGCGACAGCCACAATAATTTCGGCAAGTGCGGTCGAAGATCCTCCGGCAAGCGAAGATTGCTCCCGTCCAGGGCCTCGGAGAAATGCAGCATGTCGCGCTCGCGAATTTCGCGCGTCTCGCGGCTGAACGGCGACAGCGGATGCTCGGGGTCGGCGGCGTGGCGCAGCAGAGCCCCCAGAAACTTCCGGTTCGGCGCGAAGTACTGAAACTTGACGTCCACCACCGCGCGCAGCCGCGCCTTCAGGTCCGTTTTTCGCTCCAGCGCCGCCTCGATGCGCTCGTGCATCGCGACATTGGCCTCCTGGTAAAACGCCATCACCAGCGCTTCCTTGGATTCGAAGTAGTAATAGGCCGCGCCGATCGCCACCTCGGCCGCGTTGGCGATGTCGCGCATGGTGGTCTGATCGAACCCCCGCTCGCGGAAGAGATCCAAGGCCGCGGCAAGAATCCGGCTGCGCGTGGATTCGGCCTTGGGCGTGACGCGCGTGGCCTTAACAGTCGGTTGCATGGCAGCTCGGCGCGTGGATCTGGCGAAGTTCGGTCTCCAACTGCGCGTCGGTCAGAGTCCCCAGCCAGGTTGAGATCCGCAGCCGGTTGGCCGACACGATTTTGAAAGCCTGCCGCGCAAAAGGCAGCAGCGCCGGCCGCGAAAGCCGTCGCGCAAGCGAGCGGTAGCGCTTCAGCGCGTACAGGCACAACAGCCAGGCGTGATCTCCGAAGTACACGCCGCCTTCATCGCTCACCACGGTCAATTCCTGCTGCAGCCCGCGCCCCGCCAGCGCCGGGTACAGCCTGGCCAGCGAGCCGGCAGGCACGATGCGCAACGGGATCCACTTGGGCTGCTCCGCCAGCCAGGTTCCGATCCGCGTACAAAGTCCGCAGTCGGGATCGTAAGCCACCGTCAGATGCCGCATCGGTCAGCCCTCCTGCGGGCGCTCGAGCTGCGTCAGCATCGCGTCCGGTGGAAAGGGTGGCGGAGCGGCGCTCTCCTGGCCGCGCCTACGAATCCGCGAGAAGACATACAGGTTGAAGAAATGCATCAGCCCCAGCACCAGCAGCACCAGGCCCAGCTTGTCGCTCACCAGCTCGATGGCCTCGCGCAGATTCTCCGGGTTGGCGGTGCTCTTTAACGCAAACGCAACATACCCGACGTTGATCAGATAGAACCCAACCACCAGCAGGTGGTTTACCGAGTCGGCCAGTTCCGTCTGGCCCTGGAAGGCGTCCACCAGGAAGATCCGGCCGCGGCGATGCAGGGTTCGGGCCACCCAGACCGTCACCGCCAGACTGACCGCCAGGTAAAAGAAATAGCTGTAAACGATGAACATCGCGATCCCTCCTCTTTTTTGAACGTGTTCAATAACAGCATAAGCCGGCTAGCCTGCCCTGTCAAGGCATTTTTTGAATCCGTTTAAAATATGCCCGTCCGCTCCTAACCTTCCACCTGCCATCGAGATGGCTGCTATAATCAGTACTCATGGGCGAGGTCTCCAAGGGCGGTTCTGTCAAAAAGATCATTCTGTTACGGCCGCGCGGCTTTTGCGCCGGCGTGGTCCGGGCCATCGACGTAGTCAAGATTGTCCTGAACCTCTACGGCGCCCCGGTCTACGTCCGAAAGGAAATCGTCCACAACCGGCACGTCGTCGACGAGCTGCGCCAGGCCGGCGCGATCTTCGTCGAGGAACTCAGCGAGGTGCCCGAGGGCGCGCGGGTGATCTTCAGCGCCCACGGCGTTTCCCCAGCTGTCCGGGAAGAGGCCAAGCAGCGGAATCTGCGCGTGATCGACGCTACCTGTCCGCTGGTCACGAAGGTCCACCTGGAAGCCGTCAAGTTCGCCCGCCAGGATTACACCATCATCCTGATCGGGCACGCCGGCCACGACGAAGTGATCGGCACTCTCGGCGAAGCCCCGGAATCCACCATCCTGGTCTCCTCGGTCCAGGACGTCGACCAGCTCCAGGTCCGCGACCCCAAGAAGATCTCCTATCTCACCCAGACCACTCTGAGCCTGGACGAAACCAAGGACATCGTCGAGCGGCTGCAGCAGCGCTTCCCAGCCATCCAGGGACCCAAGACCCAGGACATCTGCTATGCAACCGAGAACCGCCAGTTGGGCGTCAAAGCCGTTGTGCCGCTCACTGAAGTTCTTCTGGTGGTTGGTTCGCAAAACAGCTCGAATTCGCGACGTCTGGTGGAAGTCTGCCAGAACGAAGGAGTCCCGGCCTACCTGGTAGATGACAGTCGTGAAGTCAACGCCGCATGGCTGGAAGGCGTGAAGACGGTGGCCGTCACCGCCGGAGCCTCGGCGCCCGAGAACCTGGTCCAGGAGTTGATCCAGTCGCTCGAGACGCAATTCGGCTTCGATTACATGGAAGAGATGGAGCTCAAAGAAGAGGACGTCCGCTTCCAGCTTCCCTCCGACCTGGAGCGGTCCGCGTTCCGGCTCACCACTGTCGCCCGTGTATGACGCCGCAATTGCAGATTGCAGATTCGCTGCTCGCGGGCGCGTCCAAGGCCGCCGGACGCACGCTCGATTATTTTCTCCGCTCGCAGCAGGAGTCCGGCTTTTGGTGGGCTGATCTCACCGCCGACACGACCCTCGAATCGGACTACATTCTGCTGCAGCTCTGGCTGCACCCGCCGGTGGACGGCGTCTGGAACCCGCCCACTCGGCCGCTGATCGAAAAAGCCGTGCGATCCATCCTGGAGCGGCAGTTGCCTGACGGCGGCTTCAATATCTATCCGAAGGGTCCGGCCGACATCAGCGCCACGGTGAAAGCCTATTTTTCGCTGAAGGTCGCCGGGCTGGATCCGAACGATCCCTGCCTGGTTCGCGCCCGCGAGTGCATCCTGTCGCTGGGCGGCCTGCAGGCAGCCAACAGCTACGTCAAGATCAACCTGAACCTGTTCGATCTTTATCCGCGGGACCGCTGCCCGTCCATACCGCCCGAGATCGTGCTGTTCGGCAATTTCATCTATCAGATGTCGTCCTGGACGCGCGCCATCGTGATTCCACTCTCGATCGTGCATGCCTCCAACCCGCGGCGCCCGGTCCCGCGGGGATTCACCCTCGAAGAGCTGTTCACGGATGCCAACCCCGCCCGGCTTCCCCTGTTCGGGCGCAGCTTCACTTGGCGCGACGTGTTCCTGCATTTGGACAAGGCCCTGAAGCTGTGGGAAAAGTTCGGCTCCAAGGCCGTCCGCCGCCGCGCCATTCGAAAAGCCGAGCAGTGGATGCTTGAGCGCACGCGCTACACCGACGGCCTGGCCGCCATCTACCCGCCCATGATGTACGTCATCATGGCGCAGGACGTGCTCGGGTACCCGCCCGATCATCCGGACCGCATGGAGGCGCAGAAGCAGTTCGACGCGCTGCTGGTGGACGACGGCCGGCGCTTCTTCTTCCAGCCGTGCTATTCGGTGGTGTGGGACGCCGCGATAGCGGCCTTCGCCCTGGGTGAGTCCGGCGAGCCTCCGCGCGACGCCCTGCGCAAGTGCGCCGACTGGTTGCTCACCAAGGAGGTCCGCCGCAAAGGCGACTGGTCCGTCAAGCGGCCCAAAACCGAGCCCTCCGGCTGGTATTTCGAATTCGCTAACGAGCATTACCCCGATATCGACGACACCGCCATGGTGCTGCTCGCGCTCAGCCGGTCGGAGGCCTCCAGCCCGTCCGAGCAGGAAGCTTGCGAGCGGCGCGCCATCCAGTGGCTGCTCGATATGCAGTCCAAAGACGGCGGCTGGGCGGCGTTCGACGTGGACAACAACTGGCGCCCGCTGAGCTTCGTCCCCTTCGCCGACCACAACGCCATGCTCGATCCCACCTGTCCGGACATCACCGGCCGCGTGCTCGAAGCGCTGTGTTCCTATGGCCACAGCAGTTCCCATCCCGCCGTCCGCAAAGGCATCGAGTACCTGGTGCGTACGCAGGAAGCCGACGGGAGCTGGTACGGCCGCTGGGGCGTCGACTATATCTACGGAACCTTTTTAGCTCTGCGCGGCCTGGCCGCAGCCGGAGTCAGCGATCGCGAAGCCTACGTCCAGCGCGCCCTCGAATGGGTGCGCTCCATCCAGAATTTCGACGGTGGCTGGGGCGAGAGCTGCGAGAGCTACCAGCAGGGAAGCTACGTCGCGGCGCCCAGTACGCCGTCCCAAACCGCCTGGGGCGTGCTCGCGCTGCTGGCCGGCGGCGACACCACCAGCTCTACTCTGCACGATGGCATCGAGTACTTGATTCGCACCCAGAAGAGCGACGGAACCTGGGCCGAAGAACTGGCCACCGGAACCGGATTCCCACAGGTCTTTTATCTCTGCTATCACCTGTACCGGAATTCGTTCCCCCTGATGGCGTTGAACGCTTTCCTCAAAACCAAGACTGCTTCCGAGGACAAAAATAGATGAGATTCCCTCTTTCGATGACGGCGGGCATGGCGGGTTATATCGCGCGCAACAAGTTCCGGCCGAAGCCCGAGTGGCAGAAGACCGTGCTGTCCCAGCCGGACGCCGCCAATCCCTTCCACATTGTCTACACCCACACCGACGCGCCGCGGCAGCCGCATCCCATGATTAATAAGCGCTTCCCGCTGGTGCTGATGCTCGAGCCGCTGCACACCTGCAATCTCACCTGCACCGGTTGCGGGCGCATCCGCGAGTACGAATCCACCATCACCCAGAAGCTTTCGCTCCAGCAATGCCTGAATGCCGTGGACGAGTGCGGCACCCCCATCGTCTCCATTTGCGGCGGCGAACCGATGCTCTATCCCGAGATCGGACCGCTGGCTGCGAAACTGATCGAGCGCAACAAGACCATCTACCTGTGCACCAACGGCATGTTCATCGTGAAGCGGCTGAAGGAGTTCAAGCCGGCCGACAAGTTCTTCTTCAACGTCCACCTGGACGGCATGGAGAAGAATCATGACATCGCCGTCGAGCGCGAAGGCGTGTTCCGCGAGGCGATCGAGGGCGTCAAGGCAGCCAAGCAGGCCGGCTTTCGGGTCTGCACCAATACCACCGTCTACAAAGAGACGGACATGAACGAACTCGAGGAGATGTTCGAATACCTCGCGCAGTTCGATGTCGATGGGCACACCATTTCGCCGGCTTATGGCTACTCGGCGGTGAACGATCGCGAAATCTTCATGACCCGCGACGACATCCACGAGAAATTCAAAGACATCGACCGGCTGGCCGCCAAGTTTCCATTGTTCAGCACGCCCACTTATCTTGAGTTCCTGCAGGGCAAGCGCGACTATCCGTGCACGGCCTGGGGCAATCCCACCTACAACGTGAAGGGCTGGAAAGGCCCGTGCTATCTCATTACGGACGGACACTACCAGACGTTCGAAGAACTGATGACCAAAACCCAGTGGGAAAACTACGGGGCTGGCAACGATCCGCGCTGCGACCATTGCATGGTTCATTGCGGATTCGAACCCTCCGCGGCCCTGGGAATCAACGCCAAACTCGGCGATACGTTCAAGCTGATGACTTGGGCGTTTCGATAGATCGACGGGAGCGCACAGGACGGCGCGGCATCATCATGCTGGATAGAAAACGCCGCCGCGGCGTGCCGTTGTGCGCCCTTAGCGGAACGTGAAGCCGACCCTAGTCACCGGGGCCACCGGTTTCATCGGCTGGCATGTAGCCCGGAAGTTGCTCGCGCGCGGATGCACGGTGCGGGCGCTGGCCAGGCCCGGCAGCCAGGTGCGCGAGCTGGACCTGGAGGTGGTGACCGGAGATTTGCGCGATCCGGACTCTCTGGAGCGCGCGGCGAACGGATGCGGGTCGGTTTTTCACGTCGCGGCCGACTACCGGCTGTGGGCCAAGGACCCGGGCGAGCTGTATCGCTCGAACGTGGACGGGACGCGGAATCTTTTGACCGCGGCGCGCAATCGAGGGGTCGAGCGCGTCGTCTATACCAGCACGGTCGGCTGCATCGGAATCCCCAAGGACCGGCTGGGCAGCGAGGATGTAGCGGTGAGTCTCAATGATATGACCGGCGCTTATAAGCGCTCGAAGTTCCAAGCCGAGCAGGTCGCGCTCGAGTTTGCCCGCTCCGGATTCCCCGTGGTCATCGTGAATCCCACCGCGCCCATCGGAGATCATGATTTCCGGCCCACCCCCACCGGAAAGATCGTGGTGGATTACTTGAAAGGAGCGATGCCGGCTTTCGTGGATACCGGCTTGAACCTGGTGGACGTCCAGGACACCGCCGAAGGTCATCTGCTGGCTTCCGAGCGCGGGCGGCCCGGCGAGCGCTATATCCTCGGTTCCGAGAACCTGACCTTGCAGCAGATCCTGGCGCGCCTGGCCCAGGTCAGCGGAGGCCACGCGCCTCGCTGGCGCATCCCGCATGCCATCGCCTACGCCGCCGGCCTGGCGAGCACCGGCTGGGCCAACCTGACCGGCCAGGAGCCGCGCGTCCCGCTGGACGCCGTCAAAATGGCGCGCACCAAGGTTTTTGTTTCGCTCGACAAGGCGAAGCGCGAATTAGGCTTTCATCCCCAGCCGGTGGACGGCGCACTCCGGCGCGCCGTAGACTGGTTTCGGGCGAACGGTTACGTCTGATTGTTGGCTTTCGTTGCGGCGGAAGCGCGCGAGTTCTCAGGCGTGCTTCGACATGCCGAACGCGTTACTCGATTGGATTGGCCGCTGGACTTCGCGCGCGGCGCGTGGTTGAACGGCAGAGCAGTCGTGCTCGTAGCCAACGGCCCTGGGCCCAAGCTGGCCGGCCAGGCTGCTGACACGCTGAAAGAGCATCAGGAGTTGGAAGCTTTGGCAAGCATCGGATTTTGTGGAGCTTTAGATCCCGCGCTGAAGCCCTGCGACATTCTCGTGGCGCACGCTCTCAGCGTGCCGCGTTCACACTCGTGTGAACGCTTACCCGGTATCTCACAACGCCCCCATCACACCGGCACGCTCCTCTCGCTCGACCACGTAGTCTCCACCGCCGCCGAAAAATCCGAACTCCGGCGCCAAACCAACGCCTCAGCCGTCGAAATGGAAGCCGCGGCAATCGCCGCCAGAGCCCAAGAATGGCAAATCCCCTTCTACGCTCTCAAAGTAGTCACCGACACGGCCTCAGAAAGTTTCCCGCTGGACTTCAATCGCCTGCGCGACTCTAGCGGCCGCTTCAGCCGCACCCGCATCCTGGCCGCGGCCCTGCGCCGGCCCGCCGCAAGCTTCCCGGCTCTACTAAAATTGAATCAAAGATGTAACGCTGCCTCCAAGGCGCTAGGGGACTTCATTGCCGACACTCGATTCTGAGCTCGCCACCGCTCCGGCCACCATGCGCGCGGCCGTCTACACCGGTGCCAGCACTGTCTCGGTGGAAGAAGTGCCCACGCCCCAGATCGGTCCCGGCGAGCTGCTGATTCGCGTCGAAAGCTGCGGCATCTGCCACACCGATCTCAAAAAGATCGAGTACAACCTGCTGGCCCCGCCGCGGATCTTCGGCCACGAAACGGCCGGCATCGTCGCGGCCACCGGTCCCGGCGTGCGCGGATTTTCCACCGGCGATCGCGTGATCGTCTTCCATCACATCCCCTGCCTGGAATGCTTCTATTGCCGTCACAAGCTCTACGCCCAATGCCCGGTCTACAAGAAAGTCGGCGTGACCGCGGGCTATGAACCAGCCGGCGGCGGATTTTCCGAGTACGTCCGGGTGATGGACTGGATCGTCCGCCGCGGCGTCGAAAAAATCCCCGAAGGCGTCTCTTTCGACCGCGCCTGCTTCGTCGAGCCGCTGAATACCTGTCTCAAAGGCGTGGTCCAGCTGGCGCCCCAAGCCGACGACGTGGTTGTCATCCTGGGCCAGGGACCCATCGGCCTGCTGTTCAGCATGTTGGTGCAGCGCTCCGGAGCAGCCATCGTCGCCACCGACGGCATGCCCCACCGCCGCGAACTCGCGCAACGCTTTGGCGCGGCGGCCGCCTTCGATCCAGCCGACCCCAACGTGCTCGAACGGGTTCTCGAGATGACCGGCGGGCGTGGCGCGGACTCAGTGATCGTCGCCGCCTCGGCTCCCGGCATCGTTGCTCAAGCCATCCGCTACTCGCGTCCCGGAAGCCGCATGCTCCTGTTCGCGCAAACCTCCCATCAGGAGCGCATCGAAATTTCCGGAGCCGATGTCTGCGTGGCCGAACGCGTCATCTTCGGTTCCTACAGCGCCTCAGTCGACTTGCAGAAGCAATCCGCCGACCTGGTTTTCAGCGGCGCCGTTCCGGTCGAAGACCTTATTTCTCATCGCTTTCCATTGAACGACATCCGGACCGGCATTGACCTGGCGTTGCATCCGGAGCCTAAATCGTTGAAAATTATAGTTCGGCCTCAAAGGTGGTCTTAGTGAACACTCAGATGATAGCCGCCGTCCTCTACGGCAAGGAACACTTGCAGATTGAGGAAGTGGCGGTACCGGAAATCGAGCCCGGTGACGTGCTGGTCCGCGTACAAGCGGCCCTCACGTGTGGCACGGACGTGAAGGTGTTTCGCCGTGGTTACCACGCTCGCATGATCGTTCCGCCCGCGCTGTTCGGCCATGAGCTGGCCGGCGATATCGTCGCCGTCGGCGAAAACGTCCGCGGGTTCCGAGTCGGCCAAAGAGTGGTGGCCGCCAACTCCGCTCCCTGCATGGAATGCTTCTATTGCAAGCGCGGAAACGAAAATCTCTGTGAAGACCTGTTGTTCAACAACGGCGCGTACGCCGAGTACATCCGCATTCCGGCTCGCATCGTCGAGCGCAATATGTATGAAATGCCCGCACACGTCAGCTATCAGGATGCCGCGCTGGTTGAGCCGCTGGCGTGCGTGCTGCGCGGCCTGGACGAGACTCGCATCCAGAGCGGCGACAACGTCGCGGTCATCGGCCTGGGCCCCATCGGCTTGATGTTCGTCCGCTTGGCCAAAGCCTACGGGGCGCGCGTTATTGCGATCGGCCGCCGCAAGACCCAACTCGACCGCGCCGCCAAAATGGGCGCCGATGAGCTGCTCATCTCCAGCGAAACCGACGAGACCGTGCGCCGCGTGCGGGATCTGACCAACGGCTGCGGCGCCGACATCGCTATCGAGGCCGTCGGGCATCCGGACGTCTGGGAAACCGCGGTCCGCCTGCTGCGTCGTGGCGGAACCGTCAACTTCTTCGGCGGCTGCCCCAATGACAGCCGCATCAGCCTGGACACGGCCCTGCTGCACTATTCGGAAATCACCTGCAAGGCCAGCTTCCACCACACGCCCGCTCATATCCGCAAAGCGCTGGATTTCGTCCGCCGCGGCGTCATCAGCTCGCGCGACTTCGTCAACCGTGTCGAGCCGCTCACCAACCTGCTGGAAGTGATGCGCCACCTGATGAGCCACAACGGTCACATGAAGACCGCCATCATACCCTAGTGCCGCTGCTCGCCCCCAAAGAGTACGTAAACTCGGCGGAGGCGCTGAACGATACCTACACCAAGCCGGAAGCGGAGCGCTACACGCGCTGGCTGGCCACGCATCACTACGAGAATTTCCACGTCGTCACGTTCCTGCTGCCCAAGCGGCTGCATCAGGATTTCTACAACGTGTACTCGTTCTGCCGCTGGGCCGACGACCTGGGCGACGAGATCGGCGATCCGGCCGAAAGCCTGCGCCTGCTGGCCTGGTGGCGGCGCGAACTGGAGGCCATGTACGCCGGTCAGGTGAAGCATCCGGTCTTCGTCGCGCTCCAGGGCACGGCGCAAAAGTACGAGCTGCCGAAGCAGCTCTTTTCCGATTTGATCAGCGCCTTCGAGCAGGACCAGACCGTCACGCGCTACCAGGACTGGACCGCGCTGTTCAGCTACTGCCGCTGTTCCGCGAACCCGGTGGGCCGCCTGGTACTGCGCCTGTGCGGCTACGCCGATGAAGAGCGCGATAGCCTGTCGGATTCCACCTGCACGGCCCTGCAGCTCGCCAATTTCTGGCAGGACGTCACCGTGGATTACGAAAAGAACCGCGTGTACCTGCCGCTCGACCTGCTGGCGCGCCACGGATGCAGTGTGGCCGACCTGGCCGCGCGCAACTTCACGCCGGCCTTCCAGGCAGTCATGCGCGACGCGGTCTCGGTGGCCCGCAAGCTTTTCCTCGAAGGACTGCCGCTGGTGAAAATGGTGGACCGCCGGCTGGGTTTCGACCTGGACCTGTTCAGTCGCGGTGGCCTGCGCATTCTGGACAAAATCGAACAGCAAAGCTACAACGTGCTGGTCCAACGTCCCAAAGTCTCCAAAGTGGACCGCGTCGCCTTAGTGGCGCACGCACTCGTGCGTGCCGCGTTCACACTCGTGTGAACGCCCGGCGGTCTTTGAACGCATGGCCGACCTAGCCGCCTCCTACGCCTTCTGCCGCAGCATCGCCCGCACTCGCGCCCGTAATTTCTACTACTCCTTCCTGCTGCTCTCGCGCGACCAACGCAACGCCATGTGCGCGATCTACGCCTTCATGCGCTATTGCGACGACATCAGCGAAGCCGAAGGCGCGACCCCGCAAGCCATCCACCGCTGGCGCCAGGACCTGGACCAGGCGCTCGCAGGCCACTACTCCGCCAACCCGCTCTGGCCGGCCTTCCACGACACCGTGCAGCGCTACAAAATCCCCTGCCATTACTTCCACGAAATGATCGACGGCGTCAGCTCAGACCTGGAGCCGCGCCAGATCCAGACCTTCGATGAACTCTACCGCTACTGCTATCAGGTTGCCAGCGTGGTCGGCCTGACCATCATCCACATCTTCGGCTTCGAATCGCCGGAAGCCCTGAAGCTGGCCGAAAAATGCGGCATCGCGTTCCAGTTGACCAACATCCTCCGCGACGTCCGGGAAGATTCCGCCAACCAGCGCGTCTACATCCCGCACGAAGACATCGCGCGCTTCCACGCCGATCTTTCAACGCACGACGAAAACTTCGTCCGCCTGATGAGCTTCGAAGCCGAGCGCGCGCGGACCTACTACAATGAATCCCGCCCGCTGCTCGACTTGGTCCACGCCCGCAGCCGGCGGTCGCTGTGGGCGCTGATCGAGATCTACCGCCGCCTGCTAGCGCGAATCCAACGCTCCAACTTCGACGTTCTGGCAAAGCGCATCCGCGTCCCGGCCTGGGAGAAAGTCGCGATATTGCTGGGCGCGATTTTCCGTTAGCCATGCTGCGATTCTTCCTGCTGCTTGCTGTGGCATCGCCGCTGGCTGCTCAACTCCCTTTCTACACCGACGATCCCGCCGTCACCGAGCGCGGCAAATTGCACTTCGAGTTCTTCAACGAGTTCGACGCGCTCCAACATCCCCAATTTCCGGATCTGCGGCAGAACACCGCCAACTACAAAATCAACTTCGGCCTGCCGTTCAACCTGGAGCTGGATCTGGATGCTCCTTATCTCGCGATTTTTCGGGCCCTGGGAACGCCGGACGCGGCGGGACTCGGCGACACCGACCTCGGGATCAAGTGGAATTTTCACAAGGAGGCGCCTGGCTCGCGCGCCCCGGCTCTGGGCGCCAGCCTGTATATCGAGTTTCCGACCGGAGACACTCGCAAGCAGCTCAGCTCGGGCCTGACCGATTACTGGCTCAACTTCATGACGCAAAAGTCGCTCTCGGACAAGACCAGAGTCAACGGAAACCTTGGCTACCTGTTCGCCGGCAACACCAGCACCGGCGTGATCGGCATTGAAACTACGCGCGGACACGTCGTCACCGGAGGCCTCTCCATCCTGCACGACTTCAGTCCGCGACTCACCCTGGGCGGCGAAATCTACGGCGGCATCACCAGCAATGCAGACCTGGGCAAGAGCCAGTTCCAAGGCTTGCTTGGCGGCACGTACACGATTCGCAACGGCCTAGCCGTCTCCTTCGCCTTGCTGGGAGGCAAGTACATCGCGAGCCCGCGGATCGGCGGCCAGATCGGCTTCTCGGTGGATTTCCCGGATGTCGTGCGCCCAGCCGCGGCGCCTCCGGCCTCGATCCACTGACACCTGACACCTACTTCTTCAACCCCGCCTCCCAGTTCAGCTCCACCGTGAGCGGCGTCGCGTCGGATTCCTGAGTCAGGATCAGGAACTTCTTCCCATCGGCGGCCACATCCCAGACCAGCACGTAGTTACCGCCAGCCCCCCGGAAAGGCGCATCGAAAAGCCGTTGCGGTATCGCCTTGAAAGCTGATCCGGTGGTGACGTCCACAGCCATCACGGTCCTATCGTTCGCAACGTAGAAGAGCTCTTTGCCATCGTGTGAGCGCTAACGCCGTGGCTCTCCTGTAAGATAATTCCATGAACCGGCGCGAGCTCCTCACTCTTCTGGGCGGCGCGGCCGCTTGGCCGTTCACCGCGTACGCACAACGGGCCACGCCAGCCAGCCCGGTTCGCCAGGATTGGCTGGATCGGCGCAGGGAACCGATCCTCGAGCCGGAGCTGCCGATCGTGGATCCTCACCACCATTTGTGGCAACGCCCGGGATGGCGGTATTTGCTCGACGATCTGCTGCTCGATACCAACAGCGGCCACAACGTCGTCGCGACCGTGTTCGTGCAGGCCACTTCGATGTACCGCGCTAGCGGCCCCGTGGAAATGCGCCCGGTCGGCGAGATCGAGTTCGTCAACGGCGTTGCGGCCATGAGCGCCAGCGGGCTCTACGGTAAGACCAGGGTGTGCGCCGGCCTTGTCGGGCACGCGGACTTGACGTTAGGCAGCCGCGTCGAGCCGGTCCTGGCTGCGTTGGCGCGCGCCGGCGGCGATCGCTTCCGGGGCATCCGCCACATCACCGCCTGGGACGCGTCCATCGCCGCCAATCCGGCTTACCCGGCGCCGCCCGGCCTGCTGGCCGATAAGACCTTCCGCGAGGGGTTTGCGGTACTCAACCGCCTGGGCCTCTCCTTCGACGCCTGGCTCTATCATCCGCAGATCGACGATGTTCGAAACCTCGCCGCCGCGTTCCCCAACGCGAGGATCGTCCTCAATCATGCCGGAGGGCCGCTGGGAATCGGCGCCTACCGCGGCAAGCACGATGAAGTATTTTCACGCTGGGCGGCATCGATCAAGGCGCTCGCAGCGCACGAAAATGTCTATATCAAGGTCGGTGGTCTTGGTATGAACACCACCGGCTTCGGCTTCAACGAGCAACCCGAACCGCCGTCCTCGGAGATGCTGGCCGCTACTTTTCACCCTTACGTAGAAACCTGCATCACCGCCTTCGGGCCGTCGCGCTCGATGTTCGAGAGTAACTTCCCCGTCGACAAAGTCTCCTACAGTTATCCGGTCTTCTGGAATGCCTGCAAGCTACTGGCAAAGGGCGCAAGCAATACGGAGAAAGCTGATCTGTTTGCCGAGACCGCCGCGCGGTTTTATCGCCTCGGCGCAGTTGGCTGACATCTCTATCGTTGGCTTTCCGATCTGACGATACACCGTATTGGAAGAGCCAACCACTTTAATTCTCTGCTTCGTGCTCGCGGTTGTAGTCGGATATTTCGCGGGCCGGGTCAGGAGCATTCTAGAGCGAGCCCGCTCGGGCCGCTAGCGCGCTACAAGATCGCGCCCATCCCTGTCAGACCGCGCGCCTGATCGCGTGGTACACCACCAGCACTACCACCGCGCCCACGATCGCCACTGCGAGACTGTACAGATTCAGTCCAGTGACTCCAGCCGCGCCAAACATGTTGAACAGCCATCCTCCAGCGATGGCGCCCACGATTCCGAGGATGATGTCGAGGACTAGTCCCTCGCCTTTCTTATTGACGATCTTGCTGCCGACAAACCCGGCGATCAGTCCCAGGACGATCCAAGCGAGAAACGACATGTTTCCTCCATCGATCGACTGTCGTCGAACCCATGAAACACTGAAGGTCGACGCCTGGACATTATACAGGAGCCCTGGCGCCCAATACACTGCAACCCACCGCCTTGGTCAAAGGACGTCGAAATCGTCAAACTCGACGAGGCGCTATCCGCCCTGGAAGAGTTCGACCCAAAGAAAGCGCGCCTGGTCGAATTGCGATACTTCGCGGGACTCTCGGTGCCTCAAACGGCGGAACTGATGGGCCTGTCGGAAAGAACCGTCAAGCGCGAATGGGCCATCGCGCGCGGATGGCTCTTTGAGCGACTGGACGTCGACCGAGAGGCACCGTCGCGGAAGCCGTAGGACGATCTAAACAGACTATCGAAGTCCGAGGACTTCGCCGTCTTCAGTGGCCCATTTGGCGTGGCGCGGCTCAAAGAACGTGAGGAGCATTCGCTGCGCGGCGGCGAGTCCGGAGCCACGACAGGCCGAATATTAGAAATCCCGCCGCACCCACGATCGGAGTGGCGGCTGGCTCCGGAACCACCCCTGGCTCCGGTCCCGTGGTGCCTTGCGTTCCGAAAAATTGCGCCTCGTCCATGAAAACGTAAGTCCCGCCGATGTTCAGTGTCACATCCAGACTACTGATTCCGGTGAAGTTTACATCAAAAGACAGAGTCCCCCGGCTGGGATCGGTCAGTTCATTCCCGGTCAGATCAAAAACGGTTCCGCCAATGTCGATCGACGTTGGCAAATAGATTAGTGCCGGGTTCGTCCACAGGGCCAAGTCCAAATCCACACGGGTGATGTCGAAAGGTCCGCCAAAATTGAACGTGATCAGTGGACTGACACCAAACCAGCCGACCCACGGGTCGGCCTGTGCTTGACTGCCGAATGGGATCACCCCATAGCTACCGTCGGTTAATTCGCTACCGGTGCTGTCTAGATACGTAAAAGAACCCACTGTGGTGCCGGTGGTCCCTGAATAAGACGTCACCGGAATCTGAGTTGCACAAAGTACCGGCGCCAGCGCCACAATCCACGTAAACCGAAACATAGTCCTCATGTCCAATCCTGCCTTGCCGACTTTAGCCAAGAGTCTAGATGATTCCTGGCTCTCTACAAACCCCTAGCGGAACAAACCCGAAGATGGGGCCAATCCAAAAGTCTGAAAAGTACTAGGCTTAACAAAATCCTGGATTGTGACTGCCCAACTTGGCTGAAGAATATCTGCTGCCGGACATGAATGGCGGACAATAGCTGGCCCGAAATCAATCGGATAGTGGGTGAGGCACTGGAGTTGCCGGAACCCGAGCGTGGCGCCTGCCCGCGGTCCGACGGTTATCTGGAAAACCCACCCTTACCGTTGGACTTGCGGAGCCATCGGACGCCCGCCTGGGATCGCGGTTCGCCGTAGGTGCAAGGATGTGAGACGATTTACCCTACGTTAGCGCGCGACGCCGTTGGTGCGCTGCCCCCCATGAGATAATACTCGGCAATGACGGGGCCGGAGCCGGACGTAACCACTCTGCTGGGTGACTGGAGCCGCGGCGACCGTGACGCGCTCGCGAAGCTGGTCCCCATCGTCTATCAGGAATTGCGGGCGCTGGCGGCGAGTTACCTGCGACGCGAACCGGCGCCCAATACACTGCAACCCACCGCCTTGGTGCACGAAGTCTACCTGCGCTTTGCCGGGCAACGCCAGGTCGACTTTCATAACCGCACGCATTTCTATGGAGCAGCGGCCCAGATCATCCGCCGCGTCCTGGTGGATCACGCCCGAGAAAAGCAAGCGTCCAAGCGCGGCGGGGATGCGAAACGCGTTACACTCGACGCTGCGTCTCTGCTGCCGGAGCAAAAGGACGTCGAAATAGTAAAACTTGACGATGCGCTATCCGCCCTGGAAGAGTTCGACCCAAAGAAAGCGCGCCTGGTCGAATTGCGATACTTCGCGGGACTCTCGGTG
>JAIQFN010000029.1 GCA_020073265.1 Terriglobia bacterium | reverse complement strand
ACCTCCAACTCACTTGCTCGGCTGCTTGCGAAGGTGACCGTACAGCAACTCTTCGACGAACGGTACACACTTGTACTCCAACAGTTGCGCTTTATCCTCGACGTGGCGATACAGTGGCATCCGGATCTTCCATGGCCGGGAAAACACTTTCGGACTTTCTGTGCCGATTATCTCACAGCTTTTGACGAGCTGCCGTTCCCGCCCGGATTCACTTCTTCTTCGCGGCGTCCCGAGCGGCGGCCTCTGCGGCGCGGGCGTTACTAAGAATATTCACCATGCCATAATTACCCTCGTGACACGCGTACTCGAACAAGGGGCCGTCAATCTTTGTCCAGGGAAGCGCAACTGTGTAGGGTTTCGTAAACGTGGATGGGTCGTCGACCGTGTATTGGTAATCGATCGTATCGGCGTCGAGGCGTGTGAAACGCTCGATCACATGCAGGTTGGCGCCGGCTCCTCGGCAGCAATTTACTATGTTGAAGACAATCTTGTCGTTGAAGTTAGTTGTGTCGACTATCAGAGTGTTGCCTTCCCAGCGACCACGCGAGTCCCCCAGCCATTGGGGAATGTTTTTGTCGATGTGAGGGCGACCGTCCAGCGGAATGATACGAGCTTCGTGGATCATCTCGTGCAGAATCACCACGTACTTAGGAGTCTGGACAATCTGAAAGTTGCTGTTGTACCCTCGGGGAAGCCTGGGCGCTCCGAGCGTGATACAACGCTCCGACAAGGTTCGGTCCTCCCAGGAATCGGCTGGTTCCGGACCGCGTCTCTTCATCTCCTGTGTGCGGGCGTCCTCCCTTTTTTGCACCTCCGGCGTCCAGGCTGGGATCCTGCCATCTGGCGGATCGATCACCAGGGACGTTCGAATGGTCTGGTCCGTCTTCTTGACCGACTCATACCAGGCTTCGTTATATGCGCGGTTTAGATCGTCGTCGGCTGATCCATCGCGGCGATCTTTATTACTGTTCTTAAGAGCCTGCTTTTGGTACGCAGCCGCTTCCTCCGCTGTAAGAAACGGCTTACCCGCGAATTGACTGGGCCTTTCCAGAGGCGTGACGGTGACGTTCGACCAAATTCCTTGCAGGTCGGGTTGGCCGTCTGGCGTCCGTGGTGGAATCCATTTCTTGACCGCAGCCGTTGTTTTGACATTTGGAGGCTTGTCCTGCGCAGCAGTCGGTACCGGTTGAAGCCCAATCGCAAGCGTTAGTGCAGCGAATAAAGTGAAAACGACATCCTTCATGTAGAACCACCCTTTTGCGCTCAACGGTTCCGTGCCTTCCTGCCGGAAGATCCACGTGACTGCCGAAACTGAGATTTTCGCGGCGTGGCCTGACTCGTCTCTTCTTGTTCGGACTTCGCTCGTGCTTTTTGGTGATCAGTCTATCACTAGAAACTTTCGAATGTCAATTTTGAGTCATCGCGCGTCCCGCATTATGGGACGATGGTGAGAGTTGGTTACTCTCCGGGAATGGAAAGACTCGCCAACACCGTGAACACCCCTTATGGGGAGTCAGTTTCCCTTCGGAGCCTACTTCAACTTGTCCCCAACCTTCGCCAAGGCCGCACTCGCGCATGCCGCGTCTTTATCTCCACCGGGAGCTCCACTGACAGCCACTGCACCTATCGTCGCGTCACCAACTTTGATGGGCACGCCGCCCAGGGAGTTACTTGTGCCTGGAATGGTCGGGGGCGGGACAGGTGCGCCGGTCGGAAGATTCTGGGGCGGACCCGAAGGCCGGTTGTAGAGCATCACGGTGGTGGCCTTCATTCGGGCAATTTCAGTTGTTGACGCGGCCGCTCCATCGTCGCGCAACATTGCCTTCGGCGCGTTGAGGCCGTCGACCACAAGTACGGTGACCTTGAAGCCGTCGGCACGGCACTTCGCCAAGGCTTCCTGCGCGACGCTTTGAGCCACGTCGAGGGTGAGTACCTTCGATGAAGGAAGTTGCGCGAAAGCGCTCATCGAGAAAGCCGCTGTGGCGGCTCCGAGAAGTGCGAACTGTGTGATAGTCATGCCATCCTTTGAAATTTGGTGGTGTTGGCTGGAGTTTCAGTTTGGCAGCGCGTTGAGTAAACCCGACTAGCAAAACCAGTCATGAAGTAGTTACTTTGCGCCTAGTTGACGCGGAAGACGCGGACTATGGCTTCGTTGGGAAGGCGCTCACCCACGCCCACGAAAACCGTGTCATTCATCCACTGCAACGTCGGCGCTGCTGTCTCTAGAGAAAGCACTGTACGGAAGTAAATCAGAGATTGATCCACCTTCTCTCCTGCGTTCAGCCTCTGTAGCACGTCCGCAGGACCGCGACGAATGCCACGGTTGATGATGTATAACAAGTCTCCGCTCTCGGTCTGAACGACGTAGTGGGCGTCGATTTCCGTGCCACCGTCAGGACGTATGATCTGGTAGTCGACACCGGGCAAGATCTTCCCCTTCAATCCGCGACCCTCTACGGTACCGCCGATGACAGGGGTCAACCGCCGCGAACCGATTGGGCCGATCTTACCTACATCAGTGGGTTTGCCGAGCTGCAAATGCAAGTCGAACGCGTGTTCCAGTTCGAGCTGTTTCGCCTGGCCGTACACCAAGCTGGCCCATAGGCAGAGCCCGAAGATAACCCTCAAAAAACCCTTATCCATGGCTTAGTCCCCATACCTAGGTCTTACTGGTTGGGGGCGGCACTTTCGCTGCCAGGCTCACTCGTCGGCGGGACGATATGGTTGAGCCGCATGTACGTTACGAGATTTCCGTAGTGTTCCATCAAATGCGTGGAGTTAAAGCTGAGCGCCATCATCTTGGTGTGCAGTCCACCATGGTAGGCGATTTTCGTGGCACTGTCCGCGTCAGTCATTGCACGGTAGACGGCATCGCAGTACGCGAAGGCCCTGGTGAGCGCGGTGGTCAGTTCCGCCTTCGATGTCTTCGTCTTCTCGATTTCAGACGTTTTCTCATCGCCTTTGACGATGGAACAGACGTGATATGTGGAATCTGCGACGTGGCCCAAAATCTCACCGAGGCTTCGAACCTCCGGAGTCGGTCGAAAACGGTAGGTGGCCTCGGGCACTTTCGCGGCAGTCTTCAAAATCCGTTCCTTGGCGAGACTATAAACGTACTCCGCATCCGCGCTCATGGGATTCGGATCCTGCGCCTTGGTGGCAGACCCAACTATGAGTAGCCCCAACATCAGCAATGAACTACGATGCACTGAGTGAATCTCTCTTCCGACAATAGTATTGCATGTCGTTCATGAAAAGCGAGGATTATCACTTTGCGGATGGATTTCGCCTGGAATGGTCGCGCCGCTGGAACTGAGAAACTACTTTCGTCCGTCCGGGAGTTCGCCATCGCATCAAAGAATCGATTCAACACCTTCGGAAGCCTATCATGGAGAAGATTGACTGTCAAATCGGTCTCGCAATGTGGGACTTGTGGCCGCGGAGTCGGCGCCAGGAAAATGAAGCGCTCTGCCGGCATGTGAGAGTCAGTGGCGCGGATTCAACGACCCTGCAGTAGCGGAATATTCGCTGGCGCAGGATCTTCGGGAATAGTATTCAAGTACGCCCACATATCCCGAAGGTCGTCGTCTGATATTAACTTGGCGGAGAACGCCGGCATACTGCTGGGCCGTGGATGACGGACGATGGCGATGAATGCAGCAACCGGCATCGGATGCGGGGCAAGCTTCGGTCCGGCGCCTCCCCCATGACCATCAGTGCCGTGGCAGGTGTAGCAATTGTCCTTCATCCAGAGGCGCTTGCCGTTCTCAACGCTGCGCCCTGCATCGGCCCGTGCACTCTGGGCCTTCACTTGAAGACAACCTTCAACTAGCGCCAATGCGAGCACAGCGAACAAGAATGAGAGCGTCTTCACGTGGGCACCTATCAACCGCGACCTTGCGTAACAGTGTCAACCAATGCAGGCTCACCGCGCTTGACCACTTCCAGCGCGCGCTTGATAGCGGGCGCCACGTCCTTTGGATCCGTTATTGGTCCGACGCCGAACATGCCATAAGCCTTTGCCATGGATACGTAGTCAATGTTCGGCTCGGTGAGCTTAGTGCCGATGTGAGCCCGGCTGACATCACGATTGGCTCGGGCACACATGTTGGTAATATACATTAGCTCCTGGTGATAACCGCGATTGTTATTCATGATAGTGAGAAGCGGGATTTGGTGGTGGACGGCCGTCCATAATACCCCGGGAGCATAATTCAGATCACCATCGTTTTGAAGATTGATCGTAAGCCGACCATACTTTCTGTTGGCCAGAGCGGCACCCACGGCAGCCGGCGCTCCATATCCGACGCCTTCCCCGCCGGAGCCACCAATGAACTGATAGTGTTTCTCGAAGTTCCACAACCGCGTCGGCCAATAGTCGGAGTACCAATCGTTGCCGACCAACGACCAATCTTCATTCTTGATCTGCGCCCACAGTTCCGCTGAAATGCGCGCTGGAGTGAGCGGACTGGAATCCCAACCGCGCGCAGCCATGCTACGAGCCTGTTCACCGTTCCGCCGGTGAATCTCGGCGAGTTTGGCGCCACGGTTCAGCAAGGCCCGCTTGCGATCGGTTGTAAGGAGACGTTTGCATGCCTCGATAAGCATCGGCAGAGTCGCTTCGGCGTCTCCCGCGATGGCCATATCCACTTCGTTGTAGCGAGCGAAGTCCTGATAGTTAGCATGCTGGAAGAGATCCATGCATGAAATGCTGATCAGCTTAGTGCTGTCCTTGATGAGGCGCTGCGGTTGGTCCATCCTGATCCGGTTGAGGGGCGATATCCGGTGGGTCAGCATGAAAATGTCTTCAACTTCCAGTGCAAGGATGACATCGGCTTCCGCGACATTACCTACGCCATTTAACGGATGGCTTGAG
The DNA here is from genome assembly GCA_020073265.1 of Terriglobia bacterium. Taxonomy (GTDB): domain Bacteria; phylum Acidobacteriota; class Terriglobia; order Bryobacterales; family Bryobacteraceae; genus Palsa-89. Next base: position 68,651 of record JAIQFN010000029.1, on the reverse strand, counting down.
GGAAAATTCATGCGTTTCCGCTGATCGTTCACTGGGGCCTGCAGAGTCTCGGCGAGATCGACCAGAAGGTTAATACCGTTCGGGGTCCGGGCCACTCGTCCAGCGACGATCAAAGGGTTTTCAGCGGCAACCAGCAGCCTGGCAGCTTCTACCAGTGCATTGTGATCGCCTTGTGGAGGAATCGTCATGGCCAGCTTCGGAATCCGCAGGTTGGATTCCTCGATGGGCTCTTCCTGCAGTTTTCCACTGGCCACGACAGCGACCGGCCCCATGGGCGGTGTCATTGCAATCTTGTAAGCCCGAACCATGGATTCGGCGAAGTGCTGTAGCGAGGTCGGGGTATCATCCCACTTCGTGTAGTCGCGGATAATGACTGCCGCGTCCTGAACGGAATGCGCCCATTCGCCGAAGCTCCGGCGGGCCGTGGCGTCCATTTCGTTTCCCAAAATTACGATCGCCGGAACCCGATCGCAGAACGCGTTGTAAATCGCCATGGTAGCGTGCTGCGTTCCGACCGTCCCATGGACCATCGTCATCAGCGGCTTGCCTTCGATCTTGGCGAACCCGTGAGCCATTCCGATCGCCGATTCTTCATGGCAGCATGTGAGCAGTTCAGGATTCTTGTTGCCGCCATAATTGATCATCGACTCGTGCAATCCACGGCAATTGGAAGCCGGGTTCGCGGGGCAATACTCAATGCCAAGAGACTTGATCACATCTAGCATGAAGTCAGCCCCTGGGCGCTCATTGCTGAGTACCTCAATCCGGGACGCCGACGTGCTGGCTTCGGCCGTATTCGCATTTGGTGTTGCAGCGCGGACTTGTTGTGCAATCGCGATGGGAGGCTTCACCGTCAGGGCGGCGGCCCCGGCTGCCGCACCCGCCAAGAAACTGCGACGGCCGACTGAGGTCCTCTTGGATGTGGCCACTGTGTATCTCCTCAATTCAAATTCGATCGCGAACCTGTGCTGCGTAGCATGTGGATTTATCTGCTTGATCAACTAATCTTCATCAACTAGCAGCAATCATAGTCGATGACACGATAGCGGGTCAATGATTATGGCGAGGACAAGCGAGAATACAAACTCGGCCCCGAACTTCACGTGAGGATCACGCGAAGCCACTGAGGACTTGGGATCTCGCCTCACTGAAACGGAGCGGCAAGTCTCACTTGCCGTAACTGACGCGGTAGATCCTGTTGTTCCCGTCCTCGGAAACCAGCAGGCTACCATCCGGTAACTGCAGTAGTCCTACCGGACGACCCCAAACGTCAGCCGAGTCCGGGGAAATCATCCAGCCCGTCAGAAATGACGTCATTGGACCCGAAGGCCTGCCATTTTTGAAAGGTATGAACCCAACGGAGTGTCCCACACGTGTGGACCTGTTGACTGAACCGTGAAACGCCAGGAATGCTCCACCCTGATACTCCTGCGGAAATTGTTTGCCAGTGTAAAACACAAAGTCCATAACAGCCGAGTGAGACACCAGCAACATGTCGGGTGCGATGGCCTTCTTCACCAAATCGGCCTGTTCGCCCGCATGCCTCGGATCCTCGTTCTGACCAATGTAAGCGAATGGCCAGCCATAGAAACCGCCGTGTTGGATGGAGGTTAGGTAATCCGGTACCAGGTCATCGCCGAGACCGTCCCGCTCCTGGACTGAAGCCCAAAGACTATTCGTCGTCGGATTCCAGCGAATCGCGTCGGGATTCCTGGTGCCGGACGCGAAGATCTCGTGGCCGCTGCCATCCGGGTTGAATCGGTTGATGGCTGCACGCATGGCAGGATCTCCGGCGTCCACGTTTGAACTCGATCCGATCCCAACATACATTTTCGATCCGGCCTTATCAAACAGCACAGATCGCGTCCAATGGCCTTTGGTGAAGTCCTTCATCGACACAACTTCTTTACCCGCGCCCAAGCTCTTCTGGTTGGCGTCATACTCATACCGTTTGACGGATGTGGCTTCTGCGATGTATAGGTAGTTCTTCCAAAAAGCCAGACCGGATGGACGATCCAGGTTTTCGATCAGTTTCTTACGTTGGGGCTGTACGATGTACACCTTTCCGCTTCTGCTGTCGCTGACCAGGATCTCGTTGCCCGGACCGAGTACCATATTGCGGGGCTGCTCGAAGCCTTCAGCGAAGACCTCCACGGTGAAGCCGTCGGGAACATGTAGTTGCGCTCCTTGCGGTTGAGGGATGACTCGGGGCCGGTTAGTCACCGAAGGGGTCGCGAACGGCGGAGGCAGCTTCACCTCAGCGCCCCAACAGGCAGCTGCAAGCAGCGTCGGGGCGAACATGAGAATTCTGCACTTCATAGGCTACTAGTCTACACCAGGAATGGTAGGTTTGATTTACTCCACATAAACAATTTCTACTCTGCCCACGTCGGTTTCGTCCAGCACTGGCCAGCGCTCTGGAGTAACCATGCCAGCCGCGGGTCCATAGACCCTTTGCCCAAACGCGCCACTGAAGCCGCTCACTTACTTGCGCAGCGGTCTCGTTGACCTTAAGTTACTCCGCGTGGCTGTCAAACACGCCTCAGCTCACGGCTATTCTGTGGTAGTCTACTCCCCATGCGATGGCTGTTTCTGGTCGCGGCTGCAAGCGCTTCTCTCTTGGCGCAGCTTGCGCCCCCAAACACAAGCGGTGTCTCCATGGGACACGTCCACCTTATCGTCGAGGATCCCGACGCACAAAAGAAGCTATGGGTCGGCATGCTGGGCGCCGAGGTGACTAAGATCGGCTCTCTTGAACTGCTGAAATTGCCCGGGGTATTCATTCTTGTCGCAAAGGCGCGAACGTTGCCGACGCAAGGCTCGGCCGAGTCCACCGTGAACCACTTCGGTTTCGTGGTCAAGAGCTATCCGGAAATCAAGGCGAAGCTGGCTGGCGCGAATCTCACACTCGCCAGCGATGATGCGGACGCTAAAGAGGTGATCGCTGTGTTTCCAGACGGGGTAAGGGTGGAGTTCACTGAAGACTCAACCGCAAGCGTTCCCATCGCTTTTCGTCACATTCACATTGCCGCAACCAATCCGGAGAAGCTTCGCGCCTGGTACGTGAAGACGTTTGGAGCCACGGAAGGCGCGAGCGGTAAATCCCTGGCGGCGGTAGTGCCCGGGGGCGAGGTCGATTTCCTGAAAGTCAGTGCTGCGCGTGCTCCAACCAAGGGCCGGGCGCTCGATCACATCGGATTCGAAGTTGTAGGTCTCGAGGCATTCTGCAAGAAACTCCAGGCCGATGGCGCTACTTTTGACGGCCCCTACCGCGAATCAACGACAACCCCGGGGCTAAGGACCGCCTACATCATCGATCCCGAGGGTACACGCATCGAGCTAACCGAGGGATTTGCGGCACACTGACCGCGTTTGCCTATCGACCTCAGTGAGCGGCCCGCCTTGGAATAGTCTTTCAAGACGATCCCGGTGTGGCTCGCAAATCTCCCGGTTGATCCAGCGCTAGCTTCCCTTCTTCACGAGAAGTCGTGCTTTCAGCCAGTTCACGATCATCGGTTCGAGCTCGGGATTCTTGTCGAACATCGGCACCCCGTGCTCCGTACCCCCGTACATCTTTAACATGCTCTGCGGATTCTTTGATCCTTCGAGTACCGCCCGGATGCCCACGGCTGCGTTTTTGTCCTCTTCGCTGGCGGCGCCAAAAACGGGTAGAGTAGGTGTCTTTGTAATATAGTCCCTTCCCGCGTCGCTGGCAGGGCCGGAAAGCAATACTAATGCTTTGATTTCCTGATGCCGGGCTGCGAGGTTAGAGGACTGCGCAACACCGCAACTCGCTCCACCCGCCGCAATCCGTGATTTGTCAACGCCCTTTTGTGAGAGGAGATAGGCATAGGCCGCGTCAATATCACCCGGCCACTTCTCTTGCTGGATTGCTCGTCGGGCGGCGGGGTCGGTCAACCTCTCGCCGCCGCTTTCGCCGAAGCCGCGAAAATCGAAGGTAAGGACCTGAATGCCGGCGCGTGCGAAATCGGCGGCGAGTGCATCCCAGGCGTGCCGATCCATGTTGCATTGGTGGAGAAGCAGGACAGCCGGGCCCGGACGCCCCGGGGAAAAATACGTGCCTTTGAGATTCACTCCGTCAGGCGCCTTGATGTCGACGTCTTTCTTCTGCACATCGGCAACGGCGACGATCATGGTGCTGAAGAACCCCGCGACCAGCATTGCGTTAACTGTTGTCATCGTATTCACTCCTGTTTTGATTTAAACAACGCCACCATGGCAATATTCGCTTGAAGTTCTATCATATTCACAACACTTCCTACACATTCAACTCACATAAGTCGCCGCCGCGGGTTGCTGCGGCTTGGCAACCTGCTTCTTCGGCAACCACATTTTGCGAATGCCGAGCGCCATGCCCGCGTTCATCAGCGCTAGAACTGCCCAGACGTAGAACCAATAGTTCCACGAACCGTTTATCTCGTAGAGTTTAGCCGCCGCGCCGCCTGCCAGAATGGACGCGACGCCCTTGGCGCTGAAAAAAAAGCCGTAGTTGGAGCTGACGTTGCGCGCGCCGAACCAGTCTACGCACGCCGAGAGGAACAGCGAGTAAACTTCGCCCCAGGTAAGAACCACCAGAGGCAGAGTCGCGACGAAGAAGGGCGTGAACAATCGGCCGAGTGTGAAGGCACCCATCAGGAACACCGATTGCAGAGAAAACGCTGTGGCCATGGTTCGCTGGCCCATGTGGTCCGTAACCCAACCCCAGAAAATGCGCGCGCCACCGTTGCCGAGCGGGTTCAACGTGAGCGACAGCATGAGCGCGGCGGCCCCGATCTTGAGCGTATCGGTCATGGGAGAGGCACCTGCCCGGTCACCATCAGCCCCCCGATGCCCATTCATGAGAGCCATGCTGAAGAGAACGTAGAAGTGCTGGGTCCGAAGCATATCGAGTTTCATTGAACGCCCAGCCTCCAGGACCTGCAGCATGGAAGTCTTGTGCTCGCCCACTTTTCCGGCTCCGGCAATGCGCTGGTCGATCGAGACCGGCAGTTCGAGTCCCTGCTTGTTGGCCACGGCCTCGACTTCGATCATTATATTCCGAACCAGGGCCGCGACATCGGGATCGCGCACTATATCTCCACCAGCATCGCGCGCGTCTGGGACGCACTGCCACCGATCCGACGACACCAAATCGTGGAGATCCAAGCGTTTGATCGTCGCACGGTGATCTCCGAACTTAACATGGACCAGTAGAGTCTTGGTCGTGATGAGCGACTTTCTTGTGGGTGGTAGTGGTCGCTTGAGTAAGTGTAAATGATTTTGTACTTGCCGAAAGCCTCAAAGTTCTTGCCCTCGGTCTCAACAAGGTCCGCAACAGCTTGAACCGGAAGGAACAGCTAAGTAGGGGCTTACGGAAGATTCGGAATCTGCATGGGCGCAGGGGGTCGGGCGTTCAAAATCGCGTCGCCCCTACCAATGTAAACGTCTCATTCATGTGCAACTCCGGGCTTCGGCCCGGCTATCTCACACTGTGGCACCCTGTGGCGTTTTGGTTTCCTTGGAGGCTTTGGCAACTACAATTTTGGCTAAGAATCGTGCCCCTCCCGACGCGTTAGCTACACCACGAAGCGAGATCTGACAACGCTGGTAAGAGGCGACTACCCCAAGGCTAACGTTACGGTTCGCTAGGCCACATGATCCTGGACCTTACCGACCGTCTGGAGGACCCGAACCACGGTCCCAACACCGATGTGCACCTGAAGGGCTATCTTCTCGATCGAGAGCCCTGATTCCCGTAGCCGCACCACTTCATCGCGATTGAAGATCCGACGCGGGCGCCCAATTGCGTTCCCAGTCTTAGTGCCGTGCGCCTTGGCGGCCTTCATGCCAGCGCTGACGCGTTCGCGAATCAATTCCCGCTCGAACTGCGCTACGGCAGCCAGGATGTGCATTAGAAGCTTGCTAGCCGGGTTGGACTCGTCCGTATCGAGGCCCTGCGAGGTGGCAATGAACCGGATCCCGAGGCCGGCTAGTTCCTGAATCCCAGAAACGCAATGCACGAGTGAGCGGCCGAACCGATCTAGCTTCCAGACGACCACTACGTCGAACTTCCTTCGCCGGGCATCCGCCATGAGTTGATCGAGCCCTGGGCGCGAGACTTTGGCACCGCTCATCTGGTCCTGATAGGTCCCCTCCAGTTCCCACCCACGGCGCTCGACGTACTCCTTCAATTCACGGACCTGGATCGCGTTGGTTTGGTCGGTCGTGGACACTCGGGCGTAAATGGCGGTCTTCATACTGCTCCTTGCGAGTCGACTTCTGTCATGCCGTACCCCCTTCAGCATATGCTTAACCCCCTTGGGCTGTCAATGGAGTCGGATTGCGAGTAATGCCGTAGGGGGTTAAGCTCTAGGGATGGCGCGAGGTAAGCTTTCGGCTGAGGCACGAGAATTCTTTCGGAAGGCCGGTTCGAAGGGCGGGAAGCTCGGCGCAAAGGCCCGGATGGAGAAACTCACGGCCGATCAGCGCTCTCAAGTCGCCAAAAAAGCCGCCGCAGCACGTTGGGAGAAGAAGGAGGGCAATGGGAAATAGTTGCTGTCAATTTGGTAGAGCTTTGCCTCCTTCAGGATCGCTTGACCTTGCTCATCGCCTTCTCAAGCGTCGCAACAAACTGCTTCAGGCTAAGACCAAATGCTTGACAGACGGTGCGGAGCTCGACCACGTCAACGCGTCGCTCGCCCCGCTCACACTTGCTGATGAAGGTCTGCGTCTCTCCGATCTTTTGTGCAAGTTCCGTCTGAGTGAGGCCCGCATCCTCGCGTGCCTTTTTCAAGACCTTTAGGAATACGGCGTAACTGGCTGAGTGGATGGACTTCTCCATTGCGTCCGTGAACGCAACGGAATTAGGCTACAACCCAAGATCGAATAGTCCAACATAGACTATAATGAATCGCCGTATGATCAACAGGCTGAGCCCGCCGTTCGCTTGGCCAGCGGTGAGCAGGCCAATGGCCGACTCCTACGGCATCCCCGCCTGGGTGAACATCCCTGACCCTGATCTCGACTGTTCAGCAATGGGCATCGTCTGGGGTCTGGATTTCGATGGTGTTCGCTTTTTACGTGATCGGCTTGGATGCGATTTTCGCTGTTTAAAGATAAAGCTGTTGGTTGCTGTCTATGCCGCTTCCCCCACTCGGCACGAGGTCCTCCAGGAACTGCTTACCCTCATTAAGACCTTGCAGGGCCGTCTGGAGGCGGCACTGGTCCCGATTAGCCTGGATAGCAACGCTACGCCGATGTCTGCTCTTTGTTTCTCTGAGCCAACTAGTGGCCGTTCATACCTCTGGGTGGGGAACTCGCGAGACCTCGGGTGCGGCGCGGCCGGAGACGGACATCTGAACTTCGGGTTTGAATGCGAGGAAGGCCTGGTTTCGCAGTGGCTCAATTGGTTCGCCAGTGCTTGGATTGAATCCGCGCCGTTGACTCCGCTCACCATGAACGTTCCGGCCCTCGTGCTGGCTCCCGGTACAAAGGCGGCCGCGGACAGTTGGCGCGAATACGAGGAGCTTTGTCGACAACTGGGCTCACCCGAAAAGACGAACGCAGATGCCGTCAATCCGCAACAAACTCGAGCAGGAGACCAGGAAGCGGAACAGAGGCGCGAGCGTACCATCGCCAACATCTGCAAAGAAATGGGCATGCCGCAGCCCGACCCGTTGCAAGAGGAAATCGCTCGGCTGCTGGCAAAGGGTCAAGTCGTCACCATCGATAAGGGCAGCCGCACCCCACCGCTCGAACTGCCGATTGCCAAGTGGCTCAGGGCGTCTGAGCTAGGGACCGAGAGAGTTTCTTTCAAAGCCGACGCCGGCATCCGCATCTTCGATGAGAGAGACAGCAAGGCCCTCGAGAAACTTCGAAAGGGATTGAGCGAGCTGCTAGTGAAGCTGACCTACCCCTTGGCGGACGGCGTGCGCTGGATGCCTTTGAAGGCGCAACCACTGCTAGAGCAGGAGCATCTCCGGTTAGAGAAGGCAGCCAAGAAGAAGCTCGATTCTCTTATTGACGGCGGTGTAGCAGCGTTTGTAAGCTCCAAACGAAAACAGATCGAAGAAGAAGTAAACGAGATTTACAAAAAGTTGCATCCGGACGAGCCGCTGCCTGCAGGAACTATTAATGTGATCGTGCGGGACCTTGAAGACCGCCTTGTCAAAGCTACGGGAGAGCATTTCCTTCCCAAGGTTAGTTACGCGAGCCAGAAGTTTTCGTTGCGCGCCCCTTCCGCTCACGTGGAGCAATGGGCGCCGGCTCGCACCCTACTAGGGGCCATCGCAGAACATGGCCGAAAGGCGATCAGCAAGAAGGATCACCTCCGCGGCCACGAAATCGCGGAGCCAGAGTTGTTGGAGGCTATGAATGTCTGTGACGACCATATTCTGCGTACCCGACCTGATTCGAAGACAGTGAATACGGCAAAAAGGGAGCTACGCTCTCTGGAAGAGATCTTGGCTGACGACAGCGACGATCGGTCGAAGTGTGACCGAATTCTCCGCCTGATGCAGGGCCCAGAGCAGACCGCCTCGGATCTCGCACTCGGCAGGGTCAGCTCGGGACAACGTACATCTGGAGGACCTACTCAACCCGATACAGGCGGCGAAGCAGAACTTGGCGGACTCGCTGGCGCCGGCGCTCAACCTCCAGAACCTGCCCAAACCCTCCCCGCCGGAGCTGCTACAGGCGACCCGGACGATGCCGGTGAACCTAGACCACGATCCCGGCAGGTCGATCTAGCCAGGAAGAAGTTCGCCGAATCCCGCGGCACGCCAATGGCGCAAGTCGCCGCGGAGGCCAGAAAGCGCATGCGTGATCGAATGGTGCAGCGCGCAGCGAGGAGCGGAGAAGGGACACCGCCGAATCAAGACCAGCACTCGGAGAGCAATCAGCGCCTGCACCCCGCGGCCGTCGCGGCCCTGGGCAACATCAGCCCGGAACTACTCAAGCTGCAACTGGAGAGCTGCCTAGCGCGGGTGCTCGAAGAGTACTCCCAAGCGGGCCAGGAGTTGCTGGAACAAGCGGAACTGGGCGACAACCTGTACCTGGACGACCTCCTGGACCGAGTCAGGGCGGCGGACCCGGTGGACCTGGCGAACGAACTGGTGCTGGCGAACCCGCAACTGCACCTCAAGCGCCTTCCGTATCTGCCCCCGCTGGAGCCGCTCAAGGCAGTCCTGGCAATGCTACTCAATGCGGACCGTTAGCCCGACAAGGGATCCTCGACGCACGCCGCTACTCTTTGCCGCCTTGCGCGTGAGAGTGAGTGAAGGTCGTCGTGTGTTGACAAATCGCACGGTGGCCGCATTTGTCCTGGAGTCTATGCGAGCATACGCAGGCTGCGATCTACACTAGGCGGGAACGGGGCTGACTCCTCTTGCTAGCGTTTTGTTGACAGCCAAGCTGACAGCCAACAGGAATGCTTTTCGTGTCCCAGCGTGTCCATGGTGGAAAGTGCAGGTTGCCCAGATAGCCGAGAAACGCTAACATCACACCCCGTGGATGGCGTTCGGCCGGACTCATAATCCGTTGGTCGCTGGTTCGAATCCAGCAGGGCCCACCAACCCTTGCTTATGTCTCGGCCCGGTCAGCCCGCTTTCCAAAGCTCCTAAAAGTCCGGGGCGCCGGTCCGATGAGAAGCTTGGGATGAGTCGAAGTTATCGCTGGTTCCTTGTCGAGGCGTTGACCCTGTGCGTCTGCCGGGTTGGAGCGGGTCAACCGGCGGATCCGCCGCCGGGCACGGCCAGCGTTTTCGATGCCATGCCGCGAGTGGAAGCCGCCAGCCTCCACTCCCAGACCCTCCAGGAGGCGCCCGCCAACGTCACCATCGTCACCGATGAAGATATTCGGCGCTACGGCTACCGCACTCTGGGCGAGGTGCTTTCCAACGTCCGCGGATTCTACGTCAGCAACGACCACGAGTACACCGCGGTGGGCGTGCGGGGCTTTCTGCTGCCGGGCGATCTCAACACCCGTTTCCTGGTCATGATCAACGGCCACAACATGACCGAGAACATCTACGGGTCGAACAATTATTTCGGCCAGGATTTCGGCCTGGACCTGGACTTGGTGAAGCGGATCGAGATCATTCGCGGGCCGTCTTCCACGTTGTATGGCAGCAATGGCATTCTGGCGACCATCAATATCGTCACCAAAAGCCCGGTGGAAGAGCACCGCGCGCAGGTGTCGGCGGAAACCGGCAGCTTCGGCCAGCGCAAGTTGTTCGCGGCCACCTCGCTCGACCTGGGACACGGCGTGAACCTGCTCCTGGCCGGCTCCTTGTATGACTCGGAAGGCCAGGACTTCTACTTTCCGGAATTCGATTCCAGCCAGACCAACTTCGGCCGCGCCACCGGCCTGGACGGAGAACACGCTTATCACACCTTCGCCAACCTGATCTGGGGCAACTGGAGCGTAACCGCATATTTCAATTCGCGCTATAAACAGCAACCCGGGGCTCCCTACGGCACCGTTTTCAATAGCACCGCCGCTTCGGAGCGGGATGCGCGCGACTTCGTGGAGCTGGGTTATCTGAAGGAGACCGGAACCGGCAACTGGCGCTGGCGTCTGTACTATGACCGCTACCGGTATGACGGGCACTGGGACGAGGCCCAAAGTGACGGCACGGTGGAGCCGAACCGGGACTATGCGCTGGGCAGAGTGGTCGGCTCTCAGCTCAGCTATCGCCGCGAGCTTCCGGGAAACTGGGGCGCGCTCACGGCCGGGGGCGAGCTGACCGGGGAGCTCCAGGCCATACAGAGGAACTACGATGCCGGCCCGGGCGGAGCCGAGTTTCTCAATGTGGACACGCCCGATCGTTCGGCGGCCGTATTTCTGCAGCACGAATACCGCTGGGGCCCGCGCACCATACTGCAAAGCGGGCTGCGGCTGGACGCTTCCCAGAACCGCGGCCGGTTCGTTTCCCCGCGCGTGGCCCTCATCCGTCAGCAATCCCGGAACACCACGCTGAAGCTGCTGTACGGGCGCGCGTTCCGCAACCCCAATAACTTCGAACTGTACTACGATGATCACGGATTCTCGCAGCAAGCCAACCCCGGACTGAAACCTGAAAACGCGAACACCGTGGAAGCCGTGCTGGAACACAAATTCGGCCGGCGCGTGGAGGCCGTCGCGAGCGTCTACCGCTATTGGCTGAACGATCTGATTACCGCCCAGCCGGTGAGCGAGTCGGTGGTCGAGTTCCGCAACTGGGGTGCGATTCGCGCGCTGGGGGTGGAAGGGGAGTTGACCGCGCGCCCGTATCGTGAGCTCGAGGCCGGAGCGTCGCTGGCCGTGCAGAACGCCAGTTTCTCGAATCCGTCCTCGGACCTTCCGGATTCGCCGGCCCAGCTTTGGAAGGTGCATGCCGGCTATCCGATCTCCAGGCGGTTCTTCGCCAGCCTGAGCTGGCAGCATTCCAGCGCCCGCCTCACCCGTTATGACAACCGGGTGGACGGCTTCGCGCTGCTGGATGCTACGTTCTCCGGAAGACTGCCCTCCGGTTTCGAAGTGGTGGCGGGCGTCAGAAACATGCTGGACGCCCGATACGCCGTGCCGGTGGGCTACGGCTTCAACATGGAAACCATGCAGCAGGACGGCCGGTCGCTGTTCCTGAAACTGGTTTGGCATAGCCGGGAGTAGATGCAAGGTGCTCGGACGCTTGCTCATTTCGTTGCTGGCCGGATGCGCGGTCGCGCCCGGCTCTGAGAAGGCCAGCGTCATGGTGGTGGCGGTCACGGGCATCGACGCCTACTCGGAAACATTGGAAGGCATCCGGGAGCAGATCCCCGGCGTGCAGGTGCTGGACGCACGCGATGAGCCGCGCATCCGGGAGGCTATCCGGGCCAACCCGCCCGCGCTGGCGATTGCAGTCGGCAGCGAAGCGGCCGCGGTGCTGGATCGCGTCGCAGCGGGACCCCTGCCGGTCGTCCGAACCGTTCTGCTGCAGTCCGATCTGGAACGCAGTGTCGAGCGCCCGTTCAGCTCCAGCATCACGGTCGAGATGGACCCGCTGGCTCTGCTCACCGAACTGCGGCGCTTGTTTCCGGACAAGACGCGGATCGGTGTGATCACCGGGCCGGCTCAATCCGAGGTGTATCTGAAAACCCTGGAACAGGCCGCGCGGCAGCTCGGCCTGACGCTGCGTATCCTGAATTGCCCGGAAGCGCGCGAAGTAGTCAAAGTCTTTCTCGAATTCCACTCGGTCGATTTCGTCTGGTGCCTGCCCAGCCCGCAACTTTACAACAGCGCCACGCTGAAACCGCTGCTGGTGGCATCCATCACCGGCCGGCTGCCCATCATCGGGTTCTCCAGGCAGTTTGTCGAAGCGGGCGCTCTGTTCGGCGGAGCAGCGGATTTCCACGAGGTCGGCCGCCAGACGGCGGCGCTGGCCGTGCACTTGCTGCGGCATGAGACGGTTCCGGCCAAGGTGGAAGCGCATAAATTCCGGTTCGCCTACAACCAGAGGGTCGCGCGCCTGCTGGGCGTGAAGGCCGTGGCCACCTATCTCGCGCCCAGCGGGATCGAGGTGATCCGGTGACGCTGAAATTCCCCAGTTCGGACCGCCTGGGACTACTGCGCAGAGCTTTGTTCGGAACCACCACGCTGGTGGGGGCCTCGGTGCTGTGCCTGAGCGTGGCGTTTCTGCTGCGGAACGAATCGGCCTTGAAGCAGCAGTTCGGACTCCGCGCCGAGGAAGTGGCCAACGCGCTGGCCAGTCAGAGCCAGTTCGCCTTGCTGGTGGGCGATACGGCGGAATTGAAACGAATGGCCGACGTGGGCGCGGCCGGCCGCGAAAGTGTTCTGTATATCGTCATTGAAGACGCCACCGGGAAAAGCATGGCCGCGGCGCATCGGTCCACGCTGCTGCCCCGCGACATTCCCGCCGGAGCAGGGACTGCCGGCCTAGCCGGCACGCGGGAGGTAAGCCTCGGACAAGCTCCGGGTCTGGAGGCCCTGGAAGCCAGCGCTCCGGTGATCGCCCGTCCCGGGCCGGGAGTTTTCGGCCAATCCGCTGAACCCGACGTATTGGGCCGCATCCGGGTCGGCATGTCCCTGGAATCGCGGCGCGCCATGTTGCACGGCATGCTGTGGTACATGGTCACCATCTCCGTTTTGGTCCTGCTGGTGGCGTTCTTGATCGAGTACTCCCGATTCCGGCAGCGGCTGGCCGCCGCGAAGATCCGCGCGGCCGAAGACCGGCTGCGGTTTGTTGTCAATCTGAGCCCGTCGGTGCTGTATACTTGCGCCGCCACCGCGCAGGCGCCGGTCACCTTCGTCGCCGACACGGTGCGCGGGGTGCTGGGCTACAGCCCCGAAGACTTCGCCCAGCCGAGCTTCTTCTGGGACCATCTGCATCCCGAGGATAGGCCTGGAGTGGAGGCCATACTGGCGGAGCTGCTCGAAACCGGCCAGAGCACCGCCGAGTACCGCTTTCTGCACGACAACGGCAGCTATCGCTGGATCGAGAACCGGGCCAGAATCGTCTTCGACTCGAAGCGCCAGCCGCTCGAGATCATCGGCTCGCTGTTCGACATCAACGAGAAGATGCAGGCCCGGGAGGCCTTGGCGAGCAGCGAGCTGCGCTACCGCGAGCTCACCGAAATGCTGCCGCAAACGATCTTCGAATGCGACCTCACCGGCAGATTGCGCATGGCCAACCGGACCGGCATGGAGCTTTTCGGCCTGAGCCTCGAGGACCTGGATCAGGGCCTGTCGATCCTGGATCTGGTGGTGCCGGAGCAGCGGGCCCGCGCGGCCGAGCGACTCCAGAAGTCCGCGCAGGGGCGGACGCTTTCCACCAACGAATATACTTTACGGTCCAAGAACGGGACCCTGTTCCCCGCCGTGGTCTATGCCAGCCCGATCCTGAGCGGCGGCCGGCCCATCGGGATACGGGGCCTGCTGATCGATATTTCCGATCAAAAGCGCGCCGAGAAAGAGTTGCGGGAATGGGCTTTGCTGCTCGAATCGAGCAACGACGCCATCATCAAGGTCGACGGCAGCTCCATTGTGTACTGGAATTCCGGAGCGCAGCGAATTTACGGATATTCGCCGGAAGAAATGCTGGGGCATTCGATCGCGGAGACCGTCCCGCTGGATCGCGGAGCTGAGGTTTACGATCTGCTGGCCCGTCTGGAAAAAGGCGAAGCGATCACCAGCTTCTACACCGAGCGGATCCGAAAGGACGGGACCAGGATCGATGTCTCGCTGGCCCTAACGCCGGTGCGGGATTCAGCCGGGTGCATCACCGGGGCCTTCGGCACGGTCCGCGACATCACCGAAATAAAGCAAAAGCAAAGGGAGCTGGTGAAGCGCAACGCGCTGCTCGAATTGCTGCAAGCTTCCGCGGTGGCGGCCAATGAAGCAGCCTCGATCGAACAAGCTACCCAGATTTGCCTGGACCGCATCTGTTCGCACACCGGCTGGAGGGTGGGTCACGCGTTCCTGAGGTCCGCCGGTCCGAGGTCCCCGCTGCGGTCCACCAGCCTATGGTACCTGGACGAAGCGGACCGATTCGAGCGGTTCCGGGCGGTCACCGAACAGATGACCGTGGAACCCGGAATCGGCCTGCCGGGCAGAGTTCTGGAAAGCGGCTCACCCTGCTGGATCGCCGACCTGGCATCCGACACCGGCGTCGCGCGAGGCAAGCTGGCCGCGGAACTCGGATTGAAGGCCGCGTTTGCCTCTCCGCTGCTGGCCGGCTCGGAAGTGGCCGGCGTGCTGGAATTTTTTTCCTCCAGCGCTCCGGAAGCCGACGACCCGTTCCTGCAGGTGATCAGCTCGGTCGGGGTGCAGCTCGGCCGGGTGGTGGAGCGCGGCCGGGCCAGCGAGGCCATCCAGGAAAGCGAAGCCCGCTACCGCGCCATTACCGAGAACGCCGCGCATGGGATCCTCACCATGGACGAGCGCTGCCGCATCCTGTACGCCAACGGGACCAGCGCGGCGCTGTTCGGCTGCACCAGCGACCAGCTCATCGGCAGATCGGCGCACGAACTGATGCCCCGGCTGGATTGTCAGGACCTGCTGGCGGCGGCCGCTCCATCCACCGATCGTTTTTCGCTGCCGCCGTTTGAGTCCGTCGGCTTGCACCAAGGCCTCCTGGAAATGCCGCTGGAGATCTCGATCAGCGGCTATCTTTCCAAGGACAACCGCAGGGTGCGCACGGCGATCCTGCGCGACGTGAGCGAGCGGAAGCGCGCCGAGGAGGCCGTCGAGAAGGCCCACCAGGCGATCCGCGCAGTGATCGAGAATTCTCCCTTGGCGATCGTTACGCTGGATCTCAACAGTCGGGTGCTGACCTGGAACACGGCTGCCGAAAAAATGTTCGGCTGGTCGAGCGCGGAGGTGGCCGGTCATCCCCTGCCGAACCTCCCGGAGGGCCTGGCGCTACCGGGCTCCGAGCGAATGCAGCAGGTCTTGGCCGGGGAGGTAGTGGCCTTCGAGTCCCGCCGCAGGAGAAAAGACGGAAGCTGGCTGGAAGTGGGCGTGTTTGGCGGACCGATTCGCGGCTCGGGCGATTCGGTGAGCGGCGTAGTGGTGGAGTACGTGGACCTCACCGAGCGGAAAGCCCTGGAAGCCCAACTGCGCCAGGCTCAGAAGCTCGAGTCCATCGGCCAACTCGCCGCCGGGCTGGCGCACGAAATCAACACGCCCATCCAGTATGTCGGCGACAACCTGCGCTTCCTCAAGGAAGAGTTCGAAGGTCTAAACCGGCTGTTCGAGGCGAACGCCAGTCTGCTGGCCGCGGGCGGCCCCGGAACGATTGGCGCCGATCAGTTGCTGGAGCTCCAGACCGCGGTTGCCGAGACCGATCTCGGCTACCTCACCGACGAGATACCCAAAGCGCTCCAGCAGTCGCTCGAAGGATTGGGCCGCGTAGCGCAGATCTTGAGGGCCATGAAGGAATTCTCCCATCCCGGACCGGCCGAACGCACTGCGATCGATTTGAACCGGGCCATCGAGAGCACGGTTCTGGTGTGCCGCAACGAATGGAAATACGTGGCCGATGTGGTCACCCAATTCGACCCGGATCTGCCCATGGTGCCGTGCCTGCCGGGCGAGATAAACCAGGTGATCCTGAACCTGATTATCAATGCGGCCCACGCCATCTCGGACGCGGTCCAGGGCAGCGGCGGCCGCGGCTCCATCACCGTCAGTACGCAGCGGGACGGCGCCTGGGTGGAAGTGCGGGTTCGCGACAGCGGAACGGGGATTCCGGAAAACATCCGCGACCGCGTCTTCGATCCGTTCTTCACCACCAAGCCGGTGGGCCGGGGGACCGGCCAGGGGCTGGCCCTGGCGCATGCGGTGGTCGTCAACAAACACAGCGGCAGCATCCGGTTTGAGACCGAAGCCGGCGTTGGAACCGTGTTCATCGTCCGGCTGCCTCTGGGCGGGTGCGGGGAGTGAACTATGCAGCGCATTCTGTTCGTGGATGACGATTCGAGCGTGTTGGACGGGCTCAAGCGGATGCTGCGCCCGTTCCGGCACCAATGGGACATGGTGTTCGCGGCCAGCGGACCGGAGGCTCTGGAACTTCTCTCTCGCGGCGGTTTCGACGTGATGCTCACGGACATGCGCATGCCGGATATGAACGGAGCTGAACTGCTGACCGAAGTCGCCCGGCGTTACCCGCAAACGGTTCGCATCATCCTGTCGGGGACCTGGGACCAGGACCTGCGCATGAAGGCCGCGGTCACGGCGCACCAATATCTGGCCAAACCGTGCCACGGCGAGCGGCTGCGCGGAACCATCCAGCGGGCCTTGGCGTTGCGGGAGAAACTGGCCATCCCCGAACTGCGGGAAAGCATCACGCGCGTGGTCGCCCTGCCCAGTTCTCCGGCCGCCTTTGAGGCCTTGACCGGTGTGCTGCGGTCCGCCGCGCCCTCCATCCAGGAAGCGGGCGCGGTGGTCAGCCGGGATATGGCCATGACCGCCAAGGTGCTGCAACTGGCGAACTCGACCTTCTTCGGCTACGGCCGCCATATCACCAATCCGGCCGAGACGACGGCTTACCTGGGCGTCGAATCGATGCGCGCGCTCACCTTCACGGCTCCGGTCTTTTCGGCCTATGCCAGCCCCTGTTACCAGCGCTTTTCGCTGGATGCGCTGGAGCGGCATGCCGGCGCGGTCACGCGGGCGGCGGTGGAGATCGCGAAATCGCGAAACTGTTCCAAGCAGATGCTGGACGATACGCTGGTGGCCGGGCTGCTGCACGATATCGGCAAGCTGGCGCTGGCCTCCGAGTTTCCCCGGCAGTACGACGAGTTTCTGGCGGACGCGCCGGATTTTCCGGATGCGGAGCGGGCCGCTTTCGGCGCCAGCCATTCCGAAATCGGATCCTACCTGCTGTGGCTGTGGGGGCTGCCGGATGAAGTGGTGGAGGCGGTGGCCTTCCATCACGAGCCGGCCAATTGCCCGCGCCGGGAGTTCGGCCCGCTGGCCGCGGTGCATATAGCGGACGCCCTGGAACGGCACGCATCCCTGGCGATCGATCCCGAACTGGATCGGAATTATCTCGGGGAGCTGGGACTCACCTCCCAGCTCCCGGCATGGATCGAGGATTGGGAGCGCCGCCGCGCGGAGCAAGGTGCCTCATGAACCGCCGGGTCCTGCTGGTGGATGACGAGCCCAACGTCCTGCACGGCTTCGAACGGCTGCTGCGCAAGGATTTTGAGATGGTCACCGCGCTGGGACCCGAGCCCGGCCTGGAGGCCATCCGCGAGCAGGGTCCCTTTGCGGCCGTCGTGTCGGACCTGAGAATGGCGGGGATGGACGGGAACCAGTTTCTGGCCCAGGTGCGGCAATTGGCGCCGGATACGGTCCGCATCATGCTCACCGGCCAGGCGGATCTGAGCGCCGCCATCCAGGCGGTCAACCAGGGAAACATCTTCCGTTTTCTCCTGAAGCCGTGCCCGCGCGAGAGCATGCAGCAGGCGCTGCAGGCGGCCCTCGAACAGTACCGGCTGGTGATGGCGGAGCGGGAACTGCTGGAGAAGACCTTGAACGGCGCCATCCAGGTGCTGACGGAGATCCTGGGCCTGGTGAATCCGGTCGCGTTCAGCCGCGCGCATCGCATCAAGGGGTACGTTTCTCACATGGCGGCGCGGCTCGGATTGGAGCAGGCCTGGCGATTCGAGCTGGCGGCCATGTTGTCTCAGATCGGCTACATCACGGTCCCGCCGGATGTCCTGCTCAAACTTGCTTCGAGCGAGGCGCTCTCGGACAACGAACGGGAACTGGTGGCCGGGCATCCGCGGGTCGCGCGGCGGCTGCTCGAAAACGTCCCGCGCCTGGAAGACATCTCGGCGATGATCGCGGGTCAATCCGGCGATCCCGCCGAGGGTTCCTCTCTGGTGGCGATGGGCAGCGCCCTCCTGCGGGCCGCCAACGATTTTGACGAACTCGTCGTGGCTGGTTCGTCGCGCTCCGAAGCCGCGTCCGAGCTCGAGCGCCGTTCGGCGGGCTACGATCCGAAACTGCTGGAGGCGCTCGAAAGCGTGCCGATCGACAGCGAAACACGCATCGCGCGCATGCTGACCGTCGAGCAGCTTCAAACCGGAATGGTCATCAATCAGGACGTGCGCGCCAAGAACGGCACGCTGCTGCTGTCCTCCGGGCAACTGGTCACCATGACCGCGGTGGCCCGGCTGCAGGGTTTCGCCCGGACGGTCGGGATCGTGGAACCGTTCAGCGTGCTGGCGCCTCAGGCCTGAGCTTCCCGCCAGGCCGGCCCTCCGGCCGTTATCCTGAAGTAGCGCATGACCAATCTGGAATTCACGCCGCTGGTGTTTGCGATCTCAACCGCGGCCGGATGCCTGGGCGCGCTCACCGGACTGGGCGGCGGCGTGGTGGTGACGCCGGCGCTCACGCTGCTGCTGGGCGTCGACATCCGCTACGCCATCGGAGCCAGCCTGGTCTCGGTGATCGCCACCTCTTCGGGCGCCGCGGCCGCATTCGTCCGGGAAGGCTATTCCAACATCCGCATCGGAATGTTCCTGGAAGTGGCCACCACGCTGGGCGCGCTGCTGGGCGCTTTTCTGGCCACCCGCACTCCGACCTCGATCCTGGCGGTGATCTTCGGCGTCGTCCTGCTGCATTCCGCCTGGATGTCCAGCCGGGGGCGCCCGCGCGACGTGGCAGGCCAGACGCCGGACGCGCTGGCGGAACGATTCAAATTGAACGGCGCCTACCCCGCCGAGCACGGTCTGGAGCACTATCGGGTGGTGCGCGTGAAGACCGGCCTGGGATTGATGTTCGGAGCCGGGACTCTCTCCGGGCTGCTGGGCATCGGCTCCGGAGCGCTCAAGGTCATTGCGATGGATCAGGCCATGCGCATCCCGTTCAAAGTTTCGACCACCACCAGCAACTTCATGATCGGCGTCACGGCCGCGGCCAGCGCCGGCATCTACCTCAGCCGCGGATATATCGAGCCGGCGCTGACCATGCCCGTCATGCTGGGCGTGCTGGCGGGATCGCTGATCGGAGCGCGGCAACTGGTGAGCGCTCGCGTTGGCGTGCTGCGCTGGATTTTCGCCGGCGTGGTAGCGGTAATGGCGGTGGAGATGATCGTAAGCGGACTCAGGGGGAGCGGGTGATGCAGCCCTGGAATGACGAGCGCGTGGAGCAGGTTATCAGCGTGCTGCTGCGTACCGGCGTCCTGCTGTCGGCCGTGGTGGTGCTGGCGGGCGGAGTCTGCTTTCTTTCGCAGCATGCCAATGCACCGGCCGGATACCACGATTTTCGAGCGGCGCTCGACTCCTATCGAAGCATCCGGGGAGTGCTCCGGTCGGCCGGGTCGCTGGATTGCCGCGCCATCATCCAGCTCGGGCTTCTGCTGTTGATCGCGACGCCGGTGGCCCGGGTCGGTTTTTCGCTGGTGGCATTCTGGCTGGAGCGCGACCGGAAGTATGTTGCGCTGACGTTGGTCGTGCTGGCGGTTCTGGTCTTCAGCCTGATCGGGCCGCACTAGAACACCAGGCGAAGCGCAACCTGCACCGTCCGGCCGGGCTCGGCCGACGAGATAACGCCGAAATCGGGATTGCCCAGCGTGTGGCCCGGAACATCGAAATTCGCATGGTTCAGGACGTTGAAGAATTCCGCGCGCAGTTCCATCTTGCATCCTTCCCGAATCGGGAAGTTCTTCGAAAGCGTCACATCGACGGTCTTCCACGCCGCGCCGCGCAGCACCGATCGCGGCGAATTGCCGAAGGTGAATGCCGGAGCGCTTTCGAAAGCGGCGGTATTGAACCAGTGCGCGAGCGTCTGCACGCCGGCGCTTGGATCGCCGGTCAGATTCGGCCGCAGCGTGCCGGCCGGAAACGCATTCGTGTTATTCGCCGAATCGAAAACCGTGAACGTCTGGCCGGATTGGAGGACGCTCAGCACACCCACCTGCCAGCCGCCGGCCGCCGTGTTCGCAAAACCATGCTTGGAAAACTCCGGTGTCGAATAGAGCACCGTGATCACTCCGCGCTGCGGGATGTCGCTCCCGCTCAGGCCCTTGTCCAGCCTGCGGTTGTAAGCGTCCATGTAGCTGCCCGGATCGCCGAATTCATTCGCCGAGGCCGCATCGTCCAGAAACTTGGAGAAAGTGTAGTGCGCCAGGATCGAGAACCCGTGGCTGAGCTTCCGGTCGAGCCGCACGAACCCGGCTTGATAATTCGAGTTGCCCACCGGCGGGTTGACGATCGACACGTTGCTGAATTGCGGGAAGGGCCGCAGGGCTTGTAGATTGCCCGGACCCAGCAACTGCGCGGGGACCTGGTCGATGGAAAGATCGTTGGCGGTCAAATGATGGCTCACGTTGCCGATGTAGCCTGCCTCGAGCACCAGATTCGGCGCGATTTCATCCTGCACATCCAGGTTCACTTGATAGGAGACCGGGGTGGGGCGACGCCGGTCGAAATATGTGACGGCCGTGGTTGGAGCCGCGCTAACGGCCACCGCGCCGAAGCCGGGAGTGTCGATCGAGGGGCTCACATAGGCGGGAAATCCGTTCTTCAGGTTGAGCGCCGAGCTGGTGTTGGCATTGGGCGACACCAGGCTCAGGTTGTCTGCGAAACCCAGGGATGCCGCCGGACCGACGCTATTACTGACCATCGGGACGTAGAAAATTCCCGCGCCGCCGCGAATGACCAGGTTCCTGGCGAACGGCGCGCTGTAGGCAAATCCGAAGCGCGGCCCGAAGTTAGCGAAGTTCGCGTCGAATGCGGTGCTCGGAACACCGTTGACGCCTGCGAAGGTCACCACGCCAGGCGTCCCGGAAACCGGATTGATCGCAGCCGGATTGAACGAGTTCATCCGATTGTGATCGACGTAGCGGGGCAGTTCGACCTCCCAGCGCAAGCCCAGGTTCAGCGTGAGGCGGCTGGTGACCCGGTAGTCGTCCTGCACATACGCCGCCCAGTAGGAGGCATGCGATGCGATGCTGTCGATGCGCTGTAGGGATGCCTGATTCGCCTGCCCCAGCAGGAAGCTCGCAAATCCATCACCGCTGTCTGAAACGCCGGGCTGGCCGCTGATCTGCCGCGTGAACGTCAGCGCGCCCGATGAGGAGAGGTCGTTGGTTTCCTGATTGAATCCGCGCCGGTATTCGATCCCGATCTTGAGGGCGTGCTTGCCGAGAAACTTGGAGACTGAATCCAGGAACTGCGTGTCGGTAATGGGCGTCTGGATGCGCGCGATGGCGGCGTTCACGGAGGCGGGAGATCCCAGGGACGCGTAGCCGCTGATGTTCATAGTGGGAAAAGCAGCGGCGCTGACATTCAGCAGGCCGAGCGACTGCGCCAGGCCCTGCCCAGCGCCAAGACGCTGCTGGATGAAGGCGCGGCGATCATAGCTGAATGAGAAGTTGTTGAGAATTGTCGCGCTGAAAGTATGCAGGTGGCTGACTAGGAAACTCTGGACGCGCCCGCCGGTGACGCCGGCGTTGGGATCCGAAACAGGAATACCATAAGCGCCGTCGTCTTCCTGATGATAGTCGTTGATGTAGTAGCGCGCGGTGAGCTGATCGGCGCTTGACAGGCTGTGGTCCAGCTTTCCGACCAGAATGTCGCGCCGCAGCGTCGAGTGGCTATTCGCTCCGAAATTTCCGGCGTTGGCCGTTGCCGGAGTGCGGTTCGGCAGTGGGATGTAAGCCAGCGCTGCCAGAGCTACGGGATCCAGAGCGCTGCGCGGAATGAGGTTTCCTTCGAAGGGCGTTTTCTTCCCATTCGCCAGCGATAGCGGGTCATAGATTGCGCTGCGCAGCCCGGAGAAATTGCCGCGGCGTTCGGCCAGTGTAGGAACCGTCAGGACGCTCGCGTCTCCAAACACCTCGCGCGTCTCCTCCCAGCTCACGAAGAAGTGCGTCTTGTTCCGGATCACCGGCCCGCCCAGCGCTCCTCCGAACTGGTGCAGATTCAAGGGCGGCGTCGCGGAGGCGAAGAAGCTGCGCGCGTCCAGTGCGTTGTTGCGCGCAAATTCAAAAACACTGCCGTGAAGCTGGTTGGTGCCCGAACGCGTGGACAGTGCAATGATCCCGCCGGTTGAGTGGCCATATTCGGCCGAGTAGTTGTTCGAGATCACGCGGAATTCCTGCATCGCGTCTAGCGGCAGACTGGTTTGCTGCTGCGGCCGGGTGACGCCCACTGCATTCGTTACGTTGCCGCCGTCCAGCGTGAAATCCTGGTTGCGCGCCCGGCCGCCCGCCACCGAGAAGACCGGGTAGTTTTCAGGGCCGGTGCCGCTCGAAATCATGACAACGCCGGGAGAAAGATTGACCAGGGCAGTCGCGGCCCGGTTCGGAAGCGGAAGATTGTCGATCATCTTGTGCCCGACCAACTGGCCCAGGCTCGAAGACTGCGTGTCGATAGGCGGAGCGTCGGCGGTGACCTCAATCGCCAGGTTCTGCTCGCCCACTTCCAGCACGAAATCCAGGGCTACGGTCTGTGCCACTTCCAGGGTGACGTCCTTGCGGATGACCGGCTTGAACCCAGCGATGCGCGCCTCCACCTGGTAGGTTCCCGGAACCAGCGCAGTGACACGATAAATCCCCGCCTCGTTGGTCTGTACGGTCTGGTGGGAGCCAGAGCTTTGCTCCCTGATCTTCACCTCCACGCCGGGAACGGGCGCGTTCGAAGCGTCCACGATCCTACCATTCAAGGTGCTCGTGCCGACCTGGGCGAAAAGAGAGCTGGCCACCAGGAATCCAGCGATCATCCTAAAGTCCATCGACATAGTAGAGAATATAGAACAAAGAGATCTCCGCAGTCAATGTTCTTATGTAATATTTTTATTTTCAGTAGCTTACTAGAACAGCCGGCCGATGGAGCGCTGCAGTTCCTTGAAGATCTGGTCGGGACTCTTGGCGGCGTCGATCACCACGAAGTTGTAGCGCTTGGCCATCCGGTCGAGCGCCCGGATCACGCGCGACTGGTAGCGCACGAAGCTGTCGTGCATGTCGGCGCCGAAACGCATGTCCATGCCGCTTTCCCAATGATCGAAGGCGCCGCGGCCCAGCACCACGCGCGTCACCAGGTCGCGCACATCGGCGCGCATGTAATAAATGGCGTGCGGCACCAGGGCGAATCCGGCCACGCGTTCGATCCAGCTGCGGTCCTCGCCGCGGGCGATGGCGCGCGCCATCAGGGAGAAGATGTAGCGGTCGGTGAGCACGAAGAACCCGGCCCGGAGCGCCGGGATGATCTCGTTCTCCAGGCGATCGGCGAAATCGGTGGCGTAGAACAGCGTCATGGTCACCGGACCCAGCAGGTTGCCTTCCTTGGCCTGCTGGATGCCCTTGCCGGCCAGCGCCCCGCGCGCCAGGCCGGTGTCGAGCACCGCGTGTCCCTGGTGTTCCAGCCAGGCTCGCAGCCGGGCCACCTGGGTGGAACGTCCCACCGAGTCGGGGCCTTCGATGACGATGAGCTTGCCGAGCAGCTCCTCGCAGTCGACGCCGGCGAGCGCTTCGCTATAGAATTCGAGCGGCTGCTTTTGCAGCATCAATATCTCCCTGGGAAGCGCGCAGCAGGCCGTTGCGAAGGCTTTCGCCCAGCTCCTCGAGTACGATCTCGCGCATCTGCTGCTGCTGCTCTTCGATGGACCCGGTGGCGTCGATCACGTGGAAACCGACTTCCTGAATCATGGCTTCGTACTCGTCCAGAATGCGCCCCTGAAAAATCCGGAAGCTCTCTTCGACGTTGCGGCTCAGCTCCAGGTCCATGCCGGCTTCGTAATACTTGATGGCGTTGCGCCCGCCCAGAATCCGGCCGATGGCCACTTCCAGCGGCACGCGAAAATAGAAAGCCAGGTTGGGGCGGACCGCGAACTTGTAGAGATTGCGCACCCACTTGCGGCTGACCCCGCGCACCACGTCGCGGCCGAAGGCGGTGTAGGCATAGCGGTCGGCGCACACCACCGCTCCGGCTTTGAGCAGCGGGAGGATGTAGCGCTCCAGGCGGTCGGCGAAATCGGTGGCGTGTATGAGGCTGAACGTCACCGGCGTGAACATGTTCTTCTTTTTGCCGCGGCGGGTGGTCTCGCGCACCAGCGGCGATGAGTTCCACTCGCTGAAGGCCACCGCGATGCGCTGCGAGCGCAGCCACTGGCTCAACAGCGAGAGCTGCGTGGATTTTCCCGAACCGTCAATGCCTTCGACAACGATGAGTTTGCCGCGGTAGCGATTCGGCACCAGGAGGGGCATAGCAGGCGAATGATCATTATAGCTTCCGGACACGCCTGGCGGGCAAGCTAGTATTGAGAATATGCCGCGTTATGCAGCCGTGGACATCGGCAGCAACTCGGTTCGAATGCTGGCGGCCGAGACCGGTCCGGGCATAGCAACCAAAATTCTGGCGGCCGAGCGCCAGGTCACGCGGCTGGGATCGAGCGTGTTCCAGAACGGCCGGATCGCGCCCGAGGCGATGGACTTTGTCGCGGAGATTCTGGCGCGGATGGCGCAAGTCTATCGCAAGCTGGACGTCATCGCGGTGCGGGCGGTGGCCACCAGCGCGGTTCGAGACGCCGGCAATCAGCACGAGTTTCTCGCACGCGCCTCCACCGCGCTGGGAACACCGGTGGAGATCATCTCGGGTTTGGAGGAAGCCCGGCTGATTCACCTGGGAGTGCAGAGCCGCTGGCCTCAGACCGACAAACGGGTTCTGATCACCGACGTGGGCGGCGGCAGCGTGGAATTGATCTCGAGCGAGCGCGGCGCGCTGGTGGAGGCGTTCTCCAAGCCCCTGGGAGCCGTGCGGCTGACTGAGGTCTTCTTGAAGAGCGATCCGCCCGCGCCGCTCGAGTTGCACCGCATGAACGAGTACATCGAGGAGAAACTGGCGGCTCCGCTGCGCCGTATCGGCGTGGGGCCGTTCGACCGCGTGATCGCGACTTCGGCCAGCGCCGCCGCCCTGGTCTGCGCCGTCAACCGGGTGGGACGCTCGCGCCGCGAAGAGGCGGACCGCTTGAAGGCCTCGGTGTCGCAAGTCCGGAAATTTTACCGCGAGGTGAGCGCGCTGGATCTATCCGAACGCCTCAAGATTCAGGGCCTGGGACCCCGGCGGGCGGAGTTGATCGTGGCCGGAGCGGCCGTGTTCCGCCGCACGCTGGAGCTGTTCCAGACGCCTTCGATGCACTATTCGGCGGCGGGCGTGCGGGACGGCATCATCGCCGACCTGGCTGCGCGCGGCGTGGGCCGTGAACTCAGCATGTTGAATCGCGACCAGCGGCGCGTGGTGGAACAGATGGTGCGCCGCTACGGAACGCCGCTGGCGCACGCGCGCAAGGTAGCCGAAATGGCCCAGCGCCTGTTTGAAGCGCTGCAACCGCTGCACCGGCTGCCTCCCGCGTACGGCAAGCTGCTGGAGGCCTCCGGCTACCTGCATGACATCGGGCATTTCGTCAGCGCCAGCAGCCACCACAAGCATTCGCATTATCTGGTGGCGCATTCCGATCTGCCCGGCTTCACCGACCTGGAACGGCAGATGATCGCCGCGCTGTGCCGTTATCATCGCAAGGCCATGCCTGCTCCGCGGCATACGCCGTTCCAGTCCTTCGATCCCGACACGCGGCGCGCCATCACCTTGCTGGCTCCGCTGCTGCGCATCGCCGACAGCCTGGACCGCAGCCACGAACAGCGCGTCCATGGCCTGCACGTTCAAGTGCGCAACGGATCCGTGACGCTGGCGGTCGAATCGCCGTCCGATACGGACCTGGAAATGTGGGCCGTGGAGCGCGTCGCCGACGCATTCCGCGAGACCTATCAAACGTCGCTGACGCTGAGCCGGGTGAAGTCTTGAGAAGCGCGGCCACCATCCAGGATTTTGCCGCCGGCCAGATGAATCGTCTGTTGAACGCCCTGGCATTCCAGCTACACCGTGCCGTCAAGAGTCCGGGCGAGAAGGAGATTCACGACGTCCGTGTCAGCATTCGACGGTTCTCTCAGGGCTTGCGCCTGTTCGCCGAGTTTTTTCCCAGAGGGGAAGCCCGGAAAATCGAGCGGCGTCTGAAGCGCATGCTGCGGCTGACCTCGGAGATCCGGAATCGCGACATCGCTCTGGAATTCCTGGCGCGCTCCAATCGGGCCGCTCTGCGCCGGCGCCTGGAGAAGCAACGCAAAGTCTACCAAGGTCAGTTCCTGGAAACGGCGGGGCGCTGGAGCGCACGCGATTTTTCAGCTCGATGGCGCAACCGGCTGTCGCTGGGAGGCGTATGAAGTGGA
Source organism: Terriglobia bacterium (assembly GCA_020073265.1). Classification (GTDB taxonomy): domain Bacteria; phylum Acidobacteriota; class Terriglobia; order Bryobacterales; family Bryobacteraceae; genus Palsa-89. The sequence goes on along the minus strand of JAIQFN010000029.1, from coordinate 41,941 downwards.
ACCGTTCCCAGAGCGCCGCCGCGAATGCTCGCCGCCTGTTGCCCAAGCTGGCGGAGAAGTATTTCGAAGCCGGGCGAAAAGCCGCGGGTAAGAAGCGGTCGCCCAAGGCGCTGCATCGGTTTCGGATCGCCACCAAACGCTTTCGCTACTCGCTGGAGCTGTTTCAGCCCATCTATGGACCCACTCTGGACCGGCGCCTGGAAGCCGTGCGCGGCCTGCAGCAGAACTTGGGCGCGCTGAGCGACTACCAGACCATACGAACGCTGCTGTCGGACGACCAGGCGCTGGATGCCCGGCTCCGAAAGGCCATCCGCAGGACCACCCGGGAATTTCAGGAGGGCTGGAAAACCTTCGATTCCACCGGACAGCTCCAACGCTGGAAAACCTACCTCGGCCGCGCCGGCTCCGCGGGAAAAACCGCCCGCCGCTAGAGTGTGCGCGAAGCCAATGTTAAAATGGAAAACGTACTGGGAGGTCGTCTAATGGTAAGACTGCAGACTCTGGATCTGCGTATCGGGGTTCGAGTCCCTGCCTCCCAGCCAATTCCCCAGGAGCATTGCGATCGATGCGCATCTTGAGCCTCGCTCTTCTTTCAGTCTTCGGCGCCCTGGCATTCGCCCAGGACTCGGATCTGTTTGACAAGGCGCCGCCCGCTATCGACGAGGCGCTGCGGACTCGGGTGGACGCGTTCTACCAGGCGCACGTGGACGGCAAGTTCCGGCAAGCGGATCAATACGTCGCCGAAGACTCCAAGGACACCTTCTTCGCCGCCGAGAAACCGCGCTACAAGGGCTGCCATATTTCGAAGATCACCTATTCGGAAAACTTCGCAAAGGCGGACGTGGTAGCCGCATGCAAGAACGAAGTGTCGTTCCACGGTGAGAGGATCGTTGCCACCATGCCCGCGATCAGCCATTGGAGAATCGACAACGGCCAGTGGCTTTTGTACTACCTGGCGAAGACCGAAATGCAGACTCCGTTCGGAACCATGCGGCAAGGCCCGGACCGGAGCGGGCCAGCTACGGGCGTCCCCAAGGATCCGGTGGCGGCCGCGCGGAGCATTCTGGCTCAAGTAACGGTGGACCGGACGGCAGTCTCGCTCGACCAGACACGCACGTCCAGGCAGGAAATTCACGTGAAGAACGGCATGCCGGGCAGCATCGAGGTGTCGGTGGACAAGACTGGCGTTCCCGGCCTTACCGTCACGCCTGTCAAGCCGCAGCTCGGTCCGGGCGAAGAGACGGCTGTCGTCGTGGAGTTCAATTTCGAGGATCCCGCCATCCTATGCCAGGATTGCCTGGTACATCCCGGCGTGCGCCCGCCCGCCACGGTGATGATGCACATCTCGCCCACGGCACAGCAGTTTCCCATTCAGATCACGTTCACGCAGCCGCAACCCGCCAAGTAATCCTGATCCATTCCGGGATTGGCCTCGGTCTTGCAGTGCAGTGAGGCGGAGGCTAATGTTCAGTGAATTCGCTACACATCGCCAGCCGGCAGAGCGTGTCAACACAAAGCGCGCCGCCTGCCCTAAACGCGCCTGCGAGAGGCGCTAAGTCTTCTGATTCCAGCATTTCCGCGCCATTCTCGCGAACTCTCCAGGAGCTGCAAGCCCCAGAGAGCAGCCCCTCGGCCACAGGCGCCAGCAGCACGGGGCGTCAAGATCCCGTCACCAGTGCGACGAATTCTCGCATCGCGACGCCCGTGGTTCCTGCCGCCGACACTGCACCCGGCAGCGCGGCGCCATCCAACAGCCCCATGACCAGGGAGCAGGCGCGCGTGATACTGGCCACCGGACAGGGCGATGTGGTCACCGCCAATCAGGTCTACTACGGCGCCCAGACGGCGTCTGGTGCAGCGGGAAGCAACGGGTCGGGCGCGGGCGCTTCCGGCAGCTTCTCTCCGGGCGGCGCGCCGGCCGTATATACTCCGGGCCAAGCCGCCAGTACCGATTCCAGCGTCTATTCCACGGCCAGCTACATGAAAGCGCTGCTGTACTCGGGATACCAGCGGCAGGCCAACGATGAGAATGCGCGGCGCTATCAGAACTACAACACGGAAGTCCAGAACTGGGAAGGCAGTGGAAGCGTTGGCGCTGCTCCCGCGCTCCCGAAGTATGAGGCCGTGGATCAAGCCGCTTTCGACAAATGGTGGACGCAGTATCAGGGGAACATAGCCAGCGGGAGCGGTTCCGCTCCGGATGTAAGCATGTTCCTTACAAACGCGCCGAACTACGGCAATGGCTACTACGGTACGCCAGGGACGTCGCAATTCGGAACACTATACAACCCCACCGGCCCGGGACAATCGGCTTAGACAAGTTCGTGTACGGAGGACAGGCCGTCTGACAGCCTGCCTCCGTCCACAAGGAAAACAGCCGCGCTACTGAATCGGCAGGAACGTAGCCTGCCCGTAGTATGCGTTGCCCGCGGAGTCATAGATGATGAAGCCGACGGGCTGTTGCGAACCAGGCGTGGTGTTGCTCGGGACCTGAAGCGCGACGGCATATACGCCCACCAGGCCGACCACGCTCTGTGCCGAGACCAATGGCACGCCGGCGTTATTCAATCCCACCACAACCTGGGCCGCCACATTCTGGTTCGGCACGCCGGAGTCATTCGTGCCGATGGCCGGAGTGGTTTGCCCAAGCCCGGTGAGGAAAATGATGATTACCTCACCCCGGCGAGCCGGATTGGCTGGAGACACATAGCTGCCGTCCGGACGAATCGCGACGGCCTGATGCGCTATACCGAAGAGGGTGGTCTCGAAGACAGCCGGTGCGAAGGGCTGCAAGTTCACCGAAACTGTCGCTGATCCGCCGCCCGAGATCGTGACGGTCAAATCGGCCACAGTTCGGCCGGCCACCTCGTAAGGAACCTGCACGTTGATCTGCTGAACTCCGTTCACATTGGAGACCGAGAAGATGGGAGCGGCCACGCTGTTGAACTTGACCGAGTCTCCGGCCAGGGTGAAAGGCAGCGGTCCGATGATGGTGTTAGGAGTCACGACGCCTTGCACGCCGACGGCGATGCCTTGACCTTGAATGGTCACGATCGCTCCGGCGGAGATGGGCGCCTGAAGGCTGGCCGCGTTGAAGACCACCAGGCCGCTGGGGCCGGGCGGGATCGCCGTGAGGTTGAAGGTTACCGAGAAGCCGGCAGCAGTGGCCGTGACCACAATTGAACCGGCGGTATTGCCAGCCGTAATCGCGGTGGAAGCGCTTCCTGTTGCGTCGGTGGTGGGGCTGGGATTGGAGACCGAACCCGAGCCGCTGGTAATGGTAAACGTCACCGTGACGTTCTGCACGGCGTTGCTTTGCGCGTCCGTCACCTTGACCGTCAGAGGAATGGAGAACTGGGTGCTCAAGGGCCCCGACTGGTTATTGCCCGATACAATCTGCAAACCGCTGATCGGGACGGAAACCGTGATGCTGAAGGTCGCGCTGGCGGACCCCGCCGTCACCTGGACTTGCGCGGTGCCGGAGAAGCTACCGATAGTAACCAACGTGGACGCCCGGCCCGAAGTATCCGTGGCGGTTGAAGTCTGGGTGAGCGTCACGGCACCAGGTGTGAGCACCTTCCAAGAGACCGGCGTACCGCCCAGGACGTTGCTGAACGCATCCGTCACTTGCACCAGCAGCGCAAGAGGCAGCGTGGCGCCGGGCTTACCGGACTGGTTGTTGCCTTGAACGATATTGACGTTCGCCGGCGCGCCGGGGCCCACAGTTACCGTGATGGGGCCGAAATCGAACGCATAGCCGGCTTCAGCCGTGAGCTGGGCGGTGCCGGTTTTGCCGCCTGCATCCAGGTCGCAAGACGCGACGCCGTTCAGATCCGTCAGGGCAAATGTCCCATCGCAGGTCGCCGAAGGGCCCTTGGCCGGGTCGGGCGGGTTGAGAATACGGAGGCTCACGTTCGGAATGGGCTGGCCGGATCCGCCTGTCACTTGTACCTTCACGGCGCCTGGTATGGTCTGTCCGGCGTTTCCTTTGAGGACCGTGCCGATCTGAGGAGCTATCAAGGTCGCTTGCGGTGAGCTGGTGGCCGAAACGGCGGTGACGAAGAACGTCACGCTGGCTCCGCTGGGCGCACTCGCGTTGATGGTGGCGGCATTCACACCGACAACGGCGCTTACGAAGCTCGCCAGATAGTCGGCCTGTGCCATACCGTTGGCGTCGGTGGAGACGGTCAGGTTATTCACGCCAATAATGCAGTTGAAGAAGGAAGTGGTCACGGGGCATTGCAGCGTGCCGTTGCCCGAAGTCACCGTAAAGGTAATGGTCTGGTTAACCAGTGGATTGCCGTTGGCATCGGCAAAGAGCACCGTCATGGTAGCGTTGCTCGCCACCGTGCTGGTGGCCTCCTTGATCATCGAACCCTGGCCGGCGATAACGGTCAGCCCGCCAGTGGGAGTCGGGGTGCCTCCGCCTCCGCCTGGATTCGAGCTGCCGACATTAATGGTGAAGTTGGCGGAAAAGCCTCCGTCGGTGCTGACTGAGACGTTCACCGATCCAGCCGAATTGGGAACCGTCGCCGTTGTGGACGCCAAGCCGTCCTTATTCGTGGTGGCGGACGTTCTTTGCAGGGTCACGCCCGAAGAGGAGGTGGAGAAGGTTACCGCCGAGCCCGCCACCGGATTGCCGGATGCGTCGAAGACGCGCACCGCCAGTGGAGCAGTGGTGCTGGCCTTCGCGACGGTTTGCTGGTCGCCGTAGGTCAGGATTCCGGCGGGAACGCCCGCTGTATTGGCGGGAGTGGCAACCGAAAGGGCGCCGCCCGAGCCGGTGAACGCCAACTGGCCGACTATCAGATTCGCCGCCAGGTCGAACTCGTACAGAATGTTGCCGCTGGTATAGAACAAGAACTGCGTGGTGTTATGCAAGACGGTCGCGATATCGCTGGAGGTGGCCGCCGCGGTCACCGATCCGGCCAGCGAAAACTGAAAGCTGCTGGCGGTCAGAGCGGTTAGCGACACGTCATACAGCGTCTGCGTGTTGGGCGCGAACGCGAAGACCCGACTGTTGCTGACCGGATACACATTACCGATCGTCACAGTGGCCGGGATGACCGCTGTGGAGACGGAGCCGGACTGTCTCTTGGCGACCAGGTCGAAAATCATTATGGCGGATCCGGTAATGGGTGTTTGATTCGGCGCCAGGCCCAGTTTTCCATCCGGAGTAAAAGAGAGTTTTGCGGGCAGGCCATTCACCGACATGGTGTTGCGGACCACCAGGTTTTCGGGGTCGAGCTCCAGCTCTTGATTAGTTGCTCCGACGTAGACCAGCCCGTTGGGCCCCACTGCCACGCCCGTGGCTTGGCCTGCTATCGGCAGAGTGTTGAGAACTTGCAGATTGGTGAGGTCGAGGATTACCAGTCGAAAACTTCCGCCGGTATTGACCAGCACGTATGCTTTGGTGGAATCGATGCTGACGGCGACATCGATGGCCGTGCCGCCGACGCTCACGCCGCTGGCCGTTGCCAGAGTATCGGATTGAGTATTGATGACCTGCAGATTCCCGGCCGCAACCAGCAGTCTCCTGCCGTCCGGCGTCAGGGCCGCCGCCGACGCGCCGCCGGGGAATCCAGCCACGGCTTGCACGTTGGAGAAGAGCGTGCCCGTCACCATCACAGTGTTGCTCGGGGAATTGGAGATTATGTAGAACTTGGTCCCATCGGCGCTCGCCAACACCAGGAAAGCGCCTGAGCTTGCGGAAAAAACTCCGGACTGCGCAAACGGAAACGCACTGAAGCCCGTTACGGTGGAGTTGGCACCGAACGCTCCCGGAAGAACGAAGGCGCTTTGTTGCGCCAGAAGAGAAAACGAGAAGAGCGCCAGACCCACAACGCCAGCTACGAATGCTTTACGCATGAGTACCTCACCAATTCAGTGATTTGAAGGGACGCGGGGGAGCTAAGCAATCTAGAATAACACACCCGGCGGGACAAGAGTTTCGTCTTTTACCGCGGCGTTCCGGGCAGCGCCGCAAATGGGAAAGGAGCCTACTTGAAAAACAAACAGGGGAGGCCGAAGCCTCCCCCATTTGGTGACTAAACGAAGCGCAGGGTTAGTGGCCCTGGACCTCGCCGGTGACAGCCGTTCGACTCAAGCCTGCTCCCGCATAGAAGTCAAGCTGAATCGCCAGATATCCTTCGGCGAGCTTCTGTGCGCCGACGTCGCTGATGAAGGCGAAGCCGTGGCACCACTGGAATTGCATTTGAGCGATGATGTAGCCCTGGAATCCGGGGGTTGCCGCGATTCCATGGTCACCGCCACTGGACAGCGTGAACACCAGCTCTTCGCCGGCGTTTACTGTCTTCGAGGTTTGGTTGGCGGGAGCCGCGCCTCCACCCGTAGTATTTCCATAGTACGAGAGAGTGACGGTTCCGGCTTGCGGAGGTACTCCGTTAAGGGTATCAAGCGAGGTGTTCGCGATTGCGACACCAGTGTCGAATCCGGACTGGTTGCTCACAAACGGGAACAGCAGGTTGCAAGTGCACAGATCGATGTGCCACACGTTGGCGGCAGTCGACTTGTTGCAGAAGCGCGGAATCGGCGCCGTCGACGATGCAGTGTTGACGTTGCTCAGCGGAGCAAACGATGCAGTAACGGTAGCCGTGCCGGTGGCCGGCAGGTTGTTGCTGGTGTTGGCGACGTAAGCCACCATGATCGGGATGTTGGCGGCTTCCTGAGCGAACGGATCGGCGTTGCCGACCTCGTACACCGCGGTAGCCACTCCACCGCTCGCCGGTAGCTGCACGGCGTTGATGTAAGGAGCGACTACTCCGGGACCCTTGAACGGGCTGACTCCGCCGAAGAAGGACGCGCCGCCGGTGAAGGTTGTGGTCGGAGTCGCGGCCAGGTTGACGTTGCCGTTGAGATCCGAGCTGCCTCCGATCAACTCCAGGAAGCCACCCTGCCAGCCGACCCCACCAGTGGGATTGCCGGTGTTTCCAGGAACCGGATTGGCCGGACTGGCGGTGCTGGCAGCTTGCGTCAACGCCACGAACTGCGGTACGAAGACACTCACTCCGTTGTTCACGTTATTGAACACCAGCAGAATCCTCGTGCCCGCATTCGCGAGGCCGAAAATAGTGCCCGCGAAGGCGCCACCCGGCGCCGGAGGTTGCAAGGCCGTCTCCGAGTTATAGTTCACACCCGGAACGTTCTGCAGAGGTCCGGGCACGTTGTTGCCGTCGAAGACGTCCGATACCGCGTTCGCGGCGGCTATCCTCCGTTTGAATGATGCAGCGAAGCCCTCTGTTACCTTGACCGCGGTGACCGGCTGACCTGGTAAGAGGCTGGTGGCTGTAGTTGCATTTACGCTCACGCACTGTTGCAGCGCGGTGTTTTGAGCGCTCACAAGCAAGCCCTGCTGGACAAACGCGACGGTCTGCTGGCCCGCGCCGCTGATGACGACGTTGTTCGAGCCGTTAATGGAAATGAATGCCGTGATCGCCGACGGTACCAACGACGAAGAGACGCCGACCAGACAAGCGTTGGCGCGAACGTTGGTCATACGGAGAACACGGGTTCCGGCGGTGCCGGGAGCGTCGATCGGCACGCCCAGCCAGGTAACCTGCGAAGTGCTGGCCTGATGGGCCACGAAGATGTTCGACGCACTTGGCTGGTTGTACGGATTGCCGTTGAACAGGAACGTCGCGGTGTTAAACGTCCCATTGAATACGTTGCAGAGAGCCGGGACGCTGCCCGTGCCACCGGTGTTCGAGAAACACACCTTCTGGCCGGTCGGCGATCCGATAGCCTGCTGAGCATTGGCCGGGAACGGAACCGTCGGGAACGCTTCGTCGATCACCAGCAGCGCATCGATGTAGCCGCCGCCCAACAACCTGCTAGTGACTTGCGCATTGAGCGTCAGGGTGACGTCAAACTGCGGAAGCTGGTTGCCGGTTGGGGTCGGAGTGCCTCCGACGCAGCTCAATACAAAGTCGCCCATCAGTGCGGTCTCATCTTCCGATCGCACGATCGTAGGGTTGCTGGGAGTGGTGGTGCAATTGATAGAACTCCCACCCCCGGGAAGTTGCGCGTAGGCCGTGGAAGCGCCCAACATCAGTGCAAGTACGGCAAACGCAATGAACCATTTGCGAAAATCTGCCATTTCCTTCTCCTTGTGAAAAACTGAAATTGAATTGATGGAAGTTCTCTTTTTCAACCTGAGCCTCGAGTGTACGCTCGTCATGAAGATTGCGAATCGCGCTCCAGCAAAGCCAGCCCGGACGAGAGCGCTACCGCCCCGCCTCGCCGTCCTGCTCGAACTGTGTTCCTGGTCTCCATCTAGCTCAAATTCTTCTTAAACTTCTCTTATCTCAGTGCTCGCGGGATTCATGCGTCAAAGATGAATGCCGCCAAACCGTTTGGACGCAGTCAAAATCATTCATAACACTCAACGCAAGACCAAGTCAAGCGTAAAGTACTAAGAAACGATTATCAGATCCTAATGCTACTAAGCTGACCCAGCCCACTATTAGACCATATGACCCTTATAGAGTCAATAATTTACAGCCAACGGGGAAAGGGCCAGACTGAACGGTGATTTGAGGGGATGACTGGCGCCTGGCGGCTCCCTCCGGCCGGGCCAGCCGGGAGTTCGTAACTGGCTGATTCGACGTACCAGAGTCCCCTACTCCTTGACGTCTCTGCGGAGCGACCGGAGCCGTGTTTTGAGCTCGTCGGTGGCGTCCGCCATCTGGTTGGTATCGTAGATGACGCGCGGCGTCATGAAGATGATCAATTCGGACCGCCCACTGCTATAGGAGCGGGTACCGAAGGCCGCGCCCAGGATCGGGATGCGGTGCAGAACGGGGATGCCGCTGCTCGAAACCGAGTTGGTTTCGCTGATGATGCCGCCGATCGCGACGGTGTCGCCGTCCTGCAAAGTGAGTTGGGTCTGAATGGACTTGTTGGAAAAGGACGGAGACTGAATGTTGCTGGTGGTGGTGGCCGTGGGATCGCTGACCTGCTGGTTGATCACCAGCGTGACAACGCCGCTGGGCGTCACGCGCGCCAGGATGTTCAGAGTGACACCGGTGTTCTGATTGGAAATCGAATTTGCAAACAGCGAATTGCCGCCGGACTGCGCTCCGGTGACGGCTTGCGCGGTCAGGGTCGGGACCGCGGTGCCGACATTGAGGGTGGCCGGAATGCTGTCGGTCGCGATCACCGCCGGGGCGGAGAGAACTTTGGCGCGGCTCTCATTCTCTTGAAGCTGGACCGCGGCCAGAAGCTCGCGGCTCTTGCCGACCAGCGTCGCGGTGGAGAGGTTCGTGATCCCGCCGCCAAAGTCGCCCAGGAACGTGTGGGGAGTCTTGCCCGAAACCAGTTGCAGGGCCGCTTTCACATCGCTGGAGAAGGCGTGCGTCAGGTCCACCGAGTATATTTTGGCTTCGATCAACACCTGGCGCGGCGGGACGTCCAGATCCTTCATCAGCTTCAAAATGTTCTCGTACTCCTGCGGCGATGCCTGAATGAGCAGCGTGTTGTTCAACGGATTCGCGACCACGCGGGGCACGTGCGTGGGAGCGTACGCGGAACCCGGCGCGTTTCCAAGATACTGTCCGGTAAGGTCGGTTCCGCCCGTCGCGCCCGGCTGCTGCTGATTGGCGCTGGTGTTTTGAGGCGAGAAGGGACTGGGTGAGTTTTGCGTGAAGCTGGGCTGGGCGTATGCGCCGTAGCCACCGCCTCCGTTCATGCCGCCGCCGTAGCCCATGCCGCCGCCGAATCCGCCGCCCATTCCGCCGAAACCTCCACCCATTCCACCGAAGCCGCCGCCCATGCCGCCGCCGAATCCGCCGCCGAAGCCACCCATGCCCATCCCCATGCAACTCATGATCGAGAACTGGCCGGACGAGCCGGCTAGTTGCCCGTACAACGCCTGAATGGAACAACTGATGGACATGGCGTCGCCATAGCGAACCCGATAGACGTAGTCGTTGACGGCGCCGGCGGTCACCTTGGGCGGCGTGTCCAGTTTGTCGAGCCACTTTCCGACTTCGACGAACGCGCCCGGATTGGGCGCCACGGCAATGATGGTGTTGATTCGATCGATGGGAAGAAACTTGATGGGCGACGATTTCTCCGACATCGAGATCGACTTCTCGATGTTCTCCAGCTCTTTCGAAATATCCGAAGGACGGCCGTTCTTCACATCGAAGACGTGCACGCGCTGGTTGGCCAGTTGATCGCTGTCGAACATGGCCACCAGGTCCATGGTGCGGCGCATGCTTCTGCGGCTGTCCAGAAGCAGCAGCAGGTTGGCGGGCGGGTAGGTGCCGATGGTGGCGCCCTCGCCGACGAAGGGCTTCAACACAGCCATCAGCTCTTCCGCGGTTACGTACTTGAGGAAGATCAGGTTGAACATGGGCTGGTCGTCTTGCTCGATGCTTTGCGAGTCGGTCTTGGTCTCGGGCGCGAGCGGCAGGTGCGAAATATCGGTGAGGGGAACGATGCGGTAGATGTCGCCCTGCTTCACCATGCCGGCGCCGTTGAGCCGCAGGATGGTGTCGAGCAGCGAGCGCGTGTCGATGTCCTTGGTCTCACCATAGGTGTTGAGGATCACTCCGCCGCGCACGCGCGGATCCAGCATGTAATTGATCTTCAACTGGCGCGCCAGCAGGTCGATCACTTCGGTGAGGGAAACATTGTTCAGCGACAAGCCGCCGAACACGGTGGGAGGGCCGGCGGGAGCGGCGGGCTGTGGCGCCGCGCCTTGAGGTGGCTGGCCGGGCTGGGCTGGGGCTTGCGCTGGACCCGGAGCAGGTGGCCGCGCGGGTTGCTGCTCCTGCTGCGGGACCGGCTGAAAGGGCTGCGAAGACGGTGGCGGTTGCCGCAGTTGACCCGCCGCGCCAACGGCCATCGCGCAGCTCAGGACCAGCATGCGGCCCAGGGGTTCGGCTCGCACTAGCGCTTCTCCGTGGTCTTGCTGGATGACTGACCGGCCGGTGCCGCGGCCGCGTGGTCTTTGGAACGGGCCAGCATGGCTTGCTCCTCCGCGGTCAGCTCGCTCTTCTTGCGGACCCACTGGTTGGTTCCAAACGGTGTCTTGCGTTCGAACCGCACGCTGTCGCCCAGGTCAGTTGCCGTGACGGGATCGGCTTCCGCAGCCGCGGTCTGGGGAGCAGCCGCCGGCTGGTCCTCCCATTTCGACACGCCGAATGGAGTGCGGCGGTACATCCAGGTTTTTCCTTGCGCGTCGGTGTAGCGGTACAGAAACGGCTCCACCTGAACGGCGCCGGAAGGAATGGATTGCGAAGCGTTCTGCGAACTGGCCGGCGGGACGTCCTGCTTGGGTTTAGGCCGATCCTCGGCGAACGCGAACACAGCAGCGAGCAAAATCAATGTGACGGTCTTCATAGTTTTCCTTTACTTGACTGGTTCCCAACGGCAGACTGATCCGAACGGAGTGGCGCTCACTACCTTCTTCAGTCCGCCCACAACGGCGCCGGCCGGCGCGGTATCGCCAGCCACGCAGGCTTTGACGCCTCCACCCATATCGATTTCGCCGGGACCGCTGGAGGTCTTGGATGAAAACGACTGCACCAGCGGCGCCGAAGACGTCTGAACAACGGGCGCGGACCCTGCCGCGGGGGCTTCGGCAACCAGCGTGGTCTTATCCAGCAGCTCATCCAGCCGCTTCTTGAACTCCTTGCCATCCCACTGCAACACCAGATACTGGTTGTCCACCGAGACGATCTGCCACTGGCCGATGGTGTCGCCGGGATGATATCCCTTTTGCGCCCCGCGCACGTTCTCACTCAACACCACGGTGGGCGGCACGCCTTCCCACAACATCACGCCGTGCGCCACGGGAAAGGGCGGAACGGGCTTGGGAGGCAGCGGAGGAGTCACGTCGATAATCACGTTGGAGCTGCGGTCCTTCGAGAACAGATTCCTGCCGGCCACCGCTTCATACGCGGCGGCGGTCAGCGGCTCGGGCTTCGGCAAAGGCGCCAGCGGCTGCGCCGGCGTGGCATTGATTTTCTTCGCCAGCACGGCATGGTCGCGCGTTTTCGCAGCCAGCCATTCGCGGCGCACCTGGACCGCCAGCAACGCAACTACGGCCAGCAGCAGCAAGTCCAGCGCGATCAGCTTGCGGGTCAAAACGAGAATCCCTTCTTCTCCGGCACCAGCCGCCGCGGCACCAGGCCGGAAACGGTGAGCCGGATGGACATGTTCTTGGTTTTCGGATTCGAGTTGGCACACCGGATGTCCTGGGTGGCGATGATTTCAGGTTGCTGGGTGAGCGCCGCCAGCAGGTTGACCAGCTCGTCGGTGCGGCAATCGACGGTCACCGCCACCGAGACTTCTCCATAGGTGTCTCCGTAGGGGCGCGGCTGCGCGAACTCGGCCTGCCGTATTTCGATCGGCGGAACCTGCTGCTTCGCGATCCGGCCGAAGATCTCGAGCAGTTGGGCCTGCGCCTGGTTGGAAGTATCGCCGGGGATCAGGCCTTTCTCGCGGTCGGCCAATTCGGCCGAGGCCTGCTTCAAGTTGGCTTCCTTGCCATCCACGGTGGCGAGCGCGGTCCGCAGCGTGGCCAGGCGCCTTTCGGCCCGCTCCACGGTGTCCACCGCAACGGCGGCGTTGGGGGCAGCGCTGGGCGACCGGGTGGCGATCCAATACAGGAACCCGATGAGCAAAGCGCCGCCCAGGATCAGCAGCGCGCGTTTGTCCCGCTCTTGAATCGTCACGGCGTCACTCCCTGTCTCTGAGCGTGGATGCCGAATAATTCTCCGTCCGCGCTCTTGGCCGGCCCATTGGTGAAGCTGGAGCCGCGGAACTGCCGCGAGCTGTCGAGCAATTTGAGCAGAGCCGCGGCCTGCTCGGCCTGGCCCTGAATGGTCAGCGAATCGCGCGTGAGCTGGAACGAAGACATCCAGGTGGGCGGCGCGAACAGCTCGGTCGCTTCCTTGAGCGCGTCCAGGTCTTCTTTGCTGCGCCGGCGGAAATTGTCGAGCGTCTGGGTGCGGTTGCGCGCCACGGCGATCTGGCGATCCAGTTCGACCGCTCTTCGCGCCCGGGGCTCGATGCCGCGGATTTCGGATTGCAGCGCGCCGAGGTAGTGGCGGTCGGCGTATTTCGGATAGGCCAGCACGGCGCCGGACAGCAGCACTACCGTCGTCGCCAGCGCGATGGTCGGAACAAAGCGCAGGCGCGAGCTGGAGCGGCGTTGCTCGCGGGGCAGCAGATTCACGGCCAGAGGTGGAAGCAGGCTCGTGCCGGCCAGCGCGGTGGCGTAGGACAAGGCCGCCTGAGCGATATCGAAGTCCGCGGGAGCCGCTTGGGGCCTGGGCAAAGCGTCGTGCAACGCGGCCGGTTCGGTTTCCGGCGGAAGTCTCAACTCGGCCACCGCCAGGTTGCGGGCCCGCGCCGCGGATCCATCCAGGCGCGCCGAAAACAGCGGACGAGATGCGCTCTCGCCGTAGATCTCCAGCTCGTCCCCGTGCTCTTCGAGCAGCAGGAAGCCGTCGGCGGGGGCCGCGAGCAGGCGCAGCGCGGAATAAATGGCCGGCGCCGAGAAGGTGAACGACGCCACTTTCACGCCCGCTTCGGCGAACAGCGTCTGAAAGCGTTCGAGCGTCGAGCGTCGCGTGGCGCCCACCAGGACCGTGGAGCTTTTTCCGATGCGCGCCCAGTCGAAAACCGCTTCTTCTTCCGAATAGGGATTCAGCGAATCGATCTCGAAGCGGATGGCGGCCGCGAGGTCTTTGTTGGAAACGCCGGGCAAAGCGATCTGCCGGACCATCACTTCATCGCGCGGCAGCAACACGGCGGCGGCCAGATGCGCCACGCCAAGCTTCTTCAAGAAGGCGGCGTAGGTGGCGCCCCACTCGGTGGCGGGCTGCTCGCGAAAGCCGTGCAGCGTGATCTCGCCAAGAATGCGAGCGCCCCACGGCCGGACGCGCACCACGGTTGCGGTCAGGCTGTCGCGCCCGATCTCGATTCCGACGGCCGTCCCGAGGGCCAGCCATTTTCCCAGGTCGATTCCGGTCATTGGGGAGCCGCAACGTTGTCGTACCAGCGCATGATGTGGAACGGAGCGTCGTATTCCGATCCGAGAAACTTGACCAAGGCGGATACGGTCCTTTGAACATCGGCCAACTGTCCGTTGGCCAGGCGCAGCCGGGCGGTGGCACGCAGGGTCGCAATCGAGCTGGGCGCGATGGTGATCCTGGCCGCGCCCGGGCCGCCGCTCAGGAAGGGATCAATCTCCTTACGATCTCGAAACGGCCCAGCGAGACGCCGGGTGACCAGGGCCGCCGCGACATTGGCGCCTACGCCGACGGCCTGCATCACGGCCGGTTCGGCGGTGTTCGCATCGATGGGGCCTCTGGATCCATAGACCGACAGGCAATCCCGCAGCGCGGCGTGGCGCACCAGGTCGCCTTCCGCATCGCGCGTGTAACTTCCGTAAAACAAGTCCGGCGTCACTCCTTCCACCAGCAACAATTCCTCAATCTCTTGAAAGGACGCATGGCGGGCCCGAAAAGACGGCGCGAGCGACAAGTAATGTTGATCGAACTGGGTAAAGGATTCGCCGGGCGTCGGGGAGCGCCAGTCCAGGATGGCCGCCGTGATGGTCTGGGCCCGGCCCGGATCCACTCCCAGGGCCAGCAGCAGATTCATGAGCTCCTGCGGCACGGCCTTGTTGACGTCGAGCTTGGCGGATTCGGGGATGATCTCGACGCTGGCCTCCCCGGTTGGAAACTCCAGCTTGATCAGCGGAGTCGGATTGCTGAAATACCGCGGCGATCCGTCCGGGTTGCGGTAGGTGGGACCCCACTGGATGTAGAGCAGCGCACGATCCACGGCGCCGGCGGCCAGATAGCCGGCCCGCAGCGCATCGACGTCGGTGGAGGTGCGCTCGGTCTCGGCCCGAACCGTGCTGGCCACCGTGAAAGCGATCGCCGAGAGCGCCGCCGAGAGCCACAGCACCGCCAGCAATGCGGTTCCTTGCCGCCTAGTTGTTCTCATACGGCTCCAGCGGGTGCCGCGTCACTCGAACCGGCACCGTGAGAGTGACCGGCTGGAGGCGGGCCGGATCGGGCGTGAGCGGCGCCATCTCGATGCGGACGGCGTTGGGAAGCAGCGGCTTGGTCCAGCGCACGATCCAGGCCGGCGCCTGGGGCGGCGTCCCGGGATCGCGAAAACTGAAGCGGCAATAGGCCAGCTTGTCGGCCAGCACGAAGGAGTTCGCGCCCACCTGAATGGGCACGAATCGCGGCCCTTGAATGCCGGTGGCCGGATCCGGTCCGAAGCCCGTGCAGAGCTGGCCGGCGCCGCCTGGGCCGGTGTACAGAATTTCGTTCACCACCAGCCGCACTCCCTGGTTGTTCTCGCCTGGGATGACCTGGAACTCGAGGATCATGGGCAGGCCGCGCGATCCCTGCTGCAGCGAGTAGGTGGAAGCGAACCGCATGGAGCTCGCTTCGCCTTGAAAGAAACTGATGGGCGGGGCCGGCCCCGCTCCGCCTGGAGGATGGCAATTCGCGGTGACCGGCATGATCCCCTCGATCTGCTCTTCGAGAATGCGTTCCACGCTGGTCACGCGCCGGTTGCTCATCAGCTTGGAATCGGCCTTGTTCATGGCGCTCAAGCCGACGCGCAACGAAAGCAGAATCCCCACCGAAAGCGTGCTCAGCAGCGTGATGGCAATGAGCAGCTCCATCAGAGTGACGCCGGATTCTGAATGCTTCCTGGTCAATGTCCGGCTCCCGCCATGTCTTCAGGCGTGAGGGCGATGGAGCGCCGGAAACCCTCCAGGCTGAGGGTGCGGCGCTGCTCTCCGCTCATCCACCAGATCTCCAGTTGGATGCGTTCCAGGAACGGCGTGCCGGGGCCCGCGTTGGGCGGCGCCTCGAACGGCGAGAGGCGCGCTTTCCAGCCGATCGGAAGGCCGCCGGTAATGGACGCATCCCAGGTGCCCTCGAAGGGCGTCAGCTTGGGAAGCTTGTCGGCGATCAGCAACTCGTCCATTTTCTGGCGGCCCAGCAGCACGGCGCGATCGTAATCGGTAAGCCGCGCGGCGGTGCGCAGAGACGTGGACAACGCCGAAAGCAAGCCCGTCACCGCCACCGCCATGATGACCGTGGCCACCAGAACTTCGAGCAGGGTAAAGCCGCGATTCTTCACTTCTCAGGCTGCTCCACTCGCGGAACGCCGGTGATGGGATCCACCCGCACGATGCGTTCGACGTTCTTGCGGTTCACCAGCAGGACTCCAAAGCGCGGCGCCGTGCCGCCCGGATAAAGCAGAAAACTGCGCGGCGCGTCCGGATTGTCGGGCAGTTCCGGAAGGATACGGGCAATGGAGACTCCTTCCGGCATGGCGAGCTTGCGGTAGAACTTGGCTTCTGAGGTACGCATCTCGAGCGCGTTGTCCTGCTTGGAAATGGTGATCTCCACCGCCTGCTGGCGGCGCTCGGCGCGATCCAGGCCGGAGTTGAGAAAACTGACGATGCCGCTGGTGGCGGCGTTGAGGCGCAGGGAATCGATGCCGGAGGTGATGGAGGGAAGAGTGATGCCCACCATCAGCGAGATGAGGCCCACCACCACCATCATTTCGATCAGAGTGACGCCGGCGCGGCTAGTTTTTCCAACTGACGATGTCGCCATTGATCCCGTCTCCGCCGGGCTGGCCGTCAGCGCCGTAGCTGATCATGTCGGGCTCGTCGCCGTGTTCGCCGGGGAAGCGATAGAGATAAGGACGGCCCCAGGGATCGTTCTCGACTTCCTTCTGCAGGTAGGGTCCCTGCCAGTTGTTGGCGTTCTCCGGCTTCACGCGCAACGCCTGGAGTCCTTCTTCGGTGGTTGGAAACACGCCGGTATCCAGCTTGTAAGAGCCCAGCGCCGTCATGTACGCGTTGATCTGCGCGCGGGCGGCGGTCTTGCGCGCCTTGTCGGCCTGGCCGATCATTTTCGGCAGCACCAGCGCCGCGAACAGCGCAATGATGGTCACCACCACCATCATTTCGATCAGCGTCACGCCCGCCTGGCTTCTATTTCGTCGTCTCATGGCCTTCACCTCCCCAGAAAGCGCACAACGGAACGCCGGGGCAGCGCTTATGGACAAGTACGAGGACGCCCCGGCGTCCTGTGCGCTTAAGCTCATTACACCGCGACATCGTTCATGCTGACAATCGCGAGCAACATGCTCAGAATCAAAACTCCGACAATCAATCCCATCACCAGGATGACCAGCGGTTCAAACAAAGACGTGAATCGGCGGATGGCCGAGCGCGTGTCGGCGTCGTAGATGTCGGCCATCCGGACGAACATCTGATCCAGTCGCCCGGTCTCCTCGCCCACGCTCAGCAGGTGCGCAGCGAGCGGCGGAAACTGTCCGGCGCGCCGCAGGGGTTGAGCGATGCCCTCGCCGCGCTTGACGCCCAGCGACACCGCTTCGAGCGAGCCGGAAATTCTGCGGTTGTTCAACGTCGCTCCGGCGATTCCGATGGATTGCACCAGCGGAACGCTGTTCGAAACCAGCGTGCCCATGGCGCGGGCGAAGCGAGCCGTTTCCGCTTTCCGCAGCGCGTCGCCCAAAACCGGAATGCGCAGCCGCAGTGTATCCCACCACAGCCTGCCGGCCGTCGTTCGGACGTAGGAATACAGACCCACCGCGGCGGCCACGATGGCGGCGAGTCCGAACCAGCCGTAGGCTTGCATGAACTTGCTGCCTTCCAGCAGCATTTTGGTTGGCAGCGGCATTTCGATGCGCGACTGCTCGAACACCGAGGCGAAGCGCGGGACCACGAAGTTCATCAGCACCAGAATCGAGCCGGTGCCCACTAGAAACAGCAGGCACGGGTAGGCCATGGACGACAGGATGTAGCTGCGCAGATCGTCGCGCGTGCGCTCGAATTCAGTCAGCCGCTCGAACACCGCCGCCAGCGATCCGCTGGCTTCTCCGGCGCGCACCATGTTCACGTACAGGTCCGAAAAATACTCCGGATGCGCCGAGAGGCTGTCAGCCAGTGACTTGCCGCCCTTGACGATGCGCAAAATGTCCTGCACCAGCGTGCGGAATCCGGCGCGCTCAGTCAGCTCGCCGGTGATCGAGAGCGCGCGGTCCAGCGGCACGCCGGCGTTCAGCAACGTGGAAAGTTCCTGGGTAAAGAACAGAACGTCGCTGCGCTTGGCGCCGGAGAAGGACGGCAGCTTCAGCTCGAACGACTTTTTCGGTTCGGTCCCGACGTAGACCGGCGTGAGTCCCTGGCGCCGCAGTTCCTGCGCCACCCAGCGCTCGGTCTCGGCATGGATGGTCCCGGTGCGAAGGTTCCCGTCGGAAGCCACGGCTCTGAAATAAAAACTATTCATTTAAAATTTAGAATTCCTGCGTGACACGCATTACCTCGTCCGCCGTCGTCAACCCGCTAGCGACTTTCAGCCAGCCGTCTTCCCGCAGGTTGCGCATGCCATTGCGGCGCGCCGCCGCGGTAATCACCGACGCGTCTTCGTTCCGCATGATCAGCTTGCGGATTTCGTCGTTCAGCTCCATCAGCTCGAAAATCCCCACGCGGCCCGTGTAGCCCGAGCCGAAGCAATTCTCGCAGCCGCTGCCGTGATAACAACGCACCGTTTCGCCGTCCGGCGCGATGCGCGTGCCGTCTTCCACCCGGCAATGCTGGCAGATCACGCGCACCAGCCGCTGCGCCAGCACCGCCACCAGCGACGAGGTGATCAGATAATTCTCCACGCCCATGTCGGTGAGCCGCGTGATGGCGCTGGGCGCGTCGTTGGTGTGCAGCGTCGAATACACGAAGTGCCCGGTGAGCGACGACCGGATCGCGATGTCGGCCGTCTCGCGGTCGCGAATTTCGCCCACCATGATCACGTCCGGGTCCTGCCGCACGATGTGCCGCAGCCCGGAGGCGAACGTCAGCCCGATCTGCGGATTCACGTGGATCTGGTTGATGCCGTCCATCTGGTACTCGACCGGATCTTCAATGGTGATGATCTTCTTGTCGCTTTGATTGATCCGCTTGAGCGCCGAATAGAGCGTGGTGGACTTGCCGCTGCCGGTCGGCCCGGTGACCAGAAAAATTCCGTGCGGCAGCGCCGTGTAGTGTTCCATGCGGCTTAGCATGTGCTGGTCGAAGCCCAGCCGGCCGAGATCGTAGAAATCGCCCGCCGACCGGTCCAGCAACCGCATCACCACGCTTTCGCCGTACAGCGTCGGCAGCGTCGACACGCGCAGGTCCACTTCGCGGCCCAGCGTCTTGATTTTGATGCGCCCGTCCTGCGGAAGCCTGCGCTCGGCGATGTTCAGCTTGGCCATCAGCTTCACGCGCGAAATCATGGCAGCCTTCATCTCGCGCGGCGGAGCTTCCTGGTTGTAGAGCACGCCGTCCACGCGGTAGCGCACGCGGAACTCTTTTTCGAACGGCTCGAAGTGAATGTCGCTGGCTCGCTTTTCGACCGCCTGCGCCACGATCGCGTTCACCAGCCGAATCACTGGCGCTTCGCTGGCCATGTCGCGCAGGTGTTCGAGATCCTCGGACGCCTCGGCCGCGTCGCCTTCCAGCTCCGTCTCGTGTCGCGCGCTGTCGCCGTAATACTTGTCGATGGCGTCCAGAATTTCCTGCTCGGCCGCCAGAACGCTCGCCACTTTCAAACCGGTGCAGTTCCGCACGGCCGCGATGGTTTCGACATCCAGCGGATCGGCCATCGCCAGCGTCACGGTGTGGTCGTCGCGGCTCAGCGGCAGGCAGCGGAACTGGCGCAGGAATCGCGGCGAGAGCGCTTCGGTCTCGGGCGAAACCGCCGGCGGACCTTCAATCGTCACCAGCGGCACGTCCCACTGCTCGGCCAGCGCCGCCAGCACGTCGCGCATGGCGATGAAGCCCATGTCGACCAGCGTTTTGCCGATCTTGTCCCCGCGCTCCTTCTGCAATTCGAGCGCGCGCTCCAGATCTTCGGCGCTGATGAGCTTGCGCTCGATGAGAATCTCGCCCAGCCGCATGGATCAGTACTCTTCGGTGACCAGCTTCGCGGTAGCCGCGGGTTTGCTTTCCAGCAGCACTCGCCGGGGCGCGTGCATCACGATCTGGCCCGGCAGCCCGCTGCTGTTTTCCCAGTTCCAATAGAACAGCGAAATTCCCAGCGTCACCTGCTCGTCGGCCGGCATGGCATCCAGGGATTTCGCCGAACCCACCAGCATGTCCGCCATGGTCTCCTTGAGCTGCGCGATCCGGGCCACCTTCTTGTCGTGGATGCGCTTCACTTCGTCGGGCGTCACCTTGGGATGAAACGGCGAGATGCCGGCGCCAGGCGCCAGATTCAACTCGCTCATGAACACGACGCCATAGCCGTTGATATACAAGCCCTGCGTCAGACCCAGCACCTGAATGGGATCGTCCGCCCACAACCTTTGCAGCCGGTTGTCCAGGCTCTCTTCCATGGGCTTGATCATGGCGCGGCTTACCTTGGGCTTGTCCGCCATCGATCCGGACGGGATGGCGCACAGCACCAGAACCGCGATCGCCAGGCCTCTCATTGCGCCTGCCTTTCCTGGCCGCTACTGCTGCTGGCCACGATCATGCGGCCCATTTGCTGGTTGTAGTAGCGAATGGTTTGCTGCGCGGCCGCCAGATCCAGCTCGGCCGAATCCAGTTGCTTGGACAAAGCCGCCTGCCTGGTCTCGGTGTCCGCCACAGTCTTGGCGACGGCGGCATCCAGGCGCGCATTCACTTCGCGCTCGATGCGCTGCTCGATCTGCGCGACATCCACCGTCGCCGAAGGCGCCACCGTGCCGGCCGGATGCGCGAAGGCGTGTACCAGAATCGCCACCGCCAGCACGCCCGCCGACGCGAAACCCATCACCGGGCCGGAATGCCAGATGGTCTGCCACCAGCGCGGCTCAAATACTTTGTCGGAAACGAACGCGATTCTCTGCGGCGCCTCTTGTTCTTCGAGCGACAGCAGCGCGGCGCGCGTAACGTTCAGCCGCTCCAGCTCTTCGCGGCACTCCTGGCACGCTTCCAGATGTTTCGCCACCGGCGCGCGTTCCACCGGAGCCAGATCCTCGAGCAAATAGGCTTTCAAATCTACAGACGAGCAGCTCATTCCGCCCCTCCCGTGTTCACTGGAGCCAGACTCTGTTTCAAAAGATCGAGTGCCGTGTACAAGCGGGACTTGATGGTCGACACCGGGCATTCCAGAATCTCGGCCATCTCCTCGAACTTGAATCCCTGATAGATCTTCAGCAGCACCGCTTCGCGTTGGTCGCCGGACAGCCGCCCCAGAGCGCTCTCCACCGCCAGGCTCAGCTCGATCGGGAACATCCGCGCGCTGGATCCGCCGGTCTTCAGCTCGCCCACCAGTTCACCCTCCGGCCGGTTCTTGCGCAACTGCGAATACGCTTCGTTGTGCGCAATGCGAAACAGCCAGGCCGGGAACTTCGCCGGATCGTCCAGCTTTCGCAAGTTCTGATAGGCTTTCAAAAAAACGTCCTGGCTCAAGTCGAGCGCGTCTTCGCGATTGGCAACTAGCCGCAACAGATAATTGAAGACACGTTTCTCCCAGCGCGACACGAGAACGTTGTAGGCGTCCACGTGCCCCCGTCGCGCCTTGGCGATCAGGTCGCGGTCCTCAACCTCCCGAAATATCAAACTTCGGCTCCATTTCCACAGACGCCGCCCGGGGCGAAAAAGACGAAGGGCGGCCCGAGTCCTGGTCTATTTTCGCACTTCAAGGGGCCCAGACACCCCGTTTCCCCGGAAGATGGCTCTTCTTCAGCAGTTCGAAATAGAGCTGCTCCAGCGGGCGAAAACCTCGTTATCCGAGAGCGGCGCACGGTGGTTCCAGAAACGGCCGCGCGCGATCTTCCAGTGGGTCGAGGGCGCCCGAAAATGCGCCGCGATCGGCTCCGGCGCCCGCGCAATCTCTTCGATCACCGGTTCGAGCGATCCCGCCGTTGTGAAATTCCGCAACTGGAACAGCAACCCGTTGCGCCGCGTGATCGCTTCCACCGTGTCGGCCGGATAGTGCCGCGCGATGGTGGAGCGCCGCGTATGGTGCGCCCGCGATTCCGGACAATGCCACGACTCGTACCCGAGTTTTCGCGCCCGCCAGCCCCATTCCACATCCTCCCAGTAGAACGGATCGTAGGCCGCCTCATCCAGCAGCCTGCCGAGCAACCGCGTGCGAAACAGCGACGCTCCGCCGCCGGCGTAGAAGGTCGGAACCGGGGCCTCGGATCTCGGAATCCAGTCGTGTATCGTGGCCAGGCCGGATTCCACCAGCAGCGTGGTCCAGTTGGTCTCGTCGCGGAAGCGCGTCGTGTCCTTGAGAATAATCTGCGAGGCCACCGAGAACGTTCTGAGGGAGCGCAGCGGCCCCACAGCGCGCAGCGCGGACGGCTCCAGCACGACATCGCTGTTCAGCAGGTAGACCCAATCGTGATGCACCGCTTCCAGGCCGGCCCGAACGGCGCCGCCGAAGCCCAGAGGCCGATCATAAAAGCGCCAGCGAACTTCCGGATGCTCTTTCCGCAAAAGCCGGTAGCAGGACTCCGGCGAACCGTTCACCACCACCACAACCTCCAGCGGCTCGCTCCACTGGCCAGCCGCACACCGCACGCTCCCGAGACAGGCTGTCAGCTCTTCGGTGTTATCCCACTCCGGAATGAGAATCGAAAGTCCGGGCGTCCATGCGCCGCCGGACCGCACCGGGCGCGCGTCGCGCCGGCGGCCATGCAGCTTCGCCCCCACGAGATCGATCGCGTGCACGAAGTGGCGCAGCGGCCGGAGTGCCGCCTTCCGCCGCCTGGCGCGTTGCGGGTCGACGAACTCTTTCGACACCACCAGCACCAGTGCGAATCCAAGATCGCGCTGGTCGCTGCCGGCCCCGCGTTCCGATGCTCGGTACATGTGGGTGGTCCGAAACTCGAGCATCCACGGCGCCGGCTGATCCGCCGCCACCGCGAAGTCCAGGCCGAAGGGAAGAATCTCATCGCCGGAATTGGTGACTCGTCCGATCTCGCTCCCGTTCAGGCGGATCGTCAGGTGATTCGGACTATTTTCCGGCCCCGGCGGAAGCATTCCGGACACGTGCAACGTCCGCGATCCCGGCCGCGGCTCCAGAACTGCCGCTGCTTGCTGGCTGCTCCAGATGTGATCTTCGCCGGAAGGCTGGTGCCAGCCGTGGAGCAGTTGCGCGCTGAGGCCCCGCGCCGCGATGATTTCGCTCGCGCGCGGACCCGGCAGGTAGGCTCTCTTCCAGGGACACGCTCGGCACTCCGGAATCTCGCCACGCCGGTACCGCTCCCGAAAGCTTTGGTACGCTGCGCCGTGCCAGATCTCTTCGATCGATTGTTCCGACAGGTTGCCCAGCGGAGTCTTGTCCAGCACCTCGCAGGCCACCACATCGCCGTTGGACAGCACGTGCGCGGTCTCCCATGGATTTTGCTCGCAGGAATGTATCAGCGCGCCCGGTGGGAGTTCCCGCGGATACGGAACCGGAACTTCTCCGAGGCGGCGCTCGCCCTCGGTGAGTGATTCGTTCGAGACCGTCACACGGATCTCGGGACGGTCTTGCGCAGCCCGATCCACGGCCGCCTGCACGCGCCTGGCGAACTCCGGCCGACGCACGCCGTGCGCGGTCAGTTCGCTCGGAAACTGGACGGGAATCTCATCCCGCCGCAGCACCGGAAAGACGGTGATATCTCGCAGCCCGAGTTCGCTCGCGAGCGCCGCGACGGATGTTAGCTGCGAGAGATTCGCATCCATTGCAACGAAGGCGAGGTCCACCACCGGCGCGTCGCCGTTGGGACCCGCTGCCGCCCGGCACACCTCGAGGAAGCGCTCCAGGCGCGAGCGCAGCGTGGCGAAGGAGCTGTAACGATAAATTTCAGAGAATTTTTCCGGATCCGTGGCGTGCAGCGAGACGCTCAGCCGGTTCAGGCCGCTCCGGCTCAGCGGACCCAACAGCGATTCCGGCGCCGTAGCCATCGCCGACACCATCTCGACAAACGCTCCCGTGGCGCGCGCCCGTTGGATCGCGGGGATCAACTCCGGGTACACCGTGGATTCGCCGGAATAATTCAGAATGAACTTGCGCGGATCCACCAGAGCGTCCAGCAGCGCGGAGTAAACCGCGAACGGCAAGTGCTGCCCGGTGCCGCGCCGTGTCTTGCGCGAACAGAAAACGCAGTCGAAAGGACACTTGGAGGTCAACTCCACCCACAGGATTCGCGGTGTCCGCGCCGCCTGAAAATCCCGCGCGCTAGCCATGCCGCACGCTCCCGCGTTTGTAATTCGCCATAGCGATACCTCGACTCCCTCATCACGACGCGGGCGGGGCCAAGAGTCAGGCCCTGCTCTATTTTCACAATTTGCATGCACCGGAGTGGCTTCAAACGTCCTGAGCCTGTTTCCGTCTGGAAACCGTGACTAGTGGGCGATGCGCACAACGTCGCTTGGCGAGCGGCGATCAGTCGTTCGGCAGGGTCTTCAGCCACGAACAGACGATGAGCTGTTCGTCCGCCGTCGTCAACGTAAGGTCGATGAAGACCGACGCCGTCGCGGCCAGGAATATGTCACCGAGATCAGACTGGGGAAGTTCAATCGGGCCAGTACTTCATCAACCTAGCTCGAGAACGGCTAGACAGGTCGCCTTGAGCTTGGAGATCGCGATCTCACGCATATATCAGCGAGCAGGCGCATGAACCGTCCCGAGCAAGCCTTCGATCTCCCGGCGAAATCCCTCTTTCCCTGCTTCCGTGCCGACGTGCGTCGCCGCGATCTTCCCGGTCCGATCGATCAGAAACGCCACCGGCAGTGCTTCAACACCGCCATAGAGCCGCGCGGCTCGCTCGTTTCCCATCACGATCCGGTAGTTGATCTTGCGCTCGTCGACGAACGGCTTCACCGCGCTCCAGCCGTCTTCATCCATCGACACGCCCAGCACTGCAAAACCCCGATCGTGATACTCGCGTTCGAATTCCATGAACCATGGGATCTCCTCCCGGCACCCGCCGCACCAAGTGGCCCAAAAGTCGAGCAGAACCACTTTGCCCTGGTAATCGGAAAGCCTGACCGTCGCGCCGCTCGCGTCCCGAAGCGCGAGTTCGGGCGCCGGCTTCCGGCTGCTGCCCGCGTGGACGTTCCCCGCAGCGATTACCGCAACCACAGCCGCGCCCAGCAACAGAACTCGACCGCCTCGTCTTCGACTCTGTGTTTTTCTCATACACCTTATGAAACGCGGCAACCGGCGGAATTCATCCACGCGACGCTACAATAAAAAATCCGGCGATTCACTCGCCTCCAACCGTGGAGAAGCTGCACTCTAACCCCGCCTGGGCCGAACTCCAGCGCGCCTTCTTTGCCACTGGCGACGCATCCGCGGTCCAAGCCGCGCTCTCCGCCCTGGTGGACCAAATCGCGATCCAGGCCTACCGGTCATCGCTCGCCGACGCGGCAGCCGGCAGCCTGGCCATGCTGGCGGTGGGCGGCTTCGGCAGGCGCGAGCTGTTCCCCTACTCCGACGTCGACATCCTGATCCTGGTGGAGCGCGAATCCCAAACCGCCGCCATCAAGAATGCGCTCTCTGAATTCGTGCGACTGGTGTGGGACTCCGGACTCCGGCTCAGCCATTCGGTCCACACCATCGCCGAATGCGCCGAGATCCACGAGCAGAACATCGAGTTGAGCATCAGCCTGCTCGATCGCCGACTGCTGGACGGCTCGAGCGACCTGTACGCCAAGCTCGAAACCAGGCTTCCCGCGTTCTTCGAACGGCAGGCCCGCCTGCTCGCCCGCAATCTGTGCCAGCTCACCCGCACCCGGCACGCCAAATATCAGGGCACCTTCTACCATCTTGAGCCGGACGTGAAGGAGACGCCCGGCGGCCTGCGCGACGCGCATCTGGTCGGCTGGCTGGCCAAGCTGAAGAATCCGGCCGCCCCGCCCAACGACGCGCTGGCCGCGCCCGTGCGCTTTCTCGGATCGCTGCGCTGCTTCCTGCACTACCAGGCCGGCCGCGATCAGAACCAGCTCACCTTCGATGCGCAGCACGAACTCACCAAGCAGGGCTTCCTGGATTTTCACGAATCCGCGGCCTTCATGCGCGAATATTTTCGAAACGCGCGAGCCATCGCGAACGAATCCCGGCGCGCGCTGGACCTGATTGAAAGTAGCGAAAGCTCCCTGGTGGCGCAGTTCCGCGATTGGCGCACCCGCCTGTCCAACGCGGACTTCACCGTCTCGAACGAACGCATCCTGCTGCGCGCGCCCGGACAACTGGAAAGCGACCCGGAGCTTTTTCTGCGCCTGTTCGAATTCGTGGCGCGCCACGGAGTCCCGTTGGCTGCCGAGACCGAGCGCCGCCTGGAGGCCCAGCGCGACGCGTTCGCCCGCTATTGCGCCGCCGGAAACCCCAAGTGGCCGGCGCTGCGCCGCATCCTCTCGCTGCCGCACGCCGCTCTGGCTCTGCGCGCCATGCACAACACCGGCCTGGTGCAAGCGCTTTTCCCCGAGTGGAACACCATCACCTGCCTGGTGATTCCCGACTACTACCACCGCTACACCGTCGACGAGCACACCCTCGTCGCGATCGAAAAGCTGAGCGAGCTGGCCGCGGCAAAAGATCCCGCCCGCCGCCGCCTCGCGGAAATCCTCTCGGAGATCGAAGACCCCGCTCTGCTGCGGTTCGCGCTGCTCTTCCACGACTCCGGCAAGGGATCCAACCAGGACCATTCACGCCGCTCGGTGGAGCTCGCCCGCGTCGCCATGCAGCGCATCCGGATGCCCGCCGAGGACCAGGCCGCGGTCGAGTTCCTCATCGAACATCATCTGGACCTGTCCGCGGTGATGAACTCCCGCGATCTCTTCGACCAAGCCACCGCCCGCGCGCTGGCCCAAGGCATTGGCACCCTGGAGCGCCTCAAGCTGCTCGCCGTCCTGACCTACGCCGACATCTCCGCCGTCAATCCCGCCGCCATGACGCCCTGGCGACTCGAACAGCTCTGGCAGGCCTACCGCGTCACGCATCAGGAACTGGTGCGCGAACTCGAAACCGACCGCATCCAGGACGTCCCCACGCATGTCGCCGACCCCGCCGGATTCCTCAAGGGGCTTCCCGTGCGCTACCTCCGCACCCACACCGCCGCGGAGATCGAAGCGCACCTGGAGCTGTACGAGCAGAGCCGCCCCACCGGTGTCGCGGCGCGGGTGGATCGCTGGAGCGGAGTCTATCGCGCCACCATCGTCGCTCGCGACATGCCCGCGCTGTTCGCTTCGCTGGCCGGAGCCATCTCCAGCTTCGGCCTGGACATCCTGAAAGCCGAGGCTTTCGCCAACACCAAAGGCCAGATCCTGGACACCTTCGTCTTCGCCGATCCGAAACACACCCTGGATCTCAACGCCACCGAGCTGGAGCGCCTGCAGACCACGTTGGAACAGGTGGCGCTCGGCAAGCTCGACGTCGGCAAGCTTCTGGACGGCCGCCCCATCCCGGCCCGGCCCAAGCTGCGAACCGTCCAGCCCCGCGTGCACTTCGATTCCCAAGCTTGCGAAACGGCCACGCTGGTCGAGATCATCGCCGAAGACCGGCCCCGCCTGCTCTACGATCTGGCCGCAACACTCTCATCGGCGGGCTGCAACATCGACGTGGTGCTGATCGATACCGAAGGCCATCGCGCCATCGACGTCTTCTATGTCGCCTCGGACGGCGCCAAGCTCACCACCGACCTGCAATCGAAACTGGAGAAAGAGCTTCTAACCGCTTGCTGAAAACCCGTGGCGACTACGCATATGCGTGTGCATTCCGAGCCGCGCGCGTCAGCAAGCGGTTTTGCGGGTTCCTAACTGTTACCAAGTCAAAACCCCGCAACCTCCCGCGCTCGCCAGGCGTTCCTAAAGAGTAGGGAGCGTGGAATCCGTCGAAGGCCATCCCCTAATTCTGTAAGAACAAGGAGTTACAACCATGCAGTTCAGCAGGCTGATGCTTGCCTTTGGCACCCTGGCGCTCGGGCTCGCGAGTGCGGCCGCCAGTTATCACATGACCATCTCCAGTCCGGCCTGGGTAGGCGGAAAGCAACTCCAGCCCGGCGAGTATAAGGTCCAACTGGAGGGCAACCAGGCCGTGATCAAGGGAGATCAAGACACCGTCCAAGTGCCGGCCAAAATGGAAACCGCCAAGGATAAATATTCCGAGACCGAGATCCGCACCTCGAACGTCAACGGCAAGAGACAGATAGAGGAGATCCGCTTTGGCGGCACCAAGGCCAGCATAGTGTTCTCCTCGGTATCCGCGGGCGCGGGCGGCTCGGAATAGACTTCCACCTGCCCATCCATCCCCGGAAGGCTTTACAACCGCGAATCACCGCGACACACCAAGTTCTTCTCCTTGGAGTGCAGCAGTTTACGAAAAGTTTTTCGTTTACGGCGACCCACAGGCTGTGATAGGATATCAATAGCTTGCATGGATTGCGTCCGCGCAGCACTTCTAGCGAATCCCCGTAAACGGAGCTAACGACACCTTAGAATGAGTTTCACTGTATTCCTCGGCAACTTGCCTGTGTGGGTCACCAAGGACGATATCAAGTCTTGGTTAAATGCAGAAAACCTCGTTTTCGACGACGTCAAAGTGATTCGCAACCCCGAGACCCAGGAATCCAAGGGATTCGCGTTCATCGATACTCCGAATTCGGAAGAGATGAACCTGATCATTCGTCGCTTCGACCGCGCGCCGCTGGAAGACCGGCTGCTGAGAGCCAATCAAGCCCAGCCGCCCAAGTCCAAAGGACAAGGGCCCCCTTCAGCCGGCCCACCCAATCGGCCCGCCGGTCCGCGCCGCGAACGCGGCGGCAAGAAACACAAGCGCCCTAACCAGAACGGCCCCCAGGGACCGCATAGCGCCTTCGCCGAAGAGCTCGCCAAAGCCCTCTAACCGTCTCCCCTCCTCGCTTCTAGCCCTTCCTGCTACTCACTGGCTTTCCAGGCAGAGCCTGGCGGCATCCTATTGTCAAACCATCGGTGCTATACTCTATGGCACCTTGGTTAACACCGGGTAACTTTGTTTATATTCGGGAATCCGCTCGTTTGGGGGTGGTTTCGTGATTAGTCTGTTTATCATTCGTGCATTGTTCGTTCTGTTGCTGGCCGCCGCCGGTTGGTTCCTGCGGCCCTTCGATCTGCCCGAGGAATACGGAGCCCTGACAGGTCTCGGCTTCGGCCTGGCCATCGTATTCTTTGAAATCCAGGTCCGCAAAACAACCCTGAAGCGGTTGTTCGGCGCAGCCTTCGGCTCCCTGCTCGGAATCGTGGGCGCTTACCTGATCTCGCTCATCCTGACCCGCGCGTTCCCCAGCAACTCCACCACGCTCTCGTTCCTCCAGGTCCTGTTGCTGCTGTGGATGGGCTACGTCGGCCTGGTGGTGGGCGCCAGCAAAGGCGACATGCTGAACCTGGGCGCACTGGGCGGCCTGTTCGGCGGCGAACAGACCTCCAGCCAGTCGTTCAAGATCCTGGACACCAGCGTTATCATCGACGGCCGCATCGCCGACATCGTCGAGACCGGCTTCCTGGACGGCTCCCTGGTCATCCCCCAGTTCGTGCTGCGCGAGCTGCAACTGGTGGCCGATTCAGCCGACTCGCTCAAGCGCAACCGCGGGCGCCGCGGCCTGGACATCCTGCAGCGCATCCAGAAAATGACGCAGATCAACGTCCAGATCCTGGAAGACGACTTCCCCAACGTCCACGAAGTCGACATGAAGCTGATCGAGCTGGCCAAGGTTTATAGCTGCAAGATCGTCACCAACGATTTCAACCTCAACAAGGTCGCCCAGCTCCACGGCGTCGAGGTCCTCAACATCAACGAGCTGGCCAACGCGCTGAAACCCATCGTGCTGCCTGGTGAAACCATGCGCGTCTTCATTCTCAAGGAAGGCAAGGAGTACAACCAGGGCGTGGCCTACCTGGATGATGGCACCATGGTAGTCGTGGACAACGCCAAGAGAATGATCTCCCGCACCATCGACATATCCGTCACCAGCGTGCTGCAGACCACCGCCGGAAAAATGATCTTCGGCCGGTTTGACGAGCGCGTGCACTCGGTTCACGACAAGAGCCCGGCGCCCGAGCGTCCGCATGGTCCCCGCGAGCAGTCGCACTCCCAACCTGCCGAAGCCCGCGGTTCGGGCGTCACCGCCGGGAGCTAGCAGGAACCACCAATGAAAGTCTCTGTAATTCTCCCGGCCGCCGGACTGGGAACCCGAATGGGACGCTCTGTCCCCGAGAAAGCCGGCACCAGCCGCAAGCAGTTCATGCTGCTGGAAGGCTCGCCCATCCTGCTGCACACCATCCGTAAATTTGTTTCCTGCTCCGAGGTGTCGGAGATCGTGGTGGCGCTCCGGGGCGATGATCTGGATTGGGTGCGCGGTTTGCTCGCCGCGGAAAAGTTTTCGAAACCCGTGCGCCTGGTCCAGGGCGGCGAGAGCCGTCAGGAGTCGGTTGAGAATGCCCTGGCGACGCTCCAGCCCGGAACCGATCTGGTGGCGGTCCACGACGCCGTCCGTCCGTTCATCGAACACCAGGTGCTGGACAAGGTTTTCGCCGAAGCCTCGGAAACCGGCGCGGCCATCGTCGGCATCGTCCCGGTGGACACCGTCAAGCAGGTGCACCGTAACAAAATCCGCCAGACCATTCCGCGCGAGCGGCTGATCCTCGCGCAGACTCCGCAGGTCTTCCGCTTCGATCTGCTCAAGCAGGCCTTCGCAAAGGCGCGCGAGGACGGCTTCGCCGGCACCGACGAATCCAGCCTGGTGGAGCGCCTGGATCAGGTGGAAGTCAGCGTGATTCCCGGCAGCGACCGCAACATCAAGATCACCAAGCCGTCCGACATGGATCTCGCACGCCTGTTTCTGGCCGAGGAGATGTCCGCCCGGGTATCGTCTTGAGCGATTTTCGAATTGGCCAAGGCTGGGACGTTCATCGCATCGCGCCGGGCCGCAAGCTCATCTTGGGAGGCGTTCCGATTCCGTCCGACTTCGGGTTGGAAGGACACTCGGATGCCGACATCCTCTCCCACGCGATTACCGATGCGCTCCTGGGCGCCGCCGCCCTGGGCGACATCGGCATGCACTTTCCGGATTCAGATCCGCGCTGGAAGGACGCCGACAGCCAGACCTTCTTGCGCCATGCCCGCGATTTGGTTGCCGAGAAGGGCTATGAAATCGCCAACGTCGATTCGACCGTGATTCTCGAGCGCCCCAAGCTCAAAGACTTCCGCCCGGCGATCTGCGAAAAACTCGCCCAGGCGCTCGGTGTTAATCCCGATCAGGTCTCGGTAAAATTCAAGACAGCCGAAAAAGTCGGGCCCGTCGGCGAAGGCCGCTCCGCCGAGGCCCAGGCTCTGGTGACACTATGCCTACGGCACTGATTACCGGCGCTTCCACCGGCATCGGACTGGAACTGGCGCGAGTCTTCGCGCGCGAGGGCTACGCGCTCATCCTGGTGGCCCGCAATCAAAAACGGCTGGAGCAGATAGCCGCCGAGTTGAAGCCGGCTTCCGTCCAGGTGATCGCCAAGGATCTCTCGCTGCCCGATGCTCCGCAGGAGATTCATCGCATCGCGCCGAACGTCGACGTGCTGGTGAACAACGCCGGCTTCGGTGTCTATGGAAAATTCACCGGGACCAGCCTGTCCGAAGAGCTGAACATGATGCAGCTCAACATAACCGTGCCGGTGATTCTCACCAAACTGTATCTGGCCGGCATGCTGGCGCGGCGCAGCGGCCGGATCCTCAACGTCGCGTCGACGGCGGCCTTCCAGCCGGGGCCTCTCATGTCGATTTATTACGCCACCAAGGCCTTCCTGCTTTCGTTCTCTGAAGCGATCGGCAACGAACTGGAAGGATCCGGCGTGACGGTCACCGCGCTGTGCCCCGGCCCCACGGCCACCGAATTCCAGGAACGCAGCAAAATTCAAAATGCCGCGCTGGTGAAGGACCGCAAGATCATGGACGCCCGCACTGTCGCCGAGGCCGGCTACCGCGCCTTGATGGCGGGAAAGCCGGTGGTGATTCCCGGCGTAATGAACAAACTGCTGGCGCAATCCATTCGCGTAAGCCCTCGCAGCATGGTCACCAAGATCGTGCGGAAGCTGCAGGAAGAAGTGCACTGATCGCCGCGCGCTAAGCCCCCGCAATTCTCTCCGAATAGTTTCTGTTATTCTCTACAACACGGCCGGTGAAATATGCCTGGAAAATTACAATTCGTTGGAAATGCCTGGAACCTGGAAGAACTCGAGACCGCGGCCCCTCGCCGGAGCGTGCAACCTCGCGACGCGTTCGTGGACCGTCTGACCCAGACCGGAAAAGCCGTCGTCGAGCACTCCTTTCAGGCCACTCGCGAAGGCCGCCGCGCCGCGGAGCCACGTCCGCCGCTCGAACTCACCATGGCCGCGGAACCGTCAGCCGTGTACATGCTGGTGGTGCGACACCCGCTCGGCGCGGTGACCTTTCACTTTCCCGAGCAGGAATCGAAACGCCGCGGCGCCGGTGCGGCGAAGGCCAAGTCCGTTCGATTCCGCGTCGAATTTCCTCAGGATCAGGACGAAATCGTGGCCGGCGGACGGCGTGGCGTGGTCAGCAAGCTGGCCAAGGAGGTTGTCAAAGCTGTCGTCGTCAAGATCGTCGACAAAATCGCCGACAAGGCTCTCGGCGCGCTGGCCAAGGCTTGGGAAACCTTGAAATGGCGCAAGCTGCGGCAGGGCTGGGTCGGCGTCACGCCCGACACCTTGCGCAGCGGCGCTTTGACCGCCGCGGATTTCAGTCTCATCAAACCGAATCAGAAAAACCTTCTGCTGCTGCACGGCACCTTCTCGAACACCGCTTCGGCTTTCAAAGAACTCGCGGCAACGCAGGGCGCCAGCGGCCAGGATTTCTTCACCGCCCTCCGCGCAACCTATGGCGACCGCATCTTCGGCTTCAATCACTTCACCGTGAGCAAGACGCCGGAGCAAAACGCGCGTGAACTGCTGGCCGCGCTTCCCAAGGCGGCCGCCTTCGACGTGATCACGCATTCCCGCGGCGGGCTGGTGCTGCGTGAACTGCTGGAGACGGATCTCGGCGCGCCCGGCAAACGCTTCCAGGCCGGCAATATCGTACTGGTAGCCTCGCCCAACCAAGGCACGCCCTTGGCGACCGGCGCGCGCTGGAAAGATTATTTCCAGTGGATCGTCAATGTCGCGGAAGTCTTCCCCGAAAATGCCGTCACTTTAGGCATCGAATTTGCCACCGAAGCCATCATCTGGCTCGCGCAGCGAATCAAAGGCGGGTTTCCCGGCCTGGAATCCATGGACATGGCGGGCGACGTCGTCAAGCAGTTGCAGCGTCCGCCGGGCCCTCCCGCTCAGTCGCTTTACTCCGCCCTGGTTTCCAACTTTCAGCCCAAGGGCACGGCCCTCACGAAACTTGCTGAAGCCGCCACCGGTTCGTTCTTTCAGTCCGCCAACGATCTGGTGGTGCCGAGCGAGGGCGGCTGGCGCGTGGATACTCCCGCCACTTTGATCCCGGCCGACCGGATTGGCTGCTTCGGCAACGGCGGCAACATCGACAAGCCCGGCGAGGACTCCTCCGTTTATCACACCAACTATTTCTCGCAATCCAAGACCGTCGATTTTCTGGTGGAAGCGCTGACCGCATCGCCGCACTCGCTTCCCCCGCTGGATCCGGCCAAGAGACTTCCGTTCGGATGGAGGCGAGGTGTAGGCGTTGCCGCTGCGCCGGGAGCGATCGCGGCGCCCGAGCTCGCTCCCGTCCAGCCGGCGGCGCGCGTCGCCGTCCGTCCCGCCACCACCGTCGGCGAAGAACGCAAAGTCTTTCAACTGTTCGTCATCTCCTCCGACGATCACTTGCCCCCGGATATCATTCGCCAGATGCACGACCGCACTGCCATGGTGCTGGCCACCTACGAGAACGCGCGCGCGCTGGAAACCATTTTCATTCGGGGCGGAAAACGTATCAATCACGCCGACGGCGTTCAGCACAAGGCATCCAGCGAAGAGGGCGGCGTGCTCTGGGCGCGGATCATCGGCGTCAGCAACAAGATCCGCGACTACGTCAATGGCGACCCGCACGCGAAGGAATTGCCGCACCGCGACAAACTGCAGGTGTTCGGAGCCGATCTGTTCGCGGCCATGTTTCCCGACAGTGTCCGGCGCTTGTACGACGTCGCGCGCTCGGAAGCCGAGGCGGAAGGACGCCGGCTGGACATCGTGGTGACCTCGATGATCAACTGGATCGCCGACAAGCCGTTTGAGTTCGCCTTCGATCCGCTGCGCCAGGCCTACCTCGCCACCGAGGAGGTCAACTTCACGCGCAACGTCCTGACCGCGGTGCCCGACGATCGCATCCCGCGCCGCAAGCCTCCCATGCGCATGCTGGTGGTGGCGGCGCAGCCGGTGGGTCTCGGCCTGCTCTCGGCCGACGAAGAGGAGCAGCTCATCCGCCGCAGCTTCCAGGATCTGGAAGCCGAAGGCCTGGCCAGCGTCGAAGTGATGCTGGCGGCAACGCCCGAAGCGCTCCACGACCGCCTGCGATCGTTTGCCGACGCGGGGCGCAGGCAGGACCAGTTCGACATCGTCCATTTCATCGGCCACGGAGAATACCGGACCGACGAGGACGAGGGCTATCTGATTTTCGAAGACGGCAACGGCGGCATGCATCCGGTCAGCGCGGAATGCCTGCGCGAGATTCTGTGCCACCGCGGAGTACGCATGATCTTCCTGAACGCCTGCGAAACGGGAGTAGTCGGCCGTTCGCAATTTCCGTTCGATTTCAATCGCGGCGTGGCTCCCAAGCTGGTGGGAGGCGGAATCGGCGTGGTGGTGGCAAATCAATACAAGGTTCTGGATGTCTCCGCCACCGAATTCGCCAAGCACTTCTATCGCGCCATCGCGCAAGGCGCTACCGTCGGCGACGCTGCGCGCGAAGCTCGGGTGTCCGTGAATTACTCGATCGCCGGAGAATGCATTGACTGGGCCGTGCCGGTGGTCTACGCGCGCGATCCCGCGCTGCGCCTGTTCGAACCGTCCGCCGCTCCTCCCAGCGTCACTCCGGCCGCGGCCCGGATTCGACGCGCGCTCCCGCAGGGGGTCGTGCGCATCGGCCTGTGGGACGTCAACAACGTGCTGCCCGGGCTCGAGCGGATCGCGCAACGCTTCAATACGGTCCAGGACCGCTACCACTTCGAAGTCGCGGATCTCTCGGCGCCCATCGGTACCTGGCGCCTGCTGCCGGGCAAGAGTCGGGGAAAGACGCCCGCACCTCCGCAAGGAATCATTCGAGGAGAAGAAGTCGCGCGCAAGTTGAGCAGCCAGGCCTCCAGCCTGGGCTTCGATCGCCTGTTCTGCATCACGAATTTCGCGCTCGGCGGCGAGGTGAAGAGCGAGTACCGTGAGAACCTGGCGCTATGGAATGATGACGACCCCGACAAGCGGATCGCGATTATTTCCGGAACCGGTATCCTGCAGGCCTTCGATGACCAAACCCATCCGGTTGGGCGATTCATTGCCAACATGATCGTGACCGCGCTGTGCGGCGACTTGGAGCACAGAGCCGGCGCGACGAATTGTCCCAACTACGTGGACATGAAGCCGCAGTTGCAAACCCTGGCCGCGCGGCTCGAGTACGTCGCCGCAAAAGAGAAGCTGTGCGCCAAGTGCGGTCCCAAGATGAAGGACGCCAAAAAGGCGTTGGATCAGATCCTGGCAGCCTACTAGTTTCCGCGGTTAGCTGCGGGAAGCGGTTCGCAGCGCGGAGCGGTAGAGACCTTTGTCGCGAATGTAGGCGGCCACCTCGCGGGGCAATTCCGGCGGTGTTTCGCCCGCCGCCAGCCGCCGGCGAATCTCTGAGGACGACACCGGAAGCGCCACCGTATCCAGCCGCTCGACGCGCGCGCCCTCCGGCGCCCGGTAGTCGTGGCCCGGCCGTGTGACCACGATGAACTGAGCGATCCGGATCAGATCGCGCCAGCGATGCCAGCTCGCGATGTCGGCAAACGCATCGGCGCCGATGATGAAATACGGTTCTTCACCCATGGCGCGGACGCGTTCGAGCGTATCGATGGAATAGCTTTGCTGCTCGCCCGCTTCCAGCCGCGAGGGGCGAAAGCGCGCATCCGCTCGGCAGGCCAGCTCCACCATGCGATAGCGGTCTTCGTAACTGGTCGCGGTCTGGCCGGATTTGTGCGGAGGATGCGCGGCGGGGATGAACCACACTTGATCGAGATGAAACTGGTCGGCCGCCTCGCGCGCCACGGTCAAATGCGCGTTGTGGATCGGATCGAATGTCCCGCCGAATAGCGCCAGCCGCATCTAGTGGTTATTCATGGCGCGTCATGTCGCCCTGATCAAGCTTTGACGGGCTTCGGAGAAGCCTTCCAGTTCTTCTCGTCCCAGAACAGCACCCGGCCTTCCCGGTAACTCTCGACGGCGAGATTGATCACCGCCTGCGCCCGCGCGCCCGTCTCGACGTCCAGGTGCGGTTTCTCGCGCGTACGAATGCAGGTCAGGAAATTCTCGATGTGCGCCGTCATCATGTCGGTCTGGTCCACCGGAATCTTGATGGGCTCGGAGCCGAACTTGGCTTGATACTCGGGCTTGAGCGGCACCCGCTCGCGCGTCTTCGAATCGCGCAGCAACTCCGGAATCACCGTGATGTATTCAGCGCGGCTTTCGAACTGCCCGTTCTCCACCATGACGATGGTGCCTTCGTGGCCGCGAATCAAGCCGGGGATGTGGTGCGAATTGGCCATCGACGAACTCAGCACCAGCGAGTGCCCGGCCGGATAATCCGCCACCAGCATGAACGTATCGGGCACCTCGCGCTCGTCCTTGAACACGTAGTTTCCGCCGGTGCCGGACACGCGCCCCGGGAACTGCGCCTCGCCCCAACAGATGTTGAGCGGCGCGACAACGTGATAGAACAGGTCGGTGGCCGTGCCGCCCGAGTAATCCCAATACTTGCGGAAACGGAAGAAGCGGTCGGCGTCCCAGGGCCGCTTGGGCGCGGGACCGAGCCAGGTTTTCCAGTCGATGTAGTTGTCGCCCTTGCCGTCCGGCCCGGCGTCCGGATCGATCTTCCAGTTCCACTCGCCTTCCGTCGAATTGCGATGATACGATCCCTGGCTCATGATCATCTGCCCGATCATGCCGTCGGCGATGGCCTTGCGCGCCTTCCACCATTGATCGCCGGAGGTGGTCTGCGAACCGACCTGCAGAACGCGCTTGGTCTCCTTGACGGTGTTGACCAGTTGCTTGATCTCCTCGTTGGTGTGGCACATGGGCTTTTCGAGGTACACGTCCTTGCCGTGGTCCATGGCGTCGAGGGCGATCTTGGCGTGCCAATGGTCGGGAGTGGCAATCACCACGGCGTCCACGTCGGAGCGCGACAGCACCTCGCGGTAATCCAGGTAGCCCTGGCAATTGAACTTTTCCGCCACCTGCCGCTTGCGCTTCTCGTAGACGTCGCAAACCGCGACTACCTGGCAGGCGTTGTTCTTCTCGCCGTACCTTTGGAACGAGGCTGCGTCGCCGCTGCCCCGGCCACCCACGCCAATCACGCCGATGTTGATGCGGTCGTTGGCTCCAATCACGCGTCCGCTCAGCTTCGCTCCGCGCCCGGCCAGCGCCGAACCTGCCATTCCGAGCGAAATTCCCGCCGCGCTGGCAGTCTTCAGAAAATCTCTGCGGTCTACCATGCTTGCCTCCTGATGGGGACTTGCAACGGATTTCAGTGTATCGCACTCCCCGTGGCGCACGCACTTTTGCGTGCCTCGTTCACACTCGTGTGAACGCCGTGAATAAAGAGAATCGGGGCATCGCGAGTTCGTGGCGCAACGCAACAAAAACCCACGCTACCCGCTCCGGGCTCGTGCTCCAGGACCCGCAAGGCATGCCGTTCGCCGTGTGGCGCAGGTGCAAAATCGCGATCGGTGGTGATCCATTCGCATCCCGATTCGATGGCCAACGCGGCCAGCCAGGCATCCTGAACCGGATTGCCCGCCACCTTGTCGCGCGACGAGCAATGTCTGTATGTCAACTCAATGTCGTGCGCCAGTCGGCAACGAGAAACGAGAAACTAGAAACTAGAAACGAGCAGTATCTGAACCTATGACTGGCACCATCCTGCAAATCAACATCTCACCCGGGGGAATCCCCAAGCGGCCGATCGACGAAGCCATGGTCACCGCCGACGGAATCCGCGGCGACGCCTGGGCCCACCCGCAGTTTCACGGCGGCCCCAACCAGGCGCTGCTTCTGATCACGTCGGAAGGCATCGCGGAGCTGGCCGCTCAAGGCTTCCCGCTGTATCACGGCGCGCTGGGAGAGAACCTCACCACCGCGGGTCTCGACCGCCGCCAGATGCGCGCCGGCCAACGCTACCGCGCCGGCGAGGTGGTCTTGGAAATCACCAAGCGCCGCTCTCCCTGCAGCACGCTGGATGTCTACGGTCCCGGCATCCAACGCGCCATATTCGACGCGCAGGCGAAAGCCAACGATCCCTCCACGCCGCGCTGGGGCCTCAGCGGATTCTACGCGCGAGTTCTTACGCCGGGCGTCATCCGCCCCCACGATATAATCACGCTAGTGGACCAAGTCGTCTAGGCCCGATGCCAACCCTGCTCGACACCATCGCTTTCCGCCAGCCTCGGCGGGCCCAAAGCGAACTGGCCGCGGTGACGAGCGGCCTTCCCCAGGAAGTTCAAAACCAAGTCGAGACGCTGCTGGTCTCGGCCGCCGACCCCGACGCCGCCATCCACTATCTGCTCGGTCTCAAGCAACTCAAGCCCGACGTGCTGGAGCGAATGGCGCGCTCGCAGCAGCACCTCCAGTCTCTGATCGCGGTCTTCTCCTACAGCCGTTTTCTCTCCGAGGAGATCCTGCAAAACCCGCAATGGATCGAGCAGCTCACCGAAATGCAGCGCGCATTTTCGGCCGCCGAGTACAAGAAGCGCCTGTCCAGATTTCTCAAGCGCCAGCCGCGCAAAACGGCGGAAGCGCTTTCGCTCGCGCTGTTCCGGCGCCAGCAGATCCTGCGCATCCTGATTCGCGACGTGCTCGGCATGTGCTCGCTTTCTGAGACCACCGAGGAGCTGTCCAATCTGGCGGATGCCATTCTGGATTCGAGCTACAAACGCATCCGCGCGGAATTGATCTCGCGGCACGGCGTCCCACGTTATCAAGATACGGACGGCCAGCCGCGCGAGTGCGGCATGTCGGTGATCGCGCTTGGAAAGCTCGGAGGGCGCGAACTCAACTACAGCTCCGACATCGATCTCATGTTCGTCTACGCCGCCAACGGCGAGACCGACGGAGCGAACCGCATTTCGAACAAGGAATTTTATAAGAAAGTCGCCAACCAGCTCACCGAGCTGCTGTCCACCTACACTTCCGAGGGCCTGTGCTATCGCGTCGATCTGCGGCTGCGTCCGGACGGCAGCCTGGGCGAGGTGTGCATGTCCCTGGACGGCGCGAAAAGCTACTATCAGACCCGCGCGCGCGACTGGGAATTGCAGATGCTCATCAAAGCGCGCGTAGCCGCCGGAGATGCGGCGGCCGGCCGCGAGCTGCTGAGTTCGGTGGAGCCGCTGATTTATTCCACCACGCTGGACTTTTCGGCGGTGGAAGCAGTGTCGGCCACGCGCGAGCGCATCAGCGAAAAGCTCAGCCGGCGCCGGCTCCACAAGTACGCCTTCGACATCAAGCTGGCTCCGGGCGGCATCCGCGACATCGAGTTTCTGGTGCAGTGCCTGCAGCGGCTGCGCGGAGGCCAGGTTCCCTGGGTGAGGCACGGCGGAACCATGCTGGCTCTGGCGCGCCTGAGCGATAAGGATCTGCTGTCGGCGGCCGAGTACGCGCGCCTGGTTTCGGCGTACCGCTTCCTGCGCAATCTCGAACACCGTCTGCAATTCGCCGAAGACCGCCAGACCCACAGTCTGCCTTCCTCGCCGCGCGACCTGGACCTGCTGGCGCGGAAGATGCCGGTCACCCAGCTCGGCAGCGCGCCTTCCGGCGAGAAGCTGCTGCACGAATTGAACGCGCATCTGGAGGCGGTGCAGGAAATCTACGAGCGAGTGATCCACAGCCAGCGGCCCACTTACTACGATCTGCCTCCGCCTGCTCCGGCCGAGGTAGAGCCGCCGCCCGTCCTCGAACCCGCGTCCAGCAACCTGCTCCGGTTCCTGGATCAGCGCGCACCCGAACTCGCGCAGGTGGTTTCCAAGACCGAACTGCGGCGCGGCGCCGGCGCCTTCGAGCACTTTCTGGAAAAAGTGGTGAAGAACGAGAGCTGGCTGGCGCTGCTGAACGCCGACAGCCCGGTGTCGCGCTACACGCTCGATATTTTCGAGCACAGCCCCTATTTCGCCGAGGAGCTGATCCGCGTGCCGGAGTTCATGGAGGAACTGGGCCGGCTGCAGTCCACCAAAACCAACACCTATGCCGAATCGGCCGCGCAGTTCGACGACATTTCCGCGCTGCGCCGTTTTTTCCGGCGCGAGATGTTTCGCATCCAGGCCGCCAGCATGTGCCTGCGCGTGCCGGTGTTCGACACGCTGGAACTCACGTCGGACCTGGCCGACGCCGCCATCGCCGCCTGTTACCGCATGGCGCTCGAGCAGGTGCTGGCCGTGCATCCGCCCGCGACTGCCGGATACGAGCCGCGCCAGCAACTGCTGGTAGTCGCGCTCGGACGCCTGGGGATGCGCGAGTTCGATCTGTCTTCCGACGCCGACCTGGTGTTCGTGGTGCCGGACGAGGATCATCACGAACACATCTTCTGGACGCGCGTGGCCGAGCGGATGATCGACCTGATCACCGCCTACACCGGCACCGGCTTGATGTTTACGGTGGACACGCGGCTGCGCCCCAACGGAAGCGCCGGCGCGCTGGTGCAATCGGAAGCTTCGCAGAAGGATTACTTCGCCAAGAACGCCGAGGCCTGGGAAGGCATCGCCTACATGAAATCGCGCGCCGTGGCGGGCGACCTGGAACGCGCCACCAAGTTCCTCAACGAACTGCAGCAAGTGGACTGGCGGCGCTACGGGCAGAGCGGGCGCTCCAAGAAAGATCTGCGCCAGATGCGCATGCGCCTGGAAAAAGAGCAAGGCGCCGGCCACCCGCTCAAGGCCGGCCTGGGCGGATTCTACGACATCGATTTTTCGCTGCTGTATCTGAGGCTCAAGAGCGCGGGGATTTTCTTCAAAGTGCTGAACACGCCTGCGCGCATCGACATCATCGAGGCCATGGGCCACCTGGACCGCGCCGACGCGGAATTTCTACGCGACGCCGCCACCTTTTATCGCGCCATGGATCACGGCTTGCGCGTCTACTCCGGGCACACGGAGGGGAGTCTGCCGAATTCCGAGACGCAACTCGCGGTGTTGACCGACCTGGTGCATCGCTGGACGCCCGAGCATCTCAACCGGCAAGCGCTGAAACTGGAGTTGTCCAAGATTCAGAATCGCACGCGCGAGATTTTCGACCGGCTGTTTGCGTAGCAACACAGCAGTGGGGACAGACGGATCTGTCCACGCGCGAGGACCACTCATCGCTCCGAAGAGAATATTGCCGCTTGGGACAGATTCGTCTGTCCCCTAGGCTAAAAGGCCGCCATGTCCCAGGCTGGCGATTTCCCAACCCGAGACCCGATAGCGCGCCAGCATGGGCGGCAAAATCAGATCCACCACATTCGGCTTGGCGGAGCGGAAGCAGCCCGGCGCGGTGGTGGACGCCACCAGAACGCAAGTGGGCTTGGCGCGCAGCAGGTGCTGCAACGAACGGGCCACTGCAGCTTCGTCTTCCAAGGCCGCCAGTACAAAGCTGGCGCTGGCGCCCAATCGCTCCAGCCGCTGCCGCATGATGTTCTCGAACAACTGGCGGGCGCGATCGCCGCTGAGCGGATCGGTATACAACACCGCGACG
>JAIQFN010000096.1 GCA_020073265.1 Terriglobia bacterium | reverse complement strand
GCGCTCGCAACGGGGGCGGCCTCCTGAACCAGGGCAACGGGCCCATTTGGGGCGGCATTCCCGGTACGGGAACGGGTCCCAGCCGCTTGCCAGGCGGTGGAGGAAATGTTGGAAACGGCGGCGCGGCAGCCCCCGCGACCGACGCCAAAGTCGAGGTGCAGAAGTCCGACAAGGACAATCCCCTGCTGGCCGTTCTGACCGGCAAGTGCCTGCCTGAAAAAGAGACCACCGAGCAGGTGTCGGGTCTGTTGTATTTCCAGATGGACGGCAAGCTGAAGCCCAAGGATCTGGAACTGCATTACCGCGGACCGGGCGGCCGCCTGGCCCTGCGATTCCGTCCCTGATTGGTGACCGGCCACCGCCGGCGCTCCGCCTGCCTCCCACGCCCGAGCTGCGATGGTGTATCTTGTTTGGGTTGGAGGCTCATTGTTTAAGGCCAAAATCAGCGCGCTAGGTTGCTACACTCCCCCTGGCGTTCTCACCAATCAGGATCTCGAGAAGATGGTGGACACCAACAACCAGTGGATCGTGGAGCGCACCGGCATCGTGGAACGACACATCGCGCCTCCGGAAATGGCCACCTCCGACATGGCCGTCGAGGCCGCGCGCGCTGCGCTCGACCAACGTGGCATCGACGCGTCCGAGTTGGACGCGATCATCGTCTGCACGGTGACGCCCGACATGCTGTTTCCAGCTACCGCCTGCCTGGTGCAGGATCGCCTGGGAGCCAAAAGGGCCTGGGGTTTCGACCTGGTGGCGGCCTGCT
Organism: Terriglobia bacterium; assembly: GCA_020073265.1. Taxonomy (GTDB): domain Bacteria; phylum Acidobacteriota; class Terriglobia; order Bryobacterales; family Bryobacteraceae; genus Palsa-89. The sequence goes on along the minus strand of JAIQFN010000096.1, from coordinate 13,655 downwards.
CGGGCTTCATCTATGGACTGACCACGGCCGCGCACCTGGTCTCGATGGGGTCGCATAAGAAGGTTCTGCTCATCGGCGCCGACACCATGTCGCGCATCATCGATTACACGGATCGCTCCACCTGCATCCTGTTCGGCGACGGCGCGGGCGCGGTGCTCATCGAGCCCACCGTGGAAGGCGAGACCGGGTTCATCGATTTCCACAACCTGGTGGACGGCTCCGGCGGCGACTATCTCAAACAGCCCGCCGGAGGCAGCCGCATGCCCGCCACCCAGGAGACCGTCGAGAAGCGGCTGCACTTCGTAAAGCAGGATGGCGCGCAGGTGTTCAAGTACGCTACGCGGAAAATGTTCGAATCCTGCCGCGATCTTCTGGCGCGCAACAATCTTACGGTGGCCGACGTGGGCGCGTTCATCCCCCATCAAGCCAACCGGCGCATCATCACCGCGGCCGCCGAGCGATTGGGCATCAGTTGCGACAAGGTGATCATCGATATCGACCGCTACGGCAACACCACCGCGGCCACCATTCCCCTGGCGACGCGCGATGCATTGCTGTGCGGCAAACTCAAAAAAGGCGATCTGGTAGTTTTCGCCGCAGTGGGCGCCGGCTACACAGTAGGCGCAAATCTGTGGCGCTGGGAAATGTAGCTGTGCCCTGTGGGGCAGCCAATCCTGGCTGCAGCCGGCTTTAGCCGGCAGTTTCCTAACGCGTGTGCCGGACCACCCAGTCGCCCAAAACCTCCAGCGCCGCGGGCGAAAATGTTTCCTGGATGCTCGCGTACTCGGCCACCGTGCACTGGTTGCACTTCTGAAACAGGTGATTCAACCCCGGCAGCTCCACGGCGGCGAAATCCGGATCGCCGCCTTCACTCAGCGCGGCGACGATCGGCGGAAGGTTCTGCTGCGGAGGCACCTGCAAGTCCCGCGAGCCGTTGAGCGCCAGCACCGGGACCTTCAGCTTCCGCAAAGCTTCGGCCGGATCGTAGCTCAGCATGGAGCGTACCTCCGGGGCATTGAACGCCCGGATCTGCGCGTTGAGCGTGACATCGGCGGCATCCAGCTGTTGGCGCTCCGCCTCCGACGCGCCGGCCTTGATCTTGGCCCATCCGGCATGGATCTTCTCCGTCGCCGCCTTTTCATCCGGCTCGGACTTGAGAACTCCGATCATCATCTCTTGCACCGAGCGTCCCAGCGCCACCGCTTCGTCGTCGGCGCCGGCGGCGCGCCGGATCAACTCGCCCTGTTTGTATAGCACTTGTTCCAAGGTCACGCCCGGGCCGGCCAGCATCACGACGAACGCAACGTCGTCGGAGCGCGATGCCGCCAGCGGCGCGATGAGCCCTCCCTCGCTGTGCCCGATCACGCCAATGTGCCTGCCGTCGATCTCTTTGCGGGCTTTGAGAAACTCCACACCCGCCAGGACGTCGCCGGCCATGTCGCCGATCGTTGCCCGGTAGGAGTTGCCGGTGGATCTGCCCACTCCCCGATCATCCACGCGCAGCACCGCGATTCCCCGGCGCGCCAAATAGTCCGCGATTACCAGGAACGGCTTGTGCTCCACGATGGTCTCGTCGCGATCTTGCGGACCGGAACCCGTAATCATGATCGCCGCGGGAAACGGGCCGCCACCGCGAGGCACCGTCAGCGTCCCGGCCAGCTTCACGCCCCCGGTCTTGTTTTCATAACTCACATCCAGCGACTCGTAAGGGAACGGCGGCTTGGGATTCTGGGGGCGGCTGACCGTATCGACTTTCTCCACGCGCTTGAAACTGAGCGGCAGCGGCGCACCTTGCGTGAACGTTCCGGCGATTTCCTGGCCGTCGGCGCTGAGAGTTCCTTCGAATTTCACACCGCTAGCGGGCAATTCAAAGTGCAGCGTGTTGCCGCTGAAGGTCGTGCTGGCGACCGGAACTCCCATCACTCCCTGGTCGATGCTGTCCAGCCTGGACGTGTAACCGCCGGCGTTCTTTGTGACGTGCAGCCCCAAGCGAAGCTTGGCCGTCCCGGTGTCGAGCGTGCCCTGCCAGGTCCCCTCGACGCCCGCCGGCTGCGCCCACGCCAGTACGGCCGCCGCGAGAAGTACAAAGCTGCTGCCCTGCATGGCTTCATTATGACTGTTCCACTACTGATGTAGAGTGAGGTGGAGGGTAATCACGGTGAAAATCACGCGCTGGATCGTTGTCTCGGCCTTCACGGCGGCTGCCTGGGCTCAAGTGCCGGCGCAGCCGCCGTCCATTACAGCGGTTGGAACCGCCACCGTTTCGGTGGCTCCCGATATGGCGCGCGTCGACGTCAGCGTCTCTACGCAAGCCACCACCGCGCAGGACGCCTCGACATCGAATGCCACGCAAACCAGCGCGGTCATCGCCGCGCTGCAGTTGCTGCTCGGCGCGGACGCCAATATCAAGACCGTCAACTATTCGCTGTCAGCGGTGTACAACAATCCTCCTCCCGGACAAAGCAGCCGGATTATCGGATACACGGTGGATAACACCATCGAGGTCACGCTCACCAACCTGTCCAGGATCGGCCAAACCATCGATATCGCGATCCAGAACGGAGCCAATCGCGTGCAGGGTATCTCGTTCGACCTGCGGGATCGCAACCCGCCCACCGCGCAAGCGCTCAAAGCCGCGGCCGCGAGCGCGCGATCTCAAGCCGACGCCATCGCCTCAGGCCTGAACGTCCACACCGGCCCAGTACTGCACGCTAGCGAAGGCGTGAACACATTCAACCCCGTGACCGGCGTAACGGCCGGAGCGCCCACCACGCCGATTGAGACCGGGCTGGTATTGATCCAGGCGTCGGTCACGCTGGAAGTCGCCATCGCGCCCTGAACGCGAAATCAATCCCAAGCTGGCTCAGACAGTCGCGAAGCGATGTAGCGTGGATTTGTGACCGCTCTCGCGCTCGCGCTTGGTGGTCCGGAATTGATGGCGCTCCAGCACGGCCGCGAAACCGGATTCGTACGTTCGCACTACCCTGCCTTCCGCCACCAGTTGAATTGGAGTAATTCCATTCAAGAGAAAAGGCCAGTCCACACACATCCGGAGGACCGTTCCTTGCCGGACGTGCTCGTCCGAGGCGATCAGCAAACCCGAACTGCTGACGTTGAGCGTTCGACCGCATCCGGTGAAGCGTTTTCCCCGGTGGGTGCCTCGAAAATGGACCTCCAGCCGGATCGGATAGCGTTTTCTGGTGCGGCGTTCCTCGATGAGAGCCACCGGTTCCCTTTTTCGCACGACGGTATGATGCTGTCGTGGCGATTTCGTTACATTTTCGCCGGTACTGCGCGTACCAAGACTTTATTGAGAGGCTTGACTGCTCAGCACTACTATTGGTCTGTGGGAGTAGCCCCGCAGACGGTCCGAGGCATCACCACGCGCTGGATCGAGTGGCGCGCCCGGCGCCGCACCGATCCCGCCGAACGCCTCCAGTTCCTGCAAAGCAGACTGAAACGCAAGCGAAGGCGCGTGCGCGCGCCGGTGCCTGCCATTACGCTGGGCCTGGCTCTGGCCGGCGCTGCGTTGCTACGGCCCTGGTCAAGATCGAGCGAGGTCCCACGCGTCGAATCGCCGCGCCTCATAAGCACCCAAATATCGACCAAGTCTGCTCCGGCAGCTCCGCCTCACGTATGGCTGGTCGAGAACGCCGAGCGCTACGACCTGTACAGCAACGGGCTGCGCGTCGAAAACCAATACCTGGCCTCCACCGCACCGCGCAAGTATCTGGCTTTCGCGCGTGCGCGGCTCGACCAGGCTGCGGGCGCCTGGCGCTCCGAGCCCGCCGGTATCGTGTTCCACACCACCGAGAGCCACATAGCGCCCTTCGAAGAGGACCAGAACCGCACCCTGCGCCGCGCCGGCGAGGGCCTGCTCGAATACGTGAGCCGCCGGCGCTCCTATCATTTCGTGATCGATCGCTTCGGTCGCGTGTTTCGCATCGTGCGCGAAACCGACTATGCCAACCACGCCGGCAATTCCATCTGGGCCGACGACACCTCAATCTATCTGAATCTCAACCAGAGCTTCTTCGGCGTCGCTTTCGAGGCCCAAAGCAATCCCGATGGCGACCAGATGCCGGCAAATTCCGCTCAGATCCACGCCGGGCGCATTCTGGTGGAGATGTTGCGCTCGCGCTATGCGATTCCGGCGTCGAACTGCGTGGCCCACGCGCAGGTGTCGGTCAATCCCGGCAATGGACGCGTGGGCTACCACACCGATTGGGCCGCCCGTCTGCCGTTCGGCGAGCTGGGGCTCGGCGACAACTACCTTTGTCCGCTGCCCAGCGTTACTCTGTTTGGATTTCAACCGGATGGATCGCTGGCCGAAGCCGGCGATGCGCCGCTGGGCCAAGGTTGGCAATCGGCGCTGGAACAGGTACGCGCCGAAGCCGCCCGGCGCGAACTGCCGGTGGAACGCTACCGCCAGGCATTGCAGAAACGCTATCGCTACGACCTCGCGGCGCAGCGCACTCACGGAGTCCCGGAAGACAGCCACGGAAGCGATAGATAGAGTTCTCCTGAGAAGCCAGACGCCGGCAACGTGCCAGCGCTGGCGTTTCGTCAGTATCTATTTGTGAAGCAACCTCCGCACGGATCAGGTGCGGGCGATCACGCCGATTCCCGGTACCGTCCGGCCGCGGCGCTCTTCTCCAGGAAGCGCGTCACGCTGGCTTCGCTCGAGGCCGCCGGATCTCCGGAAACGCAGGCCGCCGCTGCCTCCGCAATGCGGCGTTGTTCCACTTCCCGGATCTCTTGCCACTCCCGAAAGTTCTGCCGCTCGCGTTCGATATCCTGAACGCACGCGGCAATCCGCGCCTGGAATTGAGCGCACACCGACTCCATTTCGGCAGCCAGCCGCTCATTGTCGCGGATCTTGATGCCCTCGATTTCCTGCAGGCGCCTGAGCAGCGTTTCTTCGTAGTCGTTCAGCACGCGCTGCCTCTGTACGGCGTCCTGCATGATATCTTCCACTGCCACCCCGCTCGCTTCCAGCGCCATCATGAGAGCGCTGTGTCGTGCGGCGGCTGACAGTCCACGGAGATGTTCACTGTTCAGCATCTCCGATACTTTCAATATGTTCCACTCGGCAGTCGTGGTGTTGGACTTGAAGCTGGATTTGCGGTAAATCTCTTCGAAGGTGGGCGGCTTCGATGCGGTGGTTCTCGGGGGAGGATCTGTCCGAGCCAGCTCGCTAATGGTGGGCGTCGACGGCCCCGCATGCGTCGCAGGCGTATCTTCAGCGGAAGCCCGGCCCGGGCCTTGCGCTGCAGAAGTTTGCAACATTCGCTTAAACATTCTACCCCTCCTTTGACGAGGCGGTGTGTCAATACTATCACAATATTCTTGAAAATACGGGCCAATTACGCACGGCACGCGGCTTGCCATGTCGAAACGCCGGCATCCGGCCCTCAAGCTCCGTCTTTTTGAGAGGGATTTGACCGGGATGCCACTAGTCATCGGTAGCAATAGTCCCAATGAACATGCGAGGTATGGCCGTGGGTTGGATGGACGGGCGCGCTGGGCGCCAATCCAGTGCCACCGCCGCGCAACTGGCCCACACTGTCCCCCAGGAGACAAACTGATGAGCAGCATAAACACGCAAACCGCCTCGGCCATCGGACTGGACGTCGGTACCAGCCGCATCGCCGCCGCTTGGCGCGAGGACAAAGATGTTCTGGTTGAAACACAATTGAACGCTTTTGTCACCATTCCGTTTTCCAAAATGACGCAAAGCGTCCTCAAGAAAGAGCGCATTCCACACCTGGTGGAGGACGCGAAGATCATCGTCTACGGCGATGAATCGGAGCGCTTCGCCAACCTGTTCCACAAGGAAACCCGGCGTCCCATGCTGCGCGGCGTGCTCAACCCGGACGAGGGCGGAAGCCTGTCGCTGGTCCGGCGCATCGTGACTCTGCTGGCCGGTGAAGAGGGCGGCCGCGGACAAAAGCTGTACTTCAGCGTTCCTGCCCCGGTGCTCGGCGCCGACGAGGAAGTGGATGCGCACCAGACTCACTTGAAGCAAATGCTCTCCGAACTCGGCTACGACGCCCACCCCATTTCAGAAGGACTGGCGGTGGTCTATGGCGAGATGGAAAGCTCCAACTACACCGGGATCGGCATCAGTTGCGGCGGCGGGCTGTGCAACGTTTGCCTGGCTTATCTGTCCGTCCCCGTTTTCACTTTCAGCATTCCCAAGGCGGGCGATTTCATCGACTCCAGCGTCGCCAGCGTGCGCGGAGAACCGGCCACGCGCATTCGCACCATCAAGGAAGAGTCGTTCCATTTCAACGGACATTTCACCAACAAGATTCACCAGTCGCTCGCCGTCTACTATGAGGACATGATCCAGGCGTTGATCGCGTCGCTGCGCGATACCTTCGCCAGCGTGCAGAACATGCCCAAGCTGAATCGCCCCATCCCGCTGGTGTTGGCCGGCGGCAGCGTGCTGGCTCCGGGATTTCGCGACCGTTTCGAAAAAACGCTGCGCGAAACCGAACTGCCGGTGGCCATTTCAGAGGTGCGCCTGGGATCCAGCCCCATGCACTCCACCGCGCGCGGAGCCCTGGTGGCGGCGCTCAGCGAAATGTAGCGCCAGAGGCGCTCAGGGATTCAGCGCGAATTCCGCGTTGGACGCCGTGTTGGACGAAGCGTGGACATCCGAGACACCGGCACTGAGCAGCGCCGCTCGTCCTGCCGCGATGGTCAGCGTCGCGCGAGCCGAACCACGGACGGAGCTGATGGGAGCCGTCCACACCGCCGCATCGACCTTGCGCCCGCGCTTGTTGACGATCTCCCCGCGATCGAAAGGCAGCCGCTGTCCCAGCACTTCCCCGCGCGTCCAGCCCAACAGATCCTCGGCCGCCCCGTTCCAATAGATCACGTGCTCGTTGGAATCCACCGCGAAGGTAGCCAGCGGAGACACGTCGAACAGCAGGTAAGATAGGTCGCGCGACACCGGCAGCCCCGCTCGCGTGAACTCGGCCGGCTTCTCATTGGCTTCCACCAGCCGTAGGCGCGCTTTGGTGCTGGTGCGGTCCAGGCTGGACAGCTTCAGGATGATAGCCGCGATCAGGCACAAAGTCGCCACCAGGAAATCCGCCCATCCGTCCAGTCGAAGGTGCCAGAAGAATCCCACGCCGGAGTCCTTCAGCACCCGCAGCGCTTCGTAGATCGCGATCAGGCCCAGCAGTCCCGTCAGGGCGCGGTCCAGCCGGTTCTGCTGCCGGCGCGTCAGCATGATGCACCACAGAATGGTGCCCAGGCACACGCACAACGCGATCGCCATCAGCGGGCTAGCTTGAAAGATTTGGGCCAGGTACAAGCTGGTGCTCCATTCTACGTTGAAGAGATCGGACTTCCCGTCCATCCCAGCTAGCGCCGAAACACTTTACTTCCACCTAGGGATTCACCCTATTCCCGGACTAAGGCATTCCCTGGAGCGCTAAAATGAGGACATGTCTGATGTACTGCGCCTCGCCGATCGTGAGTTCCATTCCCGTCTGTTCGTGGGAACGGGCAAGTATCGCAGCTTTCACGAGATGGCGCGATGCCACGCGGCCTCCGGCGCCGAAGTGGTGACCGTTGCGGTGCGGCGCGTCAACCTGACCGACAAGACCAAGGAGTCGCTGATCGATTACATCGATCGCTCCAGGATGTTCATCCTTCCGAACACCGCCGGCTGCTACACCGCCGATGAGGCCATCCGCACGGCCAGGCTGGCGCGCGAGGTGGGCCTGTCGAACTGGGTGAAGCTGGAAGTGATCGGCGATCAAAAAACGCTGTTCCCCGACAACGAAGGGCTGCTCGAAGCCACGCGCGTGCTGGTGAAGGAAGGCTTCGTCGTTCTGCCGTACACCAATGACGACCTGGTGAACGCGCGCAAGCTGATCGACGCCGGGGCCGCGGCGGTGATGCCGCTGGGAGCGCCCATCGGCTCCGGGCTCGGCATCCAGAACATCACCAATCTGCGAATCCTGCGCGAGTCCATCACCGAAGTTCCGCTCATCGTGGATGCAGGCGTCGGCACCGCCTCCGATGCGGCCATCGCGATGGAGCTGGGCTACGACGGCGTCCTGATGAACACCGCCATCGCCGAAGCGGAGGACTCCGAAAAGATGGCGACCGCGATGAAGCTGGCGGTGGAAGCCGGACGCGCGGCCTACTTGGCCGGACGCATGCCGAAGAAGCTCTACGCCAGCGCCAGCAGCCCGCAAGTGGGGCAGCCTTTCCAGGCTGCAGCCGGCTCTACAAAGTCCGCGTAATCTACCGGAAGTGGGGCAGCCAATCTTGGCTGCAGCCGGCTTTCAGCCGGCCTCTACAAAGTCCGCGTAATCTTACTCAACATCCGCGGCTGATCCGGATTCAAACCCTTCTGCCCCGCCAGACACGCCGCGAACAACTGCGCCGGGATGATATAAGGGATCGGCGTAAACAATTCGTCCAGTGGAACCGGCACCGCGACCGCGCGCTCTTTGAACTCCAGCGCCTCCCGATTGCCGGCATCCGTGATAAGCAGCGTCTCGGCCTGGAGCTGCATCAGCTTCTCGATCATCTCGCGCAAGCCCGGCCACGTCACGCCCGCCGGCGCGAAAAGAAAAGCCGGAAACGAAGCCTCCACCATCGCGATGGGACCGTGCAGCAGATCGGCGCTCGAAAATCGCTCCGCCACCACGTAGCAGGTTTCCATCAGCTTCAGCGCGAACTCGAACGCGGTGGCGTAATTGAGTCCGCGCCCGACGACGATTGCGCGTTCCATGAACCGGTACCGCTCGGCGCGCCGCGCGATCTCAGGCTCCAGCTCCAGCGCCCGGCTGGCCCACTCGGGTACCCGCGCCACGTCATCCAGTTCGATGTTGGCGCCCAGCGCGTAAGCCAGCAGGTACAACATCAGCACCTGGCCGGTGTAGGTTTTAGTCGCGGCCACGCTCTGCTCGCGGCCCGCATGCACCAGGAAGACATGCTCGGCGATCCGCGCCAGCGCGCTGTTTGGTTCGTTGGTGATCCCGATGGTCCGCGCCCCCTGCTCTCTCGCGCGCTCGACCACCAGGTTGGTGTCGGTGGATTCCCCGGATTGCGAAATCCCCACCACCAGCACGCCGTCGAACCGGAACGGCGCGTTGTAGAGCGTGAAGATGGATGGCGCGGCGAGCGTGACCGGAATCCCGGTGGTGATCTCCAGCAGGTAGCGGCCGAACTGCGCGGCGTTGTCGGAAGTGCCGCGCGCGGCCAGCATGATCAGGCGCGGCTGATGACGCTCCAGCAGCCCCCGCAGGTCTTGGATCGGCTTTCGTTCCGCCTGGAGGGTGCGCTCGAGCGTCGCCGGCTGCTCGCGAATCTCCTCCAGCATTTTGGACATCGAGCTGTGCGCCCGCGCCGCGCTTACTTGCGAACCACGTCTCCCACTACCGGCTTCACCGCACCGTTGAAGTTCCCCGTCGAGATCCGATCCCGGACGGTCGTGATGGTGATCTGCCCGATGGGCGTGGTCTGAACGTCCAGCACTTCGCCGGTGGTGGGGTCCTTGATCTCCTTGCCCTTGTGATAAACCGTGAAGGTCTGCCCGGCCGCCAGGCCCGCGCCCGAGCCCGCGTTGATGGTGACCACGTTGCCGCTGACGTCGGCGACCCGCGCGTCCAGATCAGCGGTGCGGTCTCCGGCGCCGCCGTTCAGATTGATGGTGTTGATCTCGGCCGACAGCTTGCTCACCGCCTCCATGGTGGCTTCGCCGATGATGGTCTCGCCGAAATTCGAGCTGGCCATATTGACCGCCGCGCCGCCGAACACTCCACCCGCGAGAAACGCCGCGCCGGCTCCCTTGCTGGTACGCTTGGATTCGCCGCGCGCCTCGCCGCTGGCGATCACTTCGCTGGTCTCCACGTCGACGATCCGGTAATCCAGCACCACTACGGCCTTGCCCTCAGCCTTGTAGCCGCCCACGGCCGCGCCGGCGCCCGGCACGAACGCTCCCGCCCCGCCGCTCACACGCCGGTCATCGCGGCCGAACACCACGATGTCGCCCATCAGCGTCAGGTCCGCGCCCTTGATCTGTCCGACCCGCGCGCCGGTACCTTGCTTGACGCGATTCGAGGCCGAGAAGTCCTGCTCGCGCATCACCTCGTTTACCTTGCGCCGTTCCACCACCGTGAAGCGGCCGTCCTGCGCGACGCGCTTGGTCATCATCGCCTGGATGCCCTGCCCGATGTTCATCTGCGTGCCGAAAATCGATTGCACCGCGGTCATGACAGCGGAATAATCGAACGGATCGATCGACATGGTCTTCTTCTGCTGCGCCGAAGCGAGCGCGGCGCAGCTCAATAGCAGAACCAGACCTCTCCTCATTGCTGACCTCCTGCCGGGAGTTTCTTCCTGGCGATAAATCCGACGCCGGGCGCCGAACCAGTATAGCTGCCGGTCGCGATCTTGTCGCGCACGCTGGTAATGGTCATCTCGCCGGTCTTCTGCGTCACCGTATCCAGCACTTCCTTGGTCACCGGGTCGCGCACTTCGCGCAGGACCTTGAGGATCTCGAACGTCTCGCCGACGTTCACGCCATCGTTGGCTCCGGCGCTGATCACCAGCGTGTTCCCGGAGACGTCGGCAACCCGCGCCTCCACCGCGCGCACGGCCTTCTTCATGGTGGCAGTCTGCTGCAGCAGAATGTCGGCCAGCTTGTTGACGCAATCCTGCGTGGCCTCGCCGATGATGGTCTGGCCGAAGTTGGAGCTGGTCATGTCGATGCCCCCGCCGCCTCCGCCCTTGCCCCAGGCGCCGCCCATCCCGCCGAACCCGCTGCTTTTGCGGACCGACTCGCCGCGCGCTTCCCCGGTGGCGAGGACCTCGGACGTTTCGGCGTCGATCAGCCGGTAATCGATCGCCACCACCGCCTTGTCTTCTTCCTTCTTGATGTGGAGCCGGCCGAACGCGCCGGGAGCGAACCCGCCCGCGCCGATGTTGGTCTTCTTGTCGTCGCGCCCGAAGATAATGATGTCGCCGGCCAGCAGCGCGTCGGCTCCCGAGATGCGGCCCACGCGCGCCCCGCTGCCTTGCTTCACCCGATTGCTGGCGTTGCGGTCCTGCTCGGCCATCAGTTGGTCGACTTTGGCGCGTTCCACCACTACCACCTTGTTGGCCTCGGCCAGCCGCTTCACCATCATCGCGCGGATGCCTTTTCCGATATCGGCCTGGGTGTTGAAAACGGCCTGGATGGACGTTTTCACCGTCGAGTAATCGAACTCATCCACGATCACGCGCTTCTTTTCGGCCTGCGTGGTTGCGCCCGTGGGAGCAGGTGCGGCCGGTGCGGGCTCGGGCGCGGCAGGTGGCGCTTGAGCCGCCGGAGCTGGCGGCGGAGGTTCCGGAGCCGGCGGAGGCGCCGCGGGGGCTGCCGGCGCGGGCGTGCTGGTCGGGTCCATCATCACCGAAATGATGTTGTCGGAAACTCCCGCTTCCTTCAGCTTCACCAGGTCGGCCGGCGCCAGCGAGGCGGGCTTGTTGGCCTTCTGGAGGCTCTTGATGATCAGGCCCTCCGACATCCCGGACTTGACCAGTTCGATCACCGAATCCACCTGCGAAGGCGCTTTCGGCGCTGCTTTGGTGGCCGGCGCGGCCGCGCGTTTCGGCGCCTTGGCGGGCGCCGGAGCCGGCGGATTCTGGCCGAACGCAATGGTTGCCATCACCGCGATCGATGCAAGCGAGATCAGTTTCAAGGCTTTTCCTCCATCCTCGCCAGGGTGAGCTGGCCCCGGCGCCCACGTTCTGCGACTGCCGCGGCCAGGCAGAAACCAGCCGAACCGCGCGGCAGCCTGAAGTCTACGGTGCTCCCTGTCAGTATAACTCGGGCGAGCGGCCGGAAACTTTCAGATTTCTTTCTTAGATCGGCCGGGGACCAGCGGAACTTTGGGCCGTGGAGGGCCGGCCGCGCCCGTCCTGGCCCGCCAGGTCAAGTGCCCCTCCTGAGCGGCCCCCCTCGGCCCACGATGCTATCGTGGTATCGACGCTGAGGCGAGCCATGGACTATGCCAAGATCATCACCATCGAACCAGGCAAAATGGGCGGCAAGCCCTGTATTCGGGGACTTCGCATCACGGTCTACGATGTCCTCGACTATCTTGCGTCGGGAATGACCGAAGACGAAATCCTGCACGACTTTCCCGACCTGACGCGCGAGGACCTTCGCGCGTGTCTAGCCTTCGCCGCCGACCGTGAGCGCAGGCTCGCCAGCACATCAAACTGAAAACTCCTTTTTCCTCTCAAGGAGTCCAATCTGATTCAATCCAAACCTCCGAGAGCATCTGCTTCAGCATCCGTGTCCCTTCGTCCGTGAGGTGAAAGTATGAATCCGAGGAGGCCTTTGGCGATCGCATTTCAACTAAATGTCCTCTTTGCGACGTCCCATAGACCTTCGCCAGCCCCTGCGCAACGACCGCGTTAAGTTGTGCGATGACTTCCGTCTGACTCGTGGCGAGTCTACGCTCACTCGCCCATTTGCTGACCTCTGCGCTAACCGTTTCGATACTTTCATAGTCATCGGCGATCGCACGCATGACGAGGGCACAGATTAGCTCTTTACGAGTCATGAGGCTCCGTTCCCGAATCCCGAGTGTAGGTCGCAAACTTCACCTGATCGTTTCCAAGCGGCGGCGCGTTCCGCTCCTCCCCATACGGATAATACCGCCCCACCGACCCCAGCCGGTCCTGGACCGCCGACGTCACCACTCCGCCCGCCATCTGCGCCACCAGCTTCCCGCCGAAGTACGCCCGCCGCGCCGACGCCTGGAACGATAGCGCCACCTGCGTCTGCGTGTTGTTCCACGCCGCCGACCACTGGTACGTCCCCACCAGCCGGCCGTCCGCGCCGAACAGCGTCACCGTGTCGGTCGAGACCACGCCCTGCTGGCAGTTCCCGCCCAGCGTGCAGGTGCCCTGCCACACGCGCTTGTTCTGCGCGTCGTAGAAATATTCCATCATCCCGCCCGAGATGTTCGCGAACGCCAGCCGGTTCTCCGCGTCGAAAACGTTGCCGGTCGAAAGTTGATTGCCGTTGGCGTCGTACGAGTATCCCGACAGCCGGTTGGTGGTCGCAACCACCGGCGTGCTCATGCTGGTCGACTGCGCCGTTCCCGTCCCCACGCGCCCGGTCAGATTCCCGAAGCCGTCGTACGACTGCGTCTGCGACCACCCGCTCCCCGCCGCCGAGATCAGCCGGTTCAGCGAGTCGTACTGATACGTCACCGTCTCCCCGCTCAGCGCATCCGACATCGAGCTGATCTTGCCGTTGTTCGACCCGGCCGGATAGTTGTAGGTCACGTTGATCCCGGTGCCACCCTGGACGGTGGTCGTGATGTTCTTCAACTGGAACAGGGTGTTGTAGTCCCGATTCTCGGTGGCGCCGTAGTAATTGATCGCCCTCAGTTCATTGGCCACCCCGTACACGACGCCGCTCACTCCCGTGCCGCCGTCGTTGGTGGTCATCCCGGCCAGCCGCGCCATAGCATCGTACGAGTAGTTGTAAGTCGGCGACGTCCCGCTCCCCGAGTCGAACGGATACACGATCTGCGTGGGCTTGCCCTCGGTGTTGTAGGTGTAAGCCAGATTCAAATCCCCAACCCCGGTCTGCGACAGCCACTGCCCCTGCTGATTCTGATACGGAT
>JAIQFN010000095.1 GCA_020073265.1 Terriglobia bacterium | reverse complement strand
GCCGCCGCCTGATCATGCCACGCTACACCGAACCGGATCCCGAGCAGGCCATTTTGCTTCATCACCTGAACCTCGTATTGCCGCAACAACCGCCGCCGCGCATCACCACTTCTGCTTCGTCAGCTCCCTTTCCCCAACTCAAAATGTAGTGGAGACCTTTGGAGTATTTTTGTTGAAAACAAAAGACATTCCGGCGTCAGATCTGTCGAACTGCGAAGGTTCGGTTAATGTCGCGTTGCGAACGGAGCTTGGCCGGGCGCGGGGCAAGCATCCGATGGGAGCTTTCAGGCACGCCCCTCCGGAGCGGCGCCCCGCACCGGCTTGGGCATCGCCCCAGACTGTTCAAGGCGCGTGCGCTGCTGCGTCCGTTGAGGCTGGTGCAGAATCATCACCCTAACTCATACCGCTCCCGAATCGCTTGCCAAGCTACAAGCACAGAGCCGCGGCGAACTACACCACCACGTCCGTGCGCATGCCCAGCGCTTCATCGCGCGGGATGCGGTAGCGAAACGCGTCGATTGCTTGCGGACGGATCTCGGCCATCAGATATCAAGGTACACTTCGGCCAGCCAGCCGCCGGCAGCGTGGGCTACCTTGAGCTGGTGGTAGGTCACGGCCTTCACCACCAGCTTGCCAGGATGCCGCGCGGGATCTCGCGGTTCGCCCCGCGCCAGACACTCGATGCGCGTTTCCTCCAGCCGTGAAATCTCAAACGCGCCGAGCGCCATGCGGAGGCCGTCGACGGCGTAGAGCACTTCGTTCAGCCAGTTGACCAGCAGCGATTCGTAATCGCCGCCCACCGCTTGAAGCGGCACCGGGCGGACGAGCTCAATCCCGGATGGGTCCAGAATGATGGACACGAGCGCGTGCGCGCAGTTTCCGAACAGCTCCGCGAGCGTCGCGCCGCGCGCGCGAAAGCCGATATCGGCGGGATGTTCCAGCAGCTCGAAGGTCAAAGGGCGCCGCGCAGCCCGCTCCAACCTTCGGCGAGCACAATGGAGTTGGCCGGATTCTTGGCGTCGTAGCGGACGCCGACCGGCGCGAGCACCGAGAGATCGGCCGGTATATACTGCTTGAGCCCGGAAACGTCCTGCGACGCGGTGTACTCCACGCCGCGGACGGCGTAGGTGTAGAAGAGAAGGTCCTCGCGCATTTCCACCAGTGTGGCATCGCCCATCTTGCCGCGGGCCACCAGCGCCGCGCGGCGCCGCCGCTCGCGCTCCTCCGGCTTAATGCGCGAAGCCTTCCACGCGCGAACCCCAATGAGCGCTACCAGCACGGTGAGCACGCTGGCGAGAGCAAGCGTAACTTCTTCCGCCGTCGTGTAGAACCAAGCCAGAAAACCCGGCATTCTGATGTTTTCTTACCGGCCGGCGGGCGTTTCCTGAAAGACCTTGGCCCAGTCCTTGAGGAACTGCTCCAGCCCCTTGTCCGTGAGCGGGTGGTTGAAGAGCATGTCCAGCACCTTGAAGGGCATGGTGGCGATGTGCGCGCCCGCCAGCGCGGATTCAAGCACATGGGTGGGGGAACGCATGGAAGCGGCCAGCACCTGCGTCTTGAAACCGTAGTTCTTGTAGATCTGGATGATGCTGCGCACCAGGTCCATGCCCACCCAGCCGATATCGTCCACGCGCCCCACGAAGGGGCTGACGATATAGGCGCCGGCCTTGGCGGCCAGCAGCGCCTGCCCCGGCGAGAAGCACAACGTCACGTTGACGCGGATGCCTTCCTTGCTCAGGGCGGCGGTGGCCTCGATGCCGTCCCGCGTGAGCGGGCACTTCACCACGACGTTCTTGTGGATGCGGGCGAGTCCCTTGCCTTCCTGGACCATCGCGGAGATTTCGGTGGAGACCACTTCGGCGCTGATATCGCCGTCGACGATATCGCAGATGAGCCGCACCTGTTCTTCGATGGGGCGCCCTTCCTTGGCGATCAGCGAGGGATTGGTGGTCACGCCATCGACCATGCCCCAGCGCGCGCCCTTCTTGAGCTCGTCCAGGTTGGCGGTATCGAGAAAGAATTTCACAGCGGTTCCCTCCGGAATTGTTTTCAGTTTAGCATTTACTATATGGGCAGGCCCGGAGGCCTGCCCTAGCGATGCGGGAACTTTGGCTGTTTCGTCACGGCGAGACCGAATGGAGCCGCTCCGGGGCGCACACCGGGTGGTCCGACATTCCGCTCACCGCGGCGGGGCGGGAGAACGCGGCCGCCCTGGGGCGCTATCTTGCTGGACGGCCTTTCACCTTGGTGCTGACCAGTCCGTTGCAACGCGCGCGCGAAACGTGCCGCCTGGCCGGCTATGGCGATGCCGCGGCCGATGCCAACCTGCGCGAGTGGAACTACGGCGATTACGAAGGCCGCACCACGGCCGAGATCCATAAAGAGCGCCCCGGCTGGTTTCTGTGGACCGATGGTGTGCCGGGCGGGGAGACCGTTGGCCAGGTGGCCGCGCGCGCCGAAGCCGTGCTGGCGCGGGCGCTCGCCGCCGAGGGCGATGTGGCGCTGTTTGCCCACGGCCACATTCTGCGGATTCTCACGGCGCGGTGGCTGGGCCTCGGGCCCGATTGCGGCCGCTTGTTCGCACTCGCCACAGCTTCAGTCTCGACGCTCGGCTACGAGCGCGAGACGCGCGTCATCTGGCGTTGGAATCTTTCGGTTTCTGCGTGACCAGGTTGACGCGAGCGGGCTTGGCCCCCGGTTGGACCTTGACCGTCTTGGTGACGAGTTCGAGCGTCTCGACCGGGGAGATCACGCGAGTGAGGACGCGGTTGGCGTCCATGCCGCTCAGCACCGCCACCTGCGGCGCGGCCAGGAAGATCTCCATCACCCGGAGCCTCTCGCCGGCGTTCTGAAACAGCACGATCAGCTCCTCGTCGTCCTTGAGGGCCTTCTGCATGGCGCCGATCTGTGCCAGTATGACGGCGCCCACACCGGCAGGGGGCGGGGGCGGCGGTTCCTTGGTCGCCGACAAGATCGCCTGTTGCGCGAGCTGTTTGGTCAGGTCCACCAGGGCCATGGTGTTTCATGCTAGCATGGCCCGCACCGCGGCGGTTACATTAAGGCTATGCGAAATTTCGACAGTCTTTCGGAGCGGGAGATTCTGGCCCTGGCCATCTCGCTCGAAGAAGAAGACGAGCGGATCTACAGCGATTTCGCCGATGGCTTGCGGCAGAGCTTTCCGGGCACCGCGGAAATGTTCGAAGGGATGCGCCAGGAGGAGTCGGGCCACCGGCGCCGTTTGATCGAGCTGTTTCGCGAGAAGTTCGGCGAGCACATTCCCCTCATTCGCCGGCAGGACGTGAAGGGCTTCGTGGATCGCAAGCCGGTGTGGCTGATCCGGCCGCTGCCGCTCGATACGGTACGCAATCAGGCCTGCCAGATGGAGCTCGAGACGCGCCGCTTTTACGAAAAGGCCGCCGCGCGGGCGCAGGACGCCGGCATGCGGCAGTTGCTCGACGACCTGGCCCAGGAGGAGCGCTCGCACAAGGATCGCGCCGAGGAATTGGGCCGCGACAAGCTGCGCGCCGGCGTCCGGGAAGAGGAGGATGCGACCAACCGGCGCCTGTTCGTCTTGCAGGTGGTCCAGCCCGGCCTGGCGGGCCTGATGGACGGCTCGGTATCCACGCTGGCGCCGGTCTTTGCCGCGGCATATGCCACGCACAAGCCCCTGGACGCGTTTCTGGTCGGCATGGCGGCATCGCTGGGCGCGGGCATCAGCATGGGTTTTGCCGAGGCGCTTTCCGACGACGGAAGCCTCACCGGGCGAGGCCGCCCGTGGGTACGCGGATTCATCACCGGCCTCATGACGGCGGTGGGCGGTGTCGGCCACACGCTGCCTTTCCTCATCGCCGATTTTCAGATCGCCCTGACGGCGGCGATGGTGGTCGTGGTGCTGGAATTGGCCGTAATCTCGTGGATCCGCCATCGCTACATGGAGACCCCGACGTTATCGGCGGCGTTGCAGGTGGGGCTGGGCGGAGCGCTGGTGTTCGCGACGGGGGTGCTGATCGGCAGTTCGTAGTGCGCGGTGCGCAGATTCGTTACGCTACCATATACACACGAAGCGCACCGGCGCCAGGAGATACTCCGCGGCCGTCAACACCGCGCTTGCCGAGGTCATCCGGCTCAAGAAGATTCAGGATATTCCGCGGTTCTTCGGGAAAGGCCTCTGGCAGGGAGACCTCGCGGCCATGCGGGAAGACAAGCCCCGGCGCTCCCGGCGCTCGCGATGATCCTGGTAGACACCTCCATGTCATCGCTACATGGAGATCCCGACGGTTTCGGCGGTGTTGCAGGTGGGCCTGGGCGGGGCGCTGGTTTTCGCGACCGGGGTGCTGATCGGAAGCTCGTAGTGCGCGGGTGCGCGAGCCGGCCACCACCGCAGACTCTCAGGACAGCCGGCTGGCCGATTGACAATCGGCCGCAGGTTTCACAACCTGCCCACATCTGGAGGAACGCGCAGGTGGTGGGGCAGGCGGCTCGATATTCTTAGCGGTGCGCCGCGACCGCAGCTTCCCACTTCACCGAGACCTTCTTGATGCGCCGGATGGCTTCCATCAGGTTCTCGAGCGAATTGGCGTAGCTGAAACGGACGTAGCCTTTGCCGTACTCGCCGAAGCAGCCGCCATCCAGGCATGACACGCCGGCTTCGTACAACAGGTAATCGGCCAGATCCTTGGAGTCCATGCCGGTCTCGGTCACGTTGGCGAAGGCGTAGAAGGCGCCGCCCGGAACCGCACAGCGGAAGCCGGGGATTTCGTTCAGGCCTTTGCAAATGGCGTCCCGGCGGCGGCGGAATTCGGCCACCATGGCGGTGACGCAATCCTGCGGTCCGGTGAGCGCGGCCAGGCCGGCGCGCTGCGTGAAACTGGCGGTGCAGGAGTTGGAATTCACCATCAGCTTGGTCACCGCCTCCACCAGCCACGTGGGCATCACGCCGTAACCCATGCGCCAGCCGGTCATGGCGTAGGTCTTCGAGAAGCCGTCGAGGATGATGGTCTTCTCCAGCATGCCGGGGAAACTGGAGATGGATACCGGCGGCTCGTCGCTATAGACGGTCTGCGAGTAGATCTCGTCGCTCAGCACCATCACATCGCGCTCGCGCAGCATGCCGGCGAGCTGTTTGATGTCGTCGGCGGGAATCATGCCGCCGGTGGGGTTCTGCGGCGAGTTCAACACCACCATTTTCGTTTTTTCCGAAAGGCGGTCGCGGAACAGGTTCAGGTCGAATGAGAAGCCGCGTTTTTCTTCGAGCGGCATGGGGACCGGCGTGGCCCCCAGGAACCGGATCATCGATTCGTAAATAGGAAAGCCGGGATTGGGATAGATCACCTCATCGCCCGGTTCGAGCAGCGCGAGCATGGGGAAGAAAATGATCGGCTTGCCGCCGGGCACTACCGAGACGTGTTCCGGCCCGACCTGGATGCCGCGCGAGCGCGCCACGTGGCGGGCGATGGCCTCGCGCAGGTCGGGATAGCCCTGCGTGGGCCCGTAATGCGTCCACCCTTCGTCCAGCGCCTTCTTGGCCGCTTCGACGATGTGGGCGGGAGTGGGGAAATCGGGTTCGCCAATTTCCAGGTGAACCACGCTGCGGCCCTGCGCTTCCAGCGCGCGAGCCCTTACCAGGACATCGAAAGCCGATTCGACTCCGATGCGACTCATACGTTCGGCGAGTTTCATGATGGTTACGCTTTCCGGAAAAACGGGACACCGTCGCGTTGTTCGGCCTCGACGACCCGGTCGTCGATGGCCACGCGATCGCCCAGCACGCGGCCGGTGACACGGCCGCCGCCATCGAGGCTCACGATGGCCGTCTGGTACGGCACATCGTTGACGAACGCCTCGGGGGCTGAATAGATAACGGTTTCGGTGTAAACAGTGCCGGTCCTCATGCCGCCCCCAGGATGCTGACTACGCAGGTGGCCCCGGAGCCACCCAGGTTTTGGGCCAGGCCCAGGGAATGGCGCGGGATCTGCCGTTCGCCGGCTTGGCACCGGATCTGCAGCACCAGGTCGCAGATCTGGGCCACGCCGGTGGCACCCACGGGGTGGCCCTTGGCCTTCAAGCCGCCACTGGTATTGATGGGCCGCTCTCCGGTGCGCGTGGTGTGCCCCGCGAAAACATAGGGCCCACCGCAGCCGCGCTCGACGAACCCCAGGTCCTCAGTGGCGATGATTTCCGCGATGGTGAAGCAGTCGTGCAGTTCGGCGAACTCGATATCGGCGGCCGTGACGCCGGCCATCCGGTAGGCCTTCTCGGCCGCGCGGCGCACGGCGGGGAAGGTGGTGATGCTCTCCTTCTGATCGAGCGCCACATAGTCCGAGGCCTGCGCGACGCCCAGCACGCGCACCGGCTTATCGGTGAATTCCGCGGCGCGCTCGAGCGGCGCCAGAATCACGGCGGCGGCGCCGTCGCTGACCAGCGAGCAATCGTACAGGTTTAGCGGATCGGCCACCGGCCGGCCGTTCATCGCCTGCTCGAGAGTGATGACCTTGCGCATCTGCGCGTCGGGATTGAGCGCGCCGTTGGCGTGGTTCTTGACGGCGACCGCGGACAGGTGCTCCTTCTTCGTGCCGAAATCGTGCATGTGGCGGCGCGCGATCATGGCGAAGAGCGAGGCGAAGGTGGAGCCGGCCTTCATTTCGCCCGAGCAATCGCCGGCTTCGGCCAGGATCTGGCTCACGCGCGCGGTGGGCTGCGAGGTCATCTTCTCGACGCCGACCACCATCACCACGTCGTAGATGCCGGCGGCGACTTCTGCCCACGCGTGAAAAAACGCCGACCCGCTGGAGGCGCAGGCCGCCTCGATGCGCGTGGCCGGCACGCCGTGGATGCCCAACGCGGTCGAAACGTAAGGCGCTAGGTGGTTCTGTCCCACGAAGGCCGGGCCCGCGAAATTGCCCAGATAGAAGGACTCGATCTGCGCGGGCGCCACGTGGCCGTTGGCCAGACATTTCTCGCCGGCCTCGACCGCGAGCGAGCGCAGGTCCCGATCCGGAAAGGCTCCGAACGCCGTCTTCCCGGCGCCGATGACCGCAACAGATCTCATACTCCTTAGTCTATCGAAAAATAGACCCACCTGCGCCTGGGGTACCCGAAAGATTGCAGGAAAGTGCACGGTCCTCAACGTTTGCCGCCCCCGAGGCGCATAAGGTTGTGACAGTGCTAAGCGTGGCGGAAGCGATTGCCGGGATGGACCAACCACCGGAGCGGGAGATTTCCGAAGCCGAATTGCTGTCCCTGGCCAAGAGAGGCGACCTCGATGCCTTCGAGGAGATTGTCCGGCTGCACGAGCGGCGAATTTTCGCCCTGGCGCTGCGCCTGGCCGGGAACGTCGCCGACGCCCAGGATGCCACGCAAGAGGCGTTTATCAGGCTGTACCGCAAGTTGGGCGAGATCGATTCGGGGCGCTCGGCGGGCCCGTGGCTCTATTCGGTCACGGTGAACGCCTGCCGGGATATGGGACGGGCGCGGCGGCGGACGCGGCTGCTCCCGATGGACGGCCGGGCAGCGGCCACTCCGGAACCCTCCGCCGGTCCGGAAGTCCTCTGCTCCGGCCAGGAAATGGAGGAGCAGTTGCGCGCCGGTCTGGCAGAGTTGTTGGAGAAGGAGCGTGCCGCGCTGGTGCTGCGCGAGATGGAGGGCATGACCATGCGCGAAGTGGCCCGCATCCTGGGGTCGACGAAGGCACCATCCGCTCTCAGATCTCGAATGCCCGGCTGAAGCTGCGAAGGTTTCTGGGCCGGGGTGTGGAGGGTGAGTCATGAACTGTCTGGAATGGGAAGAGAGAATCGCGCAGTACGCCGGCGGGGACGCGTCCTTGCCTGGGGTTTCTTGCCCTTGTGCGAACAGGCTTATGGCGGCGATCAGGACGCCGATTCTCACCGCAAATGAAAGTCGCATTCCAGCTAAGACGCTAGCATAGTCGCGTCGGTGGCGGCGATGCGAACAGCAGGGCGCGAGGGGAGTAATCTGGCCGGCCCGGCGCAACCGCTTCAATCGTCATGACTTTAGGGTTACGGGGCACGGGCTCCATTGGACTAAGATGGATACAGGGACGAATCTGTGATAGCGCCTCCCCACAAACCGTTGGAACAGATGACCGAAGAAGAAGCCGGCGCGTGGAAGGATTGGCTGAGGGATCAGGGGAGCAGGTCTCGGCCATTCGCCTGGGGGCGCGTACCGCAAACACTGGCGGGTCACAGCGACGAGGTCCTTGCTATGGCGGTAACTCCAGACGGGCGCCGCGCGGTTTCGGCTTCCTATTGCAAGACACTCGAGCTGTGGGATCTGGATTCCGGGCGCGAACTCCGCACGCTGGAAGGTCACACACGCGAGGTCACAGCAGTGGCGGTGACGCCGGACGGGCGTCACGCGGTCTCGGCTTCGTTTGACAGAACCCTCAAGCTATGGGATCTGGATTCCGGGCGCGAGATCCACACGTTAGAAGGCCACACACGCCAGGTGAATGCCGTGGCTGTAACTCCGGACGGGCGCCGCGCCGTCTCGGCTTCGTCTGACCACACACTCAAGCTGTGGGATCTGGATTCCGGGCGCGAGATCCACACGTTAGAAGGCCACACACGCCAGGTCCTTGCCGTGGCTGTAACGCCGGACGGGCGCCGCGCCGTCTCGACTTCCTATGACGAAACACTCAGGTTATGGGATCTGGATTCCGGGCGCGAACTCCGGACGCTTGAAGGTCATCCGCGCTGGGTCAGAGCCGTGGCAGTAATGCCCGATGGGAGGCTCGTCACGGGCTCGAGCGACGGCACGATTCAGGTGACGAGGCTGGCGGCTCCGGTCTCCGAATCGGAGTACGACTACGAACCGGCGCTCAATAGAGTGATCGAATCCAGCGCCGACGGAAAGCGGTATATCGTTGGAGTCCGGAATGGGGAGCTCCAGCGGTTGCAAGAGTTGACCGGCGAGGGCAAGCCCGGTGTATTGCAAGGACTTCGCCCGCTGCCCTCCCGCTGAGATGAACCTCGCCTCAGCAAAACTACCGAGGCCGACGCTGGGAATCGTTGCAGGTCCGAACGGCTCCGGCAAAACGTCGTTCTACGAGCAGGTCCTCAGGCGGCAGTTTCCCCGTTGGGTCAACGCAGACGAAATTGGCCGGACTCTCACCGAGGCCGCCGCGAGCAAGAGGGATTTGGCCGCTGCCAGGCTTGCAGAGGAACACAGAGAGAACTTGCTTGCGGAGCGGCTCACCTTCGCGTTCGAAACCGTGTTCAGCCGGACAGAGTACTGGGTCAAATTCCTTGGTAAGGCGAAGGATCTTGGATACCGGCTCCACCTTTTCTTCGTTTGCACCAGCGACCCCGTGATGAACGCGGCCCGGGTCAAGACGCGGATGGGCCGCGGCGGCCACGCCGTATCGCTGGACAAAGTTTGTGGCGCGGTATCCGGGCTCGATTCGAACCGCTCTTGAGGCGAGGAGGATCGTGGACGAACTATGGCTCTACGACAACACGCCGTGGGACTACACCCCGCTATTGTTGGGTTGGTGGGAGGAGCAACAGGTAAAGCATACTGCTGAGTCCATTCCGCGCTGGGCAGAGCCGTTCTTCCGCTGAATGTGTCCGGCGGTAAGGCGTGACTGACCCGTGCCGGAGCCGCTCCCCTATGCGCTGCGCAGGCACGACATGGGATCGATGCGCGCGGCGCGGCGCGCGGGAATGTAGCTGGCGGCCAGCGCCACCAGCGCCAGCACCACGGCTACCCCGGCGTAGGTGGCCGCATCGGTGGCTCCGATGCCGAATAGCAGGGCGCGCAGGGAGCAGGTCAGGGCCAGGGGCAAAGGCGAGCGAGCCTCGCAAGGATTGGACCGGCTCTTGGATGCCCCCGGCCAGGAGAGCCTGGCGCGCGAACACCTGCGCCGCAAGCCACCCGCCGCTTAAGCGCGCGACCTTCCGTCGTGCCGACACGGTACGGTGGAACGTCCGAGGTCGCAAACGCGTTTGGCGGTATCTATCACCCGAGGATGCGGCAAATCCGTCACTGCGTTGCGCGTCTGTCCTATAGTTATGCGCCGGATGTTGAGAAGGGCGATGCCGGACCTTGGACCTGACTTTTCGCACCGCAACCCTGGGGTCAACCATCTCGGGGATGTTCAAGAGAAACAAAGAGAAACGCCATTTTGCAGGAGGGAGCTATAATTGCTTTCTGATCTCATGGCTCTTAACCGCCATTCCGCAGCAGGCCCCGCTGCCGGCTTTGCGTATCAGTTTGAGCGCGCATTAAACTGGCTTGCGCAGAAAGACGCCGGCGCCTCTATCGGCATCGAAGCCGCCGACGATGTCGAGGTGCGCAACTCCGACGCAACATCGGTTCTTGAGGAAGATAAGCATTCAATTCGCGAGTCCGCCCAGCCGTTCAGCGATCGATCAAAAGGCCTTTGGAACACCTTGGGGATATGGATTGAGGCCATCGATTCAGGCGAGCGGTCAATCGACTCCACGTCTTTTCTGATGGTCACGAACAAGCCGGTGCCGAATTGCATTGCACGGCGCATCGCCCGCGCGAAATCAAAGAAAGAAATCGGCGCCTGCATCGCGGAGTTGCAAATTGCAGGCGCAAATCCCCCAAAGCACATTTCAAAGATCGTGCAGCGGGTTCTCAGGCCCGAATCAGGCGACACGCTGCAAGCAGTGATCCAACGAATTGATCTATCTGATGCCTCGGACGGCAACAGTGCTCCTGAACTGCGGAAAAGCACAATCGGACACCTGCAGATGCCGAACTGGTGCTTGGAACATTCAGAATCGATTGCCGACGAGCTCCTGGGCTGGCTGCACAAAGCCGTCATGTCAGCATGGCTCCAGGAACAGCCCGCCTGGGTGCAACGCGACCATTTCGTCAACCAATTTCATGCGATTCTGGACCGCCGAAAACGCCAAGTGAAGCGGGAACGGGCCGAACTCTTGATCCCCATTACCGACGACAAGGTCGGGAGCGAAAAGGGCCGGCCCTTCGTGCGGCAGCTGCATTTCATCTCCGACGACGACACGATCGTCGACACTGCAATCCGGGAGTTTATACGCTGCAACATCGAAAAGGCGCGCCTGTCCAAGGAAGGCAACGTCACCGACGATGACTGGAGGGCGTTCGAAAATGTACTCGTGTCGCGGTGGAGCAAGATTCGCTCGCGAGTTTTGCGTATGAAGGGCGGTGCCTCCGAACAGGACGTCGGCTTTGAAATCTTCTCGGACACGACCTTGGACCATAGGGAGAAGCTCGCCGGAAGCGACACGGAGCAGGTGTACCTCACTTCAGGAACTTACCACCGGTTGGCCGATTTGCTGACCGTTGGCTGGCACCCTCGCTATGAAGATCTGATGCGGGAGATATTGGGCAAGCAATGATCGACGTACTTTTTGAACAGCGCGTCGTCCAAAACACTGGACTTGCCGCCGAGGCGTTCTGGCATGCGGTAAATGAGACGTACAATGCGAAAGGCCGCGCGGAAGGTGTGCCGCTACCCCTCATTTTTCTGGTGCTCCCGCTCACGTTTCACCAGCGCACTGCCGCCGCGCTCGCGTCCAAGACTCAGCCGGGTGCGCTTTATAAGTTGCTTGCGGAAGACCGGGAGGTGACGGTCGGCCTGCAGGCCAGAATGCAGGCAATGGCGGACCGTACCTTCCATGCCTTGTCCATCGGCTTTCAGACCAACCTGCTTCGCCTGGACAGCGACCGCATGCGGCAGGTCATTCCCGGCAGGAAAACGCCGCCGGTGACGCATGTGACCGAAGAGGTCAAGATAATCTTGAACGCGGCGAAGCGCGTAGGCCAGGGCTTTGCAGAGATGAGCGTGGCGCAGCTCGCAATCCATCTGAGGGTCCGATTCTAATGAGACTAGCCATCCTCAAAGTCATCCTTTGGCCGAAAGACACAAGCCACGCCCCGCGCATCATACCGTTCGAGCCAGGTAGGATCAACATCATCAGCGGAGAGAACGGTAGTGGGAAATCCACAATTACCTGGATCATCGACTATTGTCTCGGCAGCGACAAATGCTCTATCCCGGTAGGATTGATCCGTGACGTCACTGGATGGTTCGGGCTCCATCTAAGGCTTGCCAACACGGAGATGATCGTTGCTCGCCGTAATCCCGGCGACCAGCAGGCGACCAATGAAATGTATTGGAGCGAGGGCCTTAAATTGGGCGTTCCGCCCATCATTTCCGAAAAGAATGCGCGTGTTGAAGACCTGAAGTACCGCTTCAACCAGATATCGAACCTTCCCTCGCTGGATTTTGCTGGGGGTGAAGACGTCGGCTTCGCCGGCCGCCCGAGTTTCCGCGATATGTCGTCGTTCAACTCCAACCGCAGCATATTGTCGCGAATCCCTACACGTTCTTTTACAAGGCGGACACTACAGAAAACCGTGAGAAACTGAAGATCATTTTCCCACTCGTGCTCGGGGCCGTCACTGCGAGCACACTCGCCACGCAGCGAGAGCTCAAGGACCTCGAACGTGAGTTTGAGCGCATGCGCCGCGAACTTGACGCGCGCCTGAATGCTGCTCGTGCCTGGGAGACTGAGATTGAGAGCTATTACCTACAAGCCCGCGGGCTCGGTTTACTCGCCGGTTCGGAGCCGCATGTGGCCGGGTGGTCACTAGACAAGTACATCTTGGAACTCCGCAGGGTCCCAGCGCTCGTAAAGGCTATGGATATTCCAGATGTCCAGGAGGGTACCAACGAGGCCGCCTCGGCCGAATTAAACCGCGTCGTCGGTGATGAGGACCGACTCGCACAGGAAACGGGATCGATCCGCCGTCGCCTTGACAAGGTTGAGCAGTTGTCGACGGCGCTCGACCAGTACGGCGTCGACCTAGTCAGCCAGGAGGATCGGCTGCAGGGTGTCGGCTGGTTCGAGGAGAAGCTGCAAGACACACACGTCTGCCCCGTTTGTGCCGCCATACACACCGATGGGAACGCCCGACTTGCCGATCTGCAAACGCTGGCACACGAGATGACGGCACTCACAGCGTCTATTCACGAAGCGCCGGCCAAGCTAGACCAGGAACTTGCGGCATTACGGGTCGAGTTGCGCGAAAAAGAGGCCGCGCTGTCGAAGGCGCGGCAGAAGCGCAAGTACCTCGAGGCGGAGTCGACGGTCCTGGCCGCGCAACGTCAGCGGGTACGGCAGATCTACCTGTTCGTCGGTCGCGTGGAGCAGGCTTTGGAGAATGTATCGGCCAGTCGCAACGTGGACGAGCTTCGGAGCCAGGTGCGAATCTTAGAAGCAAAGACCGCACAATTGAGGCGGGACCTCGATCCGCGCACCCAGCGGGACAGGCTCAGCGCCGCCCTTGATAGAGTTTCCGCAAAAATAGCCGAATACGCTCGTCTCCTGCGTTTAGAGCACCGGACCGAGAATGTGCGGCTTAATGTCCGCGAACTAACGCTGCAGTTCAGCCCGTTGTCCGGCCGAACCGATTTCCTCTGGGAGGTTGGCAGCGGCCAGAATTGGGTTGGCTACCACATTGCAGGAATCCTTGCGTTGCATGAGCACTTCATTGGCATGCGCGAGAATCCGGTGCCCGATTTTCTGGTCATCGACCAGCCGAGCCAAGTGTATTTCCCGGAGGCATGGCCTTCGATGGAAGAGACTCCAGAAACGAATGGCAAGTCTGACCGGTCGCCAGATATCGAAGGCGTGCATCGCATTTTCAGCGCGCTTTCCGCGTTCCTCGATGCTGTCTCCGCTGACTTCCAAATTATTGTCACGGAGCATGCAGGTTCGATCACGTGGCGCGGACTTCCTCATGTGCATGTTGTGGGGAATTGGAGGGTAGGCCAAGACGAGTTCCTTATTCCGGCTGCCTGGATGCCGCAGGAATAGCGGCTGAGCGAAACCTTGGACGCAGAGCCTCTCAAGGAGGCGGGCTGACGCTCCAGAGCAGGGTACAGCTAAAGTCGCTGATGTGCGGGAACTATATAAAAACAATTGCCTAAAGCCCATATAGCGGGATCGGCACCGAGAAGTCGTTAGCGCCCTATCGGGACTGCCTCGGAAGGGAATGCGCGGGAAACGCTGGGATGCTTGGGCCGAGGCAGTTTCGATAGGGGGGACTTGAAGGAAGTGGCCGATTCGTTGCGTGAACTGATCTCCCTTTGCAATGAATATGTTGCAGGAGTGTTCCAGTAGCTCTCGGCGGAGAGAATTCCGTCCTGGGTTCGGCTGCCACTGCACCAGAGGATATCACGCCCGCAGTGGCCGTGGCCGTAGGCCACTTCGTTCGAAGTCGGCATGCCGCACTCCATTGGACCGCCGGGCATTCCTAGCCCTACCTTCGCAGCGAAGGCAGGTGAATCCCGGTCTAAGGGCCTCAATCATGTATGAACGGGACGGGTTATCATACATGAAAGAAGTGTTGGCATCCAGCGGTTTAATTCGAATGCTGTAACAGCTCGGCGCTGTGAGGTGGTCAACTCCGGCGCAATCATCACCGTCGCGCGGCGCCCTGGCCCGCGTGTCGTCGTGCGCACCAGTGTTGCGTGTATCTCGG
>JAIQFN010000028.1 GCA_020073265.1 Terriglobia bacterium | reverse complement strand
GACTACGGCTGCCGCCCCCACCCATCGTCTCGATGAGTTTCCAGCCGGCTATTCCTCGGCGAGTTGCTCTCCAGCAGTGCCCGCTTCCGCTTCACCAGCCGGGCACCAGTATGCTGTAATGTCGTCTTGCCGGTCGAGCAGTTTTCATCGAACGGCGAACTGTGTCTTAACTATTTGTCCCAGCTCAGGGGGCCACCGCAATGGTTTTCGGTGCAAGCTTTCCGGCAGCGCTCTTCGCTCCGATGTAGTCCTCGATGGCCGCGCCCAAAGTAAGGGCTGTGACTGCCGCAGGCGTCTGCCCCGCTTCGTTCCACCGCTCCAGGGCTTCTTTTTTGGCCTCCGCCATCGTGAGCGGCCCGAGAGCAATTCTGTGAAGCTTGCCGCCCACTCGTCGGGCTAGCATGAAGCTCTTGCTCGCTTTCCGCGCGCGCACAAAAAGCCCGCGAATGTTCTTAACCTTCCAGTCGCCGCTCGCTAGCGGCAGAGCGTCGAGCGCCTTTTGACTCGGTTCAATCGCCTTCGTTTTCGCCATGTTCACTCCCACTGATTTTGGCCGGGTGATACTGCGGGGGAACTGTTTTATCAGAAATCGCCCGGTAGATCGGAGTATACCAAGCTAGTGCCATGATTGACGATGGAGGCACACGAGTTAGCCGCGAGGATTCGGATAGAGGGCGTCTTTACTGACTCTTAATCAGTAGGTTGAAGGTTCGATTCCTACCGCACTCACCACCCATCTTCCGACGCGAACTCCGTCTCGGCGCTGCGTCGCAAGTAGTACCAGTCTGGTACCGTGCAAGATTGTAATCCGCCAGCACCTGTGATAACGTTAAGTCGATTTTTCAAAGCGAGGATTTTACGGAGCGGGTAGTCCTCCTCCGAGAAAGAACTACATGCGCAAAGGGATCGGGCTAGTCGTTACTCTGGCTGCGGCAATGTGCCTTTCAAGCCGTGCGTCGGCTGACACCGTTTACAGCAATCTCGGCAGTGGCACCACCGTTTATAACAGCGGCACCGGCTGGAGCGTGTCCACGGTGGCGAGCACAGGGTTCCTATTGCAGCCTGCTTTCTCGTTCACTCCATCGGGTACGTTCAACTTCACGGAGTTGGACATAGCGCTAGGATTCATCAATGGGACAAATTCGGTAACGGTCGATCTGATGAGCGACTCGGGTGGTTCCCCGGGGTCCGTGCTGGATTCGTGGAATGTAAGCGGGTTGCCAGCGTTCGGCTCTTGTTGCACCTTGCAAGCGCTCTTGGCCAACAACACCACGACTCTTGCGTCTGGAACGCCCTTCTGGGTGGCAGTGCTGCCAGGCGCCGCGGATACCTACGCAGTCTGGAATTTAGACAGCACGGGCGCGCTGGGGGATGTGTTTGAAGACCAGGGTTCCGGATTCGCCCTGTTCGGCGCTGATGCAACCGTCGGGGCCTTTCAGGTGCTAGGGGATCCATCGACCGCTGTGCCGGAGCCACGCTCGGGAATGCTGGCAGTAATTGCGGCAGGAATGCTGGCGATGTTTACGAGGCGGACCCTCCACCGGAAATCCTAGGCCCGTAGTTTTCCGGAACTCCTGTGCCGGCTCCGTGGTCGCTGAGCTAGTCCAACTCGAACGCTGACTTGTAGTCCTTGCTCAGCTTCGGATCCTGGTCCTCTTTCGCCAGGAAGCAGTTGCCCACCGCGAGCACTTCGATATCGGTGCCCATGAAACAGCGGAAGGCGTCTTCCGGCGTGCACACGATCGGCTCGCCGCGCACGTTGAAGCTGGTGTTGACCAGGACCGGGCAGCCGGTGGCTTCGCAGAAGCGCTCGAGCAACGCGTGGTAGCGCGGATTGGTTTCGCGATGCACGGTCTGGATGCGCGCCGAGTAGTCCACGTGCGTCACCGCCGGGATGTCGCTGCGGGGCACGTTCAGCTTCTCGATGCCGAAAAGTTTCTGCTGCTCGGCGGTCATGGGCTTGCGGCGGTCTTCCACGACGTCGGCCACCAGCAGCATGTAGGGGCTGTCTGAGTCCAGCTCGAACCATTCGGCGACATGTTCGCGCAACACCGAAGGAGCGAACGGCCGAAAGGACTCGCGGAACTTCACCTTCAGGTTCAGCATGGACTGCATCTTGGGCGAGCGCGGATCGCCGAGGATGGAGCGCGCACCCAGCGCGCGAGGGCCGAACTCCATGCGTCCCTGGAACCAGCCCACGGCCTTTTCGGCGGTCAGGGCTTGCACGCAAGCGTCCAGCAAGTCGCAGTCGCCGAGCACCGTGAACTTCGCGCCCGCTTCGGTCAAGCGCTGTTGGATGTCCGGCTGCGAGTACTCGGGGCCCAGGTAGGAGCCGTGCATTCGATCGCCGCAGCCATTGACCTGGCGCGGCTGGTCCTGGAAGAGATGATGAGCGGCCAGCGCGGCGCCCAGTGCGCCACCAGCGTCGCCAGCCGCGGGCTGGATCCAGATTCTCTCGAATTGTCCGTCGCGCAGCAGCTTGCCGTTGGCTACGCAGTTGAGCGCGACGCCGCCCGCCAGGCACAGATTTCTCGCACCGGTTTCAGCGGCCAGCGACCGCGCCATCCGCAGCACGGCCTCTTCGAGCACCACTTGCACCGAAGCGGCCAGGTCCATGTGCCGTTGCGTCAGCAACTGGTCGGGCCGGCGCGGCGGACCGCCGAACAGCGCGTCGAACTTGCCGTTGGTCATGGTCAGGCCGGTGCAGTAGTTGAAATACTCCAGGTTCAGGTGGAACGAACCGTCCGGCTTCAAATCGATCACGTGATCGAAAATCTGCTGAGCGTAGCGCGGCTCGCCGTAGGGCGCCAGGCCCATCACTTTGTATTCGCCCGAATTGACCTTGAAGCCGGTGTAGTAGGTGAAGGCCGAATACAGCAAGCCCAGCGAGTGCGGAAAGTGGATCTCCTTGAGGATCTCGAGATGATTGCCGCGCCCCAGGGCTGCCGAAGTGGTAGCCCACTCGCCCACGCCGTCCATGGTGAGCACCAGCGCTTCCTCAAACGGCGACGGGAAGAACGCGCTGGCCGCGTGGCTCTGATGATGCTCGGTGAACAGCAGCCGGCTGGTGACGTCGAAGCCATCGCCCAGCTCCTTCAGCTGGTCGTTGAGCAGGCTTTTTTGGAACAGCTTCTCGCGCACCCACAGCGGCATGGCCATCTGGAACGATCGCAGGCCGTGCGGCGCGAAGGCGAGATAAGTCTCCAGCAGGCGTTCGAATTTCAGAAACGGTTTGTCGTAGAAGGCGATGTAGTCCAGGTCGGACATCCGCGCGCCTTCCGCGGACAGGCAGTATTCAATGGCGTGCAGCGGGAATCGGGAATCGTGCTTCTTGCGCGAAAAGCGCTCTTCCTGCGCGGCGGCCACGATTTCGCCGTCGCGGACCAGCGCCGCCGCGCTGTCGTGATAGAAGGCGGATATGCCTAGAATTCGCATCGAGGGTTTTCCGCTGGATCGCGCGCCTGGCTCAAAACAGAGTGTAGATGAACGGCGCCACGGCGCTGCCCTGCGCCAGCACCAGCAGTGCGCCGAAAATCAGCATGACGATCAGGATGGGCAGCAGCCAGTATTTCTTTCGGGTTCGCAGGAAGGCCCAGAATTCTTTCATGAACAGCAGCATCAGAGTCTCCTCGATCAGAATTGATTCGCCATGGTTTCCGGCGGCGGTCCTGGCGGACGGCGCTCGATCCAATAGGTGCTCGCTCCCGGATCCGGAGCCAGCCGAAGCGGATCTTTACCGAGCAGGCGGAGCAAAAAGCCCACGGGGGTGACAACCAGGAAGAATAGCAGGCCCATTACAATCGGACTGACTACGCGGCCCAGAAGCAAGCCGAGCTGGGTCCAAAGCCGATTGAAGGGGTGCAGCCAGGCCGGACGCAATACTGCCAGAGCCAGAAACACCAGGCTGACGGCCAGGGCCCACCACCGGATCGAGTGATGGGTACGCAGCGGCGCCAAGCCCAGCAGGGCAAAGAAAACCGCGAAGACCACACCAAAGGTGCGGTCCGAGGACCCTTTCGCTTCGGCTTGGCGGCTGAAATCTTCGTGCGCGGACATACTGGTGCCAGTTGCTATCTACAGTTTACGCTGGTGCAAGATGGCGCGTCAGGAGAGCGCCCAGCCGATAGGTGGGGCTTACGCCGCCCGGATCGGGTGAGACAGAAAAGCGAGCCTCTAACTGGCCCGGCCTTCGACGCGCGACCCCACGCCGGTGGCGTAGTACATTTGCGTGGCAGGCATGCGGGCCGGCTCGAGCGGTTGTGCCGCCAGCCAGGCTCGGATGCCCTGTTCGACCGCGTTGACGAACTGGCCCAGAACGAGCGGATCCACGGGGGCGGAAAAATCGCGGTAGAAATTGATGTATTCGTCGTCCGGGAGAGGAATGCGCAACTGCCAATGGCGTCCGGAAGCGCGGCCGGGGGCTTCTTCGAACAGCATGCCCTGGAGGCTCATCCGCACGCCTTGAAATCCGAACTCGGAGGTGCCCGCGCGAATCCTGTCCCAGCACGCTTCGATGTTCGCGGTCTTGGCGAGCGCGTCTTCGAAGTCGACCAAGCGAGTCTCGGCGTCGATGATGCGGCGGAACTTGCCGCCCAGGAACATCCGTCCCGCCATGGTGAACTCGGCATAGCGCAGTTGCCGTATACCCAGCCACGCGCCGCCGCAACACAGAATCACGATCAAACCGGTGAAGCTGTTATGGACGGCGTTGACCAGCAGGGACACCACCGCCAGCAGGCCGCAAATTCCATAGATGGTCAGCACGGCGCGTTTGGGCGTAAAGCCGCGCTCCAGCAACTTGTGGTGGATGTGACCGCGGTCGGGTTGAAAGATGGGCCGATTCCGCAGGTAGCGGCGCAGCATGGAGATCAGAACATCCAGCAGCGGAACCGACACGGCCAGCAGGGGCGCGGTGAGCGCCACCAGGGTGACCGACTTCTCGCTCCAGATGGCGCCGTAGCAGCCCAACAAAAACCCGATCAGCAAACTGCCGCCGTCGCCCAGGAAAACCGAGGCGGGATTGAAGTTGTAACGCAGGAATCCGAGCAGGCAGCCGGCCAGCGGCAGGGTAGCGAGGGCGAGCGGCAGGTTCTTCTGGATGAGCGCAGCCAGCAACATGGTGACGGTAGCCACCAAACCGACGCCCGCGGCCAATCCGTCCATGCCGTCGATCAGGTTGAACGCGTTGGCGCAGCCAGCCAGCCAGATCACCGTGATGGCGAAAGCCAGCCAGGGCCAATCCGGTATGCCGTGAAACAAACGAATATCGACGCGGATTCCGGCGAAGTAGGCCAGCGACGACGCGCCGAAGATTCCAATCAATTTCTGCCGCGGCTTGAGCCCCACCAGGTCATCCAGTACGCCGGTGAGAAATACGATCGAGGCGACCAGGCTGAGCCGGAGAATGGCGGGAAGCGCGTTGTGCAGGAAGTCGGTGTAGGTGAATGGCAGCGCCAGGGCAACCGCAAAGGTCGCGGCATAGGAAAGCACAATGGCGATTCCGCCCACCCTCGGGACGGCCGTCGGGTGCTTCTTGCGAACCCCGTCAGGCTGGTCCAGAAACCCTATCTTGCCGATCGAGTCCCGAACCAGGGGCGTAAGCAGCAGAGACAATACAACCGAGAGGAAACCGAGCGTAAGGATTAAGTACAAAAGCTTACTCCTTCAACTTTCGTTCGCCAAGGTTGTCTGTTTCGTTTCAACATTTGAGACATCGGTGTGGCTTTGTCTCGGACCACTGGACTCTCCGCAGAGCCTTAGCTTACTCTATTTCACTCGGGATTTATACGTAAGACGAGGTGTGAAAAGTTCTGAACCGTACTAGTACCCACAGGATCTTTTCAGTTAGTACTAGTACTTCTTTGAGGCAAGTTTGGCAGTCTTTTCGCCGACTTGGAGGCGACATGGCTGCGAGATGGAGAGTAGGTTGAGGAGTCCATTATACTTGTGGCACGGGCATGGTCCACGCGCCCGCTTTCAAGCACAAGCATAGGAGTTGAAGATTGTCCCTGGAAGACGAGTTGTACGAGCAGCGCGTCGGCCGCATCGCGGAGATCGAGGCGCTGGGGTTCTCCGCATACGGCCAGCGTTTCGATTTCACGCACACCATCCCGCAAGTCCTGACCGAGTACGGCGATAAGAGCGCGGAGCAGCTGGGGCCGCGGGTGGGGGTGCGGGTGGCCGGCCGCATCGCGACCATTCGCCGCATGGGCAAAGCGGGCTTTGCTCATCTGCTGCAGAACGGCGAGCGGCTGCAGGTGTACGTCCGTAAGGATGCAGTGGGAGAGAAGGATTTTGCGCTGTACGAGGGCCTCGACATCGGCGACATCGTGGGCGTGGAAGGCTATCTGTTCCGGACCAGGACGGGCGAGCTGAGCGTGCACGTCGAGCATCTGTATTTCCTGGCCAAAACGCTGCTATCGATGCCGGAAAAGTGGCACGGTCTGGAGGACATCGAGACGCGCTACCGCCAACGCTATCTGGATCTGATTGCGAACCCCGAGGTGCGGCGCGTGTTCCTGACGCGGGCAAAGATTGTGGCTTCGCTCCGGCGGCAACTGGAGGCGCGCGGGTTTCTGGAGGTGGAGACGCCCATGCTGCAGCCGATTTACGGCGGCGCGGCGGCCCGGCCTTTTGTGACGCATCACAACACGCTGGACATCGATTTGTACCTGCGCATCGCGCCCGAGCTGTACCTCAAGCGTCTGGTAGTAGGCGGGCTGGAACGGGTGTACGAGATCAACCGGAATTTCCGCAACGAGGGGATCTCAACGCAGCACAATCCGGAATTCACCATGCTGGAGTTCTATCAGGCCTATACCGACTACCACGGCCTGATGGATCTCTCCGAGGAGCTGCTGCGCCAGACCGCGCTCGACGCTACGGGGTCGGAAGTGGTTGAGTACCAGGGCGAGAAAATCGATTTCGGCAAGATCCGCCGGGTTTCGATGCGCGAAGCGGTGGGCAACCCGAGTCTCAAGGGACACAATCTGGTGGAGGTGTTCGAGCGTCAGGTGGAGTCGACGCTGATCCAGCCCACCATGGTCTACGATTATCCGGTGGAGGTTTCGCCGCTTTCCAAAAACAAACCCGAGGAGCCGGAGTTCGTCGAGCGTTTCGAGATCTATGTTGCGGGCATGGAGATCGGCAACGCCTTTACGGAGCTGAACGATCCCAGGGAGCAGCGCCGCCGTTTCGAGATGCAGCTGGCCCTGCGGGAAAAAGGCGATCAGGAGGCGCACCAGATGGACGAAGACTACGTGCGGGCGCTGTCTTATGGGATGCCGCCGACGGGCGGCGAAGGGATCGGGATCGACCGGCTCACCATGATCCTGACCAATTCGCGGTCCATCCGCGACGTGATTCTGTTTCCGCTGTTGCGGCCGGTGGATCATGAATGAGTTTGTGGCGCACGCATTCGTCAAGCCAAGAGCAAGGCGTTCGCATGAGTGCGTGCGCCACGCCGCATGAGCGCCAATACGTTTGAGCTGTTCGTGGCCGGGCGGTATTTGCGCGCCAAGCGCAAGCAGGCGGTGATTTCTGTGATCACGGTGATCTCGATCGCCGGTGTGGCGGCGGGCGTGATGGCGCTGGTGATCGGGCTGGCGGTGAACAACGGCTTCCGCACTTCGCTGCAGCGCAGCCTGCTGGGGGCGACGGCGCACATCATGCTGGTGGAGAAGGAACCGGGCGAAGGAATCGCGAACTGGTCGCAGTTGGACAGCCAGTTGCGAAAGCTTCCCGAGGTGGTCAGCGTCTCGCCGGGATTTTACGGCACCGTGCTGCTCAGCGGTCCCCTGCAATCGGCGGGGGCTGAGTTGAAAGGTATCCCGGTGGACAAACCGCCGGACATGCTGCTGCACCTCAAGCAAGGCTCATTTGACGATCTCGGAAAAACCACCGGCCTTCCGGGAATCATCCTGGGCTCGCGGCTGGCGCAGAGCACCGGGATGGTGCTGCACAGCGTGGTCAACGTGCTTAGCCCGCCGCGAGAACTGACGCCGTTCGGAATGCAGTCGACGCACTTTCAGTTCCGCGTGGTGGGAATTTTCGAATCCGGGTTCTATGAGATCGATTCGTTTTACGGGTTCATTCCGCTACAGCAAGCGCAGCGCGTTTTCGATGTCGGCAACGTGGTCAATTCGGTGGAGCTGCGGCTGGGCGATATCTACAAAGCGCCCGAAGTGGCCGAACAGGTGCAGAAGATCGCGGGCCCGACGCTGGTAGCGAATACCTGGATGGAGCAGTACAAGCAGATTCTCAGCGCGCTGAGCTCGGAGAAGCTGGTGACGGCTCTCACCATCGGACTGATCCAACTGGTGGCCGCTCTCAACATTCTGATCACGCTGGTGATGATGGTGATGGAGAAGAACCGCGACATTGCGGTGCTGATGTCGATGGGCGCCCGGCGCCAGCAGATCCGCAAGATCTTCGTGCTGCAGGGAGTGCTGATCGGCGTGGTGGGCACAGCGATTGGACTGGTGCTCGGCTACACGCTGTCGTTTCTGGCGGACCGCTATCACTGGCTGAGCTTGAACCAGGAGGTGTATTCGTTCGCCTACGTTCCGTTCAACGCGCGCTGGCAGGACGGCCTCTGGATCGCGGCAGTGGCGATCTTGGTGAGCTTTGTCGCGACGCTGTACCCGGCCCGCAGCGCGACGCGCATCGCCCCGGTGGAGGCGCTCCGGTATGAATAGCCCGAAGGATAATATACACATGAAGCGTACAAATCTTGTGCTTGATGAGCAGCTCCTCCAGGAGGCTGTGCGAGCCTTCGGCGTCAAGACATACTCCGCGGCGGTGAATCTCGCGCTGGCCGAAGCAGTGCGTGTCAAGAAAGTTCAAGGCCTTCGAGAGGCGTTTGGTCAAAACCTCTGGGAAGGAAACCTCTCGGAGATGAGGGAGGATCGTACGCACGGGCGCGCCGCCACGCGCCGGAGGCACGCGCGGAAGTGATCTTAGTCGACACCTCTGTTTGGATATCGCTGCTCAACGGGTCGCTGGGCAAGAAGGTCTCCGAGAACGATCTTCTCGAGTTCGCAACCACAAAACCGATCCTTCAGGAGGTATTGCAAGGGATCAGCGCGGACCGCAAACGAATTTGGTTCAAGCAGTTGTTCCTGGGCATTCCGCGCCTGGCAGATCCAGTGCCTCTAGGCTGTTACCTCGAAGCGGCAGAAATCTACGCGCGAGGCACAAGGCAAGGCTACACCATCCGTTCTTCCACCGATTGTCTGAGCGCCGCTATCGCGATCGAAAACCATATACCGGTTTGGCATTCGGACCGGGACTTCTCTGCGATTGCCCGCTTCACTTCGCTGGAAGCTTTCGAGCGGTGGGATCGCACCCATCTCTAGCGCCGCCGGGCGTACAATCGAGAGAACGCCATGTTTCAAATCGCGCCGCGCTCTCCTGTCTACGACGTGGTGGTCATCGGCTCCGGCGCCGGCGGCGGAACCGTTACCAAGGTTCTGGCCGACCTCGGCGTCAGCGTCGCGCTGCTGGATGCCGGCCCGATGCTCGACCCGCAGAAGGACTTCAAGGAACACATGTGGCCGTACCAGGTTCCGCATCGGGGAATCGGCGAGGGCGGCGCAGGCTACTTCGGGCCGACGCCCTGGGCGTTCGGATATTTTTCGGCCACATCGGGCGGCTGGCAACTCGCGGGCGAGCCTTACACCGTAGCGCCCGGCAGCAAGTTCCAGTGGTTCCGCTCGCGCGTGATCGGCGGGCGGACCAATCACTTCGGACGCATCTCGCTGCGCTTCGCCGACTACGATTTCGCCCCGTACACCCGCGACGGACTGGGCACCGACTGGCCCATCACCTACGACGACATCGCGCCCTACTACGACAAGGCCGAGAGCTTCATCGGCGTGACCGGGAGCAAGGAAGGCATCCGCAGCGCGCCGGACGGCATTTTCCAGCCGTGCCCTGCGCCGCGCGTGCACGAGCTGCTGGTCCAGCGCGCGGCGAAAAAACTGAACATTCCCTGCATCCCGTCGCGCCTGGCGGTGATCACCAAGCCGACCAACGGGCGTCCGGCCTGCCATTACTGCGCGCAATGCGGGCGCGGCTGCGTGACGGCGTCGAATTATTCCTCCAGCCAAGTGCAGGTGTTTCCCGCCATGAAGACCGGCCGCGTGAAGGTGTTCACCAACGCCATGGCGCGCGAACTGGTGACGGACGGCTCCGGCAAGGTCACGGCGGTTTCCTACGTGGATAAGGCCACGCGCACCGAACGGCAGCTTCGATGCCGCACGGTGGTGGTGGCTTGCGGCGCCTGCGAATCCGCGCGGCTGCTGCTGAATTCGAAGTCCGGAAGTTTTCCGAACGGGATCGCGAACGGCTCCGGGCAGGTGGGAAGGAACCTGACCGACAGCGTGGGCTATTCGCTGGGCGCGCACATTCCCGCGCTGGACGGCCTGCCGCGCCACAATTCCGACGGCATGGGCGGCATGCACCTCTACATTCCCTGGTGGCTTTGGGACGCCAAGAACAAGGAATTTCCGCGCGGCTATCACGTGGAGATCAGCGGCGGGTTTCACATGCCCGGCATCGGTTCGTTCAACGGGGATTTGCGCCAGCAGGAAGGCTACGGCAAGGATCTGAAGGACGCCCTCTACAATCGCTACGGCGCTTCGGTGAGCTTCGCCGGCCGCGGCGAGCAGATTCCGAACGAGAATACCTACTGTGAAATCGATCCCGACGTCGTGGATCAATTTGGCATCCCGGTGCTGCGCTTCCATTTCCAGTGGACCGACAACGAGCTGAAGCAGGCGCAGCACATGCATGAGACCTTCCAGGCGATACTCGAAACCATGGGCGGCACCGTCACCCGGCCGAAGCCCAATTTTTTGACTGGCCAGGGCATCTCGACCGGCGGCGAGATCATCCACGAGCTGGGCACGACGCGGATGGGCAACGATCCGGCCACTTCGGTGTTGAACAAATACGCGCAGGCGCACGAGGTGAAGAACCTGTTTGTGGCGGATGCCGCGCCGTTCGTGAGCAATCCCGACAAGAACCCGACGCTGACCATTATCGCGATGGCCTGGCGGACCGCCGAGTACCTGGCCGAAGAAATGAGGAAGGGCAATGTCTGAGACCTCGCGCCGCGATTTGCTGCAGTCGATTGCGCTTTCGGTCACTCTCGGCCCCTTGAGCCTGGAGGCGGCCCAGCACGTGCATGGGCTGGCGGCGCAGGCCAAGGCCGCGGGCGTCTATAAACCAAAGGCTCTGACATCCCACGAATACAAGACGCTGCAGACGCTGGCCGATCTCATCATCCCCGCCGATGATACGTCGCCCGGCGCGGCGGCGGCCGGCGCATGCGAGTTCATCGACCTGCTGGCCAGCCAGAACCCGCAGTTGCTCGCGATCTACACGGGCGGCATCGCCTGGCTGGATCATTCCTCGCAGCGTCTCAACTCCAAGAATTTCGTGGGCGCCTCGCCGGAGCAGCAAACCAAGCTGCTGGACTTGATCGCTTATCGCAAGAACGAATCGCCGATACTGGGTCCTGGCATCCGCTTCTTCGAGTGGGCGCGCCGGATGGTGGTGGACGCGTATTACACCAGCCCGGCCGGCATCAAAGCGATCGGCTACATGGGCAACACGGCGGTGGCCAAGTTCGAAATTCCGCAAGAGGCCATCGACTACGCGCTGAAGCGCAGCCCGGTTTAGAAACCTAACTACTTCGGATGGGGAATGATGTCTTGGATAACGTACACGTCATCCTCGATAGTGAAGTAGAAGCGCCAGTCGTCATTGACGCGCGCCTGCCATAGATCCCGGGACTCGTCGTACTTCTTGGCATGCAGGGAAGGATGCTGCAAATTCCTCGCCAGGAAATTCATCTGTTTGATGAAGGCCTTTTGGGCTGCGGGTGTGGCGCTCGCGAGCGAAGCGATGGCCCGCTCCTTCAGCGCGACGTTCATCGCGTTTTGGTAGGTCTTTTGCGGCGGGATTTGATCTCGTTCTTCAGGAAGCGTGTGGCTTGCGCCGCAGTGAACGGCCCGTAGACGGGACTTTGCTTGGCTGCCGCGAGACGGGCGTCAATGAGACGCCGCTGTTCCCGGGTGTACTCGCCATCAGCTGAAGGTGGCTTGGCAGTAATGGTGATCACACCGCCGAGCGCGCGAAATTCGACCTGTTTCGCGCGGTTTAAGCCTGCGCGGCGTTGAATCGCGGGCGGTACGACTAGAGGTGTTTTGTTTTTCAGAGTCACGGCCACGGCGACACCCGCGTTTTCAGCTGGCACCCCGATTCTAGCATTCGCCCAACGACGCCGTAGGGCGGGTAATGCAGGGACCTGACCTCGTGTGCGATGATTGCCCTTCAAACCGTGATTCTTGCTTACGCCTGCACCATCTTTCTGAGTGCGTTCCTCTTGTTTGCGGTTCAGCCGATGATCGGCAAGATCATCCTGCCGTGGTTCGGCGGCGCTGCGGCGGTCTGGAACACCTGCCTGATGTTTTTCCAGGCCGCGCTGCTGGCGGGCTACCTGTACGCGCACTGGTCGACGCGTTATCTGAAGCCCAGGACGCAGGCCATTCTGCACGTGGCGCTGATCGCCGTGAGCCTGGCGCTGCTGCCGGTGCTGCCTTCCGCGGGCTGGAAGCCGACGCAC
Source organism: Terriglobia bacterium (assembly GCA_020073265.1). Classification (GTDB taxonomy): domain Bacteria; phylum Acidobacteriota; class Terriglobia; order Bryobacterales; family Bryobacteraceae; genus Palsa-89. The sequence continues at coordinate 65,943 of JAIQFN010000028.1, read as the reverse complement.
GCGGGCGATCCGTCCGGGCGCATACTGCTGCTGCTGGCCGCCACCATCGGCCTGCCCTACGTGCTGCTCTCCACCACCAGCCCGCTGCTGCAAGCCTGGTACGTGGCGATGCGGCCGGGGGCCATCCCGTATCGCCTGTTCGCGCTGTCCAATCTGGGATCGCTGCTGGCGTTGTTCAGCTTTCCGGTGATCGCCGAGCCGCAGCTCACCACGCACGAGCAGGCTTACACCTGGTCGGGCATGTACGCGGTATTCGTGGTGCTGTGCGCCGCGGTGGGCTGGAGAGCGTTCCGCGCCGCGCCTCAATTCGCGCACGCGAAGCCGGCCGGGGACCCGCCGCCTGACGCTCAGCCGTCCGACGACGCCCCGCCATGGTGGATCATCCGGTTGTTGTGGGTCGCGCTGCCGGCCTGCGCCTCGGCCCTGCTGCTGGCCTTTACCACTCATCTGAGCCAGAATGTCGCGCCGATCCCGCTGCTCTGGGTGCTGCCTCTGGGTGCGTACCTGCTCACCTTCATCCTGTGTTTCGAGAACGAGAGGGTTTACCAGCGCGCGGTGTTCTTGCCGCTGCTGATGGCCGGTTCCGGCGCGACAGCGTATGCGATCTACTACGATCAGGGCAATCCGGAAATTTACTGGGCGGTTCCCTTGTTCGTCGCGACCCTGTTCGTCTGCTGCATGGTCTGTCACGGCGAGCTGGTCCGGCTGAAACCGGATCCGCGGCGACTCACCAGTTTTTATCTGATGGTCTCGCTGGGCGGCGCGCTGGGCGGCCTGTTCGTCGCGCTGCTGGCCCCGCACGTGTTCCATACCTTCGTGGAGCTGCATCTGTCGCTGGTGGTTTGCGGCGCGCTGGCCTGGGCCGTGCTGTGGATTGCGCCGGGCGTGTGGCGAAGACGGAGCTGGCTGATCATAACGCGCGTCGCGATGGTCGCGTTTACCGTCGGCCTGGCCGGGTACCTGGGCTACCAGAAGCACGACGACGATGGCCGCTACGACGTATCGGTGCGCAATTTCTACGGGGTCCTGCGCGTGATCGATATCCCGGAGAGCAAGGACGAAATGGCCACGCGCCGGCTGATTCACGGCACCATCGATCATGGCGAGCAGCTCCAGAAGCCTTCGCAGCGGCGCACCCCCACGTCCTATTACGGTCCCGATTCCGGAGAGGGCCGCTCGATTCGATATTTCCAGGCGCACTCGCCGGTGCGCGTCGGCGTGGTGGGCCTGGGAGCGGGCGTCACGGCCGCCTACTGCCGTCCGGGCGACTATTTCCGCTTTTACGAAATCAATCCGCTGGACCTGAGCATCGCGACCACGTGGTTCACGTTCTTCAACGACTGTCCCGGCGACCACCAGGTGTACCTTGGCGATGCGCGCCTGAGCATGGAGCAGCAGCCCTCGCAGCAGTTCGACGTGCTGGCCATCGACGCGTTCACCAGCGACGCGATCCCGGTGCACCTGCTGACGCGCGAAGCCTTCGTGGTCTACTTCCGGCACATCAAGGCGGGCGGGATTCTGGCGGTGCATGTGTCCAATCGTTATCTGGATCTGGTTCCCGTGGTCGCGAGAAACGCGCAGGACTTGGGCAAGATCGCCATGGACCTCAACGATGACGGCGAAAGCGAAGAGTACTATTCATCGAGTGACTGGGTGCTGGTCTCGGGCGACCGCGAGGTTTTCAAGGACGCTCTGTTCAAGCCGGCAGTCGTCGCCAAGGCCCGGCCCAGCTTGCGGCCCTGGACCGACGATTACAGCAACCTGATCCAGATTCTTGCCAAGAAGTAGCGCGGCGCTGTTGTGTTCCGCTGCTATCGGCTACAATGAAAGGCTCATGCCCCGTTTGCTGGAGGGCAAGACTGCTCTCATCCTCGGCGTGGCGAATCGTTGGAGCCTCGCCTATGCCATCGCCCAGGCGTTCGCTCGCGAGGGTGCGCGGCTGATCCTCACCTACCAGGGCGATCGCCAGAAGCTGACCGTCGAAGAACTCGCGGCCGAGCTGAAGGCTCACCAAACGCTGGCCTGCGACGTCTCACAAGACGATCAGCTTGCCAACTTGACCAGTCAACTCCAGAGCCAGGGAACGGTCTTGAACGCCGTCGTGCACAGCATCGCCTTCGCGAATCGCGAGGATTTGAGCCGGCCGTTTGTCGAGACTTCGCGGGCCGGCTTCGCGCTGGCTCAGGACGTCAGCGCCTTCTCGCTGGTGGCCGTGGCGCGCGCCACTGCCCCGCTGATGCCGCCCAAGGATCAGGGCGGCGGAAGTATCATTACGTTAACGTACCTTGGGTCCACGCGTGTGGTAGAAAATTATAACGTCATGGGCGTGGCCAAGGCGGCGCTGGAAGCGGCCATGCGGTACCTGGCCAGCGACCTGGGGGCGTCTAATATCCGAGTGAACGCCATCTCGGCCGGCGCGGTGAAAACCGCCTCCGCCCGAGGCATTCGCGGTTTTTCAAAAATGCTGGAAGGCGCGGCTCACCTGGCACCGCTCCGGCGCAACACCGACCCCGCGGAAGTCGCCGACGCCGCGGTTTTCCTGGCCAGCGATTTGGGACGTGGGGTGACAGGCAACGTCCTGTACGTGGATGCCGGCATGCAAATCATGGGATTCGCGGGCCTGGAATGAGAGATTCCCCTCGGCTTCACCAGATTGACATCCGGCGAACTTACTTTCTATCATGTGATTCGAGCAGCCTGTTCGGCGCGAGCCCATCAGGAGGCACGTCCGAGCGGTCATCGCAGTTTCTCCGAGCCCATCTATGATTACGGTTAAAGGCCTCACGAAGAGATACGCCCGCACACTTGCGGTGGACCACATTTCGTTTGAAGTGCAGAAGGGGCAGATCGTGGGATTTCTCGGCCCCAACGGCGCCGGCAAAACCACCACCATGCGCATCCTGACGTGCTTTCTTCCGCCCACCGACGGCGCCTCCAATGTGGCCGGGTTCGACGTCCTGGAACAGCCTCTGGAAGTGAAGAAGCGCATCGGATATCTGCCCGAAACGCCGCCGCTCTATCCGGAGATGGAGGTTCGGGAATATCTGACCTTCGTCGGCAGGCTGAAAGGCATGTCAGGGTCGAGCCTGGCCGCGCGCGTAGGCGAGGTTTCCGAGCGCTGCGCCATCGCCGACGTCTCCAGCAAGCTGCTGGGCAAGCTTTCCAAAGGCTACCGGCAGCGCGTGGGACTGGCTCAGGCCATCATTCACAACCCGCCCGTCCTGATTCTGGACGAGCCTACGGCCGGCCTGGATCCCAAGCAGATCAACGAAACGCGCGAGCTGATCCGCAGCCTGGCGGGCGACCACACCATCATCCTGAGCACGCACATCCTGCCCGAGGTGGAGCAAACCTGCCAGCAGGTGATCATCATCAACAAAGGCAAGCTGGTGGCTACCGACTCGGTGCATAACCTGCAGAACCGGGCCCGCGGTGCCGAATCGGTGGTCATCGAAGTGGAGGGCCGGGACAGCGCTCTGGACGCAAAAACCGTCCAGCATCGCCTGGAAACGGTGTCCGGCGTGAGCCGCGTGGTGTTCAAGGAAACGCTCAATAACCGGTCTTCTTTCGAAGTGGAAAGCCTGCAGGACCGCTCCATCCGCGGGGATTTGGCCCGCGCGGTGGTGGAGTCAGGTTGGAACTTGAATGAGCTGCGGCCCACCGCCATGAGCCTGGAGGAGATCTTCCTGCAGTTGACTGGCGCCGAACAAGCCGGGGCCGCCGCACCGCCGCCGGTGGAAGCCGTTGCGCAAGGGAGAGAGTCATGAGAAACATCTGGATCATCTGTCGCAAGGAGCTGCATAGCTATTTCGTTTCGCCAGTCGCCTATCTGTTGCTCACCATGTTCGCGCTGATTTTCGGGTTCTTCTACTGGAACTCGGTCGGCTACTTCAACCAGGTGGGACTGGAATCGCAGATGCGCGGCCAGGCTTTTCCGATGAGCGTGAACGAATACGTCATCCGCCCGCTGCTGTCGAACGTGAGCGTGATCGGGCTGTTCTTCATTCCCATGATCACCATGCGGCTGTTCGCGGAAGAGAAGCGCATGGGCACCATCGAACTGCTGGCCACCTCGCCCGTCCGCGATCTGGAAGTCATTATCGGCAAGTGGTTGGCGGCCGTGATCCTGTACGCCACCATGATGCTGTTCACCGCGATCAATTTCGCGTTCCTGTTCCGCTACGGCAATCCGGATTGGAAGCCGCTGGCGATCGGATATCTGGGCCTGCTGCTGCAAGCCGGAGGGCTGTTGGCCATCGGCACTTTCATTTCCACGCTGACCAGGAACCAGATCATCGCGGGCGCGGCCACTTTCGGCGTTTGCCTGATGTTATGGGTGCTGGAATGGGTGGCCGGATACGAGACCGCCACTTGGGCCAAGGTGCTGGCCTATATGTCGGTGATCACGCATTTCGACTCGTTCTCGAAAGGCGTCCTGGATACGAAAGACGCCATTTTCTATGCGTCGGTGATCTTCCTGGGGCTGTTCCTGACATCGCGCTCCATGGAATCGCTGCGCTGGAGGTCGTAAATGAATACTGAGTGGCTCAAGGCTCGACAAACCAGATACGCCGCCTACGCGTCCATTTACATCCTCGTGATTCTCGCGGTGCTGGTGGTCGCGAATTTTCTGGCGAATCGCTACAACAAATCGTACGATGCGACGGCCAACAAGCGCTTCTCGCTTTCCGACCAGACCAGCAAGATCGTCCACGAAATGAAGCAGGATGTCACCATCCAATATTTCGACAAACCTTCGGGCATGCAGGCCGGCAAGGACCTATTGGACCGTTACGCCAGTCTCTCGCCGAAAGTGCACATCGAATACGTGGACTACCTCAAGAAACCCCAGTTGGCGCGGGCCGCTAACATTACTCACGAAGGCACCGCCGTGATCGAGATCGGCGCCAAGAAAGAAGAAGCGAAGACCTTTGACGAGGAGGGCGTCACCGGAGCGATGATCCGCGCCATCAAAGGCGGCGCGCGAACGGTGTGCGCGGTGGGCGGCAGCGGCGAGCATCGCCTGGACGACTCCGGCGCCGAAGGCTTCTCCGATTTCCAGACCGCCGTCCAGAAAGACAACTATCAGGTTAAATCCGTCAACCTGCTGGAGAAGGCGGAGGTTCCTTCCGATTGCACCGTGCTGGTGGTGGCGGGACCTTCCGGCGACTACATTCAGCCGGCCGTGGACGCGATCAAGAAGTACGTCGAGGGCGGCGGCCGCGCGCTCATCATGCTGGATCCTCCGCTGAAGGTGGGCCGCAAGGAGATCAGCGACAACCAGGCGCTCACTTCGGCGCTGTCCGGCTGGGGCGTGACGGCCGACAAGGATTTGCTGCTCGACGAGAACCCGGTGGCGCAACTGGTGGGTCTGGGACCGGAAGTTCCGCTGATCACCGCCTACGAATCGCACGCCATCGTGAACGATCTGGCGGGCACCGCGACGGGCTTCCCCATCGCGCGGTCGCTCGAGACCAAGAACGCGGATCACACCACCATCAGCAAACTGTTTTCGACCTCCGCCAACAGCTACGCGACTTACAATCTCAGTTCGGCGGAGATTCGCATCGACCCCAACAAGGACAAGAAAGGTCCTTTCACCCTGGCGGCGGCCGGCACCTACGACACCGGCAAGCCGAACAACCAGGGCCGCTTCGTGGTGGTTGGCAATTCCCGCTGGGCGTCCAATTCGTTCCTGCGCTTCAACGGGAATCGCAATCTGCTGCTCAACATGATGAACTGGCTGTCGTCCGACGAGGACCTGATCTCGATCCGGCCCAAGGAGCAGGAAGACCGCCGCATCACCTTGACGCGTGCTCAGTTCATCGCAGTGCGGACCGTGAGCCAGTTCTTGCTGCCGTTGATCGTCATCATCGGCGGCGTGCTGGTGTGGGTCCGCAGAAGATAGTTTTGCCCGGGAGATCGAAGCATGCGGTTGCGTAGATTACTTGCCGCGGCGGTCGTCTTGGCCGCACTGGCGGTAAGCCTCTATTATTCGAACAAGCAAAAGTCGGCTGAGGCGGCCAAGCCGAGCACCGACACCTCTCTGAAGATTCTGGCGCTCACTGAAGGCGACATCGCCAAAATCTCCGTTAAGAAAAAGGGCGGGGCTGAAACCGACCTGGCGAGGAACAGCGCCGGCAAATGGCAAATGATCAGCCCCGAGTATGCCGCCGACCAGGAATCAGTGAACCAGTTGGCCACCGCCTCGGCCACGGTCAACGGTGACCGGCTGATCGAAGACAAGGCCGCGGATCTGAAGAGCTACGGTCTGGACGATCCAAGCCTCAGGGTGGACATCACGCTGAAGAGCGGCAAGGTCAGCAAGCTTCGCTTCGGTGACGATGTGCCCGCCAACGGAGGCTCGTATGTCGCGCTGGAGGGCGATCCGCGCGTGTGGAGCGCCGCCAGCTACGTCAAAACCGGGTTCGACAAGACCTTCAACGATCTGCGCGATAAGCGCCTGCTCACCTTCGATCAGGACAAGCTCAGCCGCGTTGAGCTGATCGCCAAGAAGCAGGACGTGGAGTTCGGGCGCGACAAGGACCAATGGCAGATCGTCAAGCCCAAGCCGCTGCGCGCCGACGGCTCGCAGATCGACGAGCTGATTCGCAAAGTCAAAGACGCCAAGCTGGACCCGGCGGTGTCCGACGAAGACGCCAAGAAGGCGGTGTCGGCTTTCGCTTCCGCAACCGCGGTGGCGACCGTGAAGTTCACCGATGCTTCCGGATCGCAGCAGCTCGAGGTCCGCAAGAACAAGGACGATTACTACGCGAAATCGAGCGTGGTTCCGGGCGTTTACAAGGTGACCGCCGACCTTGGCGCGGGCGTGGACAAAGGCCTGGACGATTTCCGCAACAAGAAGCTATTCGACTTCGGCTTCAACGATCCCGGCAAGCTGGAGATGCACGATGCCGGCAAGTCGTACCTGTTCCAGAAGACCGGCGAAGACTGGTTTTCGAACGGCAAGCACATGGACGGCACCAGCGTGCAGTCCTTCATCGACAAGCTGCGTGATCTGGCGGCCAGCAAGTTTATCGATACGGGCGCCTTGGGGACTCCCGCCACCGACGTGACGGTGACCTGGAGCGACGGCAAGCGCGTCGAGAAAGTATTAATCTCAAAGCAGGGCAATGACTACATCGCGAAGCGGGAGAACGAGCCCGCGCTCTACGGCCTGGATGCCAAGGCAGTCGACGAGCTGTCCAAGGCGGCCTCGGACGTGAAGCCGGCCCCACCGCCGCCGGCGGCCAAGAAATAGCACGGCCCTGGGCCATGACCGGACTCCTCACCGACCTCTACCAGCTCACGATGGCGGCCGGTTACTTCGAGGCCGGCAAGGCCGACGAACTCGCCAGCTTCGAACTGTTCTTCCGGCATCTGCCTCGCTATCGCAATTACGTGCTGTCGGCCGGTCTCGAGCAGGTGGTGGAGTATCTCGCGAACCTGCGCTTCACCGCCGACGAAATCCGCTACCTGCGGTCCTTGCCGCAATTCCAGCGCGTCTCGCCGGGGTTCTTCGAGGCGCTGGCGAAGCTGCGATTCACAGGCGACCTGTTCGCGATCAAAGAAGGCACGCCGATCTTTGCCGGCGAGCCGTTCCTGACGGTCCGGGCGCCGCTGATGGAAGCGCAGATTGTCGAGACCTACCTGCTGGCGACGATCGGCTTCCAATCGCTGATCGCGACCAAGGCGGCGCGCATGGTGGAGGTTGCGGGCGGCCGCGCGGTGGTGGATTTCGGAACGCGCCGCGCCCATTCGCCGGAAGCGGGCGTGCTGGCGGGCCGCGCGTCCTACATCGGCGGCTGCGCCGGCACCAGCAACACCGAAACCGGTTTCCGCTACGGCATCCCCGTCTTCGGAACCGCGGCGCATTCCTGGATTCAAGCCTTCGCCACCGAGCGCGAAGCCAGCCAGCGGCTGCAGGACCTGCTGGGTGAAGCGACAGTGTACCTGATCGACACCTACGACACCATCGAAGGCGCTCGCCTGGCCGCTTCGCTGGGACGTCCGATGTGGGGCGTTCGTCTGGACAGCGGCAACCTGGTGGAGCTTTCGCGCGCGGTGCGCAAGATCCTGGACGAGGCCGGGCTTCAGGACGCCAAGATCATGGCGACCAGTGATCTCAATGAATACAAGATCCTCGAGTTCGCCGCCGCCGGCGCTCCTATCGATGCGTTCGGCGTCGGAACCGACCTGGCCACCTCCACCGATTCGCCCAACCTGGGCGTGGTCTACAAACTGGTGGAGCTGGACGGCCGCGTCACGGCCAAGTTCAGCGAGGACAAACACACGCTGCCCGGCGCCAAGCAGGTTTTCCGGCTGGCGGGTCACGACGTGATCGCCTGCTCGTGGGAGTGCATCGGATGCAGCCCAGGCGAACCCGAGGCGCGCGCGCTGCTTCGTCCGGTGCTGCTGGGAGGAAAGCTGGTGGAGCCTCTACCTGGCGTGACGGCCACGCGCCAGTACGCCGCCGAATCGATCAAGCGCCTGCCCACCGCCATTCGAAGCCTGTTCGACACCGACCAGCAGTATCACGTGGAGCACAGCCAGGCGCTGATGGCGCTGTACGAAAAGGTCCAGAATGAAAACGGTCTTCTTCGACATCGACACGCAGATTGATTTCATGTATCCGGCGGGAGCGTTGTACGTGCCGGGCGCTGAAAGAATCCTGGCGGCGGTGGCGGATTTGAATCGCCGCGCGCCGCTGGTGATCTCCACCATGTGCACGCATGCCGAGGATGATCCCGAGTTCAAGACTTACCCGCACCATTGCGTGGCCGGCACGGTAGGCCAGCAGAAGCCCGCGATTACATTGCGCGAAAAGCGCGCCACGCTTCCGGCTCGGGGCGAAGGCGTCCAGCAACTGATTCTCGAAAAGCAGGAGCTGGATTGCTTCAGCAACCCCTGCCTCGCGCCGCTACTGTCTGATTTGAACGCCGACTGCTACGTGGTCTACGGTGTGGTGACCGAGATCTGCGTGCGCTTCGCGGCCTTCGGCCTGCTCAAGACCGGTAAGCGCGTCGAGCTGGTAACGAATGCGGTGAAGGCGCTCGATGAAAACAGGGCAGCCAAAATGCTGTCAGAGTTTACGTCCGCTGGAGGATTCTTGACAACCGCCGGAGTCGTCGACACCCGTGCTGCCGGCTAAAGCCGGCTGCAGCCACGATTGGCTGCCCCACAATCGCCATCAGGGGTGCCAGGCCAGCACGCCGTTCTCTTCGCTCGAGCGCACGCGACCTTGACGCTGCATGTGCTCCAGGTGGGCCAGCACTTCGAAAATCGCGAAATGATGATTGATCGGCGACAGCTTTCTGCGCCACATCTCGCCCACCAGGACGTGCGCCGAGCGCGGCGACTGCCCGATCAAAGCCAGAATCTCGTCGCAGCGCTCGCGGTGATGCGTCTTGGTCTGCTCGATCCAGGCGCGATGGCCGGAGAAAGGCTCGCCGTGCGCGGGCAGGATCAGATCGACTTCCAGGCCCGCCAGCCGCTCCAGCGATTCCAGGAATTCGCCCAGCATGTCGCGCCCCGGATGCCACGCGATGTTGGGCGTGATGTTTTCCAGGATCTGGTCGCCCGAGAAAAGGATTTTTCGCTCGGCTGAATACAGGCAGGCGTGTCCCGGAGAGTGTCCCGAGGTCCACAGCACCTGCAGTGGACCGATCGCGGTGGGAATCTCTTCGCCTCCGACGAACAGAACATCCGGCGTCAGGTTGTGAAAGTTCTTCCGCACTTCCAGGAAATGCTCGTCCATCTTGTCTTCGAGCGCTTTCGGGACTCCGGCCTGCGTGTACGCGAGCTCCAGCCACGGGAAACGCCGCTCGGCGGTCGCGACCATCCGTAAATGGTTGGCCTCCGCTTCGTGCATGGCGAGTTCGGCGCCGGTGAGCTCCAGCAGGCGCGCCGACATCCCCATGTGGTCCGGATGCATGTGCGTCAGGAAAATGCGGCGGATTTCGGTCCAGGCGATTCCTCGCTCGGCCATCGCGCTCTCCAGCGTTTCAAAAGCGGGCTTGGTCTCCATCCCGCAATCGATCAGCATATAGCCGTCCTCGAGCGCCACCAGGAAAACATTCACCGATTCCAGCTCGAACGGCAGCGGCAGCGTCAGCTTCAACACGCCCGGGTAAACTTCGCGAAAGGCGCTCATGCTAGACCGCGTCGCTCGCGTGATAGGAACTGCGGACCAGCGGCCCGGACTCGACGTGCGAAAAGCCCAGCTCGTAACCCAACCGCTTCAGGTCGTCAAACTCGCCCTGGGGGACATAGCGGATGATCGGCAAATGCCGGGCCGAAGGCCGCAGGTATTGGCCAAGTGTGAGGAACTCCACTTGATGCGCGCGCAGATCGCGCATCACCTGCTCCACTTCGCCGATGTTTTCGCCCAGCCCCAGCATCAGGCCGCTCTTGGTGGGCACGAAAGGCCGCACACGCTTGGCGAAGGCCAGCATGTCGAGCGACCGCTCGTAACGCGCACCCAGGCGCACCTGCCGGTACAGGCGCGGCACCGTCTCGATATTGTGATTCAGCACATCCGGATGCGCATTCATAACCATTTCCATGGCTTCCCCGGAGCCTTGAAAGTCCGGCACCAGCACCTCGACTTTGCAGCCCGGGATGCGTTCGCGAATGGCTCGAATGGTGAGAGCGAACAACTCGGCGCCCCCGTCCTTGCGGTCGTCGCGATTGACGCTGGTCACGACGGCGTAGCGCAGTCCCAGGGCGGCGCAGGCCTCGGCGACGCGGCGCGGCTCGTCATAATCCACCGCGAGCGGCGCGCCTTTCTGCACCGCGCAGAAGCCGCAGCGGCGCGTGCAGACGTTGCCGAGAATCATGAAAGTCGCCGTGCGCCGGTTCCAGCACTCGCCCGTGTTGGGACAGGCCGCGCTTTCGCACACCGTGTGCAGCTTCAACTCCGTCACCAATCTCTTCAACTCGTGGTAGTTGTCGCCGCTGGGCGCGGGGGCGCGCAGCCACGCCGGCCGTTCGGAGGAAGGGCTGATGGAAACCAACACTACTTTTATTCTATCCTTCGTGCGCGCGACCAGAGCCCCGGTAGTGTCCTGTTAGATCGTTGCTCCTTTGATACCATCTTTGCGGTGGCTGGCGAACTGGCGCTCATTACTGTGCAAACCTCATGGTTGCGCTTGGGCTACTTCCATTTCCTCACAGAGAGGACGCCAGATAAGATCGGTGACGACCTAGCCTACTTCACGGTCTGGGTACTGGATGCTCATAGCTATCATGGCGTATTCGTGCGCAGCGCCCGCAAGGATGCGTCTGACGCAAAGTCGAGAGCATTCATTCCGTGGAAATATATCGAAGGCATATTGTGGCTGGAAGATCCTGATAGCGCTCCTAAGCGAATGGGCTTCTTGCCCCGCTAGAGGTCTCCTTCAGTTCCTTGGCTGCGTTGGCACGGGAAGCGCGTCTACTTGGGGATACCAATATCGGGTTGGCGCTCCCTTGTCATCTGGCCTAGCTTCCCATTCCCAAGTTTGGCCAGTTTGCGTGTCGATTTTGAATACGCCCAGTACGTGAATAGTTGGCCTGCCTGACTGTTCGTAGTCATACGGGGCTGGAACAATCATGAACTTTCCTGGTGAAAAGCCAGATTGAGCCTGAACAGGCAACACGGATTGAAGGTGATCGTAGGCAATGATGCCGCACGCGATCACGAGAAGCAGAACAAGGAGGTTTTGTCTCATGGAAAACGAAGATAGCACGGTAACGGAATCCTCGGAGAATAGCTCCAATTTTCTACTTGACCTCAACTCCATCATGGAGTATGATTGGAGTATGAATAAGGACCTGGCTGCCAGTATAAAGCTGGACTTGGACCAATGTGCCAAGGAATTGGAAGTGCTAGAAAAACGCCTTCGCGAGATCCAGAAAAAGCGCGATGCACTAGCGGATCGAAAGAACACACTCCAAAGGGCTTACGATCTATACGCAGGAACCCAAAGTGAACCCTCTGAGGTTCCTAGCGCCAACGGCTTCGCCTCTCTCACAATCGCAGATGCTGCTGCTGCAATTATCAGGGACAACGGCAACCTGTGGATGACTACAAAGGAAATCAAGAAACAGTTCGACCAGCGGGGCAAGGGTACGCTTTACAACGCGATTGACATGACGCTGAAAAAGAAGTCCGAAATTTTTGAGTTGCGAAAAGAAAACAACCGAAATGAGTTTCGTTTGAGGCTGGAATGATTTGTGGGGGTGAATGGTTGCCGGATGGCCTGCGAAGTCACTCTGGCGAAGGTTCGATTCCTTCCACCTCCACCCCCAATTAACTCACCCCGTTTGTAGCGTCAACTACTTGCGGGGCTAGCCTCAGGCAAGCCCAAGGCAGGGTTGCTTACCCACTGCCATTTTGGACCTTTTGCCTGAAGAAAGCAAGGTCTAGAATGACGTGCCATTCCTGTCGAGTCGCCTGCAAGCGCTTTGGCAAGCATCCCAATGGTCGCCAGCGCTTCCGTTGTCGGCAGTGCGGGCGGACCTTTACCCAACCAGGCCAGCTTGATGAAATGCGCCTCTCGCTCGACAAGGCTGAAACGATTCTAAAGATGTTGGTTGAGGGTTGCTCGATTCGTTCGATTGAGCGCTTGACCGAGGTTCACCGCGACACGATTCTAAAGCTCTTGGTGCTGGCCGGTGAGCGGTGTGAAAAGCTCATGGGCCACCTAATCGTCAATGTTCCGGTTCGGTTCGTGCAGGCTGATGAGGTGTGGCAATACCTATACTGCAAGGAGCGGAACCGGCCCATGGGCCGCGAGAATGACGCCACGATTGGCGATTTCTATTGCTTCGTTGCAATCGACCAGGAGAGCAAGTTAGTTTTGAACTTCGCTCTTGGCAAGCGTAATCAGGCCACCACGAACGCTTTCATCGAGGGTCTTAGGGCAGCTACATCGCGACAGTGGTATCAACTGACGACTGATGGTTTCCAGCCCTACATTCAGGCAATTGATAGCACGCTATCGGATCGAGTCGATTACGGGATGCTGATTAAGACCTATGCGGCTCCCCAAGAAGGCGAGACACGCTACTCGCCACCTGAGGTGGTAGATACGACTAAGAAGGCTATCCTTGGCGATCCTGACCCCGCCAAGATATGCACTAGCCACATCGAGCGTCAGAACCTCACCATGCGGATGCAGATTCGCCGGATGACCAGATTGACGAATGCATTCTCCCGCAAGTTTGAGAACCACTGGGCCGCGCTGTGTCTGCACTTTGCGTGGTACAACTTTGTGCGCGTGCATCGGACGTTGAGGGTTACGCCTGCAATGGAGGCGGGGATTGCGGATCATATTTGGACGGTTCGGGAACTGATTGAAGCACGTTGATATGCTACGTGCCTATGGAAAAAATCACTCAGGAAGAACTATTGATGATTCTGCAAGTTCAGTTTGCCCAGTCACGTCAGATTCTTGAACTGCTGGGCGCATTGGTAACGGCCCTTGGGCGTCTGATGCCGCCGCAAATGGCGACTGGGTTAATGGAACAGCTTGCGAAGGCGACTGCCAAGTTTCAGGAAGACAGAACTGTTGAAGAGATTTTGAGACGCTTCGAAGGCCCGCTGCAATAGCTATGCGTACTTCACGATCCATCTACACTCAGCATACGCCCGACGCTGAAATGTGTAAAGAGATTTGGCATTCAATGCGGGCGCGACCCCCACCAAGCCAGCAACCGGATGATAGGACACTACCAGAGCCCCGTTCCCGTTTCAAAAGTCCTTTGCCGAGAACTAGCGATTCAGAGTCGCGGTACTCTTCTTTGGCGGAGGAGGAGGCGGTCTCTTGGGCAGTTCTGCGGCGCTTGGCCACCGCGCTTTTCCAGCGGCCGCGAACTCATATGATCGTCCAGGCTTTTTCGGCGGGAAGCTCACGCTTGACTTCTTCCCAGCACGAACGCCTGACGGCATCATGCGGCTCCTCATCTAGGGCACTCAGGGCATCCCTGAAAGCCGTAATCTCCTTCTCGCGTACTTCATGGCTGTCGTCGATATCGGAGAGCTTCAGGTCTCGCAGTAGGGACCATAGTCTATCCTTGGCAATGGCATGGCCCAACGCGGCTCGTTCCAACTGAGAGAACTTAGATTCGAGACCTAATACTGGCACGATTGCTGCGGAAATTGCAGCGATCACCATCAGAACTTGCAAAACGAATTGCGATATTCCATTGCCGCCCTTGAGCAGTCCAGTGAAAGCAGCGCTTGCAGCGAGTACCGCAATCACATTCGCAAACGTGATCAAAGCTTTGGTAGTCTTAGCTCTTGTCTGATAGTAGAGCTGATTGAAGCGTTCTACCTGCAGGTCGGTGAAAAGGCGCTCCATCACTTCTTGACGCCGTGATATCAAAGCGCTTGTCGATTCCATCTCCGTTTGCACCGGCACACCTACTCTATAGTGTAGCTTTTGTGGCGCCAGAGGCCTGAATTAGGCTCCAGATCGCCAGCTCGAAATTGAGGCAGTGATCGCCTCGCGACCGCCGCTTCATCGGATTCCCTCCAGGCGGTCTTCGAGGATCAACTGGGGATCGAAGCCGGCCCACTCTGGATCGCGGGCCGCAGCGGCCTCCACGGCCTTTTTCGGAAGCAGGCCGACGTATTGCACTCCCGCGATCGCGACGTTGTGCGCTGCCGCCTCCCTCCGCACGGCCCCCAACGCTTGATCGATCCCGGTCTGTTCGAAATCGGTGAGGTTCATCGAGACTTGCACCATGCTGCGGCTGGCGAGCGTCACGCCGATGGCTTTCAGCCCCGGCAGTCCGCCGGAAGAAGCTCGAATCTTGCGCGCGATGCTTCTGGCAATGGCCAGATCGGTGGTCTGCAGGTTGACGTTCATCGCGATGAGCAGCTTGCGCGCGCCTATGACGCACGCCCCCGCGCTGGGATGCAGCGCTGGTCCGCCCAGGTCCGGCGCCAGCGCGGGATGCTCGAATCCGCCACGGCGAATGTTCTCGAGCGGCCTCCGCTCCGGGCTCGACGCCGCGGCTTCATAGAAGTAGACCGGCACGCCCAGCTCGTTCCAGACTCGTTCGCCGGTCCGGCGGGCGATCGCGACACAGTCAGCCATGCTGGCGCCATGCAAGGGCACAAACGGCACCACGTCGGCGGCGCCGATCCTGGGATGAACGCCGCTGTGACGCCGCAGATCGATGCGCTCGGCGGCCGCCCGGATGCCCGCCAAGGCTCCTTCCGCCACTCGCTCGGGCGCGCCCGCGAACGTGACCACGGAGCGGTTGTGATCCGCATCCATTTCCCAACGCAGCAAGCGCACGCCGTCGACGGAAGCGATGGCCGCTACAATGGCCTGCACGATGGCCGGATCGCGGCCTTCGGAAAAGTTGGGAACGCACTCGATCAGTTGGCCGGCCACCGCACCTCGGATCTTTCGACCAGCACGCTGCCGCTCTTCATCACCAGGTCCACCAGATTGACGCCAAAATGATAGGGTATCTCGCGGTAGTCGGGAACGCTGAGGATGAGCAGGTCGGCGCTCTTGCCGGTTTCGAGCGAGCCGATGCTGGAGGCCCGGCCGAGCGCATGCGCCGCGTTGAGCGTGGCCGCCGTGACGGCCTCGGCCGGCGTCATGTTCATGGTCCTGCAGGCCAGCGCGATGATCATCTGCATGTTCTGCGACGGGCTGGTCTCCGGATTATAGTTGGTGGCCAGAGCTACTGCGACGCCATTGTCGATCAACTGCCGGGCCGGCGCGTAGCGCTGCGATCCGAGATAGAACACCGCCCCGGGCAGCAGCGTCGCGACGCTCTGCGATCCAGCCAGCAGCGCGATGTCTTCGTCCGTCGGGTCGATCACATGGTCCACGCTGGTGGCGCCCAACTCCACCGCCAGCCGTATGGTTCCAGGGTTGGAGCGCGGCCCGCTGTGAACCTTCAGCGCGAATCCAAGCCGGCGCGCAGCGGTTAGATAGCGGCGCGCCTGCGCGACGGTGAACGCGCCTTGCTCACAGCGGATGTCGACGAACTCGGCGAGCTTTCGGCGTTTGACCAGCGGCAGAACGTGGCCGCAGATCCACTCCAGGTAGTCATCCGCGCGGCCCTCATAGCCGGTCGCCGCGCGCGCACACAGGAAAGTCGACACCACTGCGACGGGCTGCTTCTGAAGCGCCGAGTGTACGCGCAGGATTTTGATTTCGGCCGCGTCGGTGAGCCCAAAGCCGGACTTGGCCTCGAGCGCCGTGGTGCCATGCCGGACTGCTTCCTCGAGCGCCCTCACCGCCAGTGCCTCCAGGGTGCGAAACGAAAGCTCTTGAATGGACCTGGCCAGCGCCAGGGCGCCCCCGCCGGCTTGCGCGATCTCCTCGTGACTGGCGCCGGCTAGCTGCATCTCGTAGTCCGCCATGCGGGCCTGCCCTCCCACCAGGTGCGTGTGGCTGTCCACGAATCCCGGCATGACGACGCACCCGCTGGCGTCAATCTCGTCGGCCTCGCGAGCCAGCGCCAGGTTCTCCAGCCGCCGGGTGGGTCCGACTTCCTGGACCAGGCCGTCGACAATCAACAGCGCGCCATCTTGAATGAGCCCCAGATTCCTGAGCTCGGACCCGCGGCGGGGTCCGCTCGGTCCACGCAACGTGAGAAGTTGCCGGGCTCCCCTGACCAGCGTGACTTTACGCATTGTTGGGGATGCAAATACCGGAAGACTATTCCGATCCTCTCCCAGGCTACACCAATGCTGAGAGAAAGTAGTTCCGCCGTCAACTAACAGGAGTAGTCAAGTCATGGCCACCCACCACGCGCCACCGGATGCTCCGGCTTCGCAAGTTCGCACCTCTATCCAACTGCTGGCCGACTCCAATGTCGTCGGCATCATGGTGGCGGCAGCCGACGGCAGGATCGTCGAGGCCAACGACGAATTCCTGCGTATCGTCGGTTACTCCCGTGCTGAGCTGGAAGCCGGCGGATTGACCTGGATCAACCTGACTCCACCGGAGTGGTTGGACGCGGATCGGCAGGTCACCGAGCACGTAAGAGCCACCGGCGTCGCGCCCGCGTTCCAAAAAGAGTACATCCGCAAGGACGGCGCCCGCGTTCCAGTACTCCTCGGGATTGCGGCTTTACAGGATACGGAGGAAGGTCGGGACGCGGTGTGCTTTGTCGTGGATTTGACCCAACGCAAGCAGGCCCAACGCGAGCGGGACCGGCTGCTGATCGAGCGGGTGGCCATGCTCGACTCGGTCGACGAAGGCATTTACGGTCTGGACATTGCTGGACGCTGCACCTTCATCAATCGCGCCGCGGCCGCCATGCTGGGATACGAACCGGAAGAGTGCCTGGGCCGCAACATGCACCACCTGGTCCAATCCTTCCGGGCGGATGGCTCACCGTATCCGGACGAGGATTCCCCGATCTTCGACGCTTTCCGAAAAGGGGAAAGCGTGCGTGTCGACAACGAGGTGCTGTGGCGCCCGGATGGCTCATCTTTTGTGGCCGAGTACGCCTCGTGTCCTATTGTGCAAAACGGAAACATCGAGGGCAGCGTGGTTTCGTTCAAGGACATCAGCAAGCGAAAGCAGGCGGAGGAACGGCTGCGCGTGAGCGAGGAACGTTTTCGCGGTGCGTTCGCCAATGCCGCGGCCGGCCTGTTCATCACGGACCTGGATGGCCGCTTTCTGGAGGTGAATCGCGCGTTCTGCGAGATGGTGGCACGGGGTGAAGAAGAACTGCTGGGAGCGTCCTATCAGCAACTCGCCCACCCGAGCGACCTGGCCCGCGATGCGCAGGTACTGGGACAACTGTTGCGCCGGGAGATTTCCGGCTTTGTCGGCATGGAACGCTTTCTTCGTAACAGCGGCGAGACCTTGTGGGCGCGCATCAGCGTTTCGGTGGTCCGTGATGCCGCTGGGTCGCCGGCCGAAATCGTTTACCTCATCGAAGATATTACCGAGCGTCTCCGGGCCGAGACCGATCTCCGCCGCGGCGAGCAACGCTACCGCAGCATCGTGGAGAACACCCACGAGGGGATCTGCATGTGCGATGCCGGCTGCGGCATCACTTACTACAACCCGCGGTTCGCCGGCATGTTGGGTTACGAACATGGCGCCGACCTGCAGTGTCCCGAAATTCACTTTGAAGAGGATCAAGAGGATCGCCGCCGGCACTTCGAGACCAGACGACGAGGCGTGAGCGAATCCTTTGAAAAGCGTCTCCGCCGCGAGGATGGATCGGTGCTTTGGGTCAACACTTCCGCCAGCCCGCTCCAGGATGACGAGGGGACATTCGCGGGTTCCCTGTGCATGTTCACCGATGTCACCGAGAGCAAGAAGCTGGAGGAACAGCTCCGCCAGTCTCAGAAGATGGAGGCGGTGGGCCGCCTGGCCGGCGGAATCGCGCACGATTTCAACAATCTGCTCACCGTGATTCTGGGCTACAGCAGCATGTTGGAACGCAAAGTCTCCACGTCCGATCCGCTGAGCAAGAACATCGTCGAGATCCGCAAAGCGGGCGAGCGAGCGGCCGCGTTGACCCAGAAGCTGCTGGCCTTCAGCCGCAAGCAGGTGCAGCACCCCCGCGTGTTCTCGCTGAACCATCTCATCCGCGACACCGAATCCATGCTACGCCGGCTGATCGGCGAAGATATCCGGCTGGCGGCCGTGCTCGATCCCGCCGCCGGAAACGTCAAGGCCGATCCAGGCCAGATGGAACAGGCGCTCATGAATCTGGTCATCAATGCCCGGGACGCAATGCGGCAAGGCGGCGAGATCCTGATCGAGACCAGTCGCCAGGATCTGGATCCCGGCGCAGCCAGGCTGCGGTCCCTCGAGCCGGGCGCTTACGCTGTTCTCACGGTCAGCGATACGGGCTGCGGCATGGATGAGCAGACCAAGTCCAGAATCTTTGAGCCTTTTTTCACCACCAAGGAGCCTGGCATGGGCACCGGCCTGGGACTCTCCACCGTGCTGGGCAGCGTCAAACAGAGCGGTGGCGCGATTTCAGTCTATAGCGAGATCACTGTCGGCACGACGTTCAAGATTTACCTGCCGTCAGTGGAGGAAGCAGGAACCGTCTTGGATTCTCGAATCCAGCCAGCCGGCTTGGCTGCGGGCGAAATGATTCTGGTCGTGGAAGACGATCCAGGCATCCGGAACCTGGCGAGCGAGGTGCTGCGGGAGCACGGCTACAAAGTTACGGAGGCGCGCAGTGCCGAGGAAGCCCTTGCGTCGGGCAACGTTCTGTCCACGGTGGACCTGGTACTTACCGATGTCATCATGAGCGGCATGAACGGACAGGAGTTGGCCGACCGGCTGGCTGCCACGCGTCCCGAAATCAAGGTCTTGTACATGTCCGGATACACGGAGAATGCCATGATGCGCCATGGTATCCTCGACCCCGGTCTGAATTTCCTGTCCAAGCCGTTCCGCCCCGACGAGCTGCTCGCCAAGGTCGGCGAAGTCCTGGCGTGTGGCGGCGAGGTAGCGGCGCGCGACCAGGTCGTCCGCAGGATCCTGATTGTCGATGACGATGCGCAAGTCCGGTCGTTCCTCGCGACTCTCCTGGAGGCCGACGGTTTCAGCGTCCTGCAAGCATCCAATGGAAAAGAAGCCCAGGCGCGCTGTGAGGAAACGGCCTTCGACCTGGTGATCACCGACCTGGTGATGCCGGAGCAGGAAGGCCTGGAGACGATTCACGTCATTCACAGGAACTGGCCCGACATCCGCCTGGTCGCCATCTCGGGAGCTTTCGGAGGAGCTTATCTGGAGCTCGCCAGGAAGCTGGGCGCTGACGCACTTTTTCGCAAGCCGTTCGAGCCCGACACGATCTTGACTGAAGTCCGCCGGCTGACCAAGCGATAGGACAAGCTGCTCCGCTCCCGCCTGCTTCGGCCTGCTAGGCTGGCTGCAGTGAAGCCCAAGCCCGGCAAGCGCCCGCTGAAGACTCTGGAGCGCGTTTTGTCGAAAGCCGGCCTGGGATCGCGCACCGACGCACGCCAGTGGATCGGCGCCGGCCGAGTCAAGGTGAACGGCCGGCTCATCCAGACGCCGGATCACTGGGTCGACCTGGAACGCGACCAGGTAACGCTGGACGGCAAGTCCATCCAGGCCGCCAGGAAAATCTACCTGCTGCTTTACAAGCCCAAGGGTTTCCTGACCACCTACAAAGATCCGGGCGGGCGCCCCACCGTGTACGATCTGATCCAGGACGCCGGCCGTTGGGTGGTTCCGGTGGGACGGCTCGATCTCGACTCCAGCGGCCTGCTGCTGCTCACCAACGACACCCGCTTCGCCGAGCGCGTCACCAATCCGGATTACAAGGTTCCGAAGACTTACCTGGTGAAGACTGCGACGCTGCTCGCTGACGCGCAGCTCGATCAGTTGCGCGCGGGCGTGATGTTGAGCGATGGTCTCACGCAGCCGGCTCTGGTCGAGCGCGTGCGCGACTCAGCGCGCTATTCATTCCTGGAAATCACTATTCGCGAAGGACGCAATCGCCAGGTGCGCCGCATGCTCGAAGCCGTCGGCAGCAAGGTGCTCAAGCTGGTGCGGACCGAGATTGGCGGGCTGCGCATCGGCGATCTGCCCATCGGCAAGTTTCGCGAGCTCACTCGCGCTGAGGTCGAGCTGATTCAGCGGGCGGGCGGACGCTCCCAGGCTGCGGGTCATCCGCCGGCCCGGCGCTCCAGCAATTCGCCGTAGATCTCTCCCATGCGCTGGGCGGCCGAGCGAACCGAGAAGCGCTCGCGGATCCACTGGACTCCGGCTGTCGCCAGCCGTCTGCGCAGCGAATCGTTCCCGATCAGAAGCTCCAGGCGCGCGCTCAAGTCCGCCACGTCGCCGGCCTCGAACAGCAGCCCAGTTTCGCCGTTGCGGACCAGCTCCGGGTTACCCCCGACATTGGAGGCCGCCGCGCAACAGCCGCAGGCCATGGCTTCCATCAGCGAATTCGACAAGGCTTCCGAGCGCGACGGCAGCACGAAGATGTCGATGGCGCGCAGCCAGTCGGCTACGCGATCCGTGGCGGGCGCAAACACGCATTCGTCAACGATGGCGAGTTCGCGCGCCTGCGATTTCAGCGCCGCCAGCAGCGGTCCACCGCCTACGATGGCCAGCTTCAGCCCCGCTCGCGCGCGCCGGACGCATGCGAACGCTTTGAGCAGCGACGGCAAGTCCTTCTCCGGCCTCAACGCGCAAACCACGCCGATCACCAGCGCATCTGCCGGAAGCTCCGCTGGCCGCGAACTATCGCCACTCTGGAACTCATCCAGATCGATGCCGTTGTAGCACAGCCGAATCCGCGAACTCGCCACGCCTTCGTCCTGCTCCAAGTGCCGCCGGAGGAACTCGCAGTTCACCACGATAGCGTCGGCCAGCCGGTCCGTCGCGCGGACCAGCGTACGGTAGCCGGACGGGATCAATCCACGGTGCGCGCGCTGGCTCGACACCACAATGGCCCGCGTGAAAAAGTGTCCAACCGGAATCGCGAAGGCCGTGAGCGGATAGTCGAAGGTGTGCACCAGATCGATCCCGCGGCTGCGAATGAAGCGCGCCAATTTCCACGCGCCGGATGCGGCCGCGGGAGAAGCGAACGAGTACACCGGAAAGTGCGCGATCCCGACGCCGGCCGCCGAGAGTTCCTGGCCGCGCAATCCGGCCGGACGGAAGCATCCGACCAGCGCTTCGAACCGTGAGCGATCCAGGGCCTTGGCGATCACGGTCAACTGCCGCTCGCTCCCTCCCAGGTCGAGTTCGCGCGCCATGAGTAACACGCGCCGGGGCATCACAAGGACACGAATTCTCCTGTCCTCGTTCGCGAAATATCCTGCGCAAAACCAGAACAGGGCGATCCCGAATAGTAGCACTGCTGGGCAACGGAGCGATTGCAGGCCCGCTCGTTGCCGACTTGTAAAACTCTTGTAAAAACCGGCCGCGTGTTTTTCAAATTGACAGATGCGGCGGCGGAACTCGGTTACAATCGCGATAGCATCGGTATGCAAACAGTCCTGGTCATCGACGACGATTGCAGCTTGCGCGACACCATCGGCGTCATGCTGGAGCAGGAAGGCTACCACGCGGTGTTGGCCGGAGATGGCTCCGCCGGTGTCAAGCAGGCCCTGGCATTGAAGCCGCGAGTGATCCTGGTGGATCTGCGCATGCCCGGCCTGAGCGGACTGGAGGTCTGCAAGCAACTCCGCGCCACTGGAATGACCACGCCGCTGATCGTGCTGAGCGCCGTGAGCGGTGAAATGGACAAAGTGCAGTTGCTCGAGATCGGGGCCGACGACTACGTCGTGAAGCCGTTCGGCGCGCGCGAATTGCTGGCGCGTATCCGGGCCGTGCTGCGGCGCACGTCTCCCGAGGCTGGCCGGCTGCTCGAATTTTCCGATGTGGAAGTGGACCTCACGCGCCGCGTCGTCAAAAAAGCCGGTGAAGAGCTGAAGCTCACCCGAGCCGAGTACAACCTGCTCACCTACTTTCTGCAGAACGCCGACCGTCCCCTTACGCGCGAAATGATTCTCAACTCCGTGTGGGGTTACGACTGGCTGCCGCACACCCGCACCGTGGATGCGCACGTCGTCCGATTGCGCCAGAAGCTGGAGCCCGACACCGCCCGGCCGCGGCACTTCCTGACGGTGCATGGAGTCGGCTACCGGTTTCTGCCCTAGGCGCGCTATGACCCGCAACGTTCTGATCGTCGAAGATGCCGAAATCTGCAGCGACACGCTGGAGATCGCGCTGATGAAGGTTCCCAACCTGGCGGTGCGTTCCGTCGGCAGCGCCGAGGAGGCCCTGCAATGGCTGGCGGCGAACGACGTTTCGGCGCTGGTGACGGACCTGCATCTGCCAAGCATGGATGGCCTGGCGCTGATCCAAGCCGTGCGCTCCCGGCGGTCCTCGCTCCCCATCGTGGTGATCAGCGGCGATAGCGACCCTCGCATCCAGGCGCACATCGCCGGGCTGGGCGCCAGCGCGTATTTCTGCAAACCCTACTCGCCGGCCGCGGTGCTGCTCAAGCTGGAAGAGTTGATCGGCGCCTCGGCTGCTTAGCTCAGCCGCGCGGGTGCCTGGCCGCCGCGGTTGCCACCTTCTTGCGCCCGCTGTCCTTCCACGGCACCGTGATCGCTTTGCGGACCTTGGCCAGCGGCGCGCGGTCGTTGTATTTCACCACGCCTCCGTTCAGTTCAACGCCCAGCCGCCGCCATAGGTCGCCCAGATCGGTCTCCACCGCAGTGGCCTTCATCTGGTTGTAGAGGTCCATCAGGACGGTGCTTCCGGTAGCCTTGTCGCCGGTCTCCAGGATGCGCTCGATGGGCCAGTCCTGTTCGATACTGCCGCCGGCTTCCAGGATGCCGCGCATGGCGTCTTGCAGTCCCTTCCGGTTATTGGTGCGCTCGCGGATTTGAACATCCGCCAGCAGCCAGAACAGCGCGCCGCCCCAATAGGTGCGTCCCCAGGTGTGGGTGTGATCCAGACCCTGGTCGCCGTCGCGCGGAAGGCCTTGCGGCATGTAGCGAGCCATGTCGCCCCAGACCTTGTCTACCTTGAGCTGGCCGATTTGAGCGCGCGCGATCGGCTCGATGTAAGTCGCCATGCCTTCTTCGATCCAGTGGTGCTCCCGATCGTCGCCCGTGACGTTCGGGAACGCCATGTGAACCATTTCGTGCGTCATCATCCAGTCGGTGTCCAGGTCCTGCTGGTCGGTGAGCTGGCCGAGCGAGATTCGGGTGAACGGCCCCGAGGATCGCATATTGCCCCAGGTGGTGCCGTTGAAGACGCCGCTTCGTCCCTCGGCCGGCCGCAATAGGATGCGTGCGTGGGGCACCGGAAATTTTCCAAAATATTCCGCCACCGCATCGGCTGCATTGGTGATCCAGGTCCGGATGCTCGGCATGGGAAGGTCCACTTTGCCCGGCGCGAAGGTCACTTCAACGGTCGCGTCGCCGACGTGGATCTGTTCGGCCGGCAAGGTGTCTTGCGCGCGCGCCGGGCCGAGGATCAGCCCGCAGGCCGTGAGCAGAATGGGAATGCGCGCGCTGAGCATGGTCTATCTTATGATGTTCGACGATGGCGCGGGCGTTACGTCTCTCTGCACGTTGTCCTCGATTCGGGAATCCTTCCTGTGTAAAGAAATGTTAGAATGTCTTGTTGATGACCGGAGAGATGGAACAGGTCACCCGCTTGCAAGCTCTGGACCTGAGAATCGGCGACTTGGAGCGGGAAATTGCCACACTTCCCAAGCATATCGCGGAGATCGAGAAGGCGTTGGACTCCCACCTTCGCAGGCTGGAGGCCGATCGGGCCGCCCTGGCCGCGAATCAAAAAGAGCGCAAACGCCTGGAAGACGAGGCCAAAGTCGAGGCTCAGAAGATTTCCAAGCTGCGGGACCAGATGCTGGGGGCCAAGACCAACGAGCAGTATCGCGCGTTTCAGCACGAGATCGCCTTCTGCGAAGCTGGCATTCGCAAGGCCGAGGATCGCATCCTGGATCTGATGGCGGAAGCCGAGCCGTTGGACGGCAACGTCAAGAAGGCCGAGGCGGCGTTGAAGGAAGAAAAGCAGCAGGTGGAGGCCGAGAAGGCGCGCGCGCGCGAGCGCACCGCCGCCGATCAGAAGCAGCTCGAAGTGCTGAAGGCCGAGCGCAAGGGTCTGGTGACCGGTCTCAAGGCTCCCATTTACTCCGCCTACGAGCGCATCCGCAAAAAATGGCATGGCACGGCCGTGGCTGAGGCCACCGACGGCCGCTGCTCGGCCTGCCAGATCGTGTTACGCCCGCAGTTTTTCCAGGATCTGCGCAATACCGATCAGTTGATGCTTTGCGAAAGCTGCGGCCGCATCCTGTACTACAATCCGCCGGTCAGCTTCGAAGCCGACCTCGCGGCGACCCAACAACAGACTTAGTCCCCGTGGCGCACGCACTCCTGCGTGCCGCATTCGCACTCATGCGAACGCTGGAAATGGCCAGCCGAGCGCCAGTCCCTTCGCGGCTGCGTTACCATGCTTGCATGGCCCGCGTAATCATCGCTTTCTTTCTGTTAGCGGCCGCGCTCCCCGGTCAAACCGTCATCCGCCTGGGCACCCTGGTGCCCAAGGGCTCGCGCTGGCACGAGATCCTGCTCAACATGGGCGAGGAGTGGAAGAAGGCCTCGGGCGGCAAAGTCGAGTTGAAAATCTATCCCGGCGGCGAACAGGGCGACGAGCCGGAGATGGTCCAAAAGATCCGCATCAAGAAACTTCAGGCCGTGGCGATCTCGGGCGCCGGATTGAGCGGCATCGACGCCGCCGTGTCCGCCCTGCAAATCCCGATGATGCTCGACTCCTATGAAGAGCTGGACTACGTGCGGGACAAAATATCCGACCGGTTGCAGAAAGGTCTGGCGCAGCGCGGCTTCATCGTGCTGAACTGGGGCGATGCCGGCTGGGTCCATTTCTTCACCAAACAGCCCGCCTCCCGCCCCGACGAGATCCGCAAATTGAAGTTGTGCGTGTTGCAGGGCGACAACAGCACCTTCGAGCTGTACAAGGTGAACGGCTTTCATCCGGTGGCCCTGGCCGCCACCGACATCCTCACCGGCCTGCAAACCGGCCTGATCGACGCCTTTCAAGCGCCGCCGCTGATCGCGCTCAGCAACCAGTGGTTTGGCGGCGCCCACAACATGCTGGACATCCACTTCGCGCAATTGGTGGGCGCTACCTTGATCGACAAGAGTGTGTGGGATAAGATCCCCGCGCCGGTGCAAAAGGAAATGCTCGCGTCCGCGAAGACCGCCGGCGTGGCTCTGCGGGAAGAGATCCGCAAAGCCGAGGCCAGCTCGGTCCCCATGATGCAGCAGTTCGGCCTGAACGTCGTGCACGCCGACCCCAAAGCGCTGGCCGAATGGCGCCAGTTGTCCGAAAGCATCTGGCCGAAGCTGCGCGGCAGCATGGTGCCTCCCGACCTGTTCGATGAAGTGAAACGCCTGCGCGACGAATACCGCAAGCAGCATCCCGGCGCCAACGCGGCAGGGATGCCGTGAGCCACGCGGCGCCGCCCCCGGAGACGTCCGGGCCCGACACGCCACTCCAGTTTTTCGAAAACTCGTTCTCCATCCTGGCGCTTTCCTTGATGACCGTACTGCCGGTCATCGAGATGGTGGCGCGCCAGCTGCGCTGGTCCGGAATACCGGGATCCGCCGTGGTGGTGCAACAGCTCACCCTCTGGATCGGAATGCTGGGCGGCATGCTGGCCTCGCGTTCCGACCGGTTGTTGGGATTGTCGTCCAGTACGTTCCTCCCGGAAAGCTGGCGCGCTCCCGCCAAGATCGCCGCCGGCGCGATGCTGGCCGCGGTTTCCACCTGTCTGGCCTGGGCAAGCTGGGTGTTCGTGCGCTCCGAGCGTCAGGCCTCTAGCCAATTGCTTCCCGGAGTTCCCAAGTGGACGGCGCTGGCGATCATGCTGGTCGGCTTCGCCGTGGTCGCTCTGCGCGCGGTGTGGCACTGCAGCCCGAGTTGGAAGGGCCGCGCGCTGGCTGCTCTCGGCCTGCCCCTTCCGGCGCTGTTCGGATTCGTGATTCCAGTCGGAACACCCGGCGTGCTTCCGTTGTCGCTCACCATTCTGGCGCTGGTTTCGGTGCTGGGCCTGCCCATCTTCGCCGTGTTTGGCGGCCTTTCGCTGCTGCTGTTTTGGGCCAACACCACGCCGGTGGCTTCGGTCCCGGTGGAAATGTACCGGCTGGTGGCATCGCCCCTGCTGCCTTCCATCCCGCTGTTCACTCTGGCCGGCTACTTCATGGTGCAGGGCGGTGCAACCAAGCGCCTGCTGCGCGTCTTCACCGCGCTGTTCAGTTGGATTCCGGGCGGCTTGGCCATCGCCACCGTCGCCATCTGCACGGTCTTCACCTTCGCCGGCTCCGGCCTCACCATTCTTTCGCTCGGCGGACTGCTGGTGCCGATGCTCATCAAGACGCGTTATCCGGAAAATTTCTCCATCGGCCTGCTGACTTCGTCCGGCTCGCTCGGCCTGCTGTTTCCCACCAGCGTTCCCGCGATTCTCTACTGCGTGTATTCGCAGACGCCGCTGCCGCGCCTGTTTACCGGCGCCATTCTTCCCGAACTGCTAATGATCGGCTGCGTCGCCACCGTCGGCATCCACATGGGACTGAAGAGCAACGCCGTTCGCGACCCTTTCTCCCTGCGCGAAGCCGCCTCCGCTCTGTGGACCGCGAAATTCGAGCTGGCGCTGCCGGTGATCATGGTGATCGGCTTGTTCGGCGGCTTCGGGACGCTCACCGAGGCGGCCGCGCTCACCGCCTTCTGCGCATTCGTCGTCGAGGTCTTCATCTACCGCGATCTGAAGCTGACGCGCGACTACCGCGAAGTGTTCGTCGAATGCGCCACCATCGTCGGCGGTATTCTTCTGATCCTCGGCGTCGCGCTGGGTTTCACCAACTACCTCATCGATGCCGAGGTCCCCTCCCGGCTCATCGACTGGGTGCAGGCGCACGTGCAGTCCAAGTACCTGTTCCTGCTGCTGCTCAACGGCGCCCTGCTGGTGGTGGGCGCGCTGATGGACATCTTCGCCGCGATTCTGGTGGTGGTGCCTTTGCTCAAACCCCTGGCCGTCGCCTACGCCATCGATCCGGTGCAGATGGGCGTGATCTTCATCGCCAATCTCGAGCTGGGCTATCTGCACCCGCCGGTGGGAATCAACCTGTTCCTGTCGGCCTACCGTTTCAAGAAACCGATGGGCACCATCATCTGGGCCACGCTCCCGTTCCTGTTCATCCTGATGGGCAGCGTTCTGCTGATCACCTACGTTCCGTGGCTGACCCTGGCTCCGCTGCGCTGGTTCGGCAAGTAACAGTCAAAACTTGACTGTTATTGACTGGGGAGCTAAGGTGAGGACAGAACATGCCCATTGAACAGATGAACATCTCCCTTTCGCCGCAGATGGCCCGCTTCATCCGCAGCCGCGTGAAGAAAGGCGCCTACACCAACGTCAGCGAGGTAGTGCGCGACGCGGTTCGCCGTATGCAGGAAGCGGAAGCCTTCAAGAAGGAACGTGCGATGTTCGCCGACTCCGAACGGAGCCGGGTCCGTCAAGGTATCCGGGATATCGAAGCAGGCCGGTTTGAAGATTACGACCGGCATGGCCTCACGCGTCTAGCCAACGAATTGGTTGAAACCTCCGTTAAGAGACAGCGCCGTTCCAAAGCCGGATGAAGCGTGTCTACAGGCTTACTCGCTCGGCCAAGCGAGACCTGCAAGAGATCTCCGACTATTGGGTTGGCCGCGCGGGGCCGGACGTTGCATTGACGATCATGACAGGCATCGTGAAGACCATCATCACGCTTTCAAGCCAGCCCAACGCAGGCGTCCTAGCGCCACAGTTCGGTTCGGGCGTGCGGAAGTTTCCCGCACGCGATCACGTTGTATACTATCGCGCTTCCGGGTCAGCCAAAATTGAAATCCTACACGTCTTTCACGGTGCTCGAAATCAAGAGAGGGCGTGGCGAAGCGGGTAAGGCTCGCTACAATTCCAGGGTCATTCCACTCGCTCACCTTGGCGCAGCAGCTCGGACGCGTTGTTCTTTAGCTCTCGAACGGTGGCGGATTTCATACTTCCATGTGGCTACCTTGGTAGCTACAGAATAACGGACCGAGCCGCTTTCTGCAGCGTTTCGCCTTCTTTCAATTGTGTTAAGATCCCCTATTGGCATCCCGCCTGGAGTAAAACTTAAGTGAAAGTATACGAAGGTACAGACGTCAGAAATGTCGCCCTGATCGGGCACGGGCACTCGGGCAAGACCACGCTCGCCGCCGGGTTTCTGTTCACCTCCGGCGCCACCAACCGCCTGACGCGCGTCGACGAAGGCAACACCGTCACCGATTTTGACGACGACGAGATCCAGCGCAAGTTGACCATCTCCACCGCGTTGGCATTCGCGGAATGGGGCAAAAAGAAGATCAACCTGATCGACACGCCCGGCTTCAACATCTTCATCAACGACACCAAGGGCGCCATGGTGGCCGCCGACAGCGCGCTGGTGGTGGTGGACGGCGTCGCCGGCGTCGAGGTGCAGACCGAAAAAGTCTGGAGCTTCGCCGACGAGTTCAATTTGCCCCGCGCCGTGGTCATCAACAAACTAGATCGCGAGCGCTCCGACTTCGAACGCGCGCTGGCCAGCGTCCATGAGATTTTCGGCCGCTCCGCCGTCCCCGTTCAGTTGCCGCTGGGCGCCGAGAAAGATTTCAAGGGCTTCATCGACCTGGTCCGCATGAAGGCCTTCACCTACACCGCCGACGGCGACGGCAAGGGCAAGGAAGGCGAGATCCCGGCCGATCGCGCCGACGCCGCGCAGAAGGCCCACGAAGCCCTGATCGAAATGGTGGCCGAGGGCAACGACGCTCTGATGGAGCAGTATTTCGACAAGGGCACTTTGGAACCCGAGCAGATCCTGACCGGCTTGCGCCAAGCCATCCGCGAGCGCCGCATCTATCCGGTCCTGTGCAGTTCCGGGCTGCGCAACGTCGGTTCCGACAGCCTGCTGAACTTCATCGTCGAGAATTTTCCGGGGCCCATCGAAAACAAGCCGGTCGCGGGCAAGCTGAATGACAAGGAAGTTCAGCGCGCTATCAAGGACAGCGAGCCGGTGTCCGCGTTCGTTTTCAAAACCGTGGCCGATCCGTTCGCCGGACGTGTCACCTATTTCAAAGTGCTGTCGGGCGTGGTGAAGAACGACGCCAACCTGGTGAACGCGCGCTCCTCGGCCTCTGAGCGCCTGGCGCACATCGGCTGCCTGGCCGGCAAGACCATTCAACCGGTGAACGAGTTGCACGCCGGCGACATCGGCGCGGTCGCCAAGCTGAAAGAGACGCTCACAGGCGACACGCTGGCCGACAAGGGATCGCTCATCAGTTATCCGCCGGTCCAATTTCCGGAGCCTTCCATCGCCTTCGCGATTTCCGCCAAGAGCCGCCAGGACGAGGACCGGCTCGGCAACGCGGTCCAGCGCATTCTCGAAGAAGATCAATCGCTGCGCTTCTATCGCGACCCGCAGACCAAGGAGTTTTTGCTCGCCGGAAGCGGCCAGCAGCACGTCGAGGTGATCGTCTCCCGCTTGAAGAAGCGCTACGGCGTGGACGTGGAGCTGCATGCGCCGAAAATCCCCTACCGCGAAACCGTCCGCGGCAAGGCCGACGTCCAGGGCCGCCACAAGAAGCAGACCGGCGGCCATGGCCAGTTCGGCGACTGTTGGATCCGCATCGAGCCGTTACCGCGCGGCGGCAAATTCGAGTTCGCCAACGAGATCTTCGGCGGCTCCATCCCGCGCCAGTACATCCCGGCGGTGGAAAAAGGAATCGTCGAGGCCGCGGCCAACGGATTCCTGGCAGGTTACCCCGTGGTGGACTTCAAAGTTACGGTCTACGACGGCTCCTACCACGACGTCGACTCTTCGGAAATGGCCTTCAAGCTGGCGGCCCGCAAGGCCTTCAAAGCCGCCATGCAGCAAGCCAAGCCGGCCATCCTCGAGCCGGTCATGAACGTCGAAATTCAGGCGCCGGTGGAGTACGCCGGCGACCTGATGGGCGACCTCAACGGCCGCCGCGGACGCATCCAGGGCATGGACACCAAGGGCAGCACCCAGATCATCCGCGCCCAGGTTCCGATGTCCGAGATGCTCAGCTATCAGAACGACCTGATCTCGATGACGCAGGGCCGCGCTTCCTACCAGATGGAGTTTTCGCACTACGACTACGTCCCGGCGCTGCAAGCCGACAAGATCATCGCCGCCGCCAAGGCCGCCAAGACCGGCGAAGAAGAGGAAGAAGAATAAGAATCGTTCATTGGTTCCTTGGTTTTTGGGTTCTTTAGTTGCCAACTCGCGGTCCTCGCCGCAAAGCAAGAGTGAACCAAGGAACCAAAAAACCAAGGAACCAAGGAACCGCTAGAACCGTTAATCCTTGCAGGAGGATTAGTGTGTCTTACCTCTCTTCGAACACTTCCACGGACTCCACAGGGTTGACCCGTCCCATGGTCAAGGCCCTGTTTGTCGCCAGTTGCCTGCTGGCGATCGTCTCCTGGTACACCACCTTCGAAGGAATGCGTCTGTACCTCTCGGTCTGGTTTTCGGCGCTCGCGTCCATCGGCGTGCAGACCGCGCTGGTGATGGTGGCGTGGCTCATCGGCTTCAGCTCCCCGAGCCGCGACGCCGCCAGGCGCTCGCTGCTGATCGGCGTGTACGTGGTGACCGCGATCATCTCCATTGCGTTTTCCTACACCAGCCTGTACACCTGGTTCAGCGCGCGCGAGCGTCCGGCCACCATCGAGCGGAAGCTGTACGACACGCTGGCCGATTCAGCCGGGCAGGTCCAGAAGCTGGTTACCTCCGGCATCGCCGAGCAGCAGAAGCACGTGGTCGCGCTCCAGGAGTTGACCGACGCCGAGAAAACGCACGGACACATTTCCCAGGCCCAGGATGCCGATCCTTACCTGGCCACGGTGCGGGCCGCGGTGGCGCGCGAAGGCCAGACCTATGCGCAAGGCTACCGCGAAGGTTCGGGCGAAGGCGTTCGGTACACGGCGTTCGACCGCTACACCCGGCTGGCACAGCAGTCGCTCGCCGGCATGCAGCGCTCGCAGGCGCAGCTCGCCGACTTCGTCGCCAAGAACAAGCCGCTCGATCCCACCGAAAAGCAGTTGCAAGCTTACCGGCAGGCCTACGACGGCGTGCCCTGGACGGACATCGAGCAGGCGCTGCATTCCGGACGGATCGAAAAGCCCGCCGTTCCCGCTTACAACGACTTCGTGGATCGCACCGTCTCAGGACAAGAAGATCTGCTGGTCGCCTTCGAAGAGCTTTTCACCGCGCCCACGCCGCGCCACGGATTCGCACTCGCGCTGGCCACGTTCATCGATGTAATCGTATTCCTGCTGGCGTTTGCCTCGGGACCGTATTTCTTCGCGGCCGCCGAGGATCGCTGGGTCTCCGCCGGCGCGGCGCTGGAAGGCATCGATCACCAGATCTTCACGCGCGACTTCCTGAGAAAGCTGGTCCCCGGTCCACGCGGCACCGCGCGCGTCGACGTAACGGCTCTGGCTCCGGGCGAACAGCAACTCTGCCTGCTGCTGGCCGCCAAGAAACTCGCGGTCCTGGTGGACGACGGCGGCCGCACCTACTACATGCTCGAACCAGGCATCCACGAACACCTCCTGGAATCCCTGGCGTCCCAAAACTTCCCCCTCCGCGCCGCTTCAGTCGCCTAGTGGGGCAGCCAATCCTGGCTGCAGCCGGCTTCAGCCGGCCCGGTCATTTACTTCCGCCGCTTCTTCCGCGCCCGCTCCGGCTCAATGAGCGAAAACTGCAGCTTCCGTTCAATCGGATCGACTCTATCCAACAGGACGTCAACCGTGTCCCCAATCCTAAACTCCCTCCGCGTCCGCTGCCCGATAATCTTCCGCACATTCTCGTGATAAAGAAATCGATCTCCCGGCAGCGTTTCTATCGGCACCAAACCCTCGACAAAAAGCTCCTCCAACTCCACGAAAAATCCAAACCGCGTAGTACTGATAATCAGCCCACGAAACTGCTCCCCAACGCGCTCCTCCATGAACTTGGCCTTCTTCCACTCCACCAGTTCGCGTTCCGCATCCGCCGCCCGCCGCTCGGTCTCCGAACAATCGTCCGCGATGGCCCCCAGCCGCTCCGGTGCCAGCGTATCGTGCTTTCCATCCAGCGCCGCGCTCAGAATCCGATGCACCACCAGATCCGGATAACGCCGGATAGGCGAAGTAAAGTGCGTGTAACTGGTAGCCGCGAGCGCGAAGTGTCCGCGATTCTCCGCGCTGTAGCGCGCCTGTTTGAGCGACCGCAGCATCAGGTAGCTGAGGATGCGCTCCTCCGGTTTGCCTTCGATCTTAGCCACCAGCTTCTGGTAGTTTCGCGGCGAGATCGCCAGGCTGTCGTCGGCGGTCTCCACCACCTTCCTCACCGTGCGCCCGTCCCGCCCGCGCTCCGCCACGCGAAAGCGCTTCACCGGAATCGCCCCGATCCCCAGCGAATAGCCGAAATGCGCCGCGATCTCCTCGAATTCCATCACGCGCTTGGGATCCGGCTTCTCGTGGATGCGGAACAGCGACGCGATCCCGGCCTGCTCCAGGTGCGACGCCACCGCTTCGTTCGCCGCCAGCATGAATTCCTCAATCAGCCGGTGCGCTATGTTGCGCGGGCTGCGCGTCACGCCGGTCATTTCGCCGAACTGGTCGAATTCGATCAGCGGCTCCGGCATGTCGAAGTCGATGGCCCCGCGCTGCACGCGCTTGCGGTTCAAAACCAGCGCCAGCTCGCGCATCAGCTCGAAGCGCGGAATCAGCCGCTCGTAGCGCTCCCGCAACACGACATCTCCCTCCAGCAGCGCGTGGACGTCGGTGTACGTCATGCGCTCCACGCTGCGGATCACGCCGCGCGCGAACCGCTGCGACACAACATCGCCGCGATGATCGATTTCGAGCAGCACCGAGAGCACCAGCCGGTCCACGCCGGGCTTCAACGAACAGATCTCGGTGGATAGCTCCAGCGGCAGCATCGGCACGGCGCGGTCGGGAAAATACACGCTGGTGCCGCGCAGCAAAGCCTCTTCGTCGATCGGCGTGCCGGGCCTCACATAGTGGCTCACGTCGGCGATGTGAACCTGCAGCGCGTAGTCGCCGTTGGCCAACCGATCCACCCAGACGGCGTCGTCGAAATCGCGCGCCGTTTCGCCATCGATGGTGACGATGTCGAGATCGCGGTAGTCCTGCCGGCCGGCGAGTTCGTCCTCACGGATGATGTTGGAAAAACCTTGCGCCTGCGCCAGCGCATCCGGCGGAAACTGATGCGGGATGTGATATTTCCGGATGACGATTTCGACATCCACGCCGAAATCGTCCGGTCGTCCCAGGATCTCGATGACGCGCCCCACCGCGTGCCCGCCGTCCTCGGGGAACTCCAGGATCTCGACGTTCACGATCATCCCGTCGAGATCCTCCGGACCGCTTACCTGGATGGGAGCAACGCCCACGCGGTGGCGGCTCTCGACGGCGGCCGGCAGCTCCATGCCTTCGGGAATCTCGATCCAATGATGGATGCGCTCGTCGTGCGGAATCACATGGCAGCCGCGTTTGCGCAATCGAAACTCGCCCACCACGGTCAAGTGCGCGCGCCGCAGAATCTTCACGATCTCGCCGTCCGCCCGCCCGTCGCTTTCGATGCGCGCGATGTGGACCACCACGCGATCCCCATGCATGGCCGTCTGCGCGGATTCGCGCGGGATGTATACGTCGCCGCGCACGCCCTCGAGCGGCCGGTCCGAGATCAGAAACCCGTACCCGTCCCGATGCATGTTCAGACGCCCGGCGGCGTATTCGCGGCTGAACCGCGTCGCCACAAAGTGTCCCGACCGCACCTCCACCAGATCGCCGCGCTCAGTCAGGCGGTCGAGCGCAGCCTCAAGCTCCGCGCGCGACTCCCCGCGTGTCCCCAACTCCCGCACAAGCTGCTTGAAAGTAGCCCGCGCATGCGGCAGCCGCCCGATGTGAGCAAGAATGGCGGAATCCGTCACTAGCCACAATTATAGAAGTGGGGCAGCCAATCCTGGCTGCAGCCGGCTTCAGCCGGCAGTCTACAAGGACGAAAATAGTCACCATGCGCAAACCCTCGCTTCGACTCGCCGCCTGTCTCCTGTTGGCTACGTCCACATCGCCGCCGGAAATTTCCTCCTGCTGGATATCGCCGGCGTGAAAGCCCCAGACGATCTCTACGGCTCCCTTCCCAAGAATGCGAATCGCGCCGGTGCGATCGATGTGCTCGTTGTTGTGGGCGAGAATCCGGAGAGGTCGCGTTAGAGCTGGAGCGCGCCGCCTGCGCCGCACCCACCCCGCGCCGCATAATGTGGTTATGAGGAAATTCTCCGGCTCCGAGCTCAAGGCCGCGCTCTCCAGACTGCCTGGATGGACTGTCGCCGAGGGAAAACTTCACAAGGAATACAAATTCGCCGACTTCATCCACGCTTTCGGCTTCATGTCCACCGCCGCGCTGGCCATCGAAAAAATGGGCCACCATCCGGAATGGTTCAACGTCTATAACCGCGTCACAGTCGACCTCACCACGCACGACGCGCAAGGCATCACCTCCAAAGACGTCGACCTCGCCAAGCTCCTGGACCAGGTGGCCAACAAGCTGCAATGAAGACCCTGGTCCTGCTTCTCGCCTGCGCGGCCTCCCTGTGCGCGCAACCAGTGTTCCCGGGCGCCGCCGCCGTAGACCAGCAGCTCAACCAGGCCGTCGAGTCCGGCCTCATCCCCGGCGCCGTGCTCCTGATCGGGCACGATGGCGCCGTGGTCTACCAGAAAGCCTACGGCCACCGCGCGCTCATCCCCCAGCGCGAGCCCATGACCGTCGACACCATCTTCGACGCCGCCTCGCTCACCAAGGTGATCGCCACCACGCCCTCCATCATGAAGCTGTTCGAGCAGGGCAAGATCCGGATCGACGACCTGGTCACTCGCTATCTGCCGGAGTTCCAGGGCGGCAAAAGCGACATCGAGATCCGCGACTTGATGACGCACTTCTCCGGACTCCGGCCCGACCTGGACTTGAAACCCGCCTGGAGCGGCTATCAGACCGGCATCCAGCGCGCCTTAATTGACAAACCCGTGCGCCCGCCCGGCCTTCGGTTCGTTTACAGCGACATCAATTTTATTTTGCTGGGTGAAATTGTGCACCGTTTAAGCGGACAAATGCTCTCGAATTTCGCACAAGAAAACATTTTCCAGCCGCTCGGCATGCGCGACAGCATGTTTCAGCCGCCGGCCGCCCTGATTCCTCGGATCGCCCCCACCGAAATCGATCCAACCACCGGCAAGCCCCTCCGCGGCGCGGTGCATGACGACACCTCGCGTTACATGGGCGGTGTGGCCGGCCACGCGGGCCTGTTCACCACCGCCGCGGATCTCGGGAAATTCGCGCAAATGATGCTCGACCGCGGCGAATCGAACGGAACCCGGCTGTTCAGCGCCGCCACCGTCGAGAAATTCACCTCGCCCGCCTCGCCCGCCGACCAGCCCATCCTGCGCGGCCTGGGCTGGGACATCGATTCCACCTACTCCAGCAATCGCGGCGAGCTGTTCCCCATCGGCTCCTACGGCCACACCGGCTTCACCGGAACCTCGCTCTGGATCGATCCCACCAGCCGCACTTACATCATCATCCTTACCAATGTGGTCCATCCGCATCGCGGGAAATCGCTCACCTCGCTGCGCAGCCGTATTGCGACCATCGTCGCGGCCGGCTACGGCATCGCCGCGCCCGGCGTGAAACTCACCGGATACAACGAAACCATCACTGGGCCGGGCCTGCATCGGGTGGTGGAGCCGAAGGCCGAGGTCCTCACCGGCCTGGATGTTCTCGCCGCCGGCCACTTCGCCCCGCTGCAAGGAAAACGCATCGGTCTCATCACCAATCAAACCGGACTCAGCCGCGACGGAAAGCGCAATATCGATCTGATGCTGGCTGCGGGCGTCAAAATCGCGGCCCTGTTTTCGCCCGAACACGGCCTGCTCGGAAATCAGGATCAGCCCAACGTCGCCAACACCAAAGATCCCGCCACCGGCTTGCCCGTATTCAGCCTTTATGAAGGCTCCTCGCGCCGCATCGCGCCCGCCATGCTGAACGGGATCGACGCCCTGGTGTTCGACATCCAGGACGTAGGAGCGCGCTTCTACACCTACTCCTGCACCATGCTCTACAGCATGCAGGAGGCGGCCAAGAAGAACGTGCCATTCTTCGTGCTGGACCGTCCTAACCCCATCACCGGCGTGCACGTCGAAGGCCCGCTACTCGACCGCGATCTGGAATCCTTCACCGGCTGCCTCGAAATTCCCGTGCGCCACGGCATGACGCTGGGCGAGCTGGCCGCCATGGCCAACGACGAGCAACATCTCGGCCTGGATCTGCACGTGGTCGCGATGCAGGGCTGGGACCGCGGCGACTGGTTCGATTCCACCGGCCTGGCCTGGGTGGACCCTTCGCCCAACATGCGCAGCCTCAACGCCGCGCTGCTGTATCCCGGACTCGCCATGCTGGAAGCCTCTACGAACTACTCGGTCGGCCGCGGCACCGACGCTCCCTTCGAGCAGATCGGCGCGGATTGGATCCAGGGCCGCCCATTGGCCGCTTTTCTCAACAGCCGCTATATTCCCGGCGTGCGCGTCTACCCCACCCGCTTTACGCCGTCCTCTTCCAACTTCGCCGGGCGCCCCATTGAGGGGGTTCGTTTTGTGATTACCGACCGCACCACCTTCGACAGCATCCGCCTGGGCCTGGAAGTGGGCTACGCCCTCGAGAAGCTGTATCCTGCGAGGATTCCGTGGGATGCCAACCGCTTCCTGATCGGCAATCACGAGGTCATCGCCGCCGCTAAAAGCGGAGCCGATCCACGGACTACGGTACAGAAGATGGAGGAATCCCTCGCCGTCTTCGTCCAACGGCGAGAGAAGTACTTGATTTATAGGTAAGAGGCAGTCCGAGTTGTTACGCTCTAACAGGCAAGAGTGCCCGTTTCCCAGGTCCGATAAGAGTATCGGGCTGGAGTAAGACCGCCCCCGGGCTTTAGGCGGCTACCGACTTGGCAGCGCCTTTGGCTTCGTTCTTGGGCCGGTTCTTGCTTCCGGGTGGCCGTCCGCGCCTCTTGATCTGGGACATCCAGGCCGGTGGACGTCCCCGGCGCCGGCCGCGTCCCCTCGCCAGCCGTTCGAGGGTCATGATTGCTTCTTCAATATGCTCACGCTCTAGCCGAAGTTCGGCCAACATCTTGTTGATGTCCATCTAGTCGATCTCCAAAAAAAAATCTCAAAATATGGCTTCCCGTTCGGGAAAGCGAACAGACCAATAGAATCTAAAGGCCTTGTATTAGTATTTGTACTGCATTTCTTATATGCTTTTCAAGCTTTTTGTTCGGGAAACCGAACAAGAGTAATTTCGGAGACTGTTCTGGAGCCGGAATCAGACCCTCGCCCCGGACCTTTGCTCAGCCCGACTGGCTTCGTTTCCAATAGAAATAGAAGGGCAGGCCCAGCGATATCAACCCCAGCCCCAGCAGCGACTCCCGCGGCGACTTCAACAAGGTCGATACCACCAGACACCCGATCCCGAGCACAAAAATGACCGGTACCCAGGGGTAGCCCAGCGTCCGGTAAGGCCGGGGCAGGTCCGGGCGCTTGAATCGCAACACGATGACCGCCGCAGTCGCCATCCCATACAGGATCGCGCTGGCGAAGATCACGTAGGTGTACAGTTGATCGTAGCGGCCGCTGAGCACCAGGATCGCGGCCCAGCCGCTCAAGACCAGAATCGACACGCTGGGCGTCCGATGTTCCGGGTGTACGAATCCGACGCGCCGGAAAAACAGGCCGTCTCGAGCCATGGCGAAAGGCACCCGGGCGCCGGAAAGGATGGACCCATTCAGCGCCGCAAAGATCGAAATCATTGCCGCGATGCTCACCGCGCCTGCTCCACGGTCTCCCAGCACCCGGCGCATCATTTCGCCGGCCACGCGGTCCGTCGAAGCCACGGCATCGGCCGGAAGCACGCGGAAATAAGCCAGATTGGTCAACAGATAGACGGCCACCACGGCCAGAGTTCCGATGATCAGCGCCAGCGGAAGATTGCGCTGCGGCTGGCGGACTTCCGACGCCACCATGACGACGTTGTTCCACCCGTCGTACGCCCACAGGGCCGCTACCAGCGCCGCGAAGAATCCCGCGATGCCGCCCGCCGCCGCAGCCGAGGTGTGATAGTTCGCCGTGGTTCCATGGGCGGTCGCAAGACCGATCACGATGATGCCGCCGATCAGCGCGACCTTCAGCAATGTCACCGTTACCTGGACATCGCCGCCCACGCGAACACCGAAGTAGTTGATCAAGCCCAGCACCGCGATCACGGCCATCGCCAGCAATTGCCCGTAGCGGATTTCGAGCGGATGGCCGGATTCTCCAAGCGGCAGTGGCACTACCACCCAAATGCCCTCAAGTTCAGGACGGAAATTCGCAAGATAGATAAAAAAACCCGTGGCCAGCGTCGCGATCGACCCGCTCTTGGCGACCCACATCTGCGTCCAGCCATACAAGAACCCCCACACCGGTCCATAGGCTTCGCGCAGATAATTGTATTCGCCGCCGGCTTCCGGCATGGCGGTCGCGAGCTCTGCGTAGCTCAGGGCGCCGAATAGCGACAGCATGCCGCCAAAGATCCACACCGCGAAAACCATGGCCGGCGTGCCGACATTCTTGACCATCGCATTTGGCACCAGGAAAATCCCGCTGCCGATCACCGTGCCCACCACGATGGCAGCCGCGCTCCAGATCCCCAGGTCGCGCTTGAGATCGAGCCGTTGGTCAGCCGGCTTTTCGGTCATGGATGGATTCTCCCAACGCGAGCGAAACCGCGTAGCCGGTCGCGAATGTGACGGTGGTGCCGATCAACACGTACCAGGTGAAGGCGATATGCGTCCATTGTTTCACGCCCAGCATGACGATCAATCCAGCCAGCATGGCCGTCATGGCGGCTTTCTCTTGCACCCGCGTGGTCAGCAGCCCCAGCAGGAAGACGCCCAGCAGCGATCCGTAAAGAATCGACGCGATGGTCAAGCCGGCCTCCAGTACCGACCCCCAGTTGCGCGCCACCATTCCGACCAAAACCAGGATCACGGCCCAGGCGATGGTCGCCCAGCGCGCGATTCCCAGGAAATAATGCTCGGACTTGGCCGGATCCCGGCGCAGCGCCAGCGGCTTGTAGAAGTCCATCACGGTGGTGGAAGCCAGCGCGTTGAGCGCCGCGCTCAGGTTGGACATGCCCGCCGCCAGGATGGCTGCCATCACCAGCCCGGCCAGACCCGGTGGCAGATTTTGCCAGACAAAACTGGGATAAATAGATTCGGGCGGTTGCGGGGCCGGCTGGCGGGTGGAGGAATAATGCACAAACAGCAGCGTCCCGATCCACAAAAACAAAGCGAACTGGAAAAAGATCACCAGCCAACTGGAGAGCAGCGCGGCTCGGCTCTGGGCTTCGTTCCGGGCGGCCAGCAGCCGCTGGACCAGCAGTTGCTCGGTTCCGTGGCTGGCGGTGGTGAGGAAACAGCCGCCGATGAGTCCCGCCCAGAAGCTGTAGTTGCGTGCGAAAAACTCCGCGCTCCACGAAAAACGGAAGTCGAACATTTGGAACTTGTGCGCCGCGCCCGCGACGTCCAGCACGTGACTCCAGCCTCCCGGGATCTGCCGCAGGATGACGAAAAAACTGAGCACCGCTCCGGCCACGTACAGGAACATCTGCGCCACGTCGGTCCAGATCACCGCCGTCATGCCTCCCTCGAAAGTGTAGAAGAGCGTCAGAGCGACGATGACCAGGATGGAAACCACCTCGCCTTGGCCGCCGCGCAGGAAGCTCCACCCGGGGCGTTCGGCGGCCGGCTGGACCAGAATGATGGAGATTACGATCGACACTGCAAAAACGCGGACGCCTTCGGCCAGCGCGCGCAGCACCAGGAACGTTCCCGCGGTGAGTTTTCGAATGCGCTCCCCGAAACGCCGGCGCATCAGCTCGTAGGCCGTGAACATCTCGCCGCGGAAATACTGCGGCAGAAACAGAACCGAGATCACGATGCGCGCCAGCAGATATCCCAGCACGAGTTGCAGAAACTGGAAATTTCCGGCAAACGCCAGCGGCGGGGTGCCGAGCACTGTAAGCGTGCTGGTTTCGGCCGAAACGATCGAAAGCGAAATCGCCCACCAGGGCGTGGTTTGTCCGCCCAGGAAATAATCCTTGAGATTGCGCTGGCGGCTGCGAAACCGCGAGCCGAACCACGTGATCGCGATCAGGTAAATCACGATCACGGC
This sequence comes from Terriglobia bacterium, assembly GCA_020073265.1. Lineage (GTDB taxonomy): Bacteria > Acidobacteriota > Terriglobia > Bryobacterales > Bryobacteraceae > Palsa-89. The sequence goes on along the minus strand of JAIQFN010000028.1, from coordinate 25,074 downwards.
TAAGTCAAAAGAATGCATCGAACGAGTCGCAGCTATTGTACGATGAACCGTGGGAGACCAGAGACGATGCGAAGACTCATCACCGTTTGCTTAGCCTTTTGCGGAGTTGCATGGCTGGCGCAGGCCGCCGAGATTCCCGAGGGAACGCTGGTGCGTGTCCGGCTGGGACAGACCATTTCGTCCGACAAGGCGCGTTCCGGCGATATGTGGGCCGGGACAGTGGCCGAAAAAATCGTGGTTCGCGGTAAGACCGTAGCCCGGCGCGGGGACCCCGTGGAAGGCAGAGTGGTGGAGGCCAAGGCCTCCGGCCGTCTCTCCGGCACCGCGCTGCTCGAACTGCAGCTTGTTTCGATCCATGGGATTCATGTGGTGTCCGACACCTATTCGAGCGAGGGTGGATCGCACAAAGGCCGCGACGCCAAGGCGGCCGGCGGAGGCGCGGTAGCGGGCGCCATCATCGGAGCGATCGCGGGTGGCGGCAAGGGCGCGGCCATCGGCTTGGGAGCTGGCGCGGCGGCAGGCACCGCGGGAGCGGCTGCCACCGGCAAGAAGGACGTCAGCCTGCGGGTGGAGACGATTCTCGATTTTACGATTCGCTAGGCCGGCTGCTGCATCGTCATACAGTGCAGCGTCCCCAGGCCCAGAACCAAATCGCCGCAGTAGATTCCGGCCACTTCACGGTTGCTGAATAGCTTCGCTAACGTGTTCAGCGCCACCCGATCCATCGGATCGTTGAATGTTGGAACCAGCACCAGCCCGTTGGCGATATAGAAATTCGCGTAACTGGCCGGTAGCCTCTGGCCGTCGAAGTAAACCGGCACCGGCATGGGCAGCGTTTCAACCCGCAGGCCGGTCTGTTTCAGCAGCGCAAGATTTTCCCGCAGCGGCTCGTAGTTCGCCTCCGACCGGTCCTGCTCGACCACCGTCACGACGGTGTCCGCATCGACGAAGCGGGCCAGGTCGTCGATGTGGCCGTGCGTGTCGTCGCCGGCGATGCCGTTCTTCAGCCAGATGGTTCGCTCGATTCCGAGATAGTCGGCGAAGTAGCGCTCCAGGCCCGCGCGGCCGAGTCCCGGGTTGCGAACCTGCACGCTCTCGCTCAGCAGGCACTCCTCGGTAGTGACCAGCAAACCTGCGCCGCTGGCGTCGATGCTGCCGCCTTCCAGCACGATGCCAGGCTCGAATTCGCGCATCTTCAGCCGCTTGGCGAGAAATTTCGGGACCTGATTATCCTGGCGCCAATTGTCATACTTGGCCCATCCGTTGAACTTCCAGTTGCCGCAAGCCACCTCGCCCTTCGGATTGCGAACGAAGACGGGGCAAAAGTCGCGCGTCCAGCTTCGATTGGTGCGATGGCGGAAGAACTCGACGGCGTCCATGTTCACGGCGCATTTCCGGAAAACCCGGCGCGCGCTCTGTTCCGCCGCCTGATCCTCCACCAGGATCCGCACCTTTTCGACGCGCGCCAGCCGCCGCGCCACTTCGCCGTACACCCAGGGAATCGGCGCGAATTTTCCCGGCCAGTCGGTGCGCTCGTGCGGCCAGGCGAGCCAGGTGGCCGCGTGCGGCTCCCACTCGGCGGGCAGTCTGAATCCGAGTTGGAGCGGCGTCAATCCAGCCACCGCTTCAGGATTGGAGCATAGGCATCGATGCGACGGTCGCGCAGGAACGGCCAATTGCGGCGTATCTTCTCGACGCGCCGCGGATCGCACTCGGCGATCAGGATCTCGTCTTCTGAAGAAGAAGCTTGCGCGATGACCTGGCCGAACGGATCGGCGATGAACGACGAACCCCAGAAGTCCAGGCCGCCGCCCGCGGGTCCTTCATGACCGACGCGATTGACGGCCGCGACATAAATCCCGTTGGCAATGGCGTGCCCGCGTTGGATGGTACGCCAGGCGTCCACCTGCACTGCGCCGTGGCTTTCTTTTTCGGAGGGATGCCATCCGATGGCGGTCGGATAGAAGAGGATGTTCGCGCCGCTGAGGCTCGAAACCCGGGCCGCTTCCGGATACCACTGGTCCCAGCACACCAGCACGCCGACGCGCGCGAATCGCGTGTCGAAGTTGACGAAGCCCAGATCGCCCGGCGTGAAATAGAATTTTTCGAAATACAGCGGATCGTCGGGGATGTGCATTTTGCGGTAGATCCCGGCGATCTCGCCATCGTCTCCGATGACCGCCGCGGTGTTGTGGTACAGGCCCGCGGCGCGGCGCTCGAACAGCGACGCGATCACCACCACGCCGAGATCACGCGCCAGTCGTCCCAGCGTTTCGGTGGTAGGTCCCGGAACAGGCTCGGCCAGCGCGAACAGCTCGGCGTTCTCCTCGCGACAGAAGTATTGCGAACGGAACAGTTCCTGGAGGCAAACGATCTGGGCGCCGCGCCCGGCGGCCTCGCGAATCTTCCAGATCGCTTTCTCGAGGTTCTCGTTCGGGTCCACCGCGCAGCTCATCTGCACCAGGCCTACACGGAACTTCTCCGTGCTCGAAGAATCCATTTCTCTATTGTGGTGGCGCGGGCGGCAAGCCGCAAGGTGACGGGCGGAACAAGCCCGTAATCGCCGTGCCCGCCGGCGGCATCTGGCATAGAATAAGAACGCGTCCGGAGGTTTTTCGGCGCCCTACGGTTATGAACGCCTCAAAATCCCGAGCGCTGGGCTTTACCGCTATCGCATTGGCGTTGGTCACCCTGTTTGTCATCGGCGTCTTGAGCTACCAAGACTGGAAGCGGTACGAGGTTGCTTATACAAGAATCCGGGAAGCCCGCCGGATGCTGACTCTGAATGAAAGTCTGTTGAACCGCATGCGCGATGCGGAAACCAGCCAAAGGGGTTTCCTGCTGACCGGCCGCCAGGAATACCTGGATCCCTACCAGGCCGCGGTGGACCAGTTGCCCGGTGAACTGAGCGAGTTGGCGCCGCTTGCGAACGATGACGCCGGTCAACGCGATCGCTTCCAGCAGCTTCAGACGCTGATCGCCGAGAAGCTGGCCGAGTTGCGAAACACGCTCGAACTCCGGCAATACCAGGGAAGCGCTGCCGCCTTGGCGGCCGTCGAAACGGATCAAGGCAAGCAAACCATGGACCGCATTCGCGGCGTCTCGCAGCAGTTGGAGGACGCGGGGACGGCGCGCTGGAGCAACGCCTGGAGCGATCTCAGCGCCGGGGCCGGCCAGCTTCGGATCGTGACGCTCCTGGGGGCCGTGCTCCTGGTGGCGTTAGTGGGAATCGGAGGCGCAGCGCTTCGCAGCGCCGCCTTGCAGATGCAGCAGTTGGTGGTCGAATTAGCTGAATCGAAACGGACCGCCGAAGAGGGCCGCGACTTGCTTAGGGCCACACTCTATAGCATCGGCGACGGCGTCATCACGACAGACCGTGAAGGCAACGTTCACATGATGAACGCCGTGGCCGAGCGCTTGACCGGTTACCGGGAAGCAGAAGCTCTGGGGGTCGGCATCGAGCGGATCGTTCAGATCGTAAACCAGGCCACGCGCGACACGGTTGAAAATCCTGTGCGGCGCGTCTTGAAGGACGGCCAGATCGTGGCGTTGGCCAACCACACCGTGCTCATTCCAAAAACCGGTCCCGAAGTTCCCATCGATGACAGCGCGGCGCCGATCACCGGCTTGGGCGGAGGGATCAGCGGAGTGGTGCTGGTCTTTCGCGACGTGACCGAGCGAAAAAAAGCTTTCGATGTTGCCCGGCGCCTGGCGTCGGTGGTCGAGAATTCGGACGATGCCATCATCGGAAATTCGCTGGATGGCGCCGTGACCGCGTGGAATCTGGGAGCGGAGCGCATCTTTGGATATTCGGCGGAGGAGATGATGGGCAGTTCCACATCGCGTTTGATTCCTCCCGATCGCAGGGACGACATGCAGAACATCCTGGAGCGAATTGGCCAGGGCGAGTCGGTTCATCACCACGAGACCGAAAGGCTGACCAAGGACGGCCGCCGCATCAAAGTGTCGCTCACCGTGTCTCCCATCCGCGATGGCGACGGGCGCGTGGTGGGGGCCTCCAAGATCGCGCGAGACATCACGCGCCAACATCAACTCGAAGACATGGTCCGGCAGACGCAGAAGATGGAAGCGGTGGGACGGCTGGCGGGCGGGCTGGCGCATGACTTCAACAACCTTCTGACCGTGATCCTGGGCTACGCGGCGACGGTCGACCATCGCCTCCCTCCCCATGATCCGCTGCGCAACACGGTCGCTGAAATCTTGAAAGCCGGCGAACGGGCCGCTTCGCTGACCGGACAGTTGCTGACCTTCAGCCGTAAGCAGGTCACTCAGCCCAGGGTGCTGGACCTGAACGTCTTCATTAAACAGACCAGGGACATGCTCGAGCGCCTCATGGGAGAAGACGTGGACCTGGCCGTGGTCCTGGAGGACGACTCCTGCTTCGTCAAGGTGGATTCCGGTCAGCTCACTCAGATCCTGATGAACCTGACGGTGAATGCGCGGGATGCGATGCCGACGGGAGGAAAGCTCACCATCGAGACCCAGACCGTCTTGAGAGGACATGAAGACCTTGGGCGGCGAGGCGTTCGCCCGGCCGGACGCTATGCGCTGGTGGCGGTCACGGATACCGGCAAGGGGATGGATGCCGAGACCGAAGCTCATCTCTTCGAGCCGTTCTTTACCACTAAGGAAGCCGGAAAAGGAACCGGACTCGGACTCGCCACGGTGTACGGCATCGTGACGCAGCACAGCGGTTGGATCGATGTCTACAGCGAGCCCGGTCACGGGGCCACGTTTAAGATTTATCTCCCGTCGGCCGACGGCGTCAAAATCGAAGTCCCGAGTGCGCGGGATGAATCCCGCCTGGGGCGCACGGCGACGATCCTACTGGTCGAGGACCAGGCGGCCATTCGGATGCTGGCCGAGGACGTGCTTTCGGATGCAGGCCACCGGGTCTTGAGCGCGAGCAACGGGCGAGTCGCCTTGGAGCTTGCGATTAAACATCGGGATCACATCGATTTGTTGATCACGGACGTAGTGATGCCGGAGATGAGTGGACCGGATCTGGCGGATCAACTGACCAAGTCCCGCCCCGGCCTGATCGTGCTGTTCATCTCGGGCTACACCGATCACGCGCTGCTGCACCGCGGCGCCATCGAACAAGGCACGGCATTCTTGCAGAAGCCGTTCCTTCCCGAAACGCTGATGGCCAGGGTGAATGAGTTATTGCGCGAGGACGCGAGCGTGCTTGGAGCCGGGCAGTAGCGCCCCCGCAGGCCGCGATCAGGTACAGCACCTGCCCGGTGATGCTGGATAGTCTGTTGAGAGGCCAGGAGCATAAACCGTGCGTGTGTTATTAGCCACCACCTGCGTGCCAGACGACCGCAAGACACTCGCGGCTGTCCGCGCTTTGGCGGGTGTGGCGGCCGTGACGGTCGGCAGCGACCGGTTCCTGGGCGAAGCCTACTATTCGCGATTCGGAGACGGGCGTGTCCGATATCCTCATCCCGCTAAAGGAGTCGCGGCATTTGTAGAAACACTGGCCAGCCAGCTCCGGCGCCTTCCTCACGATGTGCTCCTGCCGATGGGAGACTATGCCTGCGTCGCGATCTCGCAGAGGGCTGCAACGCTCGAAGCACTCACGCGTTTGGTGACGCCGGCCTATGAGGCCCTGGAGATTTCAAGGGATAAGGAAGAGACCGGCAAGCTGGCTCGGAGGCTCGGGCTGCAGACGCCGGAAACGCACTGCCCGAAGGACGAGGCCGAATTGCGTGCGCTCGCGGCCCAGATACGTTATCCGTGCGTGGTGAAGCTCCGGCGGGGAGCCGGCGCGGTGGGGATGTCGATCGCGCAAAACGCGCCCGACCTTCTGCGGCGCTTCGCGGCGCCCCGTCCGAGCGAGGACCTGGTGTTCGGTCACGGTAGTCTGCTGGTCCAGGAGCATGTGCAGGGTGAGGTGCACGATGTATGCGTGTTATTCCGTCACGGCGAGCCTCGCGCCGCGCTAACGCAGAGACGCCTGCGCATGCACCCGAACAGCGGCGGGGTAGGCACGCTGGTAGAAACGACCCAGCAGGAGTGGCTCCTGGAACAGGCCGTCGCCCTGCTGCGAGCCCTGCGATGGCATGGTCCGGCGCAAGTGGAATTCATGGTCGACCGGCAAGCCAAGCGCGCCTGTCTGCTGGAAATAAACGGACGCTTCTGGGGGACGCTGGGATTGTCCATCGCGGCTGGGATCAATTTCCCGTTGCTGGCCTGCCGGATGGCGCTGGAAGGCGATGTGGAACCGTGTTTCCGCTACCAGTCCGGGCTCCGCTACCGGTGGCCCTGGCCCTTCGGCATCCTGGACACGTTGGGGCGCGGGCATCGATGGCCGTCGTTCAGGGAATTCTTCGGGCCGTCGCGAGGTACACAGTCCGACTTGTGGTTCTCCGACCCCCTGCCGCATCTTGCTGAAATCGCGTTTGCCGCTGGCCGGCTGTACAAGCGAAAGAGTCTGCGATCCGCGCAGCGGGCGACATCCTGGGAGGCCGTCTAGGCCGCGGCGCGATTTAGATGCCGAACCTGCTCGCAAAAACCTATTGGAACGCGTTTACATTGTGGCATGCCCGCGCGGAACGCAGGCTTCCCTATCGGCCTCTTTCCCAGATCTTGGCGCTTCAGGCTCAGCGGGTTCGTACGATCATTGCTCACGCTTATCGGAACGTGCCCTTTTATCGCGATGAAATGGATCGGCGCGGCCTGAAGCCCCGCGACTTCCGCACGGCGGCCGACCTGGCCGAGCTACCTATGCTGGACGGCCTCCAGGTCGCGCGCGAGCCGGAGCTGTTTCTGGCGGCGAACCTGCTGCACGCGCCCGGTCTGGTCCTTGATTCCAGCGGCACCTCGGGGCGATCCAAACAGATTCGATACGATGCCCGGGCCCTCTTTGAGGCGCTGGCGAACGGCCACCGGCAGCGGTTGGTTTTGTCCGCATTTACCGGAAGCGTCTTCGGCTACCGCGAGATGCACGTCGTGCGTCCTGGCTCCGTCGCGTTTCAAATCCGGCATTTCTATGAAAGCTACTCGTGGACTCCTCCCGCAGTCGACCTGGCACGGCAATTCCTATCTCCGGGGGATCTTCCGTTTGCCGAAACCGTTGCAGCCATCAACGAGTTTCGTCCGGACGTCATCCGCGGTTATGGGTCCTATCTGGGCGCGCTTTTCCGCGAGGCGTACCAGCGCAAGATCCGGATTCATCACCCCAAGGTGATTGTTTATGCTGCCGACGCCATGGCGGACGCGGATCGCCGGCTGATCGAGCAGGAATTCGGCATTCCAGTAAGCTCCACCTATCAGTCCGTGGAGGCGTTGCGGATCGGTTTCCAGTGCGAACGGCTGCGCGGGTTCCATCTTTCGCTGGATGCCGTCGCCGTGCGGGTGGTGGATGAGCAAGGCCGGGACGCGGGACCGGGCGGTACTGGACAAATTGTGATATCCAACCTCACCAATCGGGCAACGGTGCTCTTGAACTACAAGCTCGGTGACGTGGTCACACGAAGCCATGCTGCCTGCGACTGTGGACGCACGCTTCCGATGATTGAGGCCATCCGGGGACGCAGCGACGACTTGCTGCGCCTGGCGGACGGACGCGTGATGCACTCCCTGGTGGCGCTGGAACCCCTGCGCGCGGTGCCCGGAATTGTGCAGATACAGATCGTGCAGCAGGCCCCGGATCGATTTGTGTTGCGGGCGGTGGGCGATTACAGTGTCAATCGCACGGAGGCTTCGGGCGCCTTGGTCCGGGCGCTCGAATCGAAAGTCGGTAACGCCGGCCGGGTCGAAGTGGACTGGGTGGAAACGCTTCCGCCAGGACTCAATGGCAAGGTGAAAGCGGTGATATCGGAACTGGCTGGGGACTGAATGCCCCAACTACATATGCAGCCCGCCGTTCACGTCCAGCACGTGTCCGGTGATGTAACTCGCTTCCTCGCTGGCCAGAAACCGTACGGCCGCGGCCACGTCTTCCGGCCGGCCGATACGCCTGAGCGGGATGTGACCCAGCATGTTGTCCTTGAGTTCCTGCGCCAGGCCTTCCGTCATTCCGGTCTCGACGAATCCGGGCGCGACGGCGTTGACGGTGATGTTGCGGCTGCCCATCTCCTGCGCGATGGCTTTGGTCAACCCGATGAGTCCGGCCTTGGAGGCGACGTAGTTGGCCTGGCCGGGATTGCCCATTTCGCCGACCACCGATGAAATGTTGATGATGCGGCCCCAGCGCTCGCGCATCATGGCCGGCAGCACGTGCTGGATGGCGAGAAACGCGCCGGTCAGGTTGGTGGCGATCACGCTGTCCCAATCTTCCTTCTTCATGCGCATCGCCAGGCCATCCCTGGTGATGCCGGCGTTGTTCACCAGGATGGCGATGTGACCGAAATCCTTGGCGGTCTTGGCGAGCGCTTCCTTGATGGAATCGGCGTTGGACATGTCGATTGCCACCGCGAACGCCTCGCGGCCGTGGTCCCGCAACCAGCCGGCCAGCGCCTCGAGCTGATCCAGGCTGCGGGCCGCCACCGCCACGCGCGCGCCTGCCTCGGCGAGAGACACGGCACACGCCCGTCCGATTCCCCGGCTCGCCCCGGTGATGAAAGCGGTTCGATTTGTCATCAGACTGAATTTCCATCATAGTAAAACCTGGGCATTCCTCATCTGATATGGCGTACAGCGACCTGCGCGACTTCATCGCCGCGCTCGAAAAGAACAAGGAACTGAAGCGCATTCCTTTTGAAGTAGACCCGGTGCTCGAAATCACCGAATTCGCCGACCGCGCGGTGAAAAGCGGCGGCCCGGCGCTGTTGTTCGAGAAGCCGCGCGGCAGCAACATTCCGGTGCTCATCAACAGCTTTGCCAGCCTGCGCAAGATGCAGATCGCGCTGGACGTGGAGTCGGTGGAAGAGGTGGCCGGGCGCATCTCCGAGTATCTGGAAATGCGCATGCCCGAAGGCCTGCTCGGAAAGCTGAAGATGCTGCCCAAGCTGGCCGAGATGGGCGCCTTCTTTCCCAAGATCGTCTCCGGCGGACCTTGCAAGGACGTGATCCGCCGCGACAATTTCTCGCTGGACGAATATCCCATCCTGAAGTGCTGGCCCGATGACGCCGGCCGGTTCATCACGCTGCCGATGGTATTCTCGAAAAATCCCGACAACGGCAAGCGCAACTGCGGCTGCTACCGGCTGCAGGTGTACGACGGCCGCACCACCGGCATGCACTGGCAGACGCACAAGCAGGGCGCCGAACATCATCGCCGTCTGCTGAAGGAGGGCAAGCAGGCGCGCATGGACGTCGCGGTGGCCATCGGTTCCGATCCCGCGACCATGTACTCGGCCATCCTGCCGCTGCCGCCGGATCTCGACGAGATGATGATCGCCGGATTCCTGCGCTCGAAGCCGGTGGAAATGGTGAAGTGCGAAACGTCGGACCTGGAGGTCCCCGCCAATTCCGAAATCGTGCTGGAGGGCTACGTCGAACTCGGCGAGCAGCGCCGCGAAGGCCCCTTCGGCGATCACACCGGCTTCTATTCGCTGGCTGACGACTACCCGGTGTTTCACATCACCTGCATCACGCAGCGCAAGCATCCCATCTACGCCACCACCATCGTCGGTCCGCCGCCCATGGAGGATTTCTACATGGGCAAGGCCATCGAACGCATCTTCCTGCCGCTGATGCGCCTGCAGTTGCCTGAGATCCGCGACATCGCGATGCCAGCGGAAGGCATCTTCCACAACCTGATCCTGGTCTCGATTCGAAAATCCTACCCGCTGCACGCGCGCAAGGTGATGCACGCCATCTGGGGACTCGGCCAGGCCATGTTCAGCAAGGTGATCGTGGTGGTGGACGAGGACGTGGACGTCCAGAACGTGAGCGAAGTCGCCTGGAAGGCTTTGAACAACATCGATCCCGAGCGCGACATCCAGTTCGTGCTCGGCCCGGTGGATTCGCTGGACCATTCGAGCCGCCTTCCGAACTACGGCTCCAAGATGGGCATCGACGCCACGCGCAAGTGGAAAGAAGAAGGATTCGTGCGTCCCTGGCCGGATGTGATCCGCATGCCGGAGGATGTAAAGCAGCGCGTCGCGCAGCTTTGGAAGAAGGCCGGACTTCCCTGAGCGACGCGCCCGTTCAGATCGCCTACCTGGTGAGCCAGTATCCGGCGGTCAGCCATACCTTCATCCTGCGCGAGATTCAGGGCCTCAGGCGTTTGGGTTTCGATATTCGCGTGGCGTCGGTGCGCGCGGCCGACCGGCCTTTGGAATTTCTGACGGCTGAGGAGCGCGAAGAACAGCGCGCCACGTTCTACATCAAGCCCGCGGGAGTCGCGTCGGCGCTGGCTGCGAACCTCCGGACGCTGCTGCGGCGTCCGCTTGCGTATGCCGGCGCGCTGGCCTACGCCGCGCACCTGGGATTCGAGATCAAGAACCTGCTGTATTTCGCCGAAGCGGTAGTGTTCGCGGATTGGATGTGGCGGCAGCGCCTCTCACAGGTGCATATGCACTTCAGCACCACCGTGGGACTGCTCGCGCGCCGCGTCGCGCCGATGCGAACTTCGGCGACCATTCACGGCTCGGATGAATTCATCGATCCCGAGGGGTTTCATCTGCGGCAAAAGATCCGGGTTTTCGACCTGGTGTGCGCGATCAGCGAATTCGGCCGCAGCCAGTTGATGCGCTTTTCCGAGCCGGCTGATTGGGACAAGCTTCGGGTTGCACGCCTGGGCGTCGATCCGGAGATCTATGCTCCGCGGCCGTTCCGCTATAATCCGTCGCCGTTCGAGATTATCTGCGTAGGGAGGCTGGCGCCGGTGAAAGGCCAGCTCGTGCTGATCGCGGCGCTGGATCGGCTGATGCGTGCGGGCCGTTCGGTGCGGCTACGCCTGGTGGGCGACGGCGAGGATCGCACCAACCTCGAAAACGAAGCAGCGCGGCGGGGTCTCAACGCGCACGTGATCTTCGAAGGCCGGCAGAACGCGGATCGAATCCGCGATCTGTATGCGCAAGCCGACGTGTTCGCGCTGGCCAGCTTCGCCGAGGGGATTCCGGTGGTCCTGATGGAAGCCATGGCGATGGAGATCCCGTGCGTGGCCACCTGGATCACCGGCATTCCCGAGCTGATCCGCAACGAGGTGGATGGCCTTCTGGCGCCGCCGTCGAACGACGAAGCGCTGGCGTCCGCTCTGGCGCGGCTGATGGATGACGCCGAGTTGCGTTTGCGGTTGGGCAAGTCCGCGCGCCGCCGCGTCCTGGAGCAGTACGATCTCAATCGCAACATCGCAGCCTTCGCGGACCTGCTGAAGGCGGTCAGATGTTAAACTGGTATAAATACGGCGGCTGTAGCTCAGTTGGTAGTAGCGCCAGATTGTGGTTCTGGATGTCGTGGGTTCGAATCCCACCAGCCGCCCCAGCAGATCAGTGTCCGGACCGGACACATGGGCCTGTTAGCAGCAAACTGCCTCGGCCGACTTTCGATGGCTGAGGTGTTGGCTTCTCCTGGTCGCGTGTGCTGCGACGTCAATAGGACCGGACATAACCACGGTCAAGGAAGTTCTACGTAATTTCCCGCCTGCCCCCTACGGTTCGATCTTAGGTCAAATTGGCCAGACCGATGCATTTCTCCCGCCGCCAAGCGTCTCTATAATGGACCCGGCGGTCGCTCTTCGAGCCGTGGACCTGATGCGATGGGTTTTCATGTAGGACAGACATTCGGCGACTACTCCATCACTGCTCTGCTCGGCGCCGGCGGTATGGGGCACGTGTACAAGGTCGAGCACCGCCTCACCCGGCGAACTGAGGCCATGAAGGTGCTGGCCGCCGAACTCGCAACCGAGACCCAGATCAAGCGCTTTGAACGCGAGATGCAAGTCTTGGCCCGCCTAAGCCACCCCAACATTGCCGTCCTTCACAACGCGCTGCATTCGGAAAATCAGTTGATCCTCTTGATGGAGTTCGTCGAAGGGCGGACACTGGAAAGCATCCTGAGCGCGGGGCGCCTGCCGATTCGCACCGGCGTCGAATACATCAGGCAGATCCTGATCGCGCTTCAGTACGCGCACCAGCAGGGCGTAGTGCATCGCGACGTCACTCCTTCCAACGTGATCATCACCGCGGTCGGCGAGGTGAAGCTGACCGATTTCGGACTCTCGAAGTCGTTCGGCGATCCGCTGCTGACCAGGGGCGGAGAGATCCTGGGCACGCTTCCCTACATGGCGCCGGAGCAAGTGAAGCGCACCACGGAACCGGACGGCCGATCCGACCTCTTTTCCGTTGGGACCATCCTGTATGAAGTCCTCACCGGACGCAAACCTTTCGGAGCAGACCGGCGGCTCGCTCCGGTGCTCACCGACACAGAGAGCCAGCCTCAGCCGCCCACGCAGCTTGAGCCGGGCCTCTCGAGACGCTGGGATGAGATCGTGCAGCGCGCGCTGGCTCGCGATCCGGCGCGGCGCTATCAATCCGCCGCGGAGTTTCTCCAGGCCATTGCTCAAACGGAACCGGCGCCTGGGGTTGAACAGGCTCGGCCATACATGCGCATCCTGCGCGGCGGAATCGCAATCTCAGCTGGTCTGGCCCTGGCGCTGGTCGCTTGGCCCGCAGTCGACCGATTCCGCCCGGTTGCGCCTCCCGCCGTGTCGTTGCAGGTACTGCACGTGGCACCTCCGGAATTCGCGTTTCCAGTCGAGCCGTCCAGCGCGGGGGTTGATCCGGCCACGACGCCTTCGGTCACGGAGTCCACGCACGAGCAGCGGGCAGACCGCGCGGCGGACCATGCCGGCACGGTCGCAGCGATAGAGCCGGAGGCCAGCGTCTCAGAGACTAGTCCGCACATGAAGCGAAAGTTTTGGAGCAAGCTGAATCCGTTCCGGAAGAAGAAGAGCCTCGATCTGAAGGAATAGTCGCGAATACCTCTACGGCAGAAAGAGGTCGTCATGCACGCCGGTCTTCAGCACCTCGTCGAAGCGGTCGCCGATCTGAAACACTAGCGCCGAATCGGGTCCGCGATCCATCCAGACCGAGACTTCATCCTCGTGCTTCAACAAGTGCACGGTGTGACCTTCTACCTTGAACGATGCGGCTGTCTCCAGCGTCTCCGGCAACGGCTGGCCCTGAAGCTCCTTCGCGACGAACTCCTTCACCCGCTCGAACATCTCGGGCTGCACGCGCATGAGTTTGTACTCTTTCATGCTGGGGTCGTAGGTATCGGTCGAGCGATATCCGCGATAGGGCAGCGGCTGGATGTTGGTGCGCGCCGCCAGGCGGTCGTGTACGCCGGCCGCGCGCTTCCACTCAAAGTGATGGTCCAGCCAGGCTGCATCGATCTCCGCCCATTCGTTGAAGCGCATCGTCTTGCGATCGATCGGCAGCACGTCTGAGGCGCTGTCGATAAAGTCGAACGCGATCATCACCGCCGCGCCCCCATTGTTCTGGTAACCAAAACGCACAAAGCTGTGCCTGTCCGGCGACATCGCGATGGCCGGCTTGAACTGGTTGGGGTTCGCGCCCTCGGGTTGCTTGAACCGGTAGGACGTGAGCGTCTGCGTATCGAGCACGCAATACAATCCCAACAGCAGATACCGGCCTCCCTCCAAGCGGCCGCGATGCATGGCGACATTGAGCACCGCCGGCCCAGTGCCGGGCGACGCATCCAGCCAGCTCGCCGACACGCTGTCGGTGTCCGTCAGGAACTCGGCCTGCGGCGCGCCGTTCAGGTCGTGAATCAAGTAAAAGAAGCTGGTGTTGTTCGGATCGCCGACGTTCACCACCACGGCCGGCTGCGCGGACGGAAACGTGAACAGGGCATTGAAGCCGCTGTAGGTAGCCTGCTGGTCGCCGTACATGCCCGAGCGCCCTTCGAAGGAGAACGCCTTGCCCTGGTAGCGCAGCGAATAGTTTTCCGTCTGGCCCCAGTGCACCTGGCCTTCATTCCAGCCGGTCTTGTAGAAGATGGTGTGGGTCACCAACTCCAGTGAACCGATCCTCTCGGTCTTGTCGGGAGCCTTCGGCGTCTTGCTGTAAACATACAGGGCGCCCGCGCCCAACGTCAGCACGGCGCAAATCGCGACGGCCGCTATAATCGGCATTCTCATGACCTGCCGCTGACCGCGCGGCCTCGCTCGAGCCAGGCAGAATTGGAACTGGGGATTCTCATGTATGGGGTTCCTTCACCCACGCGGGCGAAAACGCGGCCCCGAATCGATCACGCGCTTATACTGACGTTATGACCATCGGACGCTGGTGCGGCATAGTGGTGTCCTCGCCCGCGAGGGCCGATGCGTAAGCGGGTCCTCATTTCACATCCGCGCGTGCGGCCGGTTGGCGGGGGCAACGCAGTAGCGGCGTGGGTTTTGCAAACCCTGCGGAGTGATTTCGAAGTTACTCTGGCTACCATCGAGCCGGTAGACCATCGGGCCGTGAATCGGAGCTTCGGCACTAGCCTCAGCCAGGGAGATTTTGAGGTCCGCATCGCTCCGGAGCGGCATCTGCGCCGCATGCGATGGATTCCCACCAGCGGCGCGTTGCTGGAGCTTTGCCTAACCATGCGCTGGGCGCAAGAACTGGACGAAAGCGAGGACTACGACGTCCTGTTCAGCACCAGCAATGAAATGGATTTTCATCGCCGTGGAATTCAGTATGTTCACTATCCATGGCTCTTCATGCCGCGGCCAGACAGCGAAATGCGGTGGTATCACCAACTCCCGGGGATGCTCTTTAGCTATCGCGCCTTCTGCAATGCTTACGCGCGCGCCACCAAGGAGGGCCTGAAGAGAAATCTTACCATCGCGAATTCCCAGTTCGTAGCGGACCGCCTCCGCAAGACTTACGGAAACGATCCTGTCGTGGTCTATCCTCCAATTCCCGGAACGTTTGCGGACATGCCCTGGGAGCAGAGACAACCGGCCATGGCGGCGGTTGGGCGCGTCGCTCCCATCAAGCGTTGGGACATGGCTATGGAAATAGTGGAATCGGTTCGCCGGCGCGGGCATGACCTGGCGCTGACATTGATTGGGCACGTCGACGACGCCGCGTACGCCGCCAGGCTGCAGGAGCTGGCCGCCAGCCGGCCCTGGTTCCGTCTGCTATTTGACCTGGATCGCACCACTCTGCTGGCGGAACTGGCCGCCCACCGGTACGGGATTCACGCCATGCAGGACGAGCATTTTGGGATCGCGCCGGCCGAACTGCAGCGCGCCGGATGCATTCTATTCGTGCACAATTCCGGCGGACCCGTGGAAATCGTCGGGAAAGATCCGCGCCTCGCGTTCGATGGGGTAGCGGATGCCGTGGAAAAAATTGTGCGCGTCCTCGAAGACCAGGCTCTGGAACGGGAGCTGCGAAGTCAGGTGGCCGAACGGAGGAATGTGTTCTCGACAGACAGGTTCTGCGAGTCAGTGCACGAAATCGTAACGCGGTTCGCTCAGGATCCTGCCGCGCGCGCCTAGGACCGCTTCACCGGCTGGTCAGGTAGGCTTCGCATTCCTCCACCAGCGTGCGGGCAGCGTCCGGACGGGCCATCTCGCGGAGCCGCCGCGCCTGCGCGCTGAGGGCGTCGGAATCGGCGAGAGTAGTCGCAACCAGTTTCGCGAGCTCCTCGGGATCCCAGTTGTGTTCCTCAACCCAGCTTGTTCCCGCATGTTCAGCGTACGCTTTCGCATTGGCCATCTGGTGGTCCGCGGCCGCCGCTTGCAGAGGAATCAGCAGAGCCGGCAGACCGAAAGTGGCCAGTTCGGCCAGGGTCAGCGCCCCCGCGGTCGCGATGGCAAAATCGGCTTCGCGATATGCCTCCGCCATGTCGTCGATGAATGGTGATACGCGGGCGGGAATTCCCAGCCGCTGATATTCAACTTTCAGCCGCTCCGCTTCACCTTCCCCACTCTGATGACGGACTGCGATGGGAACCCCCCGCTCGCGGACGCGCGCCAGCAGCTCCGGACCTTTCTGGTTGAGGAACGGCGATCCCAGAGAACCACCCGTTACCAGAATCCTCCTGTAACCTGGGGGCGCTTCCTGGTCCGGAAGATCGCGGGCTCGGGCGGCGATAACGGGTCGGACCGGGTTGCCGGTCACCACAGTCTTCGAGCTCGAAAAGAACGCACTGGCTTGACTCCAGCCGACAAAAACCCGGGCGCTCAGTGAGCCGATCAACCGGTTGGCCAAGCCGGGAAATACGTTGGCCTCATGAATGACGCAGGGAATCCCCAGGATACGAGCGGCCAGGATCGAGCCCAAGGACGCATATCCACCCACGCCGATCACCAGGTTGGTCTGTTTGCGCTTGAGCAATCGCCGGGCGGCCAGAGTTCCTTGCACGAGCGTCAGCAACGACCGTATTTTCCCGAGCACGCTCTGCCGGGCATAAGGGGTACCCGGAATGATCACCAGGTCAAATCCGCTGGCAGGGACCAGTTGCGTCTCGAATCCACCTTGACAGCCGATGAAATACACTTCCGCACCGCAGGCCGACTGGTAGGCGGACATAATAGCCAAGGCTGAATTGACATGCCCGGCGGTGCCGCCTCCAGCGACGGCCACGGTTCTTCGCCCGGCCCGCGAGCGGACGTCCCGTTGCGGTTGCTTGTCCTGAACGTCCACCCCGGATATGATAATGCTTTCCCGCACATGGCCGCTCGACAACCCCACTATCGAGTGACAATTCTGGTGCTGGGGGATTTGGGCCGGAGTCCGCGGATGTTGAACCAGGCCTGGGCGCTGGCCGAGGACGGAGCCGCGGTCTCGCTGGCTGGCTATCACGAGACACCCGTGGATCGCGCGGTTGCGGAGCATCCACGGATCCGTCTGCACCGGGTCCGCTCGCTAGATCGCGCGCGCGAGGGGCGGTCGCGGATTCTGTTTCTCCTCTTCAGCGCGTGGCGCGCGGCCTTCCTCGGCTTGGAATCGTTCTGGCTGCTGTTGGCGCGAACGCCGCGCGCCGATGTTGTGCTGGTGCAGAATCCGCCCAGCTTTCCTACTCTGCTGGCCGGCTGGCTGGCGGCGCGTGCCCGCCGATCCTTGTTCATCGTGGACTGGCATAACTTCGGATATGCGATGCTGGCGCTGCGTCTGGGTCCGGCACATTTCATGGTGCGGCTGGCCAAAGCATGTGAGCGCTGGTTGGGGAGCCAGGCGGACGCCCATCTGTGCGTTTCCGCCGCCATGCGCGATGTTCTGACTCGCGAGTTCGGACTGCCCGCGGCTGTCGTGCTGCCTGACAGACCCCGGGAACTGTTGCCGCTCCTGCCCATGACTGCGCGCAGCGCGGCGGCTCACCGGGTCCTCAGCCGCGCAGGTTTTGTTCTTCCCCAAGACGCTGCGTTGGCGGTCTGTCCCACCAGTTGGTCGGCCGACGAAGACATGGATCTGTTGCTGGAGGGATTGCAGCGCTGGGACTCGCAGGGCGCGCCATCGCCGCTACCGCGATTGTGCGTCGTGATTACCGGCCGCGGTCC
The DNA here is from genome assembly GCA_020073265.1 of Terriglobia bacterium. Classification (GTDB taxonomy): domain Bacteria; phylum Acidobacteriota; class Terriglobia; order Bryobacterales; family Bryobacteraceae; genus Palsa-89. The sequence goes on along the minus strand of JAIQFN010000028.1, from coordinate 7,640 downwards.
GTTGCGGGAGGCGTTCGAACAGCGGATCTCCGGCCTCTGCTGGCGGCGCCTGACGCTGCGGACCGCTTTCCTCGATCCGGCCGATTATCGCGAGCTACTCTGCGCGGCGCACTTTGGATTCTGCCTGCACCGCTCGACGTCAGGCGTGGACCTGCCCATGAAGTTGATGGATCTGTTTGGCGCCCGGACGCCGGCCTGCGTTTTGGACTATGGCGAGTGCCTGACCGAACAAATCCAGCCGGGCGTGACGGCGCTAACGTTTCGAACCAGCCAGGAACTAGCCTGCCGCATCGACCAGCTGTTGGCGGGTTTCCCGGACGACTTGCAACTCCTGGCGCAAATGCAGTGCAACATCCAGGCCGCCTGCACGGAAACCTGGCAACAGGTCTGGCAACGCGAAGCAGCGCCGGTGTTTCACCGTGTTCTCCGCTCCGCCTGACGCGAACCATCGCTCACAGTGGTTCCTGAAGCGCCGGGAGGCTGCGGCTTTCGACATCGCCCGCCAGGCTCAGCGCAAGAAACTCCGGATTCCTCTGCAACTCCGCGTAGGTTCCCACGCCGGAAATTCGGCCCTTGCGCAGAAATACCAGCCGGTCGCAGGACTGCACCGTGCTCAGCCGGTGCGCGATGAAGATTTTGGTGGTCTTGCCTGGCAGAGCCTGGATGGTGGCGGTGAGCGCCTGCTCGGTTACGTTATCCAGCGCCGAAGTGGCTTCGTCGAAGACCAGAACAGACGGTCTCCGGTAGAGAGCCCGCGCCACCGCGATGCGCTGCCGCTCTCCTCCCGAAAGCTTCACCCCGCGTTCCCCCACCACCGTATTCAGCCCGTCTGCTAACTCGCGCAGGAAGCCGTCGAGCTGGGCGGCGCGCGCGGACTCGAGCACGCGTTCTTCGTCGATCTCGGCGTCCTCCAGGCCCAAAGCGATATTGCGGCGGATGGTGTCGTCGATCAGGTACACGGCTTGAGGAACGTAACCGATCTGCTGATGCCAGGACCTCAGTGACAGGCGGATGTCCCGGCCATCCACGCGAACCGCCCCCGAGGTAGGCTCTAGAATTCCTAGTATCAGGTCGACCAAAGTGGTCTTGCCGGAACCGGTAGGGCCGACGATGCCGATGGACTCACCGACGCGAATGGCCAGGTCGACGTCGCTCAAAGCGGCTTCGTCCGGGCCGCTGTGTGATTCTTCGTAAGAGAACGAGACCGCCTCCAGGCTGATCGTGGCGGTCACCTTCATCGGGGCGATGGCTTCCTCGCTGGCGGAGACGAAGGGCGCAAGTTCCTGCCAGTCCCGGGAGACGATTTTGACGGCGGCTGCTCCGGAGCCGACCCGGTTGAATCGATAGACCACCAGATGCAGCGAGGGCAGCAATCGGAGACCGCCGTAAGCGAAAATGCCGAGCGTGAGCATCAGGTCGCCCCCGGCGTTGGATCTCAACCAGGCGATCACGATCAACGCCGCCAGCGCCACCACGAAGGTGGTCTCCACCACCAGGCGCGGAATGATTTCGGTAGTGTGTTGCACCACTTCGATGTCGCCGAGCGCCGCGCGAATCCGGGCGAACCTCGTCACAAAGTATCGCTCGCGCCCCAGGATCTTGGCTTCCTTCGCCGCCGCCAGGCTTTGCCGCAGGTTCTGCAATCTTTGAATCGCCGCGCTGTGCAGCAATCGACCCCAACGTATATGCCGATGCTGGGTGATCCAAAGCAACAGGATGGTGACTCCGGCAGTCAGCGCCGCCGCGCCGCGCGCCAGCGGCGGAAGTTGATCCACCAGCACCGTCAAAATTCCCAGAGCGACCAGCGACTCGGAAATCAATGCCGTGGCGGACTCCAGGACGACCCAGCTCACCTGGTCGGCGGCACCGCTGACGTTGCTGAGCATCTCGGACGAATTGCGCCGCAGATGCAGGCTGTACGGCGCCCGCAAATATCGCTCCAGCAGTCCGGAAGAGATCCACACCGCCGTCGCCGCGGCACATCGCTCCTGGGCGTAGTTCTCCGCCACTCGCAAACTGTTTTTCACCAGGAAAAGCACGCCTACCAGAACGCCGAATGCCGCGTTGAAGCCCGGCCCCGGTGGGAAGCCGAGCCATCGGCGGAGTATTTCCATGGAAGCCATGCGCTCGACCCCGGCGGGATCGGTGATCAGACGGATCAGGAGCAGCATCGCGGCCGTCGCAATCATCTCCAGCAAGGCTGAAAACAGAGCCCAGGGCGCTTGCAGCCACCATCGCCGGCGCAGGTCCCTGCTCAGCAGAGACATGGCTTGCCGGACGGTGGTTACGATTTCGCGCATGGCAAATCCTGATTTTAGCTGGCCCCGCCGTATACAATAATGATCGATTCCCGAAATGCGCGCCGGAAAACCGAAATGAGCACGATCCAGATGCAGCCCGAGCCGCTGCCCGAGCAAGACCGTCCTGGAGCGCTGGCAGCGTTCCTGGAGCGGTGGCAGTGGATCGCCGTGGCCGCGCTCTGTGGGCTGGCGCTGTGGATCCGTGTCGTTCCGCGCTTCGATCTGGTGTTCCAGACGGGCTTCGTAAATTTCCAGGAAGGCGATGCGTGGTACCACATCCGCGTCGCCGAGAACCTGGTGCGGCATTTCCCGTGGCGCATCATGGTGGATCCCTACGTCGCTTTTGGACGCGTGCAAGACACCGCCACCGCGCCCTTTTATGATTGGCTGCTCGGCTTGATCGCCTGGTTGGCGGGCGGGGGGGCACCATCGGAGTCGCTCCTGCACGTGATCGCAGCCTGGTATCCCGCGGTCTTGGCCGTGTTCACCGTCGTGGCCGTATTCGTTTTGGGAAAGCTCGTGTTTGGTCCGCGCCCGGCGCTGCTGGCAGCCGCCGTAATCGCGACGTTGCCAGGGCATTTCCTGCGCGTTTCGAGCTTGGGATTCACGGACCATCACATCATGGAGAGCCTGCTTGCGACGCTGTTCCTTTGGCTGCTGTTGCGTGCCTTCGAGCGGCCGCGTTCGCTCGGGCGGGCATTGGTTGCGGGACTGACGCTGGCCGCCTACCTGCTCACCTTTCACGGCGCCGTATTCCTGGTGGGTTTCGTCTTGATCTGGGCCGTTTACGACCGGCTCCGTTCGTGGTGGCCTCGGGACGACCCCGCTCCATCGTTTCAGCCGCTGTACCTCGTCTTCCTGGTTGCCCTCGGCTTTTGCCTGGCATTCCATAACCTGCTGTGGATGAATTACTCGATCGCCGCGCTCGGGCTGGGTGGTCTCGCGATCGCCGCTTTGGAATTGTGGACGAGCTGGTGCAGCCGGTTTGAACGCCCGCGCCGGTGGTTGCTCGGCGGACTGGCGGCCGCGGGATTGTTATCTCTGATTCCCGCGCTATTGTTCATTTCAAGCTGGCGTCATCTGGCGAAGAGCTTCGCCGCGCGAATCGCGCCCGCGTTGTTTGGGACGTCGGGCGGGATCAACGAGCTGCAATCCCTGCTGTATGAGCAAGGTCACTTCACGTTCATGCCGGTTGTGCTCCAGTTCTATGGCGCCTTCTTCTTCGCGCTGTTGGGGTTGCTCTGGCTGGGTGAGTCCACCTTCAAGCACGCCAAAGCCGGCCGTTCGCTGATCTTTTTCTGGGGGCTCATCACCGGTGTTATGGCGCTGGGCCAGCTCCGGATGACGTACTACTTTGCGACCGCCGTGGCCCTGTTATCCGGCTACGCAGCGGCCAGCCTGTTCGCCTCCGGACGCAAGACTGCCTGGGTGACCGGCGCGTCCTTGGTATTGCTGGTATTCGGCCCCAACCTGTATGCCGCGGCGAACGCCGACGAGCCGAACGGAATCTCCGCGGACTGGAAGGAAACCTTGGATTGGATGCGCACATCCACTCCCGAACCCTTCGGAGATCCCGATTTCTACTACCATCGCTACCGCCGGCCGGACTACGGGCCGGCTTATCAGTATCCTCCGTCTGCCTACAGCGTGATGGCGTGGTGGGACTTCGGTTATTGGCTTGTGAACGTGGGAAGACGAATCCCAGTGACGAACCCGACTCAAGCCAACGCGTCCGTCGCTGCCGATTTTTTCCTGGCGCAATCGGAGGCCGAGGCGATCCCCTTGTTGCGCACCTGGCGCACGCGCTACGTAGTGGTGAATGAAAGCCTCCCGTTGTGGCCGTCTTCGAAAGAGCTGCTCGTCGGAGAGTATCCTTCATTCTTCGAATACTCCCGGCGCCACCGCCGCGACGAATACATCCTGGTGGCGTACCAAACCGATGCCAAGGGCCAACGCAGAGCCGCCGCGTTCTACCGGCCGGCGTACTATCGCAGTATGGTGGTCCGGCTATTTGCGTTCGGCGGCCAGTCGGTGGCTGGGCGAGGCGGCGCGGTGATTCTCTGGCTCCGCAAGGCGTCGGACGGGCGAAGCGATCCGGACGTGGTCGGAACCAGGCGATTCCAGTCGGCACAGGAGGCGCTCACGGCTGAGACCGCTTGCCGGGACGACGGATGCGTGTTGGTAGGCGATGATCCCTTGATCAGTTGCGTGCCCATGGAAGCGTTGCAGCGATTCCGGCCGGTATTTTCGTCAAGCAGCGCGTCGGCCGGATTCGGTCCCGCCGCGCGCAGGGAGGTTCAGGTGTACGAAGTTGCCGCCCCGCCGCGGTGACGCAACGCCACCAACCCCAGCTCTTGTTCCTTGCTAAAATTCTCTACTTGGTAGAAACCTCGCTATGAAGACTCTTGCTCGAACCTCGATCGCTCTTTTCGCTCTTTTCGCCTTGGCCCAGACGCATCCGGCCAGCGCTCAGGACAACGCCAAAGCTTCCGTCGACCGCGGCAAGTACATCGTGGAACATGTGGCGAAATGCGGCCGCTGCCACACGCCGGGCAACACCGCCGGCGAGGACGAGCACGATCGCAGAAACTGGCTCATGGGTGGACCCCTTCAGATCCAGCCAACCTATCCGGTGACCAATTGGGCCCTGGTGACGCCTCGCATCGCCCGCCGGCCGCCGGGCAGCGATTCCGAGTTCGTCCGCCTGCTCACCACCGGGATATCGCGCACCGGTGAGCCGCCTCGGCCGCCCATGCCAAACTTCGGCATGACGCGCGTCGATGCCGAATCGGTGCTGGCTTACCTGAAATCGCTCACGCCGTAATGGCCGGGGCACGATGGACACACTGAAGTTTGAGACCGACGCCGAATTGCCCGGTCTCGCCACCATCACCCTCAACCGCCCGGACAAACTGAACGCCATCAACTCGCGCATGCACGCCGAGCTTCAGGAGGTCTGCGCTCAACTTCGCAACGACAGCCGGACGCGCGTCGTCATCTTCACCGGAGCAGGCCGCGCCTTCTCCGCCGGCGCCGACCTGAAGGACATCGCCTCGCTCAAAACGGCGGATTCCAACCCTCTCGAACTGCGCCGCTTGGCCGGGACCGGCAACCAGACCTCCGCCGCCATCGAAGCGCTAGACCAGGTGACCATCGGCGCCGTCAACGGCCTGGCCATCGGTGGCGCCATCGTGTTCCTGTCCGCGATGGACCTCCGACTGGCCGCCGAGAGCGTCTGGTTCTCCATCCCCGAGATCGATCTCGACATCCCGCTCACCTGGAACGCACTGCCGCGGCTGATGCGTGAACTCGGCCCCGCGCGCACCAAGGAACTGGTGATGACCGGCGAGCGCTTCTCGGTTCACGACGCCCTGCGCTGGGGGTTTCTCAACCAGGTAACCGCTGACGACGCGCTGGAAAAAGCCGCGCGCGCCCTGGCCGCGAAGCTGCTCTCCAAGGACCCGCTGTCGCTCGCACTCACGAAATCCACCACCCGAGCGCTGGCGAACCTGATGGTCCCCGACGAGCCGACGCACAGCGATCGCGAGTACCTGATGTTCGCCCGCCTGCTGGCCGCGCGGAAGGACTCTACTCCGCCAGCTTCAAGTCAGTAGCCTTGTTGGTGCCGATTCGAGGCGCCCGGCCACAACCCGTGGCGCACGCACTCGTGCGAACGCCTTTTCGTTGCACAATCCCCCCACCGGCAGTATCGTAAGAAGAAGGACAAAGGAGTTCCAATGAGCTATCGGTTTCTCGCATGCACCGTTGCCTTGGCAGCCCTGCTCGCCGCGCCGCTCCCGTCCCAAACCACCAGCCGCGCGAAGCCCAAGACCTCCGCGATCCCGCGCACTCCGGACGGCCATCCCGACTTCCAAGGCGTGTGGACCAACGCCACCATCACGCCCATGGAGCGCCCCCCGCAGTTTGCGAGCAAGCCGACCCTGAACGACGCCGAGGCCGCCGCATTCGAGAAGAGTTCCGCCAAAGAACTCCAGGACGTCGACGGCAAATCGGAAAGTCCCTTGCTGGCCGCGGCCGGCTCCAACGGCACCGGCGGCTACAACGTGTTGTTCATCGACCGCGGCAGCCAGCTCGCGCGCGTCGATGGCGTGAAGCGAACCTCCCTGATCGTCGATCCGCCGGATGGCAAGATGCCGCCACGCACGCCGGAATCGAACAAGCGAATGGCCGCCATCATGCGCAGCTACATGGTCTATGACAGCGTGAAGGACCGGCCGCTCTCGGAGCGCTGCATCATCGGCTTCGGCTCCACTTCCGGCCCGCCCATGATGCCGGTGCTCTACAACAACAACTACCAGTTCGTCCAGACCAAGGACGCGCTCATGATTCTGATCGAAATGGTGCACGACGTCCGCGTGGTCCGCATCAACGGCACGCACAAGCCCGCCAACGTCCGCCAGTTGCTGGGCGACTCCATCGGTCATTGGGAAGGCGACACGCTGGTGGTCGACACCACCAATTTCACCGACCAGACCCTGTTCTCCGGCGCTTCGGAAAACCTGCACGTGGTCGAGCGCTTCCAGCGCGTCGATCCGAATACCATCCTTTACAAGGTCAGCATCGACGACCCGGCTACGTTCACCAAAACCTGGACCATGGAGTATCCGTTCGTCGCCACTCCGGGACCGGTGTACGAATACGCCTGCCACGAAGGCAACTACGCGATGCCCGACATCCTGGGCGGCGCGCGCAAACAGGAAGCAGCGGCGGGCAAGAAGTAACACAGCATCCGCGCCGTGCTCGCACTCAGGCGAATGCCAGGGAGTCCGAGAAACTCTAAGACTCGACGCTCTCGTCCTCGGGCTTCGAAGTGAATACGTCGAACAAAATGCTTGCGGCGTATCCGACACCCAGGCCGACTGATGCAAAGCCGATCAAGGCGATGCTAGGGTTCAGCCCCAGGCTGGCGTTGATGGGGGATGCCACCACGACGCCCAGCAAGCCGCCCGCAAGGCAGGCCAACAAACGTATCTGCACAGTGTTCCTCCTTGGATGAACCATCGGCTGGAGCCGGTATCAAAACGTGAGGGTTTCATAGTCTGGCGACAACTGAGGTCACCTAGAATCGCGCCGGTTTCCCCTCCAGTACTGTCGAATGCAAGGGACTAGTGTCCTGAGTCAGAAGTTCGCATAATGATAGGAACCCGCTTGCTATGCTGGGAATCCAACCAGCATGGGCCGACCAACTAAGCCAATCGTGGTGAGTGAAGAGGAACGGGCGAAGCTCCAAGAGTGGGCGCGGCGACCGAAAACAGCACAGCGATTGTCGATTCGGGCGCGTATTGTGTTAGGTTGTGCCGACGGGAGGGAGAACCGCCA
>JAIQFN010000094.1 GCA_020073265.1 Terriglobia bacterium | reverse complement strand
AACCTCACGCCGCCAGCGATGCAGCACGTTGGGATTCACTTCCAACCCACGCGCCACCTCTCCGATCGGAACGCCCTCTTCCAGCCGCCGCACCGCGGCCAGCTTGAACTCCTTAGTGAACAACCTGCGCGACAAACCCATGACTCAATTCTCCTTTGAATGGATTTTGAGTCTTAACTGGCCGTCTCATTTTTGGGGACCACTCCAATCTGACCCTAACGCATTATTATGGTGTGACTTACGAGCACGTGGAGTCAGGACACTCCGATGCCTTGGGCGCAGGGGGTCGGGCGTTCAAATCGCCCCGCCCCGACCAAATCTCTTTGTTTTCAGCGACGTTTTCGTGATACCGCGCACCTGCCTCAAGTGCAGAGCACGTTTCGCTGTTCGCGCGGAGGAATCTCTCTCCAATCCAACAAGGGGATCGACCGACCGCTTCCTAGCGGCGCCCAACTCTGCGGATTTCGTCGCTATGCCGACTGAATGCGCACTCCCAAGCTAAAGTATCCAGTCTTCCTAAGCGCAGGGATATCCGTTGCGGTTCGTATTACCACAACAGTAGGATCGGGTTGGGGTTGTTGACCAGTTCCAATTGATGCAACCCGAAAAAAAGAGAAAGGCTCGGGTGTCCGTGCTATGCAGATGCGCAACGTTAGCTTGTTTGTCGCCGGGATCTTTGCAGTTGTTGGCACTGGTTTGTCACTGTACAGCCAGGTTGTATCGGGAACCATCGTGGGAACGGTTCACGATCCCTCCGGTGCGGCGATTCCCGGGACCGCGGTGACGCTTCGTGCCCTGGATACCAACCAGACTCGCGAATCGTCGACCAACGACGTGGGTGCATTCACTTTCGCCACGCTGCCTCCCGGCCGGTATCGGGTTTCGACCGCGCGTCCCGGCTTCAAGTCCGCGATCACCTCAGACATCGAACTGCAGATCGATCAGACCGCGCGCGTCGACCTGACGCTCGAAGTCGGCCAAGTGAGCGAAGAGGTTACCGTGAGCGCGGCCGCCGCTGTGCTCCAAACCGACACCGCCACAATGGGACAAGTGATCGCGGAAAAGCCAGTCGCCGACCTCCCGCTGAACGGCCGGAACTTCCTGGATTTAGCGAACCTGTCGGCCGGAGTGGTGCCAGTCAGCGCGAATTCCGGGCAGCAGGGCCGCGTTGGCCGCACGGAACTGACGACGCATGTCGCCGGCTCGCGAGGATACGCCAACAGCTTCCTGATCGACGGCATCGAGTCGCGCGGCGCCCGGCTGGGCGAGATTTCATTCCTGCCGTCACCGGACACCATCAAGGAATTCAAGATTCAGAAGAACTACTATTCCGCCGAGTATGGCGCCAACCCGGGCATCATCAGCGTCTCCATCAAATCCGGCTCAAATGCCTTTCACGGGACGGCTTACGAGTTCCTGCGCAACAGCGCGCTGGACCAGCCGCAATACTTCGACCAGGGTCAGGTTGCTCCCTTCAAGCAAAATCAGTTCGGCGCCAACCTGGGCGGTCCCATCCTGAAGGACCGCACCTTCTTCTTCTTGGCCTATGACGGCCAGCGCCGGCGGCGATCCAATCAGGCCTTTGCGGTGGTTCCCGACCCACAGTATCTTACCGGCAACTTCGCGGGACTCAAGGACGCCAAGGGCAATCCCATCGTCATCAAGAATCCTCTCAACAACAATCTTCCCTTCCAGGACAATCAGATTCCCTTATCCATGATTTCCAAGATCGCGCAGAACTTCAACAAGTACATTCCCGCGCCGAACACGAACCTGGCGCAAGGCAACTATACCGGGAATCCGGAAACGTTGGACGACTTCGACCAGTACCATATCAAGATCGACCACCGCTTCTCGGACCGCGACAGTATGTTCGGCCGCTTTTCGAAATCCACGTGGGACGTTTTGAATCAGGGGTTGCTGCCGTACAGCGGCTCGGCATTTCCTCTGAACTCATACAACGCGGTGGTGCAGGAGACGCATCTGTTCGGACCGTCGGCGGTCAATACACTAAAACTGGGTTTCAGCCGCGACGTGGTGGCCAACAGCAACGAGGTGGCTGACCAGAATCTGGCCCAGCAGATCGGTCTCCAGAACCTCAATGTTGCTTCCTATGACTACAGCCTGCCCCGGTTCAATATCACCGGCTTCACTCAAATGGGACACAGCCAGCAGACCTTCCACCAATGGACGAACGCCTACATTCTCTCGGACACCTTTGCTCTGGTGAAAGGCCTGCATAACATCACGCTGGGCGGCGATGTGCGCGACTATCGCTCGCCCACCAGCACCACCAACGGGTCGAATGGCCGGATCACGGTGAGCAACATCTTCACCGGCTATTCGCTGGCTGACTATCTGCTGGGCGCGTATCAGACGGCGTCTACGTTCGATTCTTTTTCAACTGGCGATTTTCGCAACTCGCAATACGCTTTATTCGTGCAGGACGACTACAAGATCTTCCCGCGGCTCACGCTGAACCTCGGGTTGCGCTGGGAGTACAACACGCCCTGGCGGGAACTGGGCGGTTCCGAGGGCGTCTTCGACACCGCGGCGGGGGTATTGCGCCTAGCCAACTCGCCCAGCATTTACGGCGTCAACTTTCCACCCACGTCCACGATCGTGGTGGGCGGCCTGCGGCCGGGCGTCTTTCCGCCCAGCTACAAGCAGTTCGCCCCACGGATCGGCTTGGCTTATAAATTGAACGACAAGACCGTGATCCGTTCCGGCTACGGTATCTTCTATCTCACCAACCAAGGCAGCCACACCATCGAGATCAGCAGCAATCCTGGTTCGGCAATCGCGATCACCAGCACCAATTCCGCCGGCAAGACACCGCGCCTGGTCGACACGCTGTTTGACACTCCGGCTCAGGCGCTTCTGTCGGCCGGCAACAGCCCCAGCACGGTGGACGCGGACCGCGTTCCCTCCTACATGCAGCAGTGGAACCTGAACGTCCAGCGCGAACTGCCCTGGAACATGCTGCTGGAGACCGGTTATGTGGGCAGCAAAGGCACGCACCTGGTCGGCACCTTGGATCTGAACGCCGCGGTCTTGAATGCCCCCGGCCAGAATCTGTCGATCAACGCGCGGCGGCCGTATCAAGGATTCAACTCGGTGAAGCAATGGTTCAGCCGGGAGGATTCCAGCTATAACGCGCTGCTGGTCAGTCTGCAGCGGCGCTTCAGCGGCGGCCTCACGATTCTGTCCAGCTATACCTACTCGAAGTCAATCGACGACGGATCGGCCGGCGCCAACGACGCCAATCTGCACCAGATTCCTAACAACTTCGCCCTGGATCGCGGGTTGTCGGCTTTCGACGTGCGCAACCGGTTCACCTTCAGCGGTATCTGGGAGCTTCCCTTCGGCAAGAACAAGCGCTTCTTTGGGAACGCCTCAGGCATAGGCGGGTGGTTTGCGAATGGCTGGCAGGCCAACACGGTGGTGCAGTTCCAGAGCGGGCTGCCGTTCTCTGTGACCACGCAGGCAGATCAATCGCAGACCGGCGTGGGCGCAACCGAGCGGCCCAATCGGCTCACTGACGGCAACCTGCCATCGGGGACGCAAACGCCCAACGCGTGGTTCGACGTTACTGCTTTTGCACTGCAGCCCCTGGGGACCTATGGGAACGCCGGCCGCGATATCCTCTTTCAGAACGGCACCAAGAACGTCGATCTGTCGCTCTTCAAAAACAATTTCTTGACCGAGCGGTTTAACCTGCAGTTCCGCGCGGAGTTCTTCAATCTGCTCAATGACACTAATTTCATGACGCCCGCGGCCGCCGTGGATGGCCCGAAGTTCGGCGTGGTAAGCGCCACAGGACCGGCGCGCGAAATTCAGTTTGCCTTGAAGCTGTTGTTCTAACTTTCGATCGCAAGGGAGGTCGCCGTGGCTCGTTGCTGCGTAGTCGCTCTGGGTGTGTTTTTGGCATCAGGAATGGCGCAGGGCGCCATCTCAGTTCGAATCCTGTTGGGGGTCGGGGATCGAGCGGAAACAAACTGGGATGGCGAGATCGCCGCGCGGGGAGCGAGGATCACGGCCGTCGAGCCGTGGCGCTTCGACTACAACGACCAGATGCTCCCTGGGAATCGCTGGAAGATGAGCACGCATCCGGTGCGCGTGTTCGCGTCTTCAGCGGCCGCCGCGGGGCCGGCGCGCCCGGTGGTGCCGAACGGCGTAGTGGTCCAACTGGATGGCGAGACCGAGAACAGTGAACTGGACGTGCGAACCGCGCGCGGAAACTTCACCATCCGCCTGAGCGACATCCCCTACGGAACTCGCAAGTCGTACCTGCAGGGCCAGGCGCTCGCCGAACGCGTTCCGGAGTGGACGCGGGTGACCAGCCAAAGCGAGGAGCAGGATTATCCAGCCGCCGCCGTCGACTCCTCGGGAACCGTCTGGGTCGCGTACATGGAATTCAAGCACAATCCCGATCATGATGCCATCCGGCTGACCCCGAACCGGTTCGACTGGATGGAGGCCAAGACTGGCGGCGACCAGATTCTGCTGAAGAGCTATACGAACGGCACCTGGAGCGATCCCATCGCGGTCAGCGCTCCAGGCGGCGATTTGTATCGGCCCGCCGTCGCCGTCGACGGACAAAAACGCGTCTGGGTATTCTGGCCCGCCAACGAAGGCAACGACTTCGACATCTGGGCGCGGGCGCTCGAGAACGGCAAGCCGGGACCCATGCTGCGAATATCGAAGGCCGCCGGCTCCGACATAGATCCCGTGGCAGCCACGGATTCCAACGGCCACGTGGTAGTGGCCTGGCAGGGCTGGCGCAACGGCAAGGCGTCCATCTTCGCGGCCGTGCAAAACGGGAACGGCTTTTCTGCGCCGGTTACCGTGGCGTCCTCGACGGCAAATGAATGGAACCCGGCGATCGCCGCCGACCAGACCGGCCGCGTTTCGGTGGCCTGGGATTCCTACCGCAATGGCAACTACGACGTCTTCCTGCGAACCCGCGGCGGGCAGGGTGCTTGGGGATCCGAAACTCCCGTGGCGGTTTCCGCCAACTACGAAGCTTATCCCTCGCTTGCTTACGATCGCGGCGGCACGCTGTGGGTGGCGTATGAAGAGGGCGCCGAGCGATGGGCCAAGGATTTCGGCGCGCTAGCATCCAGCGGCGTGCCGGTATACCAAGGCCGCGCGATTCGGCTGCGAGGTTTTACCCCTACTGGCGCGCCCGTCGAGGCGGCCAGCGATCCTGGAACCGTCCTGCCCGGCGTCCCGAACCGCAATGTGGATGCTCCGGGCCGGCAAGCGGACGTGATGAATGGACTGAAGCCAAATCCTGAGGCGGCGAAGAATCGCCAGCCCAATCTGGCGACACCGGCTGGGCCGGCGCCCAAGAACACGATGCCGCGGCTCGCAGTAGACGCATCCGGCCGGCTGTGGCTGGCGTTTCGCAGCCCGACGCCGATCTTCTGGGGACCCCTCGGGACCGTGTGGACCGAGTACGTCGCCTCTTACAGCGGCTCGCAGTGGACCGGCTCCATTTACCTGCACCATTCCGACAACCTTCTCGACAACCGCCCCGCCCTGGCGTCAGTCAAGGCCGGGGAGCTGCTGGTGATCCACTCCTCCGATGGCCGCCGGCAGTTCCATCCGATGACCTACATGCCGGGCATGAAGACCTTGCCTGATGAGGAACTCACCACCGATCCATATCAGAACGATCTTTATCTGAGCCGCGTCTGGCTGGGTCCGGCCAGCGGAGCAGCGGCGGTCAAAACGGTGACCCCAGCGGTCGCGGCGAGCGCCGATTCCCGGAACAAGAGCGAGCAAAGCGCGGTTGCAATGCTGCGCAGCTACCGGATGAAGTCGTCCGATGGTAACTTGCGCATCCTGCGCGGAGAATTTCACCGGCACAGCGAGATCTCCATGGACGGGGCCAACGACGGCGCCCTGATCGATCAATACCGCTACATGATCGACAGCGCGGGCATGGACTGGGTCGGCTGCTGCGACCACGACAATGGCGGCGCGCGCGAGTATAGCTGGTGGATCTCTCAGAAGCTCACGGACATTTTCCACTCCTCCACTTTCGTTCCGATGTTCAACTACGAGCGCAGCGTGCAGTATCCCGAGGGCCATCGCAACGTGATTTTTGCGCAGCGCGGAATCCGGCCCCTTCCCCGGCTGCCCAGAACGGCGGAAGAACCGTCGGTGCACGCGCCAGACACGCAGATGCTGTATGCGTATCTGAAAAAATTCAATGGCGTAGTGGCGTCGCATACCAGCGGCACCAACATGGGCACGGACTGGCGCGACAACGATCCGGACACCGAGCTGTCCGTGGAAATCTATCAGGGCGACCGCCAGAATTATGAGATGCCGGATGCGCCCCGCTCCAACAGCGCCGCTGACTCGATCGGCGGATGGCGGGAGAAAGGCTTCATCTCGCTGGCGTTGGCCAAAGGTTACAAGCTCGCCTTTGAAGCCAGCTCCGACCACGTCTCCACGCACATCAGCTATGCCATGGTTCTGGCCACGGACAACTCGCGCGCGGGCATCTTGAAAGCACTTCAAAAGCGGCACGTCTATGCCGCGACAGACGATATCCTGGCCGACTACCGCTGCGGGGATCACATCATGGGTGACGCCTTTTCCACTTCCTCAGCACCGGTGCTCCGCGTGAAGCTGGCCGGGACCGCGCCGTTCGCCAAAGTGTACGTTGTCAAGGACGGCCGATACGTATATTCGACAGAGCCGGGAAAGGCGGCTGTCGAGTTCACCTGGCGGGATGCCAATCCGCAAAAAGGCAAGACTGTGTACTACTACGTGCGCGGCGAGCAGGCCGACGGCGAGCTGGTCTGGGCATCGCCGATGTGGATCACCTATACGGGAAAATGATGCGATCTTTGACGCGGGTTAACATAGATGTCTCAAGAATTCGAACTAATCGTGAAAACGGCGCCCGGGAACCGGTGATCCGGATCGTACGAGACGGCGAGGTTCAATTCGCACATCATCTGGAAATCCTTGGACCGTGCCGCGTGGTTTACGATCCCGCGAGACCTGGGACCAGTTGTTGGATCGAGACAGAGTCCGACCTGCGCTGGCTGGCGAGTCCACCCGCGCAGGAATAAAGCCGGCCCTGCTCTGGCAGGGAAGCTGATCGAAGGAGCTGGATAACTATGAGATGGATCGCATTAGCTGTGCTGTTGTGCCTGCGGGCGGACGCAAGCACGGGAGTGCGCGTGCTCTTCGGGATCGGCGACAGAACCGAGACCAAGTGGGACGGCTCAGCACGCTCTACCGGCGCCGAAATCAAGCTGATTGAACCGTGGCGGTTTGAAGGCGGCGACGCGATCACCGGATCTTCGTGGCGCGCATCCACCCATCCGATCCAGCTATTCGGCGGCCGCGGCCTGTTTGGAAACGTTCAGGAACTTCCCATCGTCGCCAACGGGGTGGTCCTGAGTCTCAGCGACGCCCCTGACGCGGAGATCGCTGTGCAGACCGCGCAAGGAAACTTCAGCTTTCGCCTGCGGGACATCCCTTATGGGAAATCGATCCGGCTTCTGAACGGGCGTGCGATGGCCGATCGCGTTCCGGTGTCGGTGCAACTCACCAATTCCGCCGAGGAACAGGATTACCCGGCCGCGGCACAGGACCGCAACGGCGACACCTGGGTGGCCTATGTCGAGTTCAAGCACAACCCCGACCACAACGCATTGCGGGCCAACATGCGCACGCCGGGCAATGATTTTTCCAAGTACAAAGCGCCGACCGGTGGAGATCAGGTGTTGCTGCGCAAGCTGACGGGCGGCGGCGCCATCGCGATCTCGCCCCCGGGAGGCGATACCTATCGCCCTGCGGTCACGGTGGACAGTCAAGGCAAGGTGTGGGTCTTCTGGTCGCAGAACGACGGAGGCAATTTCGATCTGTGGGCGAGGCCGGTTGCCGGAGGTACGGCGGGAGCTGCGATCCGGATCACTCGCGAACCGGGTTCCGATGTTTTCCCGGTGGCGGCCACCGATTCCGGCGGCAAGGCGTGGGTTGCATGGCAGGGCTGGCGCGACGGAAAAGCAGCGATTTTCTCGGTTCGGCAAAATGGCAGCGGATTCGGACCGGCCATGACGGTGTCGTCGTCCAGCGGCAACGAATGGAACCCGGCGATCGCGGCCGATTCGACCGGCAGAGTCACCGTGGCGTGGGATTCCTACCGCAACGGGAACTACGACATCTACATGCGAACAGCGACGGACGGCAGGTGGGGGCCGGAGTCGGTGATCGCCGCCACTCCGCGGTACGAAGCGTATCCGTCGATCGCCTACGATTCCGCCGGCCGCCTGTGGGTGGCCTACGAGGAAGGGAGCGAGCGCTGGGGCAAGGATTTTGGCGCCACGGATACTACCGGAGTGGCGCTGTATCAGGGCCGTGTGGTTCGTCTGATCGGCTTCGACAAGCAGGGTGCGGCATTCACAACGGCCGTTGATCCAGGGACCGTGCTACCCGGAACTCCATCGAAACTGATCGAGCGACAAGACCGCCAGGCCGATACAAAGGCCGACTGGCTGCAGCCCAAGCCGAATCTGGCGAAGAACCGTCCCAACAATCGCGGCGTCGGCTCCGGTCCCCAGAATGCGGGAGACATACCCAAGAACTCGCTGCCGCGGATCAGCTTTGATTCCTCCGGGCGGCTGTGGCTCGCGGTTCGCAGCGTGAGCCCGGTGTGGTGGCATCCTGCCGGGACAGTGTGGACTGAGTGGGTGGCTTCTTACGACGGCTCAGCGTGGACCGGACCCATTTTTCTGCCTCACTCCGACAACATACTGGACAATCGCCCGGCGTTGATCTCCAGCAAGGCAGGAGAGCTAAGTGTGATCGGCTCGGCCGACGGACGCCGGCAGTTCCACACCGCCGCGGAGATGGTGAGCGCTGATCCGGTGAAAAACGCGCTGTGGGAAAATGCCATCGCGCTGGGTTCGGCTGTGTCCGCTCCAGCCACCACCGCAATGGCTAAACCTACTGCGGCGGCTCCGGAGGCGCCCGGCCAGGAGGAGAAAGCCGCGGTTGCCCGCCTGCGCGCATATCGCATCGGGAACTTGAAAATCGTGCGGGGCGAATTTCACCGCCATAGTGAAATCTCCATGGACGGCGGAAGCGACGGGTCGCTGCTCGATCAATGGCGGTATGCGCTGGACACAGCCGCAATGGACTGGATCGGATGCTGCGATCACGACAACGGCAATGCCCGCGAGTATAGCTGGTGGACCGAGCAGAAGCTCACCGACATCTTTTATACCCCCGGCAAGTTCTCTCCGATGTTCAGCTACGAACGCAGCGTGACGTATCCGGAGGGTCATCGCAACACGATTTTCGCGCAACGCGGCGTCCGGGTACTGCCTCGGCTGCTTCCAGTGAGCCGGGAGGACACCCCAGGGCCGGCGCCGGACACGCAAATGCTGTATGCCTATCTCAAGTATTTCGACGGCATCGTCGCGTCGCATTCCTCGGGCACGGAGATGGGAACCGACTGGCGCGACAGCGATCCGCTTCTGGAACCGGCGGTCGAGATTTTCCAGGGTGACCGCCAGAGCTACGAGCGTCCCGATTCACCGCGCTCTAATTCGGCAAACGACTCGCTGGGGGGCTGGCGCCCCAAGGGGTTCGTCAATCTGGCACTGGAAAAGGGCATCAAACTGGGATTTCAGGCCAGCTCCGATCACGTTTCCACGCACATCAGCTACGCCAATTTGCTGGTCACCGAGGCAACCCGAGCCGCGCTGCTCGATGCGTTCAAGAAGCGGCACATCTACGCAACTACCGACAATATCGTGGCCGACGTTCGGTCGGGGACGCACATCATGGGCGATGCGTTCAGTTCGTCCACGGCGCCCGAGCTGCATGTCAAGTTCGAAGGCACGGCTCCGTTTGCTAGAGTGACGATCATTCGCGATAACGCTTACGTCTACACGACTGAACCCAATTCCGCGAAAGTGGATTTCGTCTGGCGCGACATGTCGCCGCAAGCCGGCAAAACCAGCTATTACTATGTGCGCGGTGAACAGGCGAATGGCGAGATCGTATGGGCATCGCCCATGTGGATCACATACACCGGGAGATAGAGTCGAATCGCCTGGGTCTTGCGATTATAGTCGCTTCCCGCGCGTGGAGAGCGTTTTCTCGTTCAGCGTGCAGCCAAAACCGGGACGCCAGGATTATTTCCGAATGTATTCGGAAGACGGAAACGGCGCGTCATTTGTAGCTGATCCACATCGGACTTACCCAGACGATTTCGCCGTCGGCCTGCTCGCCGCGCACATAGTAATAGCTGGTCTGGCCCCTGGCCGCCTCAGCATCGCGCCACTCGAAACTTACGTTCCTGGTCCTAGGCTCGATCGTATAGACATAGCGATTGTCCTTGATGATATGCACCTTGGCAAACTCGGCGGTGCCCCATAGTTTGACGGAAATTGCGGGCGGCGCGCTGACCGAAAACTCCTCGCCCATGAAGTGCGGTCCGCTGCGCACATCGGCCAGGATATTGTCGGTGGCGCCGTAGATGCGTCGTTTGCGGAACGCTTCCATGATGCCCTCGCGCGTAGGCGTTGTGACCCACAGGTTGCAATAGGCCATGTGGGTCGAAACGTGGTCGCTCGAAGACTGGAACCCGAGCCGGTAGCCTTTCTTGAGGGCCTCCGAAATAAACCCTGGCGCATGATAGACGTCGACGGTATCTTCAGGGCTCATGGCCCGCGGTGCGCCGGGCATTTCGTAGCTCTGGCGGAGGCCCTGGTAGATCTCGACTACCGGTTCGACTTCGGGGTCGTTGTTCCGCCAGTCGGTGCCGCCCACCGTCCCGGTCTGGTGCGCGGCCGCGATGCCGCCATACTGCTTGAGGTACTTGTACAGCATCAGGGTGTCGGGCGCGGGGAGGGGCGGAGATCCTTCCTCGGTCTTCTCGATTCGCGGCAGGGGCCGGATGCCGCGGCGCGCAAACACCACGTTGCGATGTCCTTCCGGATACTGCACGCTGCGCTCATAGCTGAACATGGGGATGAATTTGTCGCCCAGCAGGTAGGCATCATTCAGCTTCTGCTCGAGCCACCAGGTGTACTCCGACTGACCGTTATCGTGATCGCAGCAGCCGCCCCAATCCATGGACGCGGCGTCGATCAAATACCGGTAGGCATCGATCAGCGGCCCATCGCTCATTCCATCCGCGGAGATCTCGGTATGCCGGTGGAACTCGCCCCGCATCAAGCGCAGATTCACTCCACCGAGCGCCACTCGGTAATCGCGCATGATCTTGACCTGGGCATCCTCGGCAGCCACTTCGCTCTGGGGAGCAGCCACCGCTTCGCGACTGGCCGGAACCAGTCTGGCAGCGCGGCTGGGCTGATCGAGCTGCATCTCCGCCGCATAGAGATCGGCATTGATGGAGGCGCGTTTGCCCGGGACCATGACCAACCGGTGGTCGCTGGCGTCAATCATCAACAATTGCCCAGGCGCAGCCGCCACCAGGGCGGGCCGCGAATCTAGCAGCCCGTCGCTGTGAGGAATCGCGACCGGACCCTGCCATCTCTCGCCATTGAGAAAAATCATGCTCTCCTGCCAGGTTCCGCCCAACGGACTGCGGTCGCCATCGCTGGACCGGTAGGCGAGATACAGTGAACCTCCCGGATCCGTGGCTAGCCTCGGAAAGCTGTTGCGAACCGGCGGATATGTGCGAAAAGAAGCATTCGGCTTGCGGGTTCTCCACAGGTCCGGGTCGGGCAGTTTGAGCATGGTTTTGCCGCCCAGCATCAGATTGGTTGCGCTGTCGGCCGTTTCCATCTCGCTCGCTCCGGCAAAACACTTCACGTGAATATTCTGCCCCTGGTAAAGCGCCGTGCCGCTGGTCTCGGCAACGCCGAAATCCTTCCCCCACTTGGCATCAGCAACTTCGTAAGCCACCCACAACCGACCTTGCGGGTCATAGGCGATGGAAGACCGGCCTTCAAAGTTCTGTGACGCCGCGACCGCGACGGGTTTTTCCATTTCGATCTGGCGGCCGAATCGCAGGCGACGGAAGTACACGTCGTAGTCGCCCTTATCGTAGGTGTCCCAGGACACCGCAATCTCCCCGTTGGGTCCGGCAGCAATCGCTGGATCCCAGTCGCTCCGCGGGGAAAAAGAGATCGTTGATTCCTTGCCGAAGCGGTCGCCACTCTGGGCCATCGCGAGTATGTCCAAGCTGGCTCTGCGGAATCCCTGCCAGGCGACCCACACCCGGCCTTGCGAATCCGTTGCCGCCACCGGATTCAGATCGGATCCAGCGTCGGAGGTAAGTTGCATCTCCGGCGACCACTTGCCGTGTTCTTCGAACTTAGCGAATAGATCGTAGTTGCCATTCCGCCTTGCCGACCAGATGACCCACGCACGCCGTTTCCCATCCACGGCCACAGCCGTCCGCATCACGTCCTGGTGGAGATCGGAGATTGCCTCCGGCGCGCTCCAGCTACGCTTGGCCTTCGAGTAGCGCACCAGCTTGACTTGATCGCCACCGACTGGGCGGGAAAGGAAATCGAAGCTCGATGGCGGTAGGCGGAAATTGGCCCCCATCTCTTGAGACCGGTCACTGTGGGCGAACTCGATAAAAGCGACCAGCACTTCGTCAGCGGACTGGGTTGTGGCCGGAAAGTCCTGATCGTCGGGCGAGCTTGTGAGCTGCACGGTGGAGGGTACTCTCTCCACCTGAACCCGGCCGTTCAGGAAGGACCGCCGGACGCCGAAAGGAGCCTCTCCGGCACGGAAACTGAACGCACCCTGCGCGGTGTTGATCTGCAGCGCGGTCTCGGGGCGCACTGGCGTGGTCGCGATCAAGACACCATTGGCAAACAACGGCCCGTGGCTCAGGCCTAGTTTGCGTTCCGCGTTCGTCGTCGCCGCGAAGCGGGTCGAAACGGTCCAGGCGCTCTTTCCATCAGTCTGATCGCCTTCGGCGAAGTGCCAACCCTCGACCGAGAGCACCACGCCGTCCGACACTGACACCTTGCCGTTCCACGAAGCCGGCTCTTTGTCACCCACCCCGAGCAGAACGCGAAAGGCCGTGGCAGCAGGAATAGTCGAAGCCGTGGCGGTTCCCACGCCCGGTCCGTTCTGCGAATACAAAACTACGACGGCCGCCGCCAGCACCAGCAAAGAAAACAACCCGTACCGAGTACGCATTGGCAAGCTCCTGAAGACATAGTATTAGAGCGGCGGCGGGTTCCCTCCGGCCATTTATCTAACATGCCCGCGAGAATCGACAAGTTATCCGTCTGTTATACGAAGTAGAGCGTGGAAACCTGCGTTCCAGGCCGATGGAGGCGTCGAGGGCAGCCTATGTGGCAGGGGTGGGTTTGTAACGATGTTGCAACGGGCTTCCAATTGTGGTCATATGATTTAAACTGATCGAGGCTCATTGAAACCAACGATCGCCACGCAGCGTGTCGAGCCACCCCCCGTATCCGACGAGATGCTGGTCGAGCGGACTGCACAGGGAGATGTCCGGGCCTTTGAGGAGCTGATCGAACGCTATCAGGATCCGGCTCTCCGCGTGGCCTTCCGATTCGTGGGGGATCCTCAGGAGGCTGAGGACCTGGTTCAGGAGACGTTTCTTCGAGTGTATAGGAACGCACACCGCTACAACTACTCGGCGCGATTCCGAAGCTGGTTTTTTCAGATACTCATCAATCTTTGCCGGGATTGGCTGAAGAAGAAGAAACCGTTTCTATTCGGAGATCCGCCCCTGGTGGCGCGAAGCGAACCGGACCCTTCCGAAGCGATAGACCGCGAAAGGCGGGCGATGGTGATCCGGCGGGCGATCCAAAGCCTCCCGCCCAATCAAACTCTGGCGCTCATCCTGTGCCACTACGAAGAGATGAGTTACCGGGAGGCGTCTGCCGTTCTAGAGACGTCCGAGAAGGCCATCGAATCCCTTCTGGTACGCGCACGGAGGACCTTGCGGACCCGCTTGGCCGAGCTTCGCTGAAAGAGCGCAGTTTTGTTTGGGCCCGTTCGTATAATTGATTGAAGTATGTTCTGTTTTCAGGCGAAACGGCGGATGCATCGCTTTCTGGACAGGGAGCTGGACCGGGAGGCCTCCCTGCGGGTCGAAGCGCACTTAAGCGCTTGCAATTCGTGCCGGCAGGAGTTTTATCAATTGCTTGATCTGGAGGACCAGCTCGAATCCACGCCGCTGCCCCGAATTTCCGCGGGCTTTGCGGGCCGGGTGATCGAACAGGCGCTCCGCACCCGGGAGCCGGCAATGACCCTTCCGATGCGCTCGTTTCCCACCGCTGTGGCAGCCTGTGCGATCGTGATTGTCACATGGGTCGGGTTTCATATCGGCGAGGCTTACAGCACCGCGCGGCGAGCCGACATCATCCAGAGCGCCCTGTCTTCTCCGATAGAACCTGGTTCGTAGTAAAGGAACTTAGCTAGTGAACAAAAATTGGAAAAGTATCGCCTTGCTCATATCGTTCTCTCTAAATGCCGCCATGCTAGCGGGATATGTCTATGGAGCGGTGAATCCTCGGCTGGTAGAAAGCAGTCCCCGGAAGGTCGCGCCCGGTTTGCGGGACCCCAACCTAACTCCGGAGCAGATCCAATCCATTAAGAAGATCCAGGCAGCTCGCCGCGCTTGGCTCAACCAGTGGGGAGAACGGTATCGCGGCCAGATGCTGGATATCATCGATCTGCTGGACGCGCGGAATCCGGACTGGAACCAAGTAAAGATCCAGCAGGCCAAGTTCCTGAGACTGCGCCAGGACTACCAGGATGTCTTGTTCCGCAGTTGGTCGGACATCAATTCCGCATTGACTCCAGAGCAGCGGGCTGGAAGTGTGCCAGCGCCTCAAGGAAGTGGGCGAGACTTCGCGAATCCCAATCCTGCTAACCGTAGGAAAACTCGAACCTTTCAAGC
>JAIQFN010000093.1 GCA_020073265.1 Terriglobia bacterium | reverse complement strand
CAGCTAACCCGAAAAGCCGTGGAAATGACGGTCCGTGGAAAGCCTGGAAAACCAAAGGCAGGTTTTCCACCCTTCCCACCGCCCTTGGAAATCGCTGCGCGATTCCCACATTCCCACCGCTTCGACTGCTGTCCTTATATATAACGTCGAAGAACCTGGTGAGGCAAAAACCGCCTCACCTAAGAATCAATAACTTAGGGTGGGCCGAATTAAAATGCCGAAGTGGGCCACGGGGACTTGCCAAAAGCACACAAGGGTGCAGCCTGCGCCAAACAACAAGAAGCAAATGATGTAGACCTTCGCCGTCATCTCCTGTTCCGGAATCACGCCCAGCCAGCGGTACAACAGCGACTCGACGGGACGCAACACCGGGTCTAGGAAAGTGCGCCGGCGCTGGCAGACGCGCGCCAGGTACAGGCCTACCGGGCGGGCGAGCGCAACCACGATCAACAGGAAAACGATGTATTCGGTCCAGCGCATCTCAACGTGGCCCTTGGTTGAGCGACTGGTCTAACGCCAGGTTCAGTTCCAGCACCGGCACGCGCGGGTTACCCAGAAACCCGAACTGCGGCCCCTTAGTGTGACTCGCCACCAGCCGGCGGACAGCGTCTTCGCTCACTCCGCGCGCACGCGCCACGCGCGGAATTTGCAGCGTCGCATTGGCAGGGGTGATGTCCGGATCGAGACCGCTCGCCGAGCGCGTTACTGCATCGATGGGAACCGCAGCGTCGGGCGCCAGGCCATTGCGCTCGCGGTATTGTTCGGCCAGTTGCCGGATGCCAGCGAAGTCCGCTGCACCGTTCCTCAGCTTCGGATTGTTGGGGCCAAGGTTGGTACCGCCAGACGCGGTTCCATCGTAGCCGCTGCCCGCGGCCGACGGCCGGGATTGAAAGTATTCGGGCCGCGTGAATTCCTGTCCGATGAGTTCGGAGCCGATGGCAACTGCGCCACGCGTTACCAGGCTCCCGCCGGACTGGTGCGGGAACAGCGGCCGGGCAATCGCGAACAGCAGCAGAGGAAAAACGCAGCCGGTCAGCAGTGTTAAAACCAGGACGCTCAAGACAGCGGGCCGAAGCTGTGCAGCTAGGTTCGCGGGAGTAGGAGGCGGGGACGACCGGCCCGTTCTTCCCCCAGGCTCGTCGGAGTCGCTCATATCAGAATCCACTTGTAGGTTACTGGGAACAACCTGAAAAAGTCATGGAAAAGCCATGAAGAAATCAGGAAGACAAGACACTTCGGCGTCAGCGGCCGGTGAGTTGTTTTTGTGGTCTGTCTCAACCGATGGAGCAACCGTAAGGCTCGGTGGCGCCTTGCCCGGTGGGAGGCATATCGAACCTGTACCCAACCGAGCGCTCCGTACGGATGTATTGCGGGTTGTCCGGATCCGGTTCCAGCTTTCGCCGGAGTTGCTTTATCACGATGCGCAGGTACTCGAGCTCGCCGCCCGCGTCTCGCTGCCATACGGATTGAGCGAGGCTCTGATGAGTCAGCGGCCGGTTAGCGTGGGAGACCAGGTGTTTCAGGACCAGAAATTCCTTGGGAGTGAGGTGGATCACGCGATCACCGGGTCCCTTGATCTTGTGCGATCGTAGGTCAATCGCCCGGTCTTCCAGGACAATTTGTCGTCCCTCTTCACTAGAGCGTGTGACGCGCCGCAGTACAGCCCGCACTCGCGCCAGCAGTTCCGGCAACACAAACGGCGATGCGACGTAATCGTCGGCCCCGGCGTTCAGCGCGTCGATACGGTCTTGTCTGGTGTCGTCGCCGGCCAGGACGATGATTCCCAGGTCTGACTTCGGCCGTATCGCGCGGCACAACTCGGAGGGCTCTAGGCCTTTCAATTCCGAGTCGAGCAGCAGCAATTGGAAGAGCCCGGTACCTGTTTCTTGGAGCGTTCGATCCGCCGTCTCAGCTTCCGTGACACGATGACCCTCGAGCTCCAGAGCGATTCGCAATTCCTTGCGTTGAGCCGCGCCGTTGCTGGCCACAATAATCCGGCCCGGCTGCACAGAGAATCGGAAACGCGACGGGCGGCGCGCTAACACCGCCCCCTCTTTCAATTCACGCATGTCGATCCTGTCACTGGACTGGCTCCCTAAAGCTCGAGCTTGCCTTGAAACTCCATCTCACCCACATCGAATGACTCGTCGACGCCAATCCGGCCAATCTGCGCCTTGAATTCGATGTGTCCGTCCTTCTTGCTGATCTCTGTGGAGGGTGGAAATTCGTAGACAACTACCGATCCGCCTTCTCGCTCGAAAACCTCGACGCCGGATGGCCTCACGTCCTTCTTCCCCTCGCGCTTCAAGGCCGCTAGATTCTTCAGAGGATCGCCCAACTTCTTCGGATCACCTTTAAAATAGTCGCCAGGAATGCCGTAGACAGCGATGCTATAACCATCGCTGGCTAAAGTGGGAGGCTCAACGAAACGGGCCTTCAACTCCGCCGCGCGAATGGGGAGAGCGCTCTCCCAAACCACTTTCAACGTAATGACCCCGGGAAGGGACCGAGGGCTGCGCGCTCCGGTAAGAAGACCCGGGATACTCGTGGGCAGCTTGGGTCCACTGCCTTTCGGGTCCACCCCGTCATAGCCGAGGCCATGGGGCTGTCCCATTTGTCCGCCTTCCCTAAGCTCGTCCTCGGACTGACGACGAGCAATCCCAGCCGTGACAGTCTT
Organism: Terriglobia bacterium; assembly: GCA_020073265.1. Lineage (GTDB taxonomy): Bacteria > Acidobacteriota > Terriglobia > Bryobacterales > Bryobacteraceae > Palsa-89. Next base: position 12,901 of record JAIQFN010000093.1, on the reverse strand, counting down.
CGCCCAGGGCGAGTCCTGAAGGACCTGCTTGGCGTCTTCTTCAGTCCATTGGGCGACTGGCTTCGTCCTCCAGGTCGGCTCTGCGGCTATCAGCAAGAGCGCGGATACAGGAATCAGCCAGAACATTCGCGCCCGTCGATCAGAACTGCGTAGCTTTTTCCCGTCACTCACCGTGTCCATGAGGAGCACCAACTCTTGCTCTTGTCTAGCATTGTTAAAGAAGTCATGGGCAGAGCGGAGGTCGAACTCCGAGCCCTGCCCATTGACAGTCGCGCGGCGCTATAGTTTGACCATCACCGCGAAAAACAATTGTGCTTGGCCCCTGCGTAGATCCGGGAACCAGATGCTGTTCGGTCCGCCGCAGGCGGCGTACGCGCTAGCGAGATCGCCGGTTCCTGAGGCGGCACCGTTGCTACAAACGAATTGCGCAGGAGCTCCGTTGTTGCCGCCAGGAGGCGTGATGCCGCCCCGGCCCGTCCAATACGGCGAATTGAAATGCCGATAGCCAAGTTCCATCCGGAAGGTAACGAACTGAGACGGCATCCAATCGAGCGTGGCCGTGCCATCGTAAGCTTTCGCCGAAGCTCCCGGGAATGCCGGGAAATAGGGTGTGCCGGAGATCGCATCCGCGCCGTTGATCGGCGATACCAGCGTGAGGTAGCGCCCCGCATTGTTCATCTGACCGCCGCCGAGGGTCGCGGCGAAAAGGTCATGGTGCCACCAGAAGCGATTGTAGACCATGTAACCCACAAAGGACTGTTTCGGGCCGCCCTTTCCGGTCAAGGGGTCATACGGCCCTTTCCCTCCGTGGCACGTCACCCCATCGCCCGTTTCACATCCCAGATCGCCCGTGAACGAGAGCGCCAACTTGTCGAGGCCATTGCCATCTTTCGGCTTGTCGTAGTATTTGATCTCAATGCTATCGTCCGTGTGGTATCGCCCGCGGTGCTTTAGACCGATGTTGTCGTTGCCGACGGCGTACTGGTTGGCGATGATATTCAACCAGGGCTTCGGGGTCCATTTGAGCTGTCCTCCGATGCCGGGATGGCCGTTGAACTTGTTGTACGACTGCCATCCGTTGATGAACCAGGGTTCAATCTTCAGATGCTGGCTGGGGAACCACTGTACCCGCAGTCCGTTGAAAAACCAGGGCGTGTTGGACGACACATACGACGGTTGGTAAGCCCAGTTGTCGTAGTTGTGATAACTGAATAGGCCGATATACGAAACGAAGATGCCAGCATCGATATTGAGGCCGTGTTGCACGTTGAAGTGGTAACCGCCGTAGGCTTCCGATACGTATCTGTAAGCAGCGCGGACGTCCCACTGGCCCACTGCAGAGCTGGCGTCGTTACGCGGCGTGGTGGCGGCAAACATTCCGAACAAACCCAGGACCCTGCCGCGCATTCCGCCCGCGTGAAAGTCGCCGCCGATGGACAAATCCTCTAACTGGAATTCGCCGGACCGGAAGACCTCGCTGGACCCGCCCATGGAGTGGTCTATCGGTTGGTTGAAATCAATATTGTAGAAGGTGTCGGCGCGGAATTCTCCGCTAAAGTATTTCCCATCGAGCGGAGAGTCATGCTGGCGCGAGTTGCCATTTAACCAAGTCCAGTCGTGATCCGCGAACGGAGTCTGCAGGTCCACCGCGGGAGTGGCGGGGGTCTGGTTCTGGGAAGAAGACGAGGGCAAAGCAGACTGCTGGGCCGCGGATGCAGTCGGCGCTGCGGCGTTGGAAGCCACTTCCTTGCTGATATCCGGCTTGCCAAGCGTGCCTGGCAAAAGCGGAACCTGGTTGCCGGTCGTAGCCACCAGCGGGCCGTGCGGTGAGAGCGTGTGCGGTTCCGCGGGTGCTTGTCCGCTGGTCGCTTGTAGTTGCGCTTCCAGGTCTTCGATGCGCTTTTTCATCGCAGCAAGCTCCTGGGCTACCGAGGACGACGCATCCGCGACCGCGGCAGGCGGAGTCGCTGCCAGCGAAAAATCGACGCGATAGCTTCCTTGCGCCACCACTTCGACGTTGTCCGAAGACTTCAGAAAACCGTCCTTGGCCGCCGACACTTCATACCGGCCCCGTTCCAGGTTCGCGATCGCAAAAGCCCCGTCCGTTCCGGTTGTGGCGGTTCGATCGGCGCCGCCGGCCAGGTTGTGCGCGATGATCCGCACTTCCGTCACCGGCTGTCCGCTTCTGTCTCGAGCGACTCCTCCGAGGCGGCCGGACGAAGTGTTCGCCGCAAGCTCCTGTGCGAATGCGCTCTGCGCGGTCTGTAATAAACCTCCGGCTGCCCAGGTGCACAGTACAAACACACCTGCCGCCGAATTGAATCTCGTATTCGTTTTCATTTTTGTTTGCCTTTAAAAGCGTGCGCTGCCAACCGTGGTTGCGCCTCGCGCAGTCGAACGATCGACTGGGCCACAACGCAGATGCAACTAACCCGCTGAATCAAACGTGGGATTCGGCCAGGCGACCCGGTTTACAGCAATTCCTTCGACACTCAGTATGGAGTTAGGGTCGTGAAAAAGGCATAAAAGTCGATAGAGAAATCGGTTATGCGCTCGATCACAAATGCTAATGAGCCGCCGAAAGGTCTGAAACTCGGCTCGTTGCAGTTGGATGCGGCAATGGAGCAGGCGGGAGAAAATCGAAGGTGCGCACAGACGCCGCTCGCTGCGCCGGCGCAACAATGAGCTTCTCCGCGGGTGGAATGTACTGGATGAATCCCATCTCCACGGCGCGCCGCTTCCAGGTTGTCAGGATCTGGCAAACGCGCTGACGAATGAGACCGTACCGGGCCGCGATGGCCTCGCAGTTCCATCCCAGGATGAAGTAGAGCTGAACCAACCTCCACTGCAGATCCGGCCGGTCGTGTTTTTCAAAGGTCGGTACAGGGGTTGGGAAACTGACGCGATTGGTTCGAACGGCCTCGCGGAGTCGATGGATCGGCAGAGAGTCGAGCCTGATCTGGTCCAGCGGCGGAAGGGGGCGTTTCCGGCTGCGTCTTCTGCGCCTGGACGAATCCACAGAAGCATTCCCGGGCTTCCGCGAGTGGATCTGCGCCGATATCACCTGAGGCACACGTTAAGTGTGCGGCGAAAATCATAAAAAAGGCATAAAGACGTGCTGGCGTTTTGCGGCGACGACCTGTCTATTCCTCCCGGTTGCCGGGCTGGTCCGGGTCCGATGGATTCCGAAACCGGTAGCCAACCCACGGCTCGGTGAGAATGTAGTGGGGCCGGGCGGGATCATCCTCGATCTTCTTGCGAAGCATGCGGACATAGGTTCGCAGGTATTCCAGCTCATCGCCGTATTCCGGGCCCCAAACCGTCTTCAGAAGCTTCACGTGCGTCAAGGGAGCGCCCTGGTTCTTCATCATGAACGAAAGCAGGTCGAACTCTTTGGGCGACAGGCGAATCTGCTCGTCGCCTTTCCACAAGATGCGGTTGTCGACCTCCATTTTCAAATCGCCGACCTGCATCACCGTGGGTAGGGCGCCCGCTTCGACACGAGTCCGTCGAAGTACAGCTCCCAGGCGCGCGATGAGTTCCCGGAAGCGGAACGGTTTGGTGACGTAATCATCCGCGCCCGCCTCGAGCGCGAGTACCTTGTCCTCCTCGGCGTCGCGGACCGTCACCATGACGATTCCCGTGCGGGGGGCAAAGGCGCGGATTTGCCGGCAGGCTTCCACGCCGCTCATGCCGGGCATATTCACGTCCAGCAACACCAGATCGAACGGCTGCCGCTGCACGGCGCCCACCGCCTCGCCTCCGGTCCCGGCTTCTTCGACGGTGAATCCGCTTGCGGCCAGCGAAGCACGGATGGTTTTCCGCAAGGCAGGTTCGTCGTCCACCACCAGGACGCTACACGGCTGCGGCAACGTCATGACGATCACTCGCGGGAACTGGCAATATCAGGCGGAAAGCCGCGCCGTCAGCGGGTGCAGGTTCGCCGTCGAGATCCAGGTTGCCGCCCAGGGCCAACGCGATCTTTCGAGCCACGAACAGGCCCAGTCCGGAGCCGGGGCCGGCGCGCCGCCCATCCATGCCCCGATAAAACCGGTCAAAGATCTTGCTTCTCTCCGCCAGCGGGATCGGGTTTCCGCGGCTCAGAATGCGCACGGCGATGTAGTCATCCTCACGGGTGATGCTCAGCGTCACGGTCGAGCCAGGAGTGGAATACTTGCAGGCATTGTCCAGAAGCTGGCTCACCGCGAGCCGCAGCAGGTCGGGATCCGCCAGGACCTCGCTCGAATTGCAGTTCTTGACCACGGAGATACGCCGTCCCGCGGATGTTCTTGCGTACTGATCCACCGTATCGGCAAGCACGGAGGAAACGTCAATCAGTTCCATCCAAGGCTTCACTTCTTCTCGTTCCAGGCGCGCCGTACGAATCAGCCGCGAGGTAAGGCGGCCCAGCCGCGCTGCTTCCGATTCCACTGTTTCAGCCATCTCGCGATGATACTGTCCTAACGTTTCCGCTTCGCGCAGCGCGCCAGTTGCGGCCAGGATGGTGGAAAGCGGAGTCTTGAATTCGTGCGCCAGCGCGTCGAGAATGGTGGTGCGATAGGACTCGGTCTGGGCGGCGGCCGTGGCCCGGGTGGCGTGGACGGCGGAATGCGTTCGCTCGAGATGGGCCGCGGCCAGCGCCGCCAGCGAGCCGGCCGTCAGATCGGGATCCGCGAGGCCTTCAAAACCAATCGCTCCGATGATACGCCCGCCAACGCGAATGCAGCGCGTCGAAATCCCACTCTGGTGGTCATCCTCGTCCTTGGCCCGAAGGAATGCATCGCCGGTTTTTTCTTCCAGGTTGGCGCACGCGTTCCCGGCCATGTGCAGCTCCGCGCTGACAGCATCGAACAGGCAAACCGCGCGGATACTGAAGGTCCCGCAAAATGGATCCAGGAATTGACTTCCACGCTTGGGGTCCGCTTCCAGCCCCAGCAATTGCTGAGCCAGATCATAAAGCTTCTGCAGCTTTTCCCGTTGCAGCCGCGACAATTCCATCGCGGCTCGAACCTTAGTCACCAGCCGCGTAATGACCAAACCCGTGAGTAAGAACGAGACCAGCCCCAGCGTGTCCAGGGGACTCGCGACCCGAAACGTAAAGAGCGGGTCGACAAAAAAGTAGTCCAGGCAGCCAACCGCCAAACAGGAAACAACCGCCGATGAGGCAAAATCTCCCGACAAGGACAGCAGGACCAAAAGCAGCAGGCAGGAAAAGCTGGCCGTAGCGAAACTCAGGTGCAGGCGAAAGCCGACCAACGTGATGAGTGCGACGCCCAGGCTCCCCAAACCGCACAACTTCGCAGTTCGCCAGATTTCGTCCGTATTGAATTGCCGCTTGATCATCCTGGATCGCTCGCCTAAATTCGCGGCGGACGTCTCTCGCACCAACTAGAGTGTGAAGCGGAAGCCATAAAAAAGGCATAAAACGCACACCTGCATCGCTACACCTCTGGCTGGAGTTTTTATAACTTTTTCACAACTCTCTGGGACTGGCGCTACACTGAAGGCGGATATGCTCGGAATTCGCAGACGCGCTCTGTGGAGATGCGCCAGAAACAGCGCAGCAGGCATCTGGGCGATCGGTTTGCTCACCTTCGCCGGATGGCAGCTTCACATTAGCGCTCTCTTGGTAAGCTGCCTCTACCTTGTTACCGTCACGTTGCTATCTCTGACGGGCGATTTCCCAGCCGTCGTGATTGTATCTGTTGCCGCATTCGCTTGCCTGGATTATTTCTTTCTCGATCCTCTGTATTCTTTACGGGTGTCCGGCCCGACCGACGTCGTCACGTTAATTACGTGGGTTGTTACCGCGCTTGTAATCACCAGGCTGGTGTCAAAGGTGCGAGCCGAGGCTCAGGATTCGCGCGTGCAGCGGCAGCGGCTGGAACGGCTCTATCAGCTAGCGCAGCAGCTCATGTCGCTTGAACCCGCCGCTTCACTGACGACCGAGTTGCTAGCCTCTTTTGTCGGTGTTTTTGGCGTGACAGCAGTCTGCCTCTTCGATAGCGCAAGCGCCGAGCTTTGCACGGTGGGCCAATCCCAAGGCGAGTTGCCCGGAAAGACCCGGGACGCCTATATTATGGGGGCTGACATCGACGACGACGAAGCGCGAATTACAGTCCGCCGGCTCCAGTCCGCTCGCAAAGTCTCGGGAGCGATCGGATTTGAGGGACTGGAGGACGGAGCGTTTACCGCGGGACCGCTGACTGCGCTCGTCGCCACCTTTCTCGATCGGACACGTGCGTTGCGTAACGCGAGTGAGGCTTCCGCGGCAGCACAAGCAGAGGTCTATCGCTCGGCTCTGCTGGATGCGCTGGCGCACGAGTTCAAGACACCTTTAGCGACTATTCTGGCAGCCGCAGGGGGCCTCCACGAGGCTGGCCCGCTGACCTCTGAACAGACGGAGATGGCGGATACGGTCGAAAACGAGGCAGCGCGGCTTGGCAATTTGACGTCCCGTCTGCTCCGTACGGCGCGGTTGGATCGCGAAGAAATCAGGCCGCGAACAGAGCTGATCGACGTAACTTCCGTGGTCGCACAAGTCGCCGGCCAATACGCGGCCCAGTGGCCGGATCGGCGGATTGCATTGACCAACTCGCGGGAAGCGGCTGAAGTGCTGGCGGATCCGGAACTCCTCCGCCTCACGTTGAATCAGTTGATCGAGAATGCGTGCAAGTATTCCCGTCCCGGCTCCACAGTGACCATCGAAATCAAGCGGCAACAGGAATACACCGCTGTCAAGGTTTCGAACAGCGGGAGCTCCATCCCTTTCAATGAGCGAAGTCGGATCTTCGAGCGATTTTATCGCGGCGTGGACGCAAAACGTTCCACGTCGGGCTCGGGCTTGGGCCTGTATGTCGCTCGAAAGATCGCACTGGCCCACGGAGGCGCCTTGGATCTGGAGCTGGATGAACGGGCCAATGACGGCGTTACGTTTTGCCTGAAAATACCGAGTACGAAGGACGAATTGGATCATGCCGTTACAGCAAGGTAGCGTTCTGGTTGTGGATGATGAACCCGCGCTGCGCAAGGCGCTGCGAGGTTCTTTGACCGCCAGCGGATTTTTGGTCGAAGAAGCTCGTAACGGTGAAGAGGCCCTGGGAACCGTCCAGCGGAATCCGTTTGACCTGGTGCTGCTGGACATTAACATGCCTGGCATCAGCGGCATCGACGCCTGCCGGAGGATCCGGGGGATCTCGCCTCACGCCGGCATTGTCATGGTCACGGTCCGGGATGTCGAGGATGACAAGGTTCGAGCCTTGGAAGCCGGAGCGGACGATTACGTCACCAAACCCTTCAAACTGCGCGAGCTCACCGCGCGCCTGCGAGCTGTTTTGCGGCGGACCCGCCAGCACGAAGCGCCCGAGCCGGAAGTGATCGAAGCCGGCAATTTGAAGATCAATCTCCAGCAACGCCTGTTGTGGAAGGGTGAAGAAGAGGTTCACCTTTCGCCAACCGAGTTCGACCTGCTGGCGCTCATGATGAAAAACGCCGGCGCTCCACTTACGCACGTCAAGCTCCTGCGCTCTATCTGGGGCCCTGAGTACGGCGGCGAACTGGAATACCTGCGGTCCTACGTTAGAATGCTGCGCAAGAAGATCGAAGACGATCCAGCCAGGCCGGAGTACATCCTGACAGAACCCTGGGTCGGGTATCGCTTCCGCAATCCATCGGATCCCGATTCGCCGCCCGTCACGAGCGACGAAGAATAGTCTGGTGTAGCGTCTACAGCGCGGCGTCGCCGCGGTCGTCGTTGCGGATACGAACTGCCTCCGCGACGTCGAACACGAAAATCTTCCCGTCGCCAATCTTTCCCGTTCGGGCCGCTTGCGTCAACGAGACCACCACCTCGTCGCAGCGAGCATCGGGGACTACCAGTTCGATTTTGACCTTGGGGAGCAGGTCGACCGTATATTCCATTCCGCGATAGACTTCCTGGTGGCCTTTCTGGCGGCCGTGCCCGCGCACTTCGCTGACGGTCATGCCATCGATGCCGATGCCCTTGAGGGCCTCTCTGACGTCCTCAAGTTTATGGGGCTGAATGATCGCTTCAATTTTTTTCATTTGAATTTCTCCTGCTGAGCACGTGCCATCCGCTCAGCGCTCACGACTCGAAGTTGTATCCCTCTTCGCCGTGCATGCTCAAGTCGAGTCCCTGGGTCTCCTGCTGAGCGTCCACGCGCACGCCCAGCACCAGGTCGCAGATTTTCAGGATGATGAGTGTACCGGCAATCGCCAGGCCCCAGGCAATCAGCACGGCGACGATCTGGTTGAGCACCTGACCCGCATCGCCGTCCACCAACCCCATGGCCTTGCCCATGCGCAAGTCGTTGACCTCTTTGGTTGCAAAAATCCCGGTCATGATGGCGCCCAACGTACCGCCGATTCCGTGGACGCCGAATACGTCCAGCGAGTCATCGTAGCCAAACCTCTGCTTCACCTTGCTCACCATGAAGAAGCAAACCACTCCAGCAGTAAAACCGATCAACAGCGCAGGCATCGGCTTGACGAAGCCCGAAGCCGGCGTGATCGCCACTAGGCCGGCCACGGCGCCCGAGATAGCGCCCAAGACACTTGGTTTCTTGGAAACCAACCACTCCGCAGACATCCACGCCAGCGCGGCTGCTGCCGTTGCGAAATGGGTAGCCACGAACGCGCTGGTTGCCAGGGGTCCTGCAGCCACCGCGCTCCCCGCATTGAATCCGAACCAGCCGACCCACAGCAGGCTCGCACCAATGACGCTCAGAACCAGGTTGTGCGGCCGCATCGACTCGTTCGGGTAGCCGAGACGCTTGCCGAGATACAGCGCACAGACTAGCGCGGAGACGCCTGAAGTGACGTGCACCACCGTGCCTCCCGCGAAATCCCAGGCAGGCACCCGGCCCCCCAGCGTTCCATTCAGGAATCCGCCCTTGCCCCACACCATGTGCGCCATCGGGAAGTACACGATCAGGGTCCACAGAGTCATGAATAGCAGCATGGCCGAAAACTTCATCCGCTCGGCGAAGGCTCCCGAGATCAGCGCCGGGGTGATGATCGCAAACATCAACTGATAGACCATGTAGGTCTGGTGCGGGATGGTCGCGGCGTAGTCCGGGTTGGGATCAGCGCCGACGCCGTTTAGGAACAAGTACCGCAAGCCTCCGAGAAACGGCGACCCTTCTGAAAACGCCAGGCTGTAGCCAACCACCGCCCAGAGGATCGTCACCAACGCCATCAGCACGAAGCTGTGCATCATGGTGCCCAGCACGTTCTTGCGGCGCACCAGGCCGCAGTAGAACAGCGCCAGTCCCGGGCCGGTCATCATCAGGACCAGCGCCGAGCTGGTAAGCATCCATGCGTTGTCGCCGGCCATTTGCGCGCTCTTCGCGGCTTTGTCCAAATCGTCCAGACGCTTCGAGACGTCAACTCCGGCGGGTTGCGCCGCGGCCGCGACCGCCAAAAGGATCGCGAAGAGGGGAAACCGCGCGCGCCAAGTCAACTGGGAAACGAGTTTCAGGAATGAGGTCATAATTTTCGTCCGCTCGATTGTTCTCATTGCCACGCGCGACTCACGGCGCGTGCGAGATTGTACATGGTCGAAACCACATCGAGTCTATCCGCACTCCCGTTGCAATTCCAATCAAGATTTTTTATTCGCATCCAAACCTGCGTCGATAGTGGCGCTAGTGCAGAGAGCCTGGCAGCGATTTACTTATCGGTTTCTAACAAGTTGCGCGTTGCCGGCTGCGCGACCGAGCAAGTATGCGGCGCGCGAGATCTTCATGACTTTTTCAGAACTTGTTTATGACTTTTTCAGAAACGCGGCGATGTCCTAAGCCAATCGGCGCGATCCGGATGTTCTATCGGCGTTTCTGCCGGCTGCAATCGCTGAATTCGTTTATGCCTTTTTCATCACTCTTGTCCCACACTGTCAGCATGCGTGTCCCGACAGTATTGCGGATTTCCGGCCTTGCACTTCTAGTTCTCCTCGCACGGGACGAAGTACCGGCTCAAAGCGCTCCCAGACCAGCGGCGTTTCGCACCAACGCGCAAATGGTGTTGGTTCCCGTTACGGTCACCGACCACAACGGGAAGACCATAGAGGGACTGCGAGCGGAGGACTTCAAGGTTTTCGAGGATCAGATCCCTCAGCAGATCGCATCATTCACCGGCGAAGATGCCCCGTGCTCCGTCGGCCTGGTGCTAGACATCAGCGGCAGCATGCGCGATACGCTCGGCGCCGCTAAGAGCGTCACGGAGTCTTTCTTCCGAACGGCAAATTCAGACGATGAATTTCTGTTGCTCACTGTCTCGACGCAGCCGGAAGTTACCCAGGGATTCAGCAGGGATATCGCCGCCCTGGAAGAAAACATCGAGACTGCCAAGCCGGGGGGGATGACGGCGCTTATCGATACGGCCTATCTCGGTTTGAACGGCATGCGGAAGGCCAAGCAGCCCCGGAGAGCGCTGCTGATTCTCTCCGATGGAATGGATAACTACAGCCGCTATTCGAAAAGCGAACTGATGCGAGCGGCGCTGGAAGCCGACGTTCAGGTCTACACGATAATCATGGGCAACAGCTCGGATGGTACGGCCACTGGCGCAGCCCTGTTCCGTCCAAGCCTGGTCGGCAAACCAATCGATCAAGCTCGATCGCACGTGGGCCCCAATCTCTTAGAGGAGCTTTCGGATAGGACCGGTGGACTTCACTTCCGGGCGCGGAATGACGCTGAGGCGAAGGAGGCTGCCATCAAAGCCGCCCGGGCCCTGCGCAACGAATACATAATCGGATATCAGCCCACCGGCTCCGGCCTCTCCGGAAAATGGCACCGGGTGCATGTCAAATCAACGGTTCCGAAGGTGAATGTTTACGCGCGCAACGGATACTACGCGCCTTAGGCAAAACGTTGTATCCGCCCGAAGACCAGAATCGAGCTACGCGTGGAATCCGCGAGCGTAGCAAGAAGCCGGAGTTCGCTTAATGCCGGCCGCCCCAAGCGGCTCCGCGCATGCCGGCCAGCCAATCGCCTAGAATAGCAGCCGGAGGTGGTCGCTAATCCTGGCTCGGCACGCGCTGGGTTTGTTCATATCGCTGGCGGGCGTCGCGGTTGTCACCTTCCTGGGCGTTCAGGTGTTTCCAGTCAACGCGACCACGGTGGCATTCGCATACCTGCTGTTGCCTCAGTTCCTCCACCGCACGCGCAAGGCCGCATACTGGATCGCTCCTTCCCTCTTGACGGTCGTGCTCTACTGGCCGGGCTTGATGGCCTGGTTCCAGAAGGACGATTTCGTGTGGCTCAAGCTTCTGGACATCGCGCGCAAGTCGCAGGGCTTCCGCTGGGCGCTCTTCACTCCCCTGGCGCAAGGCACCATCCGCACGCTGAGCGAGCGCGTCTTCTTCATGTCCTTCTCCGCCCTGTTCGGCGTGAATGCGCTGCCCTATCGCTGCTGGGCACTTCTGACCTTCGCCGCGAGCCTGGTTGTGGTCAGCTCGCTTTGCGCCAGGCTCACCGGATCGCGGGCCGCTGGATTCTGGGCCGCGATCCTCTGGACCGTGAACAGCTCCATGGGCGTCGCCCTTTCCTGGACCGCGATCTACTACGAGATCCTGTGCTCGCTCTTTCTTCTGGGCGGAATCTGGCTGCTGGTGCGATACGCCGAGAGCGGGCAGCGGCGATTCTACTTAGCCCAGTGGATCACGTTCGTCATCGGCTTCGGAGTCCTGGAGCTGAACGTAGTGTATCCGGCGCTGGCGGCCGCCTACGCGCTGTGCTGCAACCGCCGGCTCCTGGCCAAGATCTGGCCGATGTTTCTCGTCTCAGCGGCGTACACCTTGATTCACACCGTCGCGGCCCCGTTGCCGGCCGGCGGCCCTTACAAACTGCACTGGGATACGAGCGTGCTTTCGACACTCTGGACTTACTGGAAATGGGCGCTGGGTCCAAATCGCCTGATCTATCTGAGGATCTATCCGTCGCCCTATCGTTCCCTGTTGACGATACTCCTGATGTCCGGACTGCTCGGCTTTCTGCTTTGCAAAATGCTGCGGCGCGAGTGGGTGACGGCGTTCTTCGCCGCATGGTTCGTGATCGTGCTCGCTCCGCTTCTGCCGTTGCGCGATCATATCGACCCGTCCTATCTCACCATCCCCTTAGCCGGGTTCGCGATGTGGGGCGGCTGGGCCGTGGTCTCCGGCTGGAACGCGGGACGGCTCGGCAGGATCGCCGCCGTCTTCCTGCTGGGGATTTATCTGGCGGTTTCCATCCCCATTGCCCGCGTCACAACATTGTCTTTCTACGACGGTAGCCAGGCGGTGCGAAGCTTCGTCCTCGGCATCGTCGCGCGCACGCGCGGACAGGAATCCAAACTGGTCTTGTTAAGAAATGTCGATTCCGAAATGTTCTGGTCCGCCGTGTATGACCGGCCGTTCCCGCTTTTCGGCATCAACGAAGTCTACTTGTTGCCCGATGACCAGCAGAAGATTGTGCCGGAAGTGCCTGCGTCGATACGGTCTCAGTTCTTCGCCGATTCCGGCATGCTCCGGGCAGCCTTCGAGCAGCAGCGCGCCATCGTCCTGGACACGGCCGGCGGTCACGTCCGCGACGTCACGGCTTCCTACGTCCGATCGCACTAAAGCAGGCGCGCTTCGCAAACGGAATCAGCGACGTACCGTCAGCAATCTACAGTCGCTGGGGTGTCCCACCGATCTAGAAGAATAAGAGGAACTAGTGTCCTGAGTCAGAAGTTCGCATAATAATAGGAACCCGCTTGCTATGCTGGGAATCCAACCAGCATGGGCCGACCAACTAAGCCAATCGTGGTGAGTGAAGAGGAACGGGCGAAGCTCCAAGAGTGGGCGCGGCGACCGAAAACAGCACAGCGATTGTCGATTCGGGCGCGTATTGTGTTAGGTTGTGCC
>JAIQFN010000092.1 GCA_020073265.1 Terriglobia bacterium | reverse complement strand
TATCACGTGCACTTTACTCCCACTAGCGCCAGTTGGCTCAACCAAGTCGAACGGTTCTTTGGCCTGCTTACAGACAAACGTATCCGGCGCGGCACCTTCGGCAGCGTTCGTGAACTGGAGACCGCGATTGGCGAATACCTGACTCATCACAACCAGAACTCCAAACCCTTCGCCTGGACCGCGGACGCTGACTCCATCCTCAAAAAGATCGCCCGCTTTTGTATGCGAACTTCTGACTCAGGACACTAGGAATGCAGGTCGTTGGCGGAAGCGGAGCGGATCATCCGCTCGGCGCGAGCGCTTTCCTGTGCAGCCGGCCGAACGAAGAGTCGCACGAAATCGCTTTGTTCGCGAACCCGATGTATGCGCACGTCGCTTTCAAGGTCTCCACGCTCGCGGAATTGCGATCGTTCCACGCCCGTGTTCTGGCCCGGAAGCTTCCGATCAAGTTCAGCTTCAACCACGGCGTGTCGTTCGCCTTCTATTTCGACGATCCCGACGGCCACACCATCGAGATCTACTGGCCGACGGGAGCGCTGGAAAGCTACCGCCAGCCTCACGCCGAGCCGCTGGATCTCACGCAGCCGGATGAAGTGCTGCTCGCGCAAGTGGCGCACGCATCCGCATAGCTCACCATGGTATGGCTTCGCTCAGCGGCTATACTTTAAGCATGGACATGTCCGCGACCGGGCGAATCGTCAAGACGCCAGGCGTCTGTGGAGGCAAAGCTTGTGTCGCTGGTCACAGAGTCCGCGTGCTCGACATCGTTACCTGGCACGAACACCAGGGCATGACTCCAGATGAGATCGTCTCGCACGTCCCCTCTCTCTCTCTCTCTCAGACGTGCATGCGGCGCTCGCCTATTACTTCGATCATGTCGACGAGATTCAAGAGGAGATGCGGGCCGAGCGCGCTCTCGCGGAAACGAGCCGGCGTAATCATGCCTCGTTAATCGATGCCGCATCTCGCGACCGGCGAGTTGAAGAAGCATCCTAGCGGATGCCGATCCGGTTCCATCTGGACGAGCACATATCGGCCAACATCTCGGCTGCTCTTCGCCGTCGCAACATTGACGTTACCACGGCAGCCGAAGCGGGACTCGCGGGCGCTGATGATGCGACTCAACTCGCCTATGCGGCCGTGGCTGGTAGGGTCATGGTGACCCAAGACGCCGATTTCCTTCGACTGCATGCCGAAGGCGCAGCTCACGCGTGCTTCGCCGCTTGGTTCTGATCTGCGATCTTTTGTCTCCGGAGGAAATGACGAATAGGGTTGAATTCCTTTAGGTCACTCGAACGCTAGGAACCAACTAGGTTTTTCGCTGCGAGGCCTATGATATACTCGCGCCCAGCGAGCGAAGGAGGCGTTAATGACTCATCTGAACCGGCGCGATTTTCATCGAACGCTGTCGGGCTTGGCGGGCTTTGCGATCGTGGGAAGCTCCGCCGCGCGCGCCCAGGACTCCGCGCCGATCGCCGACACCGCAGCAGGCAAAGTGCGCGGAGTCGTCCAGGAAGGCGTGAACGTCTTCAAGGGCGTTCCCTACGGCGCACCCACCAGCGGGAAGAATCGTTTCATGCCGCCGCGCAAACCCGAGCCGTGGTCCGGCGTTCGCGATGCGTTGAAATATGGTCCCAGCGCGCCTCAAGGCGACGGGCGAACGGTGGCGGCCGGCGTCGCGCCGATCAGCGAGGACTGCCTGGTGCTCAACGTCTGGACACGCGGTTTGAATGACGGCGGCAAGCGGCCGGTCATGGTCTGGATCCACGGCGGCGGCTTCGCTACCCTTTCCGGCTCCAGCGCGGCTTACGACGGCGTGAATCTTGCCAAGCGCGGCGACGTGGTGTTGATCACGCTCAACCACCGCCTCAATGTGTTCGGCTTCCTGCATCTCGGCGACCTAGCCGGCGCGCAGTATGCCGAATCAGGCAACGTCGGCATGCTCGACCTGGTGCACGCGCTGGCCTGGGTGCGCGACAACGTCACACACTTCGGCGGCGATCCCAACAACGTCACCATCTTCGGCGAATCCGGCGGCGGGCGAAAAGTGTCCACGCTGCTGGCCATGCCTCCCGCCAAGGGACTCTTCCACCGCGCCATCATCGAGAGCGGCCCTGGCGTGCATCTGCAGCCCCGTGATCTCGCCACTGAGATCGCTGTCTCAGTGCTCAATGAACTCGATCTTCCGATCAGCCAGATCAGCCGGATTCAGGACATCCCCATGGAGAAGGTCCTGGCGGCATACAGCATTGTCGAAGGCCGGCTGGATGCACAGAGCCGCGACAAAGGCGTCATCGAACAGCACGGCCTGGTTCCCACGGTCGGCGTAAGCGAGCTGCCCGCGAATCCCTTCGATCCGGTAGCGCCGGAGATCTCGGCCAACATTCCGCTGCTGATCGGCACCAACAAGCATGAGATGGCGCTCTTCACGCGCGGCGATCGCAAGATCTACGACCGCACGCTCACCGAGGACGAGCTGAAGGAGCGCGTGAAAGGCTTGACGGGCTCCGCGGCCGACCACGTCCTCGACGTTTACAACAAGGCCTATCCCGGCTCGCATCCGGCGGTGCGCTACATACTGATGGAAACCGACCGCATCTATCGCTTCAACTCCATCGTGGTGGCCGAGCGCAAGGCGGCTCAGCGCAAAGCCGCGACGTACATGTACCTGTTCGCGTGGGACACGCCGCCCGATCCGAAGATGCTGGCGCATCACGCGCTCGAGATCACGTTCGCGTTCGACAACACCAGCCGCGTGCGAGGTCCATCGGGCGGCGGCCCGAAGCCGGCGGCGCTGGCCGACAAGATGAGCGACGCCTGGATCGCGTTCGCGCGCTCCGGCAATCCCAATACGCCCAAGCTCCCGCAGTGGCCGGCGTACAACGCTCAAACTCGCCCCACCATGGTGTTCAACGACGAATGCGCGGTGGTGAACGACCCCGGCGGCGCCGAACGCCACCTGTGGGCCACCACGTAGCGCACGCACTCGTGCGTGCCGCGTCCCCACTCATGGGGACGCAGATAGGAGGAGATCATGATCCGAAAATTATTGCTGGCGACACTCGCAGTAACATGTTCCACCGCCTTCGCCCAACTCCAAACCCAAGGCGCGTTGAAACTGGACACCGGCCGCGTCTCGGGCGCAGTGACCGGCGCCGCCAACGACATCTCGGCCTACAAAGGCATTTCTTACGCGGCCCCGCCCACTGGTGAACTGCGCTGGCGCGCCCCGCAACCGGCCAAGAACTGGGACGGCGTGCGCGACGCCACGAAATTCGGCTCGGTGTGTCCGCAGCGCCCCGGCCAGGAGCCACAAAGCGAAGACTGCCTGTTCATGAACGTCTGGACTCCGGCGAAAGCCGCCTCGCAGCGGCTTCCCGTGATGGTGTGGGTCCACGGCGGCGGGTTTACCTACGGATCGGGTTCGGCACGCATCTACGACGGCACGCGGCTGGCCGAACACGGCGTGGTGGTGGTCACCTTCAACTACCGCCTCAACATTCTTTCCGGGTTCGCGCATCCGCTGCTGAGCCGTGAATCCGAGCATGGCTCGGGCAACTACGGCCTGCTCGATCAGATCGCGGCGCTGAAGTGGGTCCAGCGAAATATCAAAGCCTTCGGAGGCGATCCGAGCGATGTGACGCTGTTTGGCGAATCAGCCGGCGGCTTGAGCGTGTCCGCGCTGGTGGTCTCACCACAGACCAAAGGCCTCATACAGAAAGCCATCGTCGAAAGCGGATCGGGGACTCGCATCACGCCGCTCGCCTCCGCCGAGAAGACCGGCCAGGATTATGTGAAGCAGCTCGGAGTCGCGGATGATTCTAACGTGCTGACCGCGCTGCGAGCGAAATCCTGGCAGGACCTTCCGAACGCCTCTAACTACCGCGGCGCGCCCGTGCTGGACGGCTGGGCCTTCACCGACGACCCCATCAACGTCTGGGCCAAGGGAAAACAGCTCAACGTGCCCATGATCGTCGGCTACAACCACGATGAAGCCACCTTCTTCATGGCGCGCGACGGCGAGGTGCCCAAGACCGCTGACGAGTTCCAGGCGTCGGTTCGAAAACGCTACGGCGACGCTGCCGGACAACTGCTGGCGCTGTACCCGGTGAAGACCGAGGACGATGTCTACTGGTCCGAAATCTCCATTCGCACCGAGGCGCGCATGGGGCTGGGCGCGCGGCTGCAACTGCGCGGCATGTCCACAGTGCCGGCCAAGGCGTTCGAGTATCATTTCAGTCACCTGCCTGAGGTCGTTCGCGATCCCAAGCGCGGAGTCTCGCACGCATCCGAGCTGGTCTACGTGTTCGGCACGCTCCCGCCCACGGCCGACCAGGGGTCGCGCGAGATGTCCGAAGCGATCATGAACTACTGGACGCAATTCGCCAAGACCGGCGATCCGAATCAAGCCGGGCTGCCGCAATGGCCGGCGTTCCAGAAGGGCAACGAGGCTTATCTGGAGCTGCACAATCCGATCCACGCCGCCAAGGACTTGAACAAGGACAAGCTGGACGTTTTCGAGAAGATCCAGCGGCAGCCATAAAACAAAACCTTTTTCGACTCTCCGGCGTCTCACTGACAGATGAACGCCGTTCGCATCGTTTGTTTCGGGCTGGGACTGGCACTGTGCACCTGGGCTCAACAAAGCACGGACCAAAGCCCGCCTGCTGATAATCAGAAAGCCGAGCAGCACAAGGGCCCGGGAGCCGGGAAAGACATCGGGAGCGGCGCGGGCGACGTCGGGGTTGGCACTGCCAAGGGCGCGGGCGCGGGCGCGGGCGCGGCCGCTAAAGGCGTGGGTAAGGGAGCCGTTGATCTCGCGACTCTGCATCCGGTGAACGCCGCCGCTTCGGTCGGCAAGGGCGCGGCGGTGGCCGGAAAAGACGTCGGCGTGGGCTCGGCTAAAGGCGCCGGCAAGATCACCCGCGGCATCAGCAAGGTCTTCAAAAAGCTGTTTTAGCGAATCGTGGCGGCAGCCGTTACAGGCTGTTCCTTGTCCTCTGAAGCGACAGGCCGGCTGAAGCCGGCTGCGGGCAAGATTGCCCGCCCCACAAGCTCGCAACAAACCGTGCCATAATGCCAGTAAATGTGGCTACGTGTTAGCCTCGTCGGGCTGGTCATGCTGCTGGTCGGGTCGGCCAGCGCTCAGCTTGTGCAACTGCGCCATTGGACCGGTCAGAGCGTCGCGCCGGTTTACGAAGGCTACGATACCAACCCGGACGGCAGTTTCAACATGTGGTTCGGCTACATCAATCGCAACTACGAGGAAGAACTCGATCTTGCGCCCGGACCGAACAACGGCTTCGAACCGGGCGTCGATCTCGGCCAGCCGACGCATTTCATGCCCCGGCGCCACAAGGACGTGTTCCGCGTGCGCGTGCCCAAGGATTTCGGCGACCAGAAGCTGGTGTGGACGCTGGTGTCGCATGGCCAGACCCAGCAGGTGATCGCGACACTCAAGCCGGTGTGGATGATCGACCGCCAGCGCACCACGCGCGGCGGGAACAGCGAGAACGTCAATTCGAACACGCCGCCCGTGGTGCACATCGAGCCGATGGATCAGACGGTGGCGGCTTCCGATCTCGCGACGCTTTCGATATCGGCCACCGACGACGGCCTTCCTAAGCGCGCCGGCAAGCCGGTGGGCATGACGGTTGTATGGGCCAAGTTCCGAGGGCCGGGCGCGGTGACGTTCGATCCGGCGCAAGCGAAAATCGTGGACGGAAAATCCCAAACCAAGGCGAGCTTCAGCGAACCCGGCGAGTACCTGCTGCAGGCCGTCGTCGATGACGGCTCCGGTGAGCTGGCCGGTAATTTCGGATATCACTGCTGTTGGACCAATGTCGAGGTGAAGGTCACTGTAAAAGGAGGACCTAGTGCGCAACGTTAACGCTCTCGCGATTGCTATCAGTCTGCCATTGGCTGCGCTCGCGGCCGAAAGCGGCAAGGCGGACAGACCTGTGACGTTCACCAAGGACGTGGCGCCCATTTTTCAGAAACACTGCCAGTCCTGCCATCACTCCGGGACGTCGGCTCCCATGTCGCTGATGACTTACAACGAGGCGCGTCCCTGGGCGCGTTCCATCAAGGAACGAGTGGTGCGGCGCGACATGCCGCCCTGGCATCTCGACAAGACGGTCGGCATCCGCCACTACAAGAATGACCGCTCGATGAGCGACGACGACATCGCCACCGTCGCGCGCTGGGTGGACACGGGCGCGGCGCAAGGCAATCCGGCCGACATGCCGCCGGCGCTCACGTTCCCGCCCGACAGCGAATGGTTCATCGGCAAGCCGGACCTGCTGGTGACCACCGATCAGGACTTCGCCATGTACCCCAGCGGTCCGGACTGGTGGATCGATCAGTTCGGTGAAGTGAAAATGCCGGAAGACCGCTGGATCAAGGCCATGGAGATCAAGCCGAGCAACGCCAAGATCGTGCACCACGCCGTGGTCTACGCGATCGAGCCGGATGCGCCGGAAGGAACGCCCGAGGGTGGCGTGATGCTGCACGAGTTCGCGGTGGGCAAGTATGGCGACATCTTCAGCGACAACACCGGCCGGCTGCTCAAGGCCGGCACGCGCCTGCGCTTCGACATGCACTATTTCGCGGTCGGCTCCGAGCAGCACAACAAGACCACCATCGCCTTCAAGTTCTATTCCAAGGGCGAGGTTCCGAAGTACCAGGTCCGCTCGATCCCGATTCGAAATGTCCCTAACGACGAGCTGGATATTCCGCCCAACACCGTGGTTCGGACCGACGGCTACTTCCGGCTGCCTCGCAACGCGCGCATCGACGCGTTCCAGCCGCACATGCACATGCGCGGCCGCGGCATGACGCTGGAGGCCATCAATCTGAATAACACCACCACCATCCTAAGCTCGGTGGATCACTTCAATTTCAACTGGCACATCAACTACATCTACTCGGACGATGTCACGCCGCTGATGCCGGCGGGCACGGTGCTGCACATGATCGGAATCCACGACAACACCGCAGCCAACCCGCGCAATCCCGATCCGAATATGTGGGCGGGCTTCGGAGAACGCAGCGTGGACGATATGGTGCAGGTGTGGCTGGATGTGGTTTATCTGGACGACGCCGAGTACAACAAGCTGGTGGCGGAGAGAAAAGCGAAATCCTCTCTGATCAGCCGCAAACAATAGGGCGCCGCTATTCGGCGGACGGTTTGGGCGGATAGGCCGGCCTGCGGAACAACGCGCGCGGGTCCATGTTGGCCGGGAATGCGATGTGCATGAAGACGGCCATCATTTCGTCCGAGGTCTGATCGCCCCAGTGCACTTCCTTCGACGGGTCCGGATTAAACGGATTGTTCGGAGAATTGTCGTAGTAGGAGACCGCCTCCAGGCGCGTGCCGGCTGGCAACGTGAGATCGCCGGCCGGTTCGTAGGTGATCTGCCAGTTGAAGTCGTACTTGGGCACGTTCAACAGCGTTTCCTTGCGGCCATCGGGATAGGTGAGAGTTATCTCGGAGGATTTTCCGCGCAGGTGCATGTGCGGGTTGATGCCGAGCAAGCGGACGTCGACGCCGAAGCTGGCGTTGGCTTGCGCGCGGTAGTTGGCTTCGTAAGGCGGAATCTTGAGCATCGGCGCGGCCATTCCGTAGGTGATCACCTGGTTCTCGGGAGGCGCGGAGGCAAAGACGAATCCGACGCTCGACTGGTCCGTGGTCGCTTTGCCGTTCGGCGTGTAGTGGACCTGCAGCATGATGTCCGCGCCGACGGGAAGCTTCATCGCGTAACCTTTCGGAAGCGCCAGCGGCGGAATGCCCGGCACATATTCAGCGATGATGCCGTCGGAGCTGCCGGTCTCAGGCGCGCTGGAGGGCTTTGCGATCGGCACGCCGGGCTGCGCATCGGCCATCCAGGGCGAGCCTTTGCGGCGCCAGAACGCGGCCACGTGATGCACGATGGCGCGATTGCCGGGACGGACTTCGAAGGCCTGAATCCACTTGTCTTCCTGAAAGCCGGGGATCAGAATCCATTGGTAGTCGAGCGTGCCTTGCGCGGGAATGTCGAAGGGCTTTGACATGCCGAGCACCGCGTCCGGCTTGCCGATGGCCCAGCCTTCGGCGAATTTCAGAGGCGCGGGTGCGTCCTTCATGTTGCCTTCGACTGCGCCGCTGTCGACCCACTGCGACAAGGTCTCGATCTCTTCCTGACTCAGCCGCCGGTCGTTGCGGAAGTGACCGACCGATCCGTCCGCCGACCAGGGCGGCATCTTCTTGGTGAGCACCGCTTGCTTGATGGCTTTGGCCCACGGCCGCGCGTCGCTGTAGGTCAGCAGCGACATGGGCGCGGCTTCGCCCGGACGATGGCAGGCCTGGCAGCGCGCCTGCAGGATCGGCTCGACGTTCTTGTGAAAGGTGATCTTCTGTTCAGCGGCAAGCGCCGCGAACGGCAATGCGCAGGCAAATACGGCGGCGGCGATTCGGTCGGTACGCATGCTCCCAGGATATAACGAGTCTCTTCAGGTCAGGTTGAAGAACGTCGAGACCGGGGTGAAGAAATCCGGCAAGAGCGGATCTTCGATTTTCTGATCGGCTTTGAATTCCCGCGCCGAGTCGCCTGAGTGGACCACGACGGACCGGGTGTCCGGGTACACGACCCAAACGGTCTGCGAGCCGTTCTTGAGATAGGCGTCAACTTTGGCTTTCAAGTGCGACGCTGAATCGCTCGGCGAGACGACTTCGATTGCCAAGTCCGGAGCGCCTTGAAATACCCTGGCTTCGCTGGTCTGCCGATCGTGTTTAACCACACTCACATTCGGGACGAAGACGTCGTGCTTGGTGACTTCGGCGCCCATCTCGACCAGTGACTCCAAACCGAGTTCCTGATGCGAGGCCAGATACAGGATCAAAAGCTGGTTGATGAGATTCTTGATCCGATCGTGCCGGTTCGAGGGAAGCGCCATTCGAACGATCTCACCTCCGATGAGCTCGTCCTTGATTCGATTGCCGGACCGGTCGAATTCATCGGGCAGAGCGAGGTACTGCTCGGATGTGACGAGGGCCGTCGTGGACATACGACTCTATTCTAGCGCCCCAGGCCGCTCTAGACGCCCCAGCAGTAGTCTTCCACCGCTTTGTCGATGCTCTCGTCCTGCTCGGTGAGGCGCATCAGCTCCAGGCGGATCGCGTCCACCAGAGCGTTCCAGCTCGCTTCGATGACGTTGTCGGAAACGCCGACCGTGGACCAGCTGCGGCGGTGATCGGACCATTCCACCAGCACGCGCACCTTGGCCGCGGTGCCTTTCTTGGAATCCAGCACGCGCACCTTGTAGTCGGTCAGCCGGACGTTCTTGATGTTCGGATAGACCGTCGAGAGGCACTGCCGCAGGCACACATCCAGCGCGTTCATCGGGCCGTGACCGGTGGCCGTGGCGGTGTGGACGCTGTCCTGGATGCGCAGCGTGACGGTGGCGCTGGTTCCGCCGATCAGCCGCGTGGTGACGTCGTAGTTGACCACCTCGAACGGGTTCCAGCCCGGATGCAGCGCCTCGCGGACCAGCAGTTCGAAGGAACCTTCGGCGGCCTCCAGCTCGTGACCCTGGTGCTCCAGGTGCTTGACGCGTTCCAGCAGTTGGCGGCGCGCTTCGGCGTCCAGGCGCTCCTCCAGGCCATGCTGCTTGAGTTTGTAGAGCACGTTGCCGCGCCCGGAGAGATCGCTCAGCAGCACGCGCTGGCGGTTGCCCACCATCTCAGGCTTGACGTGCTCGTAGGTGGCCGCGTCCTTCAGCACCGCGCTAACGTGCACGCCGCCCTTGTGTGCAAACGCGCTGTGGCCGACGTAAGGCTGATCGTTGCGCATGGGCAGGTTGGCCAGCTCGGCGATATAGCGCGCGGTGGTGGTCAGGTTCTGCAGATTTTCACGGCCGATAGTGGTGTGGCCGAGCTTGAGCTCCAGGTTGGCGATGATCGAGACCAGGTTGGCGTTGCCGCAGCGCTCGCCGTAGCCGTTCATGCAGCCCTGCACGTGCGTGCAGCCGGCTTCGACGGCCGCAATCGCGTTGGCCACCGCGACGTCGCAGTCGTTGTGGGTGTGGATGCCGAGCACGCCGTCGAAACGCTTGCGTACTTCCGAAACAACTTCGATGATGCGGTGCGTCAGGTTGCCGCCGTTGGTGTCGCACAGGCACAGGATGTCGGCGCCCGCGTTCTTGGCGGCCTCCAGCGTCCGCAGCGCGAAGTCCGCGCTGGCATTGTAGCCGTCGAAGAAGTGCTCGGCGTCGTAGACCACTTCGCGGCCGTGATCCTTCAGGAATTTCACGGTCTCTGAGATCAGCAGCAGGTTCTCCTGCTCATCGATTCCCAGCGCGCGCTTGACGTGCAGCTCCCAGCTCTTGCCGAAAATCGAGATCGCCGGGGTCTCGGCCTCGAGCAGCGCGCGGACGTTGGGATCCTGGTCCACCTTGTTCTTGGCGAAACGCGTGGAGCCGAAGGCGGTCAGCCGCGCATGCTTGAACTTAAGTTCCTGTGCGCGCCGGAAAAATTCCTTGTCCTTGGGATTCGAGTTGGGCCATCCGCCTTCGATGTAGTCGATACCCAGCTCGTCCAGCTTTTGCGCGATGACGAGTTTGTCGTCCACCGAGAATGAGACGGCCTCGCCTTGCGTGCCGTCCCGGAGCGTAGTATCGAAAGTCTGAATGCGCATAGTGCTACTTGTTGCCGGCCGCCGCCTGTTGTTCCTCCGGCACGCCGGTCTCCTTCTTCTTTTTCAAAAACGTCATCATTTCGCGAAGCTCGCGGCCCACGCGTTCGATGGGTTGATCCTGCGCCGCCTGCCGCATCGCCAGGAACTTGCCCCGGCCGGACTTGTTCTCATTGATCCATTCGCGCGCGAACTGTCCGGATTGAATCTCTGACAGAATCTTCTTCATCTCCTTGCGCGTCTCGGCATTGACGATGCGCGGCCCGCGCGTGTAGTCGCCGTACTCGGCCGTGTCCGACACCGAGAATCGCATGTAACTGAGTCCACCTTCGTAGATAAGATCGACAATCAGCTTCAGTTCGTGCAGGCACTCGAAGTAGGCGATTTCGGGCGCGTAGCCCGCCTCCACCAGGGTCTCGAAGCCGGCGCGGATCAGCTCGCTGACGCCGCCGCACAGCACGGACTGCTCGCCGAACAGGTCGCTCTCGGTCTCTTCCTTGAAAGTGGTTTCGATCACGCCGGCCTTGAGACATCCGAGCGCGAGAGCGTAGGCCAGCGCGTTTTCGTGCGCGTGGCCGGAGGCGTCCTGATGGACGGCGATCAGGGCGGGCACGCCCACGCCTTCGGTGAACAGCTCGCGCACGCGGTGGCCCGGCGCCTTGGGCGCGATCATCGAGACGTCCACGCCCGCGGGCGCCTGGATCTGGCCGAAATGGATGTTGAAGCCGTGCGCGAACATGAGCGTCTTGCCTTTGGACATGTGCGGCGCGATGTCGGAGTTGTAGAGATCGCCCTGGATGTGATCGGGGACCAGGATCATCAGCACGTCGGCCGCTTTGGCTGCGTCGGAAACCGGCAGCACCTTGAGACCGGTCGCAGCGGCCTTGGCTGCGCTCTTGCTGGACGAATGCAGTCCGACTACGACGTTCACGCCGCTGTCGCGCAGATTCAAGGCGTGCGCGTGCCCCTGGCTCCCGTAGCCGATGATGGCCACGGTCTTGCTCTTCAGCAGGCCCAGATTGCCGTCTTTTTCGTAGTAGCGTTTTGCCATGTTTGGTTTCTCGTTTCTAGTTTCTTGTTTCTAGTTTTTCGCTGATCTCTTCGGGGTGCGTGGTCTTTGGCACCGGGGGTGATAGGCGCAGTTTCTTGGCTTCGAGCGAGACGGCCACGGTGCCCGAGCGCGTCACTTCGATCTCGCCGTAGCTGCGGATCACGTCGATGAACTCGTCCAGCTTTTCCGAATCGCCGGTTACCTCGAGCGCGAAGCCTTCGGTGGAGGAATCCACCACGCGCGCGCCGAAAATCTCGGCTTCCTTCAGGATCGAGGTGCGGTTGGTGAGCGCGGCCCGGACGCGCACCAGCACCATTTCGCGCTTGACCGCCGGAGAATCGGTGAGATCGGTGGCCTGCAGGACGTTGATCAGCTTGTTCATCTGCTTGATCACCTGGGTGCGCAGTTGCGGCTCGATGTCGACGACGATGCTCATGCGCGAGAGCTCGGGATCGAGCGTGCGCGCGACCGTGAGGCTTTCGATGTTGTATCCGCGGGCGCTCAGCAGCCCGGTGATGCGCATCAGCGCGCCGGGCTTGTTTTCGACCAGGAGTGAAATGATTTGCAGCATGGTTATAGACTCCCGCCGTGGCGCACGCAATCATGCGAACACCCGTGGCCGGGGAGGCGTTCACACGAGTGTGAACGCTGCACGCACGAGTGCGTGCGCCACGGCAAGCCACAAGAACTCAAGAAAGCTAGTGGCATCGCTTATGCCTCCACCGGTTGCGGCGGTCCCAGGACCATCTCGTTGATCGCGCCGCCGGCCGGCACCATCGGGTACACGTTTTCGTACGGCGATACGCGCACGTTCAACAGGTACGGCCCGTTCTCCTGGACCGCTTCTTCCAGCGCCGAGGCCAGCTCTTCCGGCTTCTCGATGGTGCGCCCCTTGAATCCATACGCGCCCGCCAGTTGCTTGGCGTCCGGAAACGAGTTGAGCTCCACCTGGGACAGGCGGTTGTTGTAGAACAGCTCCTGCCATTGCCGCACCATGCCCAGGTAGCCGTTGTTCACGATCACGATCTTGATGGGCAGGCCGTGGTTGGCGATGGTCGCCAGTTCCGGAATCGACATCTGGAATCCGCCGTCGCCCACAATCGAAAACACCAGCTTGTCGGGCCGTGCGAACTGCGCGCCGATCGCGGCCGGCAGGCCGAATCCCATCGCGCCCAAGCCGCCCGAGTTGATCCACAGCCGCGGTTCGCTGAAGCGGATGAACTGCGCGGCCCACATCTGGTGCTGGCCGACGTCGGAAGTGACGATGGCGCGGCCGCCGGATAGCCGGTCGATTTCGCGCATCACGTGTTGCGGCTTGATCTCGGTAGTGGACACGTTCGGGACTAGCGGATGCTCGGCGCGCCACTCGCGGATCTGATGCCACCAGGCGTCGCGGGCGTCCGCATTGCTCTGGCGGTGCTCGGGCGCGATCTCCTGCAGCACTTTGTTCAGCTTCTGCAGCACGCGCTTGACGTCGCCCACGATGGGCAGGTCGGGTGCGCGGTTCTTTCCGATCTCGGCCGGATCGATATCCACGTGAATCACCTTGGCGTGCGGAGCGAAGGCCGCCAGGCGCCCGGTGACGCGATCGTCGAACCGCACTCCCAGCGCGATCAGCAGATCGGTGTTGCTCATCCCCATGTTGGCGGCGTAGCTGCCGTGCATCCCGGGCATGCTGACGAAATTGGGATGCTCGGCCGGGAGCGCGCCCAGCCCCATGAGAGTGTTGACCGCCGGAGCATTCAACGTCTCCACCAGCTCACGCAGCTCGTCGGACGCATCGGCCGCGATGATTCCTCCGCCCGCGTACACGAACGGACGCTTGGCCTCCCACATCATTTGCGCCGCGCGCCGGATTTGCCCGGTGTGGCCTTCGGTGAACACCTTGTAGCCGGGCAGATGGATGGACGAGACCGGCGTGTAATGCGCCTGCGCCTGGAAAACGTCCTTGGGAATGTCCACCAGCACCGGGCCAGGCCGGCCGCTGGAGGCGATGTAAAACGCCTCATGAATCACTTGAGGTAACTCGGCGATGTTCTTGACAAGAAAGTTATGTTTGGTACAGGAGCGGGTGATCCCGAAGGTGTCGGCTTCCTGGAACGCATCGCTGCCGATCAGCTTGGTGGACACCTGACCAGTGATGGCGACCACCGGGATCGAGTCCATCATGGAATCCACCAGGCCCGTGACCAGGTTGGTGGCGCCCGGGCCGGACGTAGCGCAGCAAACGCCCACTCGTCCGGTGGACCGAGCGTAGCCTTCCGCCGCGAACGCGGCATTCTGCTCGTGCCGTACCAGCACGTGCCGTATCGGATGATCGTAGAAGGCATCGTACAGCGGGAGCGTCACGCCGCCCGGGTAGCCGAAGATGCAGTCCACGTTTTCGCGGACCAGGCACTCCAGCAGAATCCTGGCGCCGGAGATCAGTTTCGAGTCCGGTGCGACGTTGGATCGATGCGCTGTCGTGGTCGACATGTTCAAGCCTCGCTAACTTTACAATCCTGCTAACTGGAATCCTTCAGTGCAAAAAAACGAAAGGCCATCGGCTGGGTTTGTGCTCCCCGCCGATGGCCTCTCGGAATCTGTTTTCCGAAGCCCTTCAGGCGGGGCCGGGTACGGCGACCGCAATAATAATGGGCAGAAGCTCCGGAAGCTGACCAATGGAGAGGGCAGAGGTGGACGTGGTGCCTGGTCGGGCGAACGCTGGCCGACTGGTCCTCTCTAAGGTCATTGGAACCAGAGTACCGGAGCGGTGGGGCAAATGCAAGGGGGTAATTGCATAAATAATGTTAATCCGGGCATTGGCCTCCTCCCGCGCGGTGGGCGTCAGGCGCAAAAGCTTTAGCACCCCGGTTGTCCGAGCCGAGTTAGACTATCAAGCGGGACTGATTGGTTGTTGAAATCCAAGCTGTACGTCAACTTCTAGGCCAGTTCCCATAGGCGGTCGTGGGAGTCAGGAAAAACGTTTGGCGCATTGGCTGTCTGCCCAGTCGGCTGGATTGCAACTCTAGCTCGCATTCCATCCTCCGATATGCTGGCGAGCCGCTTAGGGTGTGGAAGTCAGGCAGCTATTTTGCGCCATCTTGCCACCGACGATTGTCGGCATGACCAATCGACCGAGAGTTCATTTCAGTCGAACGTGATCGTATGGAAAGATATCCCGAAAACACCGTCGCAAGTATCGAGGATTTCCGTAGCTCCCGCTGGAAGGAGGCCATGGAGGCTTCAGGCAAGGAAGGTTACGTGAGTATATGGCAAAGCCTCTCAAACGCAGCTAGCAGTGCAATCGAAGCCGGGAGGCCATCTGAAGGCAAGGTTCTGTGGCTGATGGCAGATGCTGCGTCAATGATGCTCAGACCTGGCAGTCCTAATGAGCCATTCAAGCCATGGATCGTAACTAGTGCCGAACGCAGCACATTGCCAGAGGATTTTCTGGAGGGCGACATTGATCTGCTGGTCCAAATCTCGGGAGAAATTGACGAGGTCTGGCTCCGGGCGCGGGTAGCAGATATTGTCTGGTTGGTAAAGCGAACGTATACGAGCGCCCTGGTAGCCATCGATGCCTATCGCGCAATTCCATTAGAGGCTGATACGTGGGTCGATGGCGGTCGAGAATGTTGGGAACGAGCCATCAGTCTGTGCAGAACGCTCCGGAGCGCTTCTGGCGAGCGCATAAACGAGATTGAGACAGCGATGACCGAAGCATTCGATAAGTGCCAACGGGAAGGTGCCATTGCGGTGGCCCCCTGAGCTGGGACAAATAGTTAAGACACAGTTCGCCGTTCGATGAAAACTGCTCGACCGGCAAGACGACATTACAGCATACTGGTGCCCGGCTGGTGAAGCGGAAGCGGGCACTGCTGGAGAGCAACTCGCCGA
>JAIQFN010000027.1 GCA_020073265.1 Terriglobia bacterium | reverse complement strand
GGGGACAGACGGATCTGTCCACGCGCGAAGACTTCTCATCCTCCGAAGAGAGAATACTGCCGCTTGGGACAGATTCGTCTGTCCCCGAGTTTTGTGCGC
Source organism: Terriglobia bacterium (assembly GCA_020073265.1). GTDB lineage: Bacteria > Acidobacteriota > Terriglobia > Bryobacterales > Bryobacteraceae > Palsa-89. Next base: position 83,423 of record JAIQFN010000027.1, on the reverse strand, counting down.
TACGGATCAGGCGAAGAGGTTGCCGCGGTTTAGGAGCCAGTTCGGATCCAGGCGGCGTTTTACTTCTTTCATGGATTCGATTTGATCGGGCGTGTATTGGATTTCGAGCAGGTATGCTTTGCGCTTGCCCAAGCCGTGCTCGGCTGAGACGGTGCCGCCGAGGGCCACGGCGTGGCGCGCGAAGTCGAGCATCAGTTGCTGGCCGGTTTCGAACTCGGCTTCGGACGACGGCAGGATGTTGACGTGGACGTGGGCGTCGCCGATGTGTCCGAAGATGACGTAGTCGAGCGATCGCTCCTGGAGCTGGGCGTGATAGTAGGCCAGCATTTCGCGATTGCGGGCCAGAGGCACCGCGTAGTCGGAGTTCAGTTTCAGGAAACCGCGGCGGCGCACGGTATCGTTGGTCAGCTCGGGCAGCGCGTGGCGGAAGCGGCGGAAGCGCTCGCGGTCCTTGTCGTTGTCGGCGAACCAGCTGTCTTCGGGCGCGTGGTCGGCCCAGAAGTCGATGTCGCCGTTTTCCTGCTCGATCAACAGGGCCGCGCCGGCGTTCTCGGGAGTCTCGGGGAAGTGCTGGCGGAGGAAAGCGAGCGAGTTGCGGTCGAAATATTCGAGCATGCGGAGGCCGGCGATGCTTCGCCAAGCTTCGACTGCGCCGAGCGCCGCGTCGTCGTTCGCCAGGAAGATGACGCCGGCCAGAACGTCGGACGGTTTTGGCAGAAGCTGGAGTTCGGCTTCGAGCACGATGCCCAGCGTGCCCTCGCTGCCGGTGAACAGGTCGATCCAGTCCATGCCGGGCGACAGGAGATAGCCGGCGGTGTTCTTGGTGGTGCCGGGCAGCGGGATCTGAGGCAGCGGGAAATCGACCTGGTCGCCGCGGTGAACGTCGAGGACGCGGCCGTCCATCAAGGCGACGCGCAGGCCGAGAATGTGCCGGCGGGTGCTGCCGTAACGGAAGCTGCGAGAGCCGCTGGCGTTGGTGGCGATGGTTCCGCCGATGCTCGCGGTGATTTCAGTGGGATCGGGCGCGTAGAACTGGCCGGTGCGGGATGCGGCGGCCTGCAGCGTTTCGAGCGAGACTCCGGCGCCTGCGATGGCGTGGCCGGCGGAGATTTCGAGGCGTTGGAATTTTTCGAGCGAGACGGCCCAGCCGCCTTGGGGCACGCCGCCGCCGGTGAGGCCGGTTTTGGCGCCGGAGATGGTGATAGGAATCGCTTCGCGCGTCGCGGTGCGGAGGATTTCGATTAATTCACCTTCGGTGGTTGGCGTGAAGGTCTGTTCGGCTTGGCCTTTGTAACCGGAGGCGTCTTCGATTTCTTGGGGCATTGTGCATTCCCGCCTTGCGTTCAGACGAGTGTGAACGCGGCACGCACGAGTGCGTGCGCCACGTCAGACCTCCAGGATTACGGGCATGATCAGGGGGCGGCGCTGGGTTTCTTTGCTCAGGAAGCGTTTCAGGTCGGCGCGGATTTTTTCCTGCATGACGCCCCAGTCGGTGCGCTCTTCTTCGCTGGAGGATTCGAGCGTGCGGGCCACCACCTGGCGCGCGGCCTGCAACAGCTCCGAGCCGTCTTCGAACGACATGAAGCCGCGGCTCACGATCTCCGGCAGAGTTTCGCTCTTGCCGGAGTGTTTGTTGATGGCGATGATGGGCAGCACGAAGCCGTCTTCGGACAAATGGCGGCGGTCGCGGATGACGATGTCCTCCACCACTTCGTCGATGGTGCCGGAATCGATGCACACGCGGCCCACCGGGACCTTTTCGCCTCTGCGCGCGCCGTTGCGATCCACTTCCAGGGTCTCGCCGGTTTCAAGCACGAAGGTATCTTCCAGGCCCGCGCCGCGCAGGTGCTGCGCCAGGCCGGCGTGCTTGGCGAGCTGCCGGTATTCGCCGTGGACCGGAACGAAGTAGCGCGGACGGAGCAGGTTCAACACCAGCTTCAGCTCTTCGGAGCTGCCATGCCCGGACACATGCACGGGCGGATTCATCGCGCCGTAGATCACTTCGGCGCCGCGCTTGGCGAAGTGATTAATCATGCGGTAGATGCCTTTCTCGTTGCCGGGAATGATGCGGGCGCTCAACACCACGGTGTCGCCCGCCTCGACCGACAGGCTCTTGTGATTGTCGACGGCGATGCGCGAAAGCGCGGACATCGGCTCGCCCTGGGTTCCCGACGCCACCACCACCACCTTCTTGGGATCGGTCTGCATGATGTCCTGCGGGCGCAGCAGGATTCCGTCGGGCAGGCTGAGCAGGCCCATGGAGTGCGCGATTTCGGTGACGTTCAACATGCTCCGCCCCAGGAAGGCGACCTTGCGGCCGCATTCGGCGGAGAGGTCGAGGATCAGTTGCAGGCGGTGGATGGAGGAGCTGAAGCAGGAGATCACCAGGCGGCGATCGGCGCGATAGAAGATGTCTTCAAAACGCGGGGCGACGGCGCGCTCGCTCTCGGTGTAGCCCGGGCGGTCGACGTTGGTGGAGTCGGACATCAGCAACAGCACGCCGCGTTTGCCGTAGTCGGCGAACGTGTGCAGGTCGAACAGCTCGTTGTCGGTGGGCGTGGGGTCCACCTTGAAATCGCCGGTATGCACCAGCACGCCGAGCGGGGTGGTGATGGCCACCGCGGTGGAACTCACGATGGAATGCGTGACGTGAATGAACTCCACCTGGAACGGGCCGATCTCGATGCGCGAGCCGGGTTTGACTTTGTGGAGTTGAACGTCTTCGAGGCTGTGCTCTTCCAGGCGCCGCTCCACCAGCGCCAGCGTGAAGGCGGTGCCATAGACCGGCACGTTGATCTCGGCGAGCAGGAAGGGGACGGCGCCGATATGGTCCTCGTGGCCGTGGGTGAGGATGAGCGCGCGGACGTGTTCGCGATTCTGCTCGAGGTAGGCGAAATCGGGCGTGACGATATCCACGCCCAGCAGCTCGGCGTCGGGAAACATCATGCCGGCGTCCACGACGATGATGTCGTCGCCGTAACGGATGGCCATGGAGTTCATGCCGAACTCGCCCAGGCCGCCGAGCGGAACCAGTTGAATCTTCTTATCTGACATTAAGATCTCAGGGTATCAGGTGGAGCTTGGCGGCTGCGCGGCGGCCTGGGGCAATCGGGACACTAAGGCAATCGGGAGGGAATGCCGAATATAGGATTGTGGGGGACTGTCGATCCAAAAAGGGCTTTGTTCTCATCGCGACCTGCATCGCGATGACGATGTTGCTGGGGTTTGCGGCGCTGGCGGTGGACCTGGGGCGGATGTACGTCATCAAGAGCGAATTGCAGGCGTTCACCGACGCGGCCGCGCTGAGTGCTGCGATGGAGCTGGACGGAACCGACGCCGGCATCGTGCGCGCGCGTGGAGCCGCGGCTGGATTGGCGGGCGGTCCGCATGCCATGAAGTGGGACCTGGGGACGAAGCCCATCACGGAGATTGCGCCGAGCTTCGCGCCGGGCGACGCACGCCCCGATCCTCAGAGATGGTCGGCGAAACCCAAGGAAGCCGGAGGCATTCGCTTCGCTCGAGTGTCCGCCAGCGCGCCGGCGCCGCTGGTGTTCATGAGGATCTTCCAGCCCGCGAACGAATCGGTGGTGGCGGCATCCAGCGTGGCGGTGAAATCGGCGGACGCGGCGAGGTTGATAGAATGACGCGGCGGAATCGGGAAGCTGGCAGCCTGTTGATCGAATTTGCGGGATCGCTGATCGTGTTGTCGACGCTGTTCGCCGGCATCTTTCAGGTCGGCTATGCCTTTTACGCCTACGAAAACCTGGTGAACGCGGTGCGGGCTGGAGCGCGGTATGCCTCGCTCAGTTCGGGATCGGCTGCAGCGGGGCCGGCGTTGGAGACGTCGGTTCGAAATCTCGTCGTGTTCGGCGAGACCAAGCCTTCGGCGGTCGCCAAACCGATCGTGGCGGGACTCAGGCCAGAGAATGTCGAACTCATTGTGGGGCCGGGTGTGGCCACGGTCTCGATCCGTGGGTTCGTGATTGATTCGCTGTTCGCGAAAGTGAGACTGGACGAACGGCCGACGGTTTCCTTTCCGCTCGCCAAGAGAGGGACACAGTGACGGCACGCCGCCGCATGAACACGCGCCGTCGCAGAGGCCAGGCGATGATCGAGACCGCGCTGGTCCTGGCCGCTTTCATGGGCGTGCTGCTCGGCATGATCGGCGTCGGGCAGATGATCTTCACCCGGCAGACACTGGCCGAGCGGGCGCACGATGCGGCTCGCTGGGGCGCGATGCATCCCTATGATGCGGGGGCCGTTCGCAACCTGGTGTTGTATGGAACAACGGCGCCGGCCACGGACGCGCGGCCGCTGCTCGGACTTGCGAGCGACGCGGTGGAGGTCGGTGATCCTGGATGTCCTGGTCCCGACTGCAGGGTCAGCGTTGCGATTCCAGGCCAGGGTGTTCGCAGCGTCGAACCCGTCGAATAATCTACGTCAGAACGCGGAATCGGAAACCTTCGCCGTCTCGCACGATGTGACCCACAACAGGCGCCGCGAAATGCGTTCCAATCACCAGCTCACCTTTTTCGGCGCGCTGAGCCACGAAGGCGTGGCGCGTGACGCAGGCTTGCTGCGGATCCGAATCGGCTACTGAGTTCCACTGCGGCCGCGCGACCTGGCAGGGGTGGTGCATCAGGTCGCCGGTGATGATGGCTTGTTCGCCGTTTGAACTGATGCGCACCGACACGTGTCCGGGTGTGTGCCCCGGAGTCGGCTCCAGCCATACTTCATCGGTGATGCGATGATCGGTTTCCACCAGCTTGTGGAGACGGGCGTCCAGGATCGGCTGGATGGATTCTTCGATGATGGTGGGCGTCCAGTTCTCGCGCGTCCGGTCCCAGTGTTCCCACTCGAGGCGGCCGAACAGGTACTGCGCGTTCGGAAACGTCGGGACCCACGCACCGTCCACCTGCATGGTGTTCCAGCCGATGTGATCCATGTGGAGATGCGTGCAGAGCACGGTGTCGATGGTTTGGCGCGGGAAGCCAGCCGAGGCGAGATGCTCCAAGAAAGGTCCTTTTCGGTTGGACCACCGGCGGATGGGCAGCTTCTTATCGTTGCCGAGGCAGGTGTCGACGATGACGCGCTTGCCTTTGGACTCGACGATGAAAGCCTGGATGCTCGCGATGGCTTCCCAATCTTCGGAAACGAAGTACGGCGCCAGCCAATCGATGGCGCGGAGCTTCTCCGGTATGGCATCGGGCAGAACGAAGCTCAGGCCCGGCATCTCCAGCTCGACGATCCGGCTGACTTTGACGTTACCGATCTGCCACATCTAAGCGGGCGTCCTGGCCGGGCGCGCTGGTCCGGGCGCGCTCTTGATCGACTCGATATCGGCCAGCATCAGCTCGCCGCAGATCTGGCTCATGGTCGCCATCTGGTTTACGAAATGGTCGGCGTCCAGATAATCGATGCGCGCCTTGGTGGACCAGTACGCGGTCATCGATCCCATGGTGGACGCGCCCGGCACTCCGATGCGGCGCGCGATTCCGCCCAGCCCGTACCAGGGTCCCTGCTCGCCGCCGTGAATCCCCTTGCGGCCCGGGCTTTGGACCTGAACGCGGCGCAGATGGTTGTCCTTCGCCGCCTTGATCGCGATTTCCACCAGGTGCTGGTTGTTGGTGATCCAAACCGATGACATTTCCATCAGGTTGGTCTTGTGATACGGCTTGCCGTTGCCTTCGGCGACTTGGATCTGGCCCAGGTGCTCGATGCCCATCGCGGCGATTACTTTTTTGTAGATGTCAGGATGGCTGGCGGCGTAGTCCTGCGCGGCGAAGGCACGCTCGGCTCCCGGCATGTAGTGGCGGCAATCGTAGAACAGCATGATGGTGCGCGGCCGCTCGGACTGCGGGATGTGCGAAAAATACTTCGTGACCGCGAGAATGCCCAGCGCGCCGTTCTCCTGGGAAATCGAAGGACCGTCGGTGTGCGTGATGAGCATGACCTGCTGGTCGTTGGGCTCGCCGTAATCCTTGCCGGGAAGATAGCCGAAGAGCTGGTAAGCCTCGGCCTCTTCGGTATGCGCGATGAGCCGCAGCGTGGCGTTCTTTCCGGCGCCGGCGGCTTCGACGATCTGCGCTCCGGTGTCGCGATCCAGGTACAGGCTAGGCATGTCGTGCAGCGCGGGCACGCCGAAGGTGTAGACGCCCGAGAGCGCGTCGTAGGAGAGCGGCATCTCGATCAGCGCGCCGAGCGCGCCGGCGTCGATGAGCGCTTTCTGTGCGGGACCCAGTCCCATGATGGGGAACGGGCTGAGCGCGCCTTCTTCAGAACGCGGCTTCAGAGGATCGGGAAACGTCTCGGGGTTGGAAAGATACTCGTAGTCGTCGGTGCCCGAGCTTCCGCCGCGCCCCTGCGCCTTCACCACGATCGCGATCTTGCCGCGCAACGCCTCGGCGGGCATGCCTTCTTTGTAGACCACCAGGCCGCCGGTGACGCCGGCGTCGGGCGTCTTACCGGAGTTGCATCCGTAGCTGGCCACCTTGATCTTCTTGCCGTCGACGTGCAGCGACCAGTTCGAATCGTCGGGAAACTCGGTGGTGGACCAGCGCGTGAAAATAAACGGATTGCGGAAAATATCAACCACACCGATTTCGCGCCAGTTCTTTTCCAGGAATTCGAGATAGTTCTTCCAGGATGGGCTGCCGGTCATGGTGGGGCCACCCTTGGAGTCCTTCACGACGTGCCAGCCGTGGACCTCCTTGGGGCTGACCATGAATTTCGGATTCACCTTGGTCAGGCCCGGGTTGAAAAGGCCTTCTTCGCGCGCCGGCGCGAACGCGAAGCCCGGCGCGAGCGAAACCGACGCGCCCAGCCCGGTGATGAATGTTCTGCGTTTCAGGTCGCTCATGCGGTCCTCCTCGCTCGATCTCAGCCCAGCGGGCTGGTAGGCAGCGGCATTTGGTCCCAGAATTTTCTGATCTCGCCGCGCGGGTCGTTGTCGACGCGCGTGTCGTTGTCGAAGATCATGGTGGCGCGTTTGGCCGCATCGTAGGCCGGCCAATTCGGAATGGTCGAATTGTTGGGACTGCCGGTCTTGGCGAAGGCTACCCAGGTGGAGGCGAATTTATTCCAGAGCGCACGCTGCTGGCGCGATCCGGTGCCGCCGATTCCGTCGCGGTAGTTGTTGAAGGTCGCCGAAACGTCGGTCCCGTGGACCGCGCCGAATTTTCCGTCAAATCCGGGACTGTCGTAGGCCCACAGATACATATATGCCGGCGCCTTGCCGAGCGCCGCCTTGCGTTCCGCCTGCGTGATGGCGCTGCGGCGGAAACCGCTGTCGGTGAAGATTTGCGCCTGGACCTGGAAAGGCGTCTTCTTCTCGGTCCAGCTCGACCTTTTGTACAGCGCGTAGATTTCGTCGCCCTTGGTCTTGAAGCGCTGGTTCAGCAAGCGCTTCAGCCCGGCGTCGTCCAGATCAAAGTTCGTCAACGCCAGAGCGGCGTCTTCGAGCGCCGTGGAGATGATCACCGGAATATCAGCCGACTCGGGCGGCGCCACCGGATCGAAGGGATGATGCGGCAGCACTTTGCCTTCCACCACCGGCCCGAATCCACCCAGCCCGAGACCCATGGAACTCTGCGCCTCCAGGATTTGCTGCCACGAGATTTTCTGCAGGTCGGCGATGTTGCTCTTGGAGATGTTGAGCTTGGCCAGGAGCGCCGAGGCCAGCTTGGTGCCCTCCTCGCGCGTGGTGAGCCGGAGCGACGAACCGCTTTGCACCGCCGCGCGATGGAACAGGCCCTTGCCTGACGGCATGGCGAGAACAGTGGACGTTTTGGCGCCGCCGCCGGACTGGCCGAAGATCATGACCTTCCCGGGATCGCCGCCGAATCTTTCGATGTTGTCGCGCACCCATTCGAGCGACGCAACCAGATCCATGACGCCGGTGACACCGGCCTCGGCGAACTCGGGCGGCGCGCCGAGGTCGGCCAGGTGCAGATAGCCGAAGCTGGCCAGCCGATGATTCACGGTCACCACCACCACGTCGCCGAACTTGGCCAGTTGCGCGCCGTCGAATCCGGGAGCGTTGCCCGAGCCGGTGGCGAATCCGCCGCCATGGAACGAGACCAGCACCGCGCGCTTCGCTCCGTCGTTGACGCCTGGCGTCCACACGTTGAGCACCAGGCAATCCTCGCCCATGCCGCCGGGCTGCTGGTCCCACTGGATCATCATGCCGTAGTCGCTGCGCAAGTCCGCGACGGTCTGCGGCGAGATCTGTCCATGCCCAAAGCACTCACGTACGCCGGTCCAGGAAGCCGGTTTCCTGGGCGGCATGAAGCGGTTCTTGCCGCCGGTGGGCGCGCCGTAGGGAATGCCCTTGAATTCTTTGATGCCGGTGTTGGCGATGCCCTGGACCTTGCCCTGAGTTGTTTCTACTTCCCAGAAAAGTTGACGGTCGCTGCTGGCGCCCAGCGCGGACGGCGGGCGTTGTTGTGCTTGCGCCGAGGCTTTCGAAGCAGCCACTGAACCTGCGGCTACGGCGGCCACAGCGAGAGAAGAGCCTGTTAAGAAGTCGCGGCGGCTGGTTGCGCCGGCGGCCTGATTCACGCGGGTGGAATTTTCGTTTTTCACGCAGTCCTCCTGGTAGGTTTGAGCTCGTCTCTTAGCATACGCCCAAGCGACTGGAAGTGGCGGCGGCCGCGGTTACCAGGTTGTGGTGGCGCCCTTTGGAGGGTTACGCTTTGCGTTTTTTCTTCGGAACGAATGCCAGAAAGCGTCGCGGGTTGTCCACCGTGATGCCGTGCAGGATTTCATCGCTCACGCCGGCCTGGCGCAGCTTCGGCACCCACACCGTCAGCGTCTTCCCATATCCGGCGCCGCCGCCCTTCTTGGTCTGTGCTTCGCTGGACAGATCGGATGAGAACATCAGGTTGTCGGCGTAGCCGGCTTCGATGAGCGCCACCACCATGGGCACTTGCCGCGCATCGCCGGGTCCGCCCTGGCGATCGAAGCCGATGAACGCGCCTCGCTTGCAGATGGCCTTGTGCACCTCGACCTTCGGGTCGTTAAGATTGCCGAGATGCCCGATCACGATGCGCTGCGGCTTGACGCCGGCTCCTTCCAGAAGGTCGAGCTGCTCCATGGCCGACTTGCCGGGGATGCCGGTGTGCGTGAAGATCGGCAGGTTGGTGGCCACATGGGCCTTGCCGACCGCGCGAAACACCTTGCGCTCGTTGTCGGTGATCTCGTCCCAACTGCCGATCTCGCCGAACACGCCCACCGGTTGCGAGTTGGCCTGGCGGATCAGTTCCTGCGCGATTTGATCTTCGCTCCAGGTGGCAATCTCGGCGGGATAAAAAGGCTGCGTGTAGAAGCCGCAGCCCGCCACGATCGGCAGGCCGGACTTGACGCTGAGTTCCTTTAGGAATTCCAAGTCGCGGCCCATGTCCGGGTGGCCGCCGTCCACGATGCACGACACGCCGTCTTTCGCGGCAGCGCGCATCTCGTCGGCCATCAACTCCGGATCCTGCATGAAAAATGGCTGGGGCGGGGTCGCCGGGGCCGGCGGTGGTGGCGCCGCGCCGCGGCGTCCGCTTTGAGGATTGGTCGCGCGCGCGTACGACATCCAGCGCGGCATGAAATCCTCCGCCAGCGACATATGCTCGTGGAACAGCGTGGAGCCTCCGGCCAGCGCTTCGGGAGGCAGGTCTTTCAGGATGGTCCGGATGATCGCCCCCTTGGGGAATTGAGGCGAGTTCGCGCCAGACGCCGCGCCCGGCAGTACAGCGGCGGCCGCACCCAAGCCGAGAATGTTCAGCGCTTCGCGGCGCGTCAGCCGCAAGGAACGAGGTTCTGCCAACATTGCCACCTCCCTATTGGGTTCTTAGGATAACGCATCGCCTGGGGACGCGGTTACGCGTTCTTGGGCCGCGCTTTCTTCGGCACGAACGCCAGCAGACGCCGCGGATTGTCGACTGTGATCGCGTGCAGCGTCGCCTCCGGGACGCCGGCCTGACGCAGCTTCGGCACGAACACCGTCAGCGTGTTGCCGTATCCTGGCCGAGCCGTTGTCCGCCGCCCCGTGAAATCGGAGCACAGCAGCAACTTGTCCGCATACCCGGCGTCCAGGAACGCAAGCACCATGGTCACCTTCTTGTCGTCCGGCACGAATCCGCCGGTGACGCGATCGAAACCGACGAACGCGCCGCGCTTGGCGATCTCGCGGATGATCTCGGCCTTCGGATCGTCCAGGCAGCAGGTGTGTCCGATGGCGACGTGCTGCGGCTTGACGCCCACCGACTCCAGCACATCCAGCTGCCGCAGGCCTGCCTCGCGCGGCACGTCCGGCCCGGTCCCGTAAGCGTTGTGCGTGAAGATGGGGAGGTTGGTACGCAGGTGCGCCTTCCCGACCGCGCGGAAAACCTTGCGCTCATCGGGTGTGAGTTCCGCTCCGTTGGCCGATTGGCCGATCTCGCCAAAGGCTCCCAGCCCGTCCCGATTCACTTCGCGCGCGAGCTCGTCGGCAATCTGATCCTCGCTCTTGCTCGCGAGGTCCGCCGGATACGTGCGTTGCATGTAATAGCCGGTGCCCGCGACGATGTGCACGCTGGTGTTCATCGCGATCCGCCGGAGATTGTCCAGATTGCGTCCCATGTCGGGATGCCCGCCGTCGACGATGCAAACCACGCCCTCCTGGCCGGCCGTGGCGACTTCGCGGATCATGAGATCCACGTCCGCCGTGGCGGGAGGCGGTGGCGTCCCGCGTCCGGGCCGAGTGGGCGGCAAGTCGATCGACAGATGCTCGTGGAACAGCGTCGCCCCATTGGCCAGCGCGGAGGGCGGCAGATCCTTGAGCAGCGTCCGGATGGCCGCGCCTCTTGGAAATTGGTTGGTCTTGGCGCTGGCGCCCGCCGCCCGCTGGCTCCAGGCAGAGACCAAGCCCAGCGCAGAACCGCCGGCGCCGAACATGCCGATCGCTTCCCTTCGGCTCAATCGCACGGGATCACCGCCTTTCGCTACTGACTCACTCCGCCGCACTGGCGCCAAACTCGCCGGCCTTCGACTCCAGCCGCGCCAGGAACTGAAAAGCCTGACCGGCATTGGTTTGGGCTTCCTTCTCCGCTTCGGCTACCGCGCCGCTGCTTCCGAAGAAAGCTTCAAATAGCTGGCCGTAGAATTTTGGCGTCCAGGGCGAAGCGTCGATCTGCATTACCTTCGAGAGAGGCGACAGGATCTTAGCCCATTTTCCAGTCGCTTTGGCAGCCAGTTGGCGTTGCATTTCCTCGTACTTGGGAATGATTTTGCGCTCGGAGGTGCGATGTGCCGCGTCCCAGATCGAGACGCCGTCCTTGACGCGCGCCTCCACGTCGTCGAGCGATTCGTTGATGTAAGCGCGAAAGCCTTCGCGCAAATCGCCCAAATCGTCCCGCAACTCCATGACTTCCTCCGCCGTCAGCGCGTTCAGCCGCGGTACCAGGCAACTGAAAAGCGAATGCGTGAGCACGGCATCCACAGCGTTGGCGGGATGCGAGGGGATGAGTTCCGGGCTCGGTTTGGTTCCGTAGAGCGTGTGCACCGTCAAGGCGAACTCTCCCGAGAGCAGCGGAAAGATGCTCAAGCGGCCTTGCTCATCGGCCAGACGCCGCCGGATGGCGTCCGAGAAACCCTGCGGGACCTGGCTGACATCCTGGATAGCCGGAGGCAAGACGCGAACCACGCCTCGATCGAACAACGGCTTCCATTCATCCCGCCAGCGCTGGTATTCCGTGAACATCTCGTCCATGGTTTGTTTGAAGGCGTCGGTTTGTCCCGGCTCGGTGGAAATCGACCAGAGGACCGGACCATGGCGATCGAATCCGTACGGGAATGGGAGACAGACTTCATCGTAGAAGATCGCAAGCGACTCAAAAATTCCACCCAGCGGGACTTCGGCCCTTTCACCGCTCGCATAGGTCACGGCGCGGTTTACGATGATCGGCAACTCGACGTAGGTGACTGAAAGCTTCTGCGCGCTCATGATGCCAACCTAACGCGCCGGGCCCCGCCCCGGCGGATTCTCCGGCGGCCGTTGCAGATCGCTGAGATCGAGCGTGTTCACGCCGTCGATGATCATGGCGTACGCGCGCGTGATGGCCTCCAGTCCGGTCCACGGCACGGTGTCGGGACCTTAGTGGTCCGAGTGGAAAAACACGTTGTAATCCGACGCCTGGACTCCGGGGACGAACGGCCACAAGCGGCTCATTTCGCCACCTGGAGCGGCTCGCTCGGGAGTGGCGTAGGTCACCACGCCGGCGTCGTGGAACGCTTTCACGGCGATGTCCTGCAGCTTAGGGCGCCGCGGACCTCCGGCGTACCACAACATGCCCGTATACATGTTGGCCTTGCGAATGTCCTCGCCTAGCAGATACGTTTGCACGGTGGAGGTGTGCTCGCAGTTGATGAGCAGCGCCGATTTCGCGAACACCTCGTCGCGATGATCCAGCAGCCAGGTCCCGCTCATGTTTCCGCCGTTGTGATGACCAGTGGTGCCGATGAACACCATCGTGCGGCGGCGCCGGTCCTTCGGGATTTTCGAGAAGTACTCGGCCAGCCCGACCATGGTCGCCACACCCGATGCGTTGTCGGTGCCCGCTTCGAACCAGCCGTCGCGGTGCGCGAGAATGTCCACCGTCTCGTCGGTCCGGCCGGGCAGAGTGCCCCACACGGTGCCGGTCTTCAAGCCCGGCTCCATCTTGACGTCCAGACGGACCTTGACGCGCGGAGCCTGGCCGGCGGGCGCTTGCCCGATCAGATCGCGAATCGCATAGCCGTCGTCCATGCCCATCGAAAACGTGGGCACGTTGGTTCCGGTTGGATAAAGTTGCGTGCGGATATTTCCAGGCAGAGCAATGATCGCGAAGATCGCAGCCGCGCCTTTCGCTTCGGCCCGCCGCACCGCGCCTTCCGCCGTGGCGGTGTGACGCCAGGATCCGGGAAGCGGCATGCTGAAAATGAAAACCGCCTTGCCGCGCACGTCGCGCCCCGCAAAGTCCGCTTCGCTTCCGGTGCCCACGTAGGCTGCTTCGAGGTCCAAGCCCTCCGGTGTAGTCGCCTTGGTTTGATAGGCGGGCTGCGCCGATTCGAGATGCAGCGTCTTGCCGCTGCCGGTCGCCGTGATCTCCCAGGACTGCGGCATCCACTGCGGAGGCAGGTCGAACGGCTGGATGTGAACGTCGGTGAGGCCGAATTTCTTGAATTTTTCGACCACCCATTCCGCGGTATCCGTGTCGGCCTGCGTGCCGATGATCCGTCCCCAGAACTGCGGATGGCCGCTGTCGCGATACTTGCGCGAGATCGCGGTCAGGTCTTCGACGTACTCATGGATATGTTTTCCGTCAATCGCGCTGTAGGCTTTCTCCGACGGCGCAAGCGGCCATTCCAGGAGCGCATCCTCCAGCTTGTAAAGAGGAGCGGCGGGAATCTGCGCCGAAGGCCGAGGCGCCGGCGTGTTGGAATCCCGCGTGGAGGATACCGCGGCCGGTCCCTGCGCGCTCGACAAACCGCTGATCGCGAGAGCGCCAATCACACAGAGCAACATCTTGGTCATACCACCTCCTGTCGCCGTCTGAATGACAATACTACAGATTGGCCGTCTTCCGGTGAGCGCCGAATCCCTTCGGCAGGCCGGCTTTTGCGAGCGCTCCGTGGAGCGGCACATCGGGCAGGGCCGCCCGCACGATCTTCCGGACTTCGAGCAGCCGGTCCAGGTCGACGCCGGTGTTGAGTCCCGCGGATTCGAGCAGAAAGACCAGGTCTTCGATGACGATGTTGCCGGTGGCTCCGGGCGCCCAGGGGCAGCCGCCCAGCCCGCCCAGCGTCGCATCGAAGCTGCGAACGCCGGCTTCGAGCGCCGCGTAAACATTGGCCAAGCCCAAGCCGCGCGTGTCGTGAAAGTGCCCGGCCATCTCGATCTCGCCCAGTTGTTGCCGCAGCCGCGTGAACATGCGCTTCACCTGCGCCGGATTCGCGTAGCCCACTGTGTCGGCGATGCTCAGCTTGTCCGCGCCGTACTCGACGTATTTCCCGGCCAGCTTCAGCACAGCATCTTCAGCGACGGCGCCTTCGATGGTGCATCCGAAGGCCGTCGAGATGCCTCCGCAAAGCTGGATACTCCGCCACTCGGGCCGCGAGTTGCGAAGCTCGACGATACGGCGAAAATCCTCCAGCGATTCGGCGGACGAACGCCGCACGTTGCTCCGATTGTGGCTCTCGGATGCCGACAGCACGAAGTTGATTTTGTGCACTCCGGACGCGAAGGCCCGCTCGGCGCCTTTGAGATTGGGGACCAGCGCCGTTACGGTCAGGCCGGCGTGCCTGAGCGCGCCCGCGGCTACTTCGGCCGCGTCTTCGAATTGAGGCAGCAGCTTGGGCGGCACGAACGAGCAGACTTCAATCTCCGGCACGCCCGCGGCGGCTTCCACGGCGATCCATCCGAGCTTCACGGAGGTCGGCAGGACCTGCTGAATCATCTGCAGGCCATCGCGCGGGCCGACTTCACAGACGATGATGTCGCGCTGACGATCTGCCTTCATTCGCCCTTGAAATCCGGCTTTCGCTTTTCGTTGAAAGCCCGGACACCCTCCAGACGGTCTTGCGTTGGGACCAGTTGGTTGTAAGCTTCGATCTCGAACGCGTAGCCGGTCTTCAAGTCTAGCTGCGTGGCCATTCCGATCGATTTCTTGGCTTGCCGAACCGCCAGTGGCCCGTTGGCCGCGATTCGGCGCGCAGTCGCCAGCGCTTCGCTCATTAATCCAGTGTCGTCGCAGAGCTTGTTGACGATACCCCAGTCGAAGGCTTGCTCGGCCGTGAATGGCTCGGCCGTGAAGATGATCTCCTTGGCGCGGCGCACTCCGCAGGCCCGTGGAAGGTTCTGCGTTCCTCCGGCTCCGGGCATGATCCCGAGGCTGGTTTCGGTCAGGGCGAATCGCGCCGACCTGGCCGCGTAGCTGAAGTCGGCCGAGAGCGCCATCTCCAATCCTCCGCCGTACGCCGCGCCGTTGACAGCGGCGATGATCGGGACCGGGCAGTCCTGCATTGCCAGGACATGCTGCTCGAATATGGCATGCTGTTCGCGCCAGGCCTCATTAGTCATTTCGTTGCGCTGTTTGAGATCGCCGCCCGCGCAGAATGCCTTGCTTCCGGCCCCCGTCAGGACAATGCAGCGCAACCCTCTGGAATCGACATACAAGCCGCCGAAGAGACTTAGTAAGTCGCGGCCCATTTGAGTATTTAGCGCGTTACTTCGGTCCGGCCGGTTGAGCGTCACCAGCAGTAAGTGCTTTTCCGGGCTCTCCACCAGCAGCGTTTCGTACTGCAATCACTCCTCCTGATTCTGGTTGCCGGCTCCGAGCGCCGGAGCGATGTTGCGAAGCGGCGGCCGCGTCCCCTCGAAGGAAAGCGGCAGCCCGAACAATTTCATCCCGGGATCGCCGGTGTCTTGGGCCATGGCCAGCGCGGCGGTCTGCGGGTGCGCGAGCAGCTCCTCCACCGTCTGCACGGGCGAGTTGGGAACGCCCGCCGCGTCGAGTATCCGCTGCCAGTGCTCGCGGGGCGCGGTGATCAGTATCTCGTCGAGCAGTTGATTCAGCGCGCCCTGGTTCGCGACGCGGCTGGGATTGGTTCGGAACCGGTCCTGCTCGGGCCACTCTGGATGATCCAGCGCCCGCGCCAGCTTCGCAAACAGCCGGTCATTCGAAGCCGCGATCATCAACACTCCGTCCGAACACGCGTAGCCCTGATACGGAGCAATCCCCCGAGTGGCGGTGCCTAGCCGCATGGGTGTATCACCCGACGCTTGAAACGCGCTGGCGTGAAATGCCATCCAGCCCAGCGCGGTTTCAAAAAGCGACGCGTCGACAATGCCGCCCTTACCGGTGAGCGCGCGGCGATACAGAGCGCCCAGGATGCCGATCGCACACCACATCCCGGTGCCCGCGTCGATGACCGATATCCCGGCGCGCACCGGCGGATGGCCTTCTTCCCCGGTTACGCTCATGATTCCGCCGAAGGCTTGCACCAGCGCGTCGTAGCCGGGGCGATCCTTGAGCGGCCCGCGCGCTCCGTACCCGTGCAGGTTGCAATAGATGAGCCTGGGATTTTCGGCGGTTAACGACTCCGCGGAGAAACCCAACTCGGCGGCGACGCCCGGCCGAAGGTTCTGCAGCACCACGTCGGCCTCGCGCAGGATGCGTCCACGAAGACGCTCCACCGCCTCCGAATCCTTAAGGTCCACCGAGCAGGACTTCTTGTTGCGATTGACGGTGTGGAACAGGGTCGCCGAGCCGTTCCAGAACGGAGGCCCCCAGCTCCTGGCGTCGTCGCCTTCGAGTCGCTCGATCTTGACGACATCCGCGCCCATTTCGGCCAGAATCCAGCCGGCGTACGGCCCGGCGACATTGCTGCCGAACTCGAATACGCGGACACCTGACAGCGGCAATTCTTTCGGCACCGAACAACAATCTAGCATGCCCCCTCCCGCCGCATTTCAGACCCTGGTCGAAGCGGCTGCGCCGCTCATCCTCAAAAAATCTCGGTTCGTCGGGAAGCCGAGGAGCATCCTATGCGTTTGCAGGTATTCTGGTAACTACTTGGAGGAATCTCGTTCTATGAATAAACTCGCTTCAGCTCTGTTCTTTTCCTTACTCGCGGCTGCTACGATGACGGCTCAAACCGCCGCCCCGGCCAATCCAATCAGCGCGGGAACAAAGGCCATCTACAACATCGTGAAGACCAATGTCACCAAGGCCGCCGAGAAAATGCCGGAAGCCAATTACAGCTTCAAGCCCACGCCCGAGGTGCGCAGTTTTGGGCAACTGATCGGTCACGTTGCCGATGCGCAGTATATTTTCTGCTCCATGGCGACCGGCAAGCCCAACAACGGACCAGGGGTCGAGAAGAACAAGCACACCAAGGCCGATCTGGCGGCCGCACTGCAGGCAGCGTTTTCCTATTGTGATGAAATCTACAACGGGATGACCGATACTTCCGCTCCCGAGATCATCAAGTTTCTGGGACGCGACGCGCCCAGGATCATGGCGCTGGACTTTAACAATGCGCACATGGACGAGCACTACGGCAACATCGTCACCTACATGCGGCTCAAAGGACTGGTGCCGCCATCCAGCGAGACGGAAGAGGGTCGCCGATAGGCGTTCGCTCCTCCGGCCGGGGGCGTTCTTTTCAGTGCAGTCCCACTTGGCCGCGCACTGAATCCAGTACCTTCGCGGAGTCGAACGCGACGCCATCCTTGAACACCAGACTGACTTTCTCGATGTCCGAGATTTGCCGGACCGGATTCCCATCCAGCACCACCAGGTCGGCCTGCTTGCCCGGCGCGATGGAGCCGATGCGGCCGTCTAGGCCCAGGAAGCGCGCGCCGTTGAGCGTGGCAATCTGGACAGCTTGTTCCGCGGTGAACCCGCCCTCGACCAGCAGTTCGATGTTGCGCTGATCGCCGAAGCCCGCCAGCGCGCTGCCGTTGCCGGTCGGATCACAGCCGGCCATCAGCAGTCCGCCCGCTTTCACGAACGCTCGCTCAAACTCGACTTCCTTCTTCACCCGCAGGGCGCTGACGGTCCGGGCCTGCTCGGAAAGGCGCTCGCGGCCGGCCAGGTACAACAGAGCCGCGGTGGGCGAAAGCGCATCCAGGAATCGGGACTGGAGCGGCGGCGCGGACTCGAACACCGCTAGCGTCGATGTCACGGCCACGCGATGCTGCACCAGTTCGCGAATGGTCCGCTGCACGGGTTCGCCGTTGATATCCAGCGCGGCGAGTTGCTGGGCCGATGGACCGGGCGGGCAGACGTCGGGCTGCTTGGCCGGATCGAATTCCGAATCCACCACGATGCCGTGTTCCAGGTTGTCGATGCCGAGCGCGGCCGCTTCACGGAATCCTATCGAGCACAGGTGTCCGGTCAGCTTCAGCCCGCGCGCATGAGCGGTGGTGATGGCGGCTTCCAGTTCGCCGCGCGTGATGTGCATGTACGCCTTGAAGGAATGCGCGCCCTGGCTGGCCCAATACTCGACGAACCGGCGGGCGTCGTCGGGCGAGTCGAGCTCGGTCATCTGCGGCGCGAACCCGCCGTGGCCTTCCAGATACCCGACTGTGATCAGCATCTTGGGGCCGGGCATCTGGCCTGCGTCGATCATCTTCTTGAGGTTCAGATCGGTCTGCGGCTCGAGCGTTCCGGCGGTGCGGGCCGTGGTGACGCCGCCGGCCAGGTACAGGCGTGGGAAGCTCATCCCGTGCTCGATGTACAGCGGTACCGCGCCGCCGGAAGGATAGAACAGATGCTCGTGCATTCCGACCAGGCCGGGAATCACGGTGTGATTCGCGAGGTCCATGCGGTGCGCGCCGGCCGGTGCCTGGACCTGGCTGGATGGGCCGGCGGCCTGGATGCGTCCGTGGTCGATCAGGATGGTCTGGTCCTCGCGCGCGGGTGCGCCGGTGCCGTCGAGAATCCGCACGTGCTCCAGCGTGATGACGGGCGCGTCCACGGCGATGAATGGCTTCAGCCCCGGAGTGAATTGGGACTGGCCGAAAGCGCCGGCAGCGCTCAAAATGACTAGAAGCAAGCAGCGTTTGTGCATCAGAGAACAAGCATACTAACATGAAATTCCCGCCGTAACCGTCATGAAGAAGCTCTGGAGCATCCTGCTGCTGTCAGTCGCGCCGGTCGCTCCGGCGCAGGAACCCGAGACTCCCATCAAAGTAGACGTGGACGTCGTCAACGTGCTCTGCACGGTCTACGACAAGCGCGGGGCGCTGGTACAGGATCTCGCGAAGGACGATTTTGAAATTCGCGAGAATGGCCAACGCCAGGAGATTCGCTACTTCGCGCGGGACACCGACCTGCCGCTCACGGTGGCGCTGCTGGTGGATGTCAGCGGCAGCGTGGCACGTTTCATTGCCGATGAAAAGGAGGCCACCAGCAGGTTCCTGGAAACCGTTCTGCGCCCCACCGACCACGCCCTGCTGTTGGGCTTTTCGAGCACGCTCATCCTATGGCAGGACTTCACGTCGTCAACAGAGTCGCTGCGTGCAGCGCTGGCCAAGCTTCGTTCCGTGCCGTTCCGCGGCCTGCCTGGGCCGAATCAACCGATGCCCAGCACCATGCTCTATGACGGTGTTGCTGCGACGGCAGCCAGGAAGCTGGCCGGCGTATCGGGCCGCAAGACCATGGTGATCATCTCCGACGGGCTCGACAACGGAAGCCAGACGCATCTCGAAGAGGCGATCAAAGCGGTGCAGTCCACCAACACCATCGTCTACGGCATCTGCTATGAGTCGGGTTTCTCCGGCTGCTCGTTCTTGAAGGACATGGCGGAGCCCACCGGGGGCCGCATGTTTCAGGCCGGCAAGAAGACGCCGCTGGAGAAGATCTTCGAGACCATCGAGCGGGAACTGCGCAGCCAGTACTCGCTGGGCTATGCGTCTACGAATCGGGCGCACGACGGCTCTTTCCGTAAGCTGGAGCTGCGGGTGAAGCGGCGCGGGCTGAGGGTACAAGTTCGCAGGGGTTACTACGCGATCAAGGAAAGACAGGAGTAGCGAAAAATGAAAAGGGGCGGATCCGGAGATCCGCCCCTCGAGACTTCCTGCGAAGTTTAGAACGTGTACCGCGCAGTGATCTGAATCAGGCGAGGATCGAGAGCGCCGGTGATCTGACCGAACGTCGCCGACCCGATGCTCCCGCCGGTGGTGCTGACGGGATTTAAGAAGTTGGTGTGGTTGAAGAGGTTGAACGCCTCGCCGACGAGTTCGAAGCTCTGACCTTCGGAAATTCGGACCCTCTTGGTGAGACCGATGTCGCTGTTGATGGCGCCCGGTCCATGGAAGACGTTGCGGGCGAAGTTGCCGTAGCGGCCGGCGCCCAGCGCAGCCGAGTTGCCGGTGCCGACGCGGCGGAAGTAGGGGTTGGTGAGAGCGCCTCCCGAGCCGCCGCTGGTGCCGTCGAAGTACGAGTTCTGTTTGCCGAAGGCGTTGGTGCGGGGATCGACAAACTGCACGTCGCCGCCGATGTAGTCCGGCCGGTTCCCGCCGCCGCCGCACAAGCAGCGATCGTTGGGTTCCGTGAGGTTGAACGGTAGTCCGCTATGGATCGCCTCGATAAAGGAGAAGGTCCAGCCGCCCAGAACATGGCCGACAAAGCTCTTCTGATCCTTCATCCAGGGGAGGTCGTAGATGACCGACCCGACGTAGTTGTGCCGAATGTCAAATTCGGAATTGCCACGATCGTTAGCGCGGCTATAGATGTTGCCCGTGCTATTGACACGCAGCCCGGAGGCGTCGTCGATGGAGTGGCTCCAGGTATACGCATGGGTCATTACGAGGCCGTGCCACATCCTGGTTCTCAGTTCCGCCTGCAATGAGTTGTAGTTTGAATTTGCGGCGCTGGACTGATCGGTGATTCCGCTAAATACGGCTCCACCGTAGGCCGCAGACTGCGGATTTGTCAAGTTATAGATGCGGCGCTGATCGGTATTCCCCGTCGTAGCCGTTGAGATCGGGACTGCGGGATCCATTTCGTTCCGGTACATCAGCTTCACTCCGTTGGAAGCAACGTAACCGACCGAAGCCAGCCAGGCGGGAGCGATTTGATACTGCACCTGGAGATTCCACTGTTGCGAATACGGCGTCGCAAAGTTGGGATCCATCACCGTCA
Source organism: Terriglobia bacterium (assembly GCA_020073265.1). Lineage (GTDB taxonomy): Bacteria > Acidobacteriota > Terriglobia > Bryobacterales > Bryobacteraceae > Palsa-89. The sequence goes on along the minus strand of JAIQFN010000027.1, from coordinate 62,769 downwards.
GGCCCACCGGCGCGATATTGGTGAAGTCAAAGGGGTCGCCGGGTTTCACGGGCGGGTGCGGAAATGGCTGGGGAATCGGATTGATTAAGGAGCTCGAGTACGGGTGAGTCATATCCGTATCGAAGAGGGTGAAGGGCTGAATGCCGAACGGCGGAGCCGTCAGGAATTGCAGGGTCAGTTCGCTGACCGCCACGTCATAGAAAACGCCGTATCCGCCGCGCACGCTCAGCTTGCCGTTGGAAAATGGGTCCCAGGCAAAGCCAAAGCGCGGGCCGAAGTTGTTCCAGTCGTGGTTGTAAGTGGATGCCGAGATGCCTTTGTCGCCCGGAAAGAGCAAACCGACAGGCGCGGTCGGGAAGACCGTCGACTGCTGGCCCGCCCGGAACGCGTTCTCCTCGCCGTTCAGCTCCGTCAGCGGCGCGGCGTATTCCCAACGGACACCCAAGTTCACGGTGAGGTTGCGAGCTAGCTTCCAGTCGTCCTGGAAGAACAAGCCGGCAAACCGGTCACGATAGCCTTGGTGCCCAGCGCTGTTTTGAACGTATTCCGTGACGAAGCCGCGAATGAAGTCCGTCAGGGCGTCGTTGGTTACGCCGGGAACAGGAGCCACCAGACCGTTCTCCACTCCGCTACCGTCATAGATGAAATAACCGTTGTTGATGAAGGTAAACTGCTGGTTCCCTTCGAAGGCGCGGTAATCACCGCCGAACTTGAGGGAATGGCGGCCATGCACCCAGGAGAGCGTGTCGGCGTACTGCCAGGTGTTGTCGAATCTCGATTGCGGCCCTTGGATGGTATTGCCAATGTTCGAGTAACCCGCAATATCGAACCGCGGCGGCCCGACACTGGCTGCGTCGTCCGGTATTATTTGAGTGAATCCCAGGGACGCAGGCGTGGTACTGTTCACCGGGATTACGCCGGGCTGCGCACGGCGGTGGAAACCCGCGCGCGCGTCGTTCACCAGGTCTGCGCTGAATGTGTGGGTGTCGCGAAGCACGTAGTTGTAATAGTTGATGGCGCCCGACGTGCCGAAGCCCGGAATCGTAGATCCGCCGAATGCGAATGGATCGGCTTGGGTGCCCTTCTCGATGAAATAGGTGAAGGACAGGCTGTTGCGATCGCTGAAGTGGTGATCGATCCTGGCCAGGCCCTGGTCTCTGTTCAACAGGTTGGCCGGAGAACTGAAGAGCGTGCTCCCGGTGGAGGCCGGAGGAACCAGTCCCAAGACGGCTTTCGCAGCCGCGGTGCCATAGGCCAAAATAGCGGCCCGATCCGCTGGGCTGAATACCGTAGCGCTGGCGGTCACGCCCTGGCGGCGTCGGAATCCCAGATAGCTGATGAAGAAGAAGGTCTTGTCCTTGATGATGCGTCCGCCAAAGTTCGCGTCATAGTCGTTGCTGTTCCACTGCCCTTTCCGCTTCAAGCCGTTCGTAAAATAAGTCGGTGGTCCGGGGGTCACATTTTGGAAAAACGGAGTGGCGTTTAACACCGTGTTCCGGAACACCTCTTCGGCGCCACCGTGGAAAGCGTTTCCTCCGCTTCTGGTGACGGCCTCAACCACGGCGCCGCCGTTGCGGCCGTATTCAGCCTTCATGGCGCCGGTGACGACTCGAAACTCAGACAGCGCGTTCGGAGAAATCTGTCCGAGCGCGTCGGGGATGTTGATGGCCAGATCGTTGGAATCGACGCCATCCAGCAAGTAATTGTTGGCCTGGGTCCGCTGTCCGTTCACCGCGAAGGGACCGATGTCGTTGGTCGGGAGTCCAGCCGTAGGGTTCATGGAAACGCCAGCCTGCAGGCCCGCCAGGTTCAGGGGGTTGCGGCCGGCTGCAGTGGAAATGTTGGGAAGACCCTGACCGACGATAGCCACACCCAATTGCGCATCTTCGGTGTTGATCTGAGAAGCCGTTGCAGTGACCGTTACGGTTTCGGTCACCTGGCCGACCTCGAGGCTCACGTCCACGCGCAACGCCTGGGAAAGGTTCAACTCCAGGGGCGACGTGGTGGTGCGGCGGAAGCCGGCCGCTTCAACGCTGACGGTATATTGGGCAGGCACCAGGTTGATGATGCGGTAATAGCCGGTGTCGTCCGACATCGTTTCAGATTCGGCGTTGGTGGCCACATTCTTGGCCACTACCTTGGCCTTCGGAATCACCGCGCCGTTCGGGTCTTTCACTAACCCGGAAATACTTCCTGTGAGTCCCTGTCCCCAAACGGTGGTTGCCGTCAGGACAGCGATGAGGCAGAACAAAAGTTTCGCTCTCGAGATTTGCATGCTTTCTCCTACTGGTTGGTTTGTGAAGCGTCTGGGACTGCTCAGTTTTGATCTGTTCTGTGATGGCGATGCAGGTTCACCTGCGCTAAGAACTTCATAAAAGCTATGCTTTAAAATCATGCTTTGCAACAGTATACCCCGTTCGTAACGAATATGGAACAAACCAAATCGAGCTGGTGCCTAGGCTCCGTAGCACTCGGGCTACCAAAGCGGTTGGCACGGTTTCGGCCAAGCAGGCTCTTTATTTAACATCAGGTTGGGTGACTGTAAGATCGGATGCACTATGTTTTCCAGTAGCCAGGGAGGCTAAGAATTTCCAAGAATCGGAATTCAGCACCAGCGCGGGGTGGGGGCGGAGGCTTGGCGGGACTAGATGTTAAGACAGGCCGCCCGGATTGGGCGGCCCAGAGACTGACAGAATCTTGCTTAGAAATTGATCTTGCCGAAGACCTGAATCTGGCGCGAGTTGCTGCTGTAGAACTGATCGAAGCGTCCGAACAGCGCATTGCCCGGGACCAGGTCGTTGCGGCTTCCTATGTAGCCGAGGCCGGACACGTCGCTCAAATAGCCGCCGGTGTACTGCGCGTGATTGAACAGGTTGAAGAACTGGCCGCCCAGACTTAGGCGCCAGCGCTCGGTGACGTTGAGGCGCTTGGTGACGCCCAGATCGACGTTATTGATGCGCTTCAGCGGGAAGGTGTTGCGTCCGGCGTTGGGGAGCGCGCCCAGGCCCGCCTTCACGTAGCGCGCGTTGGGATTTTTCGCGACGAACGCAACCACGTCAGAGCCGGGCGACGCCGCGGTACCCGACTGCTGGCCTTTGGCGTTGTACGGAATCACGTCGCTGCCGGCGTTCGCGGCGCCCGCCGGATTGATGATGCTGCGATCCAGCGAGTCGTTGTTCAGATTGGAATCGATGCCGCTTTGCACGGTGGCGTACTCGGGCGATTCAAAGGTGTAGGTGCCGGAAAGGGTCCAGTTGCCGGCCAGGTCTTTCATGAGCCAGCCGCGGCCGCTGAACGGACGCCAGTCGTAAACGGGCGACAGCGTGAACCGGTGCCGGCGGTCGAGCGCCGACGATGCCCACTCCGCGCGAAGATTTTGGAAATCCTGCGCGCGCCGCGGCGACAGTTGCGTGGAGAAGTTGGTGGCGGTGGCGTCATCCAGCAGGTGGCTCCAGGTGTACGCCGCGATATACGAGAGACCGTTCGAGTAACGCCTGGTGATCTGCAGCGCCAGGCCGTTGTACGAGGAGTTGGCCTGCGGCGCGTACGCCAGGATGCTCTGGTTGAAACCCAGCGAAGCGAATTGATTGAAGGGACGGCTCGCGGTTCCGCCCGGCACGATATACGACTTCACCTGGGCATACGTTTTTGTCAAGCTGGCCAGAGTTTCGGGGGACGGCATGGTGAAGAACGTCGGAATGTAGTTCGACGGACTCACTTGCGGGGCGATGTTGAGTCGGGTCTGGTCCCACAGGTGCACGCCCTTGGTGCCGATGTAGCGGGCTTCCAGGGTGTAATTCTTGCCCAACAGACGTTCGACGCCCAGCGTCCAGGTCAAGGCGTAGGGGCGCTGGCCGCCGAACGTGTAGGTGCTGATGATGGCGCGGGCCTGCTGCGGGTCGGTGGGTAGAGTTCCGCCGCCGCCGTTCAATCCGCCGTTCGCCAGGAAATTGGGAGCATTGCTGGCGAGGTTCACATCCTGGGTGGTCTGGAAGAACGCCGGAACGGTGTTGGCCGCAAGATTTCCGTAGTCCAGCGCGAACGACCGGCTGAAGCCGCCGCGGATCACCCACATCTGGTTCTTGCCCGGTGAATAAGCGAAGCCGACGCGTGGCGACCAGTCGTTGGGGCTGAAGTAAGGCCTTCCGAACGTGATGCCGCCCGGCACGTTCGCCGGAGCGCTGTAGATCTGCGTCCGCGAAGCCACCGGCGTGGTGACGTATTCGTAGCGCACGCCCAGGTTCACGGTCAGGTTGGGGCGGATGCGAAAATCGTCGCTGGCGAAAGCGGAGTTTTCCAGGAAGCCCAGCGGATCGGCATTGGGGCCGGCGCTGCGCTCGCCGAAGACGTCCGGCGTGAGGTCGAACAGGTACTGCGCCAGCGTGTTGTATTCGTAATCGCCGCGAACGCGTTGGACGAAATAATTCGTCAGGATGATGTCGGTAAAGCTGTAGCCGAACTTCAGGGTGTGCCGGCCCGCCACCTTGCTCAGGTTGTCCTGTAACTGCAGCAGGTTTTGGATCAAGCCGCTGGGCGTGTTCGGGTCGGGACCGATTTGCAGCGAGTTCAGATCGTCGATGGTGAGGTTCGGGAACGCGCCCAGGCCAGGGAAGGAGAAGTTGCCGGCTTGCGTCGATTGGTAATTCCGGTTGAATGAGGAGCGGAATTCGTTTTGTAAAGTCGGGCCGAAGCTGTGAAACTCCGAAATTGAGCCGAATTGGCTGTTATTGGGCGAGGACTGGAAGAAAACCGGCAGTTGCGCCGAGGGGTCGATGCCAGTCAGCCGGTTAAAGATGTAGCGGCCGCGGAGCTGATCGCGATCGCTGAGGTTGTAGTCGATCGACGCGACGGCGTTGTAGCTGTTGTCGAAGTTGGGAGAAGTGATCGGGATGCTGCCGATCGGGACGCTGACATTTCCCGCCTGGATGGTGCCCTGGTCGTTCGAGGGCGCCACCGGAACATACTTGGTGAACACGCCCAGGTTGGTTTTGCTGATTCCGGGAATATTCGCCAGCGCGGACAAGCCCGCGGCCGTGGGTGCATTCAAAGGCGAACCCGGGGCCGAGGATTGGCCGATGGGATTGTATTCGAAATCGCCGAAGTAAAACAGCTTGTTCTTGATGATCGGCCCGCCGATGGTGGCTCCCAGGCGGTTCGAGTCGAAGCGCGGTGGCGACGTGAGACCCTGGGTCCACTGCAGGGCGTCAACGGCGTTGAGGTTGCGGTTCTGCAGGTACTCGAAGATAGAGCCATGCAGTTGGTTCGTGCCGCTCTTCACGATGGCGTTGAATACACCGCCCGAAGCGCCGCCAAACTCGGCGCTGAACTGGTTTTTCAAGATCGAGACTTCGGCCACCGCGTCGTTGCCAACAACGGCTAGCGGTCCGGTGGTGTAGTGGTTGTTGTTGCCGACGCCGTCCAGATAAAAAGAATTGTTCTCGGGGCGTTGCCCGGCGATCGCGGGACCTACGCCCTGGCCGACGCCGCCCTGCGAGGAAACGCCGGCGCCCAGCAGGCTCAGGTTCCAGATGGGGGAGGAATTCCAAGTCCCGGCGAGGCCGGCTGTGCGTCCGAAGCTCGCGGACGGAAGCTCTTCGATTTCGCGTGTCGCGTAGGTTGCCTGCACCTGCGCGGTGGTGGTGTCGAGCGGCGGTGGCGCAGCAGTCACTTCCACCGTGGTAGCGATTTCGCCCACCGCGAGCGTGACGTTTTGCGTGACCACGTTGTTGAGCTGCAACAGGACCTCCTCGACAGTCGCCTTGGCGAACCCGGTCGCCGTGGCCGTGATGGTGTAAGTGCCGACGGGAAGGTTGGTAAATCGAAACGCACCGTCCGCGCCGGTCGTGGTAGCCGTCCTTACGCCGGTTTGGGAGTTAGTCGCCGTTACGCTGACATTGGCAATCACGCCTCCGGTTGAGTCCGACACGGTGCCCACCAGGTCGCCGCTGACGGCCTGGGCCGGCAGTTGGAAAGGAAACAGAGCGACGATCGCGATCAAAACCGCCGCGTTTATCCAGAGCCTAACGGTGCTGTTGAATCTCATGTGCCCTCGCTGAAGCTTTTTCGGTACTGTTAGTACGAGCCCCGAATCCCTACAACACACTTACTTCATTCCAATAACCTGGGACTTGCCGGTTACTAACATTTCTAGCTGATCCGGATCAGCAACAATCTATCGGGACGCTAAGATAACTCCTTTATGGCTCTGAACTTACAACTTAGGTTTGTTTTTTCGTATCGGCTTCTGACTTACTAACCTGGGGACTGAGCCGCCGCGTGGAGCTGGCCACCGCGGACCGCGTCACGGTCCAACCGGCCGCCCCGCCTGCTCGCCGCCCGCGAGGCCTATAATTCCTCTAGGGCCATGCAAAAGCGCAAGCGTCTCCTGTTCGGCTCCGGCGTTGTGCTGCTCGCCATTCTGGTGACGCTGGTAGTGTGGCAAGGCTCGTTCACTTTAGGCTCCTTCGCGCCCTCCAGCCTGCAGCAGACCTTTTTGTTCTGGGTCCTGTCGACGGTGATCTTCATCCTCACCGTGACGCTGGGCTTCATCCTGTTCCGCACGGGCGTGAAGCTGTACCTGGAGCGGCAAAGCAACCGGCCCGGTTCGCACATCAAGTCCAAGCTGATCGTCGGCGCCATCGCGTTGAGCGTGCTACCGGTGTTCTTCCTGGTCCTGTGGAGCGTTTCCGTGCTGAACCGCAACCTGGAAAGCTGGTTCAGCCACCCGGCGCGAAACGTGAACACCGAACTGATCCAGGTGGCCAACGCGCTGAACCAGCAGGAGCAGGACAAACTCACCGCGCAGGCGCAGTTGCTAGGGTCCCAATCCATGGCCCAGAGCGCCGATTTCTATGAGCGCTTCTGCCAGGCCAACCACATCGAGCGGGCCGAGATCGAGAATCCCGGAGGCGTACACCGCGTGCTTTGCTCGGTGCAGAATATGAGCAATACCGATCTGGTCAGCGTGCGCGCAAAAACGGCCGCGGGGATGCTGTCGGTCTCCGCGCGCATGCCCCTGGACCTGGCCGCCAAGCAGCGCGAGATCAACAACTACGTTTCCGAATACAATCGCCTGGCCGTGGACCGCAAAGCGTTCCGCAGCACGTACCTGATGCTGCTGACGCTGATCACTCTGTTCATCCTGTTCTTCGCCACCTGGATCGCGCGCTACCTGGCCGCACAGATCAGCACGCCTATCATCGCGCTGCTCAAGGCGGTGGAGCAGATCCGCAAAGGCAACCTGGGATATCGCGTGCACGTCGGGGCGGTGGACGAGCTGGCGACGCTGGTGAAGGCGTTCAACGAAATGACCGAGGCGCTCGAAACCAACAGCCGCGAGCTGGAGGCGCGGCGCCGTTTCACCGAGGCCATCCTCGAAAGCATCCCCACCGGCGTCATCTCGCTCACTTCCGACGGGCGCATCCAGCGAGTGAACCGCGCTCTGATGGGGATTTTTCCCGAAGAGCAGGTGGCTCGGGCGGCGCGCTTGAGCGATCTGTTCTCCCGCGAGGACACCGCCGAAATCCGCTATCTGATGAACCGCGCCCGGCGCACTGGCGCGGCCGGCATGCAGCTCGAGTACAAGGCCGAGCGCAGCGTGCTGCATCTGGCGCTCACCGTGGCCGCGCTTGACGAGCAGCGTAGTTCGGGCTTCGTCCTGGTGGTGGAAGACACCAGCGACCTGTTGCGCGCGCAAAAAGCCGCCGCCTGGCACGAAGTGGCGCGCCGCGTGGCGCACGAGATCAAGAACCCGTTAACGCCCATCGCACTGTGCGCCGACCGGATCGCCCTCCAATTGGATCGCGCCGAACATTCCCGCGACGCCCAGGCCATCCTGCGCGAGTGCTCTGCCACCATCGCCCGCGAAGTGGAGAGCGTGCGGTCGCTGGTGGACGAGTTCTCGCAGTTCAGCCGCTTCCCCGCCGCCCAGCCGGTTCCTTCCGATTTGAACGAAGTGGTGGAGAACGCGCTCGCGGTTTTCGATGGCCGGCTGGCTGGCATCCAGGTGCACAAGGATCTCGCGCCCGGCCTGCCCGCCGTCAAGATCGATCCCGAGCAGTTCAAGCGCGCCGTTGTCAACCTGGTGGACAACGCCGCCGAAGCCATGCAGGACTCGCTCGTCAAGCATCTGGATATCTCCACCCGCTCCACCGAAGCCGACTCGGTGGAGTTGATCGTCGCCGACACCGGCTGCGGCGTCTCGCGCGACGACAAGGAGAAGCTGTTCCTGCCGTATTTCTCCACCAAGGGCCGCGGCACCGGCCTGGGCCTGGCCATCGTGAATCGCATCCTGGCCGACCACGAGGCCACCATTCGAGTCGAAGACAACCGCCCCGCCGGCGCCCGCTTCATCGTGGATCTTCCCACCCTGACTGCCGCCGAACACGACTCGGTGGAACTGGAGAGCAAGGTCGCTGAAGTCTCCCTCCGGGAAAGCCGCTCGTGAAGCCTCCGCGCATTCTGATCGTCGACGACGAACCGCTGATCCGCCAGTCGCTGGCCGGCGTGCTCCAGGACGAGGGCTACCAGACGCACGCCGTCGCGACCGGCGAAGAATGCTGCGAGGAGCTGAACCGCTCGCCCTTCGCCCTGGTGCTTCTGGACGTCTGGCTTCCCGGAATGGACGGCCTGGAGACGCTGGCGCGGATCCAGGAGCGCCCGTTCGCCGATCGTCCGGTGGTGGTGATCATCTCCGGCCACGGCACCATCGAGACCGCGGTGAAAGCCACCAAGCTGGGCGCGTTCGATTTCATCGAAAAGCCGCTCACCATCGAGAAAGTTTCGGTGGTGGTCAAGAATGCCATCCAGCAGCACCGCCTGGAGCTGGAGCTGGAGCGGTTTAAGGAGAACGGCCGGGCCCATCCGCAAATCATCGGCGAGAGCGTGCCCATGAAAGCCCTGCGCCAGCAGCTTGCGCTCATGTCGGCCACCAACGGGCGCGTGTTGATCTACGGCGAGAGTGGTACCGGCAAGGAGCTGGTGGCGCACGCCATTCATGCTTCCAGCGCGCGCGCCTCCGAACCGTTCGTGGAAGTGAATTGCGCGGCTATCCCGGAGGACCTGATCGAGAGCGAGCTGTTCGGCCATCGCAAGGGCAGCTTCGCCGGCGCGCTGGAGGACAAAATCGGCAAGCTGCAGAAGGCCGACAGCGGAACGCTGTTTCTCGACGAGGTGGGCGACATGAGCCTCAAGACGCAGGCCAAGGTGCTCCGGTCGCTCGACGAGCAGCGCTTCGAACCGGTGGGCGCAGCCACTTCCATTCAGGTGGACGTCCGCGTGGTGGCGGCCACCAACAAGAACCTGGAAGAAGAAATCGAGCGCGGCAATTTCCGCGAAGACCTCTTCTACCGGCTGAATGTCATTCCTTTTTATGTTCCGCCGCTGCGCCAGCGCATCGAAGACATCCCGCTGCTGGCCGATCACTTCCTGCGCGAGTTCACCATGGCCTACGGCCGCAAGCCCAAGGAGCTGACGCCGGAAGCCTACCAGGTGCTGCAGGAACACCGCTGGCCGGGAAACGTCCGCGAGCTGCGCAATCTCATGGAGCGCATCGTCATAATGAACCCGCAGGTGCGCATCGACGCGCGCCACATCCCGCTCAGCACCCAGAAGCGCGCGGTGTTCGAACGGATGCCGGAGCGTTTCGGCAGCCTGCACGAAGTGCGCGCCGCCGCCGAGCGCGAGTATATCCTCAAGACGCTGGACGAGACCAAGGGCAACGTAACCCGCACCGCCGAGCTGCTGGGCCTGGAGCGCAGCAACCTGTATCGGAAGATGAAGACGCTCGGCATCGCACCCAAAGAGTAGGGCTTACTCGCGTCCAGGTATAATTTGGGCGAGAAAGCAGGGAGGAGCGCATGTCTCGAAAGCTCATCGTCGTTGTGTTGGCCTCCGCGATCGGTCTTCTGGCGCAGCCCGAGAAAACCGCTTGGGAAGTCCTCAAGCAAGACTTGTCCGACAAGAATCCCGATAAACGAAGGCAGGCCGTGACGGCGATCGGTTCCATCGGGCTGACTCAGGAAGCTGTCCAGCTGGTCGAGAAGGCGCTCAAGGATGACGACCCGCTGGTCCGTCAAACTGCTGCCGCCGAGCTGGGCGAGATGAAATCCAAGCAGTCCATTCCTGCGCTCAAGACGGAGCTGGACGATCCTTCCGGCGAAGTCGCGTTTGGCGCGGCCAAAGCGCTCTGGGTCCTTGGGGACAGAAGTGGCCGCGAATTAATTGAGGACGTCCTCACCGGCCAGCAGAAGACGTCCGACGGCTTGGTGGGCGGCGCGGTGCGCGACGCCAAAAGGAAGATGCGCGATCCCAAGGCCCTGGCGATGATGGGTTTCAAGGAGGCCTCCGGCGCGCTGCTCGGTCCGTTCAGCCTGGGGATCGTCGCCGCCGAACAGGCTTTCAAGGACGGCTCGGGCGGTTCGCGGACCCTTTCCGTGACGCTGCTCGCCGAGGAATGCGACGCCCAGACCGTGCGATTGCTGGAGTGGGCCTTCGCCAACGACAAGAATTTCGCCGTCAAGGCCGCCGCCGCCAAAGGCTTGGGCAAGTGCGGCAACCGCGACTCGATTCCCAAGCTAGAAACCGGGCTTTCGGATTCGCACGAGGCGGTCAAAGCCATGTCCGCCGCCGCGATCATCCGGCTGAGCCTGAATCCGGAGCAAAAAGCCAGCGTGGGGCAGCCACTGGCTGCAGCCGGCCTTTAGCCGGCCACGATAGATCGTACAGGCTGGGCATGATCGATTCCAGCCCACCAGCACTGGTGGTCCACCCGCTAAACCCTTCTCAGGCCTGACCTAATTACAAAAAGTTCTTGCATTCCCCGGAGGAGTCGTGTAAAAATCTCTCAAGGCCCAAAGTGGTCGAAAGCGGACTAAAGTGGATGATCAGCCCAAAACGACGCCGGTCGAGCCTCCTCGCGGGTTCTTTTCGGTCCACGTCGACGAAAAGGGCAGGCTGAAGCTACCGGTGGACGTGCAGACCTTCTTGGGCGGGTTTGGAGATGACAAACTGTTCGTGACCAGCATCGACGACCGCACAGCTCGAATTTACCCCATTTCGGTGTGGCGGGTAAACGAAAAAGTTCTGGAGCAACTCGCGACCGAAGATCCGGACGCCTCCGACTCGCTGGCCTTCGTGTCGAACGATTACGGCGCAGAGGCCAAGGTGGACCCGCAGGGACGCATCACGCTGCCCACCGACCTCAGGCGCGCGCTGGCCATCGAGAATCAGGAAGTCCGGCTGGATTGCACGCAGAACGCTATCAACGTTTATTCCAAAGCCGAGTACGAAGCGCGCAAGCGGCAGTCCCGCGAAAAACTGGCCGACAAGCTGAAGGCCGCCAAGCTGAAAGGTTTCAAGTAGCGGTTATGTATGCACGTGCCGGTGATGCTTGCGGAATGCCTGGAGTACCTGGCAATCCGGCCCGACGGCATTTATCTGGACGCGACCGCGGGTTTGGGCGGGCATACCGCGGCCATCGCGCAGCGGTTGTCGAGCGGTCTGGTGATCGCGAGCGACCGGGATGCCGAATCGCTCGAAATGGCCAGGAGCAACACGGCCGAGTGGGCGGACCGGATCCGCTATCACCACGGATCGTTCGGCGATTTGCGAGCAGCGCCGCAGGCTGCCGGCGTGGAACGAGTGAACGGGCTTCTGGCCGATCTGGGCGTGAGCCGATATCAGCTGCTGGAGCCGGAGCGTGGCTTCTCGCTGATGGCCGAAGGCCCTTTGGACATGCGCATGGATCGTACTCAGGCCTTGACGGCCGACGAGATCGTCAATACGACTTCAGAAAAAGAACTAGCCGACTTGATCTATCAATTCGGCGAAGAAAGGAGGTCGCGGAGAATCAGCAGAGCAATCGTTCGGGCACGGCCGATCCACACGACACAGCGACTGTCGCGCGTGATCGAAGAGGCCGTGCCCCGGACGAGCAGACTTCATCCCGCCACGCAGACGTTCATGGCGCTGCGCATGGCGGTGAACGACGAGCCGGCCGAGTTGGACCGGCTGCTCGAAATCGCACCGGACTTGGTCGGGAGCGGTGGACGAATCGTCATGCTTTCGTTCATGTCGCTCGAAGACCGAAAAGTGAAGCAGAGCTTTCAGGCGCTGGCGCGCGCGGGCAGAGCGACGGTCCTCACCCGGCACGTGGTCAAGCCGACGCTGGAAGAAACGAAAAATAACCCTCCCTCCCGCAGCGCCAAGCTCCGGGCAGTGGAGATGAGGTAGTCAAGACGAGAACATGGCAACTCTGGCAACTTTTTTTGATCGATTCACGGCGGCGAAGATCGCCGATCAGCCCGCGCCCCGGCCCCGCGTTCTGGATCCCGAGGATCCCTTCGAGGTCCCGCTGTTTCCGAACGAAGACGTGTACTTCCGCGTGAAGCACATCGCCAATTCCGGAGTGGTGCGCGTGGCGGACCCGGCGGCGCGCAAAGTGTGCTGGCGCATGATCGGCTATTCGTTCGTCCTCGCGATGCTGGTCATCAGCCTGCTGCTTCCCACCCTGTATGAGCTGATGGCGGGATACAAGATGGAAGCCTTGCGGCAGGAAAAGCAGCGCCTGGAGCTGGATCGCGCGGCGCTCGAGCTCCAAGAGGCCAAGCTGGTGAGCCCGGCCAGGCTGGAAGAGCTGGGGCGGATGCAGCGCTTCGTGGATCCGGCGCCGTCGAGCGTCGTGTACCTCGAGAACAAGTCGGATCATATCCTGGCCAAGAAGTAGCCGGGATCGGAAATTGCGGGGCGCGAAAGAGCCGGAGTTCGTTTTGGGGGCTGTGAAATGGATACGTTGGCGACCAAGCGCGTGCACATGCTGGCGCGGCTGGCCTTTGTCTGGGCCGCGCTGATCGCCGCCCGTCTGGTCCAGCTGCAGATCGTCCAGCACGGCGAATATAAGCGCCTGGCCGATCAGCAGCAGCAGCGCAGGGTGGAAGTGCCGGCCGCGCGCGGCATGATTCTCGACCGCCACGGCGAGCGGCTGGCCATGAGTCTGCCGGTCGAGTCGGTCTGCGTCGATCCGCTGCGGGTGCCGGATGTCGCGGTGGCCTCCGAAATCCTGGGCAGGATTCTCAACCTGGACGCGCGCGACCTGCTCCAGAGAATGAAGTCGTCCGTCGAGAGCAAACGCGGCTTCCTGTGGGTGAAGCGCCGCATCACGCCCGACGAGGCCAGCCGGCTCCGCGACCTGAAGCTCGACTGGATCGAGTTCCGCACCGAGACCCAGCGCTTCTATCCCAACAAATCGCTCGCGGCGCATGTGCTGGGCGGCGTCGACTTCGAAGGCAACGGCAACGCCGGTGTCGAGCGGAGCTTTAACCAGCAACTCGAAGGGCACCCCGGCGAACTGGTGCTGACAGCCGATGTCCGCCAGCGCGGCTTCGAGTCCAAACTGGCCACCGAGCCCGAACCCGGCAAGGACCTGCACCTGACCATCGACGCCAGCATCCAGTTCGTCGCCGAGCGCGAGCTGCAGAAGATGGTGGATCTTCACCATGCCAAGTCCGGGAGCGTGATCGCGATGGACCCGCGCACCGGCGACGTGCTCGCCTATGCCAACTACCCGACCTACGATCCCAACCTGCCGCCCACGCCGCAAGACCTGTCGGCCCGCGAGAACCTGGCGATCGCCGCGCCTTTCGAGCCGGGGTCGGTGTTCAAAGTCATCACACTTTCTTCCGCGCTGGAAACGACTCACCTGCGCCCCGAGACCATGATCAACTGCGGCGGCGGAAAGATCACTCTGTTCGGCCGCACCATTCATGACGACCACCGCTACGGCATGTTGTCCATGGAAGATGTGCTGGCGCGCTCGAGTAACATCGGCGCCATCAATATCGGGTTGACGGTGGGACAGGCGAAGCTCTACGAATACATTCGCCGGTTTGGATTCGGCTCGAAAACCGGGCTGCCGCTCCCCGGCGAATCGGGCGGAATTGTCCGGCCGCTGAAGCACTGGGAGAAGACCTCCGTCGCCTCGGTCGCCATGGGCCATGAGATCGGGGTCACGGCGCTCCAGCTTGCCCAGGCCTGTTCCGTCATCGCCAGCGGTGGATTGCGCGTGCGGCCGCGCCTCACTATGGACACACCCATCACCACGCCGGTTCGCGTGCTGAAGCCGGAGACCGCCATCACCATGCGCCGCATGATGGAAGGCGTCATGATCAAGCCGTACGGCACCGGCCACCACTACGCGCGCCTGATTGGCTACACCTCCGGCGGCAAGACCGGGACCGCCATGATCTACGACTATCAAAGCCGCAGATACACGCACTTTTACAACGCGTCGTTTGTCGGATTCGCGCCGGTTGCGAACCCGGCCATCGTGGTCGCAGTCACCATCAATCACACCGAGGGCAAAGCGGGCTACGGCGCTCCTACCTCGGGGCCGGTGTTTCGCGAAGTGACCTCCGCCGCGCTGCGCATCAAGGATGTGCCCAAGGATTTGCCCGAGATGCTTCCGTCCGAGGACGGCGATCAGGCCGATGAAGATGACGTGGCGATCGCCGGTCTCGGTTCTTCCATCCCTCCCCCGCTGGTCCAAGCGGGAGATGCCGTTGCTGCCGACGACCGACCGGTGGCTTCCGCAAGAGACGCTTCGGACCAGCGGGCATTTTTTTCAGGAGGCGCCGAGGATCCCGTGGCCGATCGCACCGGAGCACGCGTTCCGAACTTTCAGGGGAAGACCGTGCGGGACGTGATTCAGGAATCGGCGGCGATGGGGATTCCGATCGAGTTCACGGGCAGCGGAGTTGCGCGCGCACAGGTTCCAGGGCCGGGCGCGGTGTTGCCTTCGGGTCGGGCAGTACGCGTCGAATTTGGCCGATGACGCTGGACCAGATCCTCGCCGGCGTGCGGCTGAAGGCGGCGCTACCGGCGGAGTTGGGGAGAAGACAGGTGACGGGGTTGGATTACGATTCGCGGCGCGTCGAGGCGGGCTTTCTGTTCTTCGCCTTCGCCGGCGCGCGCGCCGACGGCCGCAAGTTTGCGCAGGCGGCGATCGCCAGCGGCGCCATTGGTGTGGTCAGCGAGCTGCCTTCGCCCGAAGGGTTTCAGGGAACCTGGATCCAGGTTGAACACGGGCGCCAGGCTCTCGCGCTCGCGTCGCGCAACTTCTACGGGCATCCCGACGAAAGGCTGAGTCTCACCGGCGTCACCGGCACCAACGGCAAAACCACCACCACGTTCCTGATCGATGCGGTTCTGCGCGCCGCCGGCAAGACTACCGCCATGGTCGGAACCATCGAGTATCGCCTCGCGGGTGAAGTGCGGACGGCGGTGAACACCACGCCCGAGTCGCTCGATTTGTATCGCATCTTTCATGAGCTGGAACAGGCCGGCGGCACGCACGCCAGCATGGAAGTCTCCTCCCACGCGCTGGCTCTCGGCCGAGTCTATGGCATGACGTTTCACACCGCGGTGTTTACCAACTTCACGCGGGATCATCTGGACTTCCACCAGACCATGGACAATTACTTCGCGGCCAAGCGCCTGCTTTTCGCTCCCGAGGGCGCACCGCCGCCGCGCTGGTCGGTGATCAACGCCGACGATCCGCGCGGGCAGGACCTCAATCCGTCGGGCGGCGAAGTGCTGCGATACGGATTCGGCGAGAGCGCGGATCTCAGAGCCGCCGAGCTTAAAACCACCTTCGAGGGATTGCATTTCACCGTCCAGTATCGCGGCGTCAAAGTGCAGCTCGCCTCACCCCTGATGGGCAAGATCAATGCGTATAACATCCTGGCAGCTTGCGGCGCCGCGCTCAGCTATGGGTTCGATTGGAACACCATCGCGACCGGAATCGCGGAGTGCAAGCGCGTGCCGGGACGCTTTGACACGGTAAATGCCGGCCAGCCGTTTGTGGTCGCGGTGGACTATGCGCATACCGACGACGCCATCCGCAACGTGATTGCCGTGGCGCGCGAGTTGCATCCCCGCCGCGTAATCACTTTGTTCGGATGCGGCGGCGATCGCGACCGCACCAAGCGTCCTCTCATGGGCATGGCGGCCGCGGAGTCGAGCGATTTCGTGGTGTTGACCTCGGACAACCCGCGCTCGGAAGATCCCATCGCCATCATGAACGACGCGCTGGTCGGTCTCAGGCGCTTCGATACGCTGCATCTGGCGGAGCCGGATCGAGGCAAGGCCATCCGTGCGGCGCTTGAGCAGGCCGAGCCGGGCGACGTTGTGCTGCTGTGTGGAAAAGGACACGAACCGTATCAGATTTTGAAAGATCGCGTCATACATTTTGACGACCGCGAAGTGGCCCGGGCCGTGTTGCAAGAGCTTGGGTATGAAGGATGACGTGGCGCACGCACACCTGCGAACGCCTGGTTGAGAAGCGATGGAGTTCCGCTTGCAAGAGATAGCACAAGTCTTGGGCTTGACCGTTCAAAGCAACGCCGCCATCACCGGCTGGAGCGTCGACACGCGCACCCTCGCGCCCGGCGACTTGTTCTTCGCACTGCGCGGTCCCAACCATGATGGCAACGCCTACGTCGAACAAGCTCTCCAGAAAGGCGCCGCAGCGGCCATCGCGAATCAGGCGCAAGCCGGCCCGGTTCTGGTGGTGCCCGATTCCCTGGCAGCACTCCAACAAATCGCAGCGTGGTCTCGCCGTCAATGGGGCGGGGAAGTGGTGGGGGTGACCGGCAGCGCGGGCAAGACGTCCACCAAGGACATGATTGCCCGCATGCTGGGTGTCGCCATGCCCGTCGGCAAGACCATCGGAAATCTGAACAACCACGTGGGCCTTCCGCTTTCCATCCTGCGGCTCCCCCGAGAGGCCCGCGTGGCGGTGCTCGAAATGGCTATGAACCATTCCGGCGAAATCCGAACCTTGTGCGCCATCGCGCGGCCGCGGATCGGTGTCGTGACCAACGTCGGGTACGCCCACATGGAGGCCTTCGATTCGATCGAAGGCGTCGCCGCGGCCAAGCGCGAGCTGATCGAGTCGCTTCCGCCGGACGGAATCGCGGTGCTGAACGCAGACGATCCGCTGGTGTCCCGTTTCCGCGAAACGCATCGCGGCCGCACCGTGACCTTCGGCCTCAGCGAGACCGCCGACGTCCGCGCCGAGCAAGTAGAACACAGCGCCCTGGGCGTCCGCTTCCGCGTAGGCGGCGTGCAATTTGAAAGCCCGCTGGCCGGACGGCATAGCGTTCTAAACCTGCTGGCCGGAATCGCCGTCGCCGGCATCTTCGGTATCCGGCCCGGACAGCTCACGGATGTAGTGCGCGAAATGTCGCCGTCCTCCATGCGAGGCGAGCGATTTCAGCACAACGGAATTTTGATTTTGAACGATTGCTACAACTCCAATCCCGATGCCGCACGCGCCATGATCGACGTGCTCCGGGATACGCCAGCCCAACGGCGCATCGCCGTGCTGGGGGAGATGCTCGAGCTCGGCCGCTGGGCCGGGTCCCTGCACCGCGAGGTAGGCGACTACGTCGCGCGCAGCGGAATTGATGTGCTCGTTGGCATACGCGGCGAGGCCTGCCACTTAGTCGACGCAGCTAGGGAAGCGGGCCAGGCAGTCGACGCCGCGTTTTTTTTCTCCGACGCCGCTCAAGCAGGGGACCATTTGCGGAAAATCGCCAAACCCGGCGACGTGATCTTGTTTAAGGGCTCGCGGGGAACCCACGTCGAGCGCGCCCTGGAGAGGTTTCTCGCGACGGGGACAGACGAATCTGTCCCCAAGCCGTGACTATGGATTCGCAAATTATCGCCGCCTGGTGTGGACAGATCCGTCTGTCCCCGGTTCTTTAGATGCTCTATTGGCTGTTCTACGAAAAGCTCTTTCACGCTTTTACGCCCTTCCGCGTGTTCGGATACGCGACCTTTCGAACCGCGTTCGCCAGCCTGACAGCCTTGTTTCTGGGCATCGTGCTGGGTCCCTGGCTGATCGCCAAATTGCGCCAGTTCCAGATCGGCCAATACATCCGCGAGGAAGGCCCGAAATCGCACATGACCAAGGCCGGCACACCCACCATGGGCGGGATTCTCATCATCATCTCCATCGTCGTTCCAACCCTGCTGTGGTCCAACCTGACCAATCCCTACGTCTGGATCGCGCTGTTCGGCTTGCTCAGCTTCGGGCTGATCGGCTTCTGGGACGACTACGCGAAAATCCGCCGCAAGCAGAATCTCGGATTGACGGTGAAACAGAAATTCCTGCTGCAGGTGCTGGCGACTCTGATCGTGGGTTTCCTGCTGCTGACTCTGCACGCGCAGAAGGTCTATTCCACCAGCATCAACGTGCCGTTTTTCAAATCCTTCAAGCCGGACCTGCTGATCGATTCGCTCACGCATCGCTGGTACACCTATCCGCTAGCGTTCGTGGGCTTCTACGCCTTCATGGTGCTGGTGATCGTGGGATCGTCGGACGCCGTGAATCTCACCGACGGCCTGGACGGCCTCGCCATCGGGTTGATGATCATCGCGGCGGGCGCCATGACGGCTTTGACTTATGTCACCGGCCACGCGCGCTTCGCCGAATACCTGGATCTGGCGCGCGTGCCGGGCGTTTCGGAGCTGACCATCTTCTGCGGCTCGATCGTCGGGGCGTCGCTCGGATTCCTTTGGTACAACGCGCATCCGGCGGATATTTTCATGGGCGATGTCGGGTCGCTCGCGCTGGGCGGTGCGCTCGGAGTGGTGGCGGTCCTGATCAAGCAGGAAATTCTGCTGCTGTTCATCGGCGGCGTCTACGTGATCGAAGTGCTGTCGGTGATCCTGCAGGTGGGCAGTTACAAGCTGCGCAAGAAACGCATCTTCAAAATGGCGCCCATCCATCATCATTTCGAAGCGCTGGGCTGGCCGGAATCGAAGATCATCACCCGGTTCTGGATCGCCGGGCTGGTGATGGCGTTTTTCGCCTTGTCGACATTGAAGTTGAGGTAGAAGTGGGGCAGCCAATCTTGGCTGCAGCCGGCTTTCTGGCCGGCACAAGAGGTCCCAGGTTGTGGAGCTTGGTGGAAAAAAGGTTGTTGTGGTGGGGATGGCGAGATCTGGCGTCGCAGCCTTGCGGCTGCTGCGGGAGAAGGGCGCTAGTGTGCGTGCCGTGGATGAGAAGCCAATGGGCGAAATGTCGGGCGTGACGGTGGAACCGCAGACTGAGGCGGCTTTTCGCGACGCCGATCTGGTGGTGATATCGCCGGGCGTTCCTGCCGATCTCGATCTGCTGAACGGCGTGCGTGCGCGGGGCGTTCCGGTGATCGGCGAGCTCGAACTGGCGGCGCCGTTTCTTCAGGGGCACACCATCGGCATCACGGGATCGAATGGCAAGACCACCACTACCGCGCTCACCGGGCACATTCTGGAACAATCCGGGATCGCCTGCCAGGTGGGCGGAAACATCGGAAAGCCTCCGGCGTCCATGGTCGAGACGTCGCGGCCCGATCAGTGGAATGTGCTGGAGCTTTCCAGCTTTCAGTTGGAGACGATTGCGACGTTCCGCGCGCATGTCGCCGTCTGCCTGAACGTCACGCCCGATCATCTGGACCGTCATCACACTTTCGACAATTACGCCGCTGCCAAAAGGCGCGTGTTCGAAACGCAGCAGGCCGGCGACTTCGCCGTTTTGAATGCGGATGACCCCACCTGCGTCGCCTACGCTGCCTGCGCCCGCGGACAGTTGCATTGGTTCAGCCTGGACCGCTCGGTTGCGCCGGGCGCGTGGCTGGACAACGGAACCATCCGCATGGATGGCGAAAGGCTGCTGGAAGCCCGCGAGATTCCGCTGCGCGGCCGGCACAACGTCGAAAACACGCTGGCGGCTTCGATCGCTGCTCGATTGGCGGGCGCCGGACTCCCGCAAATTGCCGCGGCCATCCGCACGTTTCCGGGAGTCGAGCACCGGCTCGAGTTCGTGCGCGAAATCGGCGGCGTGGCGTACTACAACGATTCGAAGGCCACCAACGTGGACGCGACGCTCAAGGCCATCGACGCCTTTCCCGGCGGCCTGTGGATCATTCTGGGCGGCAAGGACAAGGGCAGCGACTACACAGTGCTGCGCGAGCCGTTGCGTGCCAAGGCGCGCGCGGCGTTGCTGATCGGCGCGGCCGCACCCAAGATCGCCGCGCAACTGGGCGAAGACGCTGGTCCCCTTCTCCAGTGCGGCACTTTGGCGGCAGCTCTCGAAGAGGCGCATCGCTCGGCCGAACCCGGCGACACGGTCCTGCTCGCTCCGGCCTGCGCCAGCTTCGATCAGTTCGAGAATTTCGAGCAGCGCGGCCGGGTGTTCAAGGAACTGGTCGGGAAACTCGCGGAAGGAAACCGGTAATGGCGCAACGTTTGAAATCGGACTGGCTGCTGTTCTCCACCATCGTCGCCATGGTGATGTTCGGCATCATCATGGTGTACAGCGCCTCGTCCGTGTCCGCTCAACTCAACCCCAGGATCAACTCCAGCCTCTACTATGCGTCCCACCAGTTGGTCTGGGCCGTGGTCTCGTTCGCAACGCTGATGTACTTCAAGCGGCGCAACTATCGCGCGCTGCAGAGCGCCGGCTGGGCCTTCGGCTCGCTCGGAGTGGTGTTGTTCCTGCAGATCCTGGTCTTCTTCTTCGACAGCAAGACGCATCGCTGGTTCCGCTTCCCGGGCATCGGCACCTTCCAGCCTTCCGAATTCGGGAAACCCGCGCTGATCATTTTCTTCGCTTACTTCGTAACGCTGAAGCAGGACGCCATCAACAGCAAGCGCACCATGATTGCGGCTTCGCTCGCGCTGGCCGTTCTGGCCGCCAGCGTCGGCTTCGGCGATCTCGGCACCGCCATCGTCCTGATCCTGCCCGCCGCCATCGTCTTCTACGTCGCCGGTCTGCAGCGCAAGTTTGTCGCGGCGGCGCTGCTTGCGGGACTGGTGTGTTCCATCGGCTTTGTCGTCGCGAAGCCCTACCGCGTGGCGCGCATGATCGGCTTCTTCGATCCCGAGTACAAGCGCATCGCCTTCTTCGATCCCGAAGGCCGCATCAAGAAATACGTCAGCGAATCGCTGACCACGCGCGACCCGGCCTACCAGGTGCGGCAGTCCAAGATCGCGGTAGGCAGCGGCGGCGCGCTCGGATTGGGTCTCATGCAGGGCCGGCAGAAGATCCTGTATCTTCCCGAAGCCCACACCGATTTCATTTACGCCGTGGTGGGCGAGGAGCTGGGATTGTTCGGCTGCGGCGCGCTGCTCACCGGCTTCCTGATCATTCTGTGGCGCGGGCTGGAACTGTGCTGGGTGACCGACGACGCCTTCGGGCGATACCTGGCGCTGGGCGTGACTTCGTCGATCGTGATCCAGGCCTTGATCAACATGAGCGTGGTGCTCGGCATGGGGCCGACCAAGGGAATCCCATTGCCGATGATCAGCGCCGGCGGCAGCTCGCTCATGAGCACCATGATCTGCCTGGGCATGCTGCTGAGCGTCAGCGAACATTCCGGATGAGCTATCGTGGCGCACGCGCTCGTGCGTGCCGCGTTCACTGGTGTGAACGCCCGGTCGAGAGTGAGATGAACTTGGGATGGCAACCATCATGATGGCCGGAGGCGGAACGGGCGGACACGTCGTCCCCCTGGTAGCCGTGGCGCGCGAGCTCGTAGCGCGCGGCCATCAACCGGTGTTCGTCGGCACTCGCACGGGCTTCGAAGCCAAGCTAGTCCCGGCCGCGGGATTTCCGCTGGAGTTCATCGAGATCGGCGGCTTGAAGCGCGTCGGCCTGCTGCGAACCGCTCGAACGCTGGCGCAGCTTCCCCTGAGTGTCCGGCGAGTGTTTGGCATCCTGCGCCGCCATCGCCCCTCCGCCGTCTTCAGCCTGGGCGGCTATGCGGCCGGCCCCGTGGTACTGGCCGCTCTGTGGAAGCGCCTGCCCATCGTGGTGATGGAGCCGAACGCCATGCCGGGTCTCACCAACCGCCAGATCGGCCGCTTCGTCACACGCGCGCTGGTTAACTTTCCCGAGGCGTCGCAATTCTTCCCGCCCGGCAAGTCGGAAGTCACCGGCCTGCCCGTTCGCGCGGAATTTTTCCGCATCCAACCCAAGCCGCGCGAGGCCAAGATCACGGTCCTGATCACCGGCGGAAGCCAGGGTTCGCGCACTTTGAATCAGGCTGCGGCCGCGAGCTGGCGCTATTTCCGGGAAGTCGCTTTCCCGGTGCGGTTCATTCATCAAACCGGGACGCCCGCCTTTGAAGCGCTGGCCCGGAAATTCGCCGAGAGCCGCATGGAAGGCGAAATCGTGCCGTTCATCGACGACATGCCGGCCGCGTTCGCGCAAGCCGACCTGGTGATTTGCCGTGCCGGCGCGGGCGCGGTCGCGGAATTGGCCGCCGCTGGAAAACCGTCCATCCTGGTTCCGCTGCCGCATGCCGCCGACGAGCATCAGCTTCGCAACGCCGAGGCGTTCGCGAGGGCCGGCGCCGCGCAACTGGTTCTGGATCGCGACATGGACGGCGGACGGCTTTTCGAAGAAGTCGGCAAACTGCGGTCGCAGCCGCAATTGCTGGAGAGCATGGGCCAGAGAGCGCGCGCGTTCGCGCATCCGGACGCCGCCCGCCGCGCGGCTGAAATCCTGGAGGCTTCCATTGCGGCCGCCCCGTAGCGCACGCACTCATGCGTGCCGCGTTCACACTCGTGTGAACGCCCGGATCGGTAAGGCATTTCCATGTTGACATCCACCCCCGAAAGCCGAAACAATACATATTAAAAATGTTTTTTAAGCCCCAACACCTCCACTTCATCGGCATCGGCGGAATCGGCATGAGCGGGATCGCCGAGGTGTTGCTCAACCTGGGCTATCAGATCTCGGGATCGGACCTGAAACTGAGCCCCACCACCGAGCGCCTGACACGGCTCGGCGCGCGAATCTTCGAAGGCCACGCGGCCTCGAACGTCGGCGCAGCCAAGGCCGTCGTGGTGAGTTCGGCGGTGGACGAACGCAACCCGGAGGTTCAGGAAGCGCGCCGCCTGAAAATCCCCGTGATCCCGCGCGGCGAAATGCTGGCCGAGCTGATGCGCCTGAAGTACGGCATCGCAATCGCCGGCAGCCATGGCAAAACCACCACCACGTCCATGACCGCCACCGTGCTCAACCTCGCGGGACTCGACCCCACCGTGGTGGTCGGCGGCAAGACCGCGTCCATGGGCGGCTCCAACGCGCGCGTGGGCCAGAGCGATTTCCTGGTGGTCGAGTCGGACGAAAGCGACGGGTCGTTTCTCAAGCTCAGCCCCATCCTCGCCGTGGTCACCAACATCGATCGCGAGCATCTGGATCATTACCCTTCCATCGTCGAGATCCGCGCCGCCTTTCTCGAGTTCATCCAAAAGGTGCCTTTCTACGGCGCGGCCATTCTTTGTTTGGATGACGAGAATGTCCAGCAGCTTCTGCCCTCCGTCAACCGGCGCAGCATCACCTATGGACGCAGCAGCCAGGCTGCGCTGCAGATTGTCGAAGCCGAGTGCGGCGCGTTTGAAAGCCGATTCGCGGTGCGCGGGCGCCGGCAGGATCTGGGCCGCTTTCACCTGCGCGTCCCGGGCTTGCACAACGTACTGAATGCCACCGCCGCAATCGCCGTGGGACTCGAGCTGGAAGTGAAACTCGAGACCATTCGCGAAGGCATCGCGTCGTTCACCGGCGTCGACCGGCGTTTTCAAACCCGCGGCCAGGCGCGCGGCGTGACGGTGATTGACGACTACGGCCATCACCCCACCGAGATCCGCGCCACGCTGGCCGCCGCGCGATTGTGCAACTTCGGACGCGTCCTAGCGGTGTTCCAGCCGCATCGCTATACGCGCACGCAATCCCTGATGGACGATTTCGCGAAAAGCTTTCACCAGGCCGACCTGGTGTTTGTCCTGGACATCTACGCGGCGTCGGAAGCTCCCATCGAAGGCGTCTCGGCTCAAGTACTCGCGCAGCGCATCCGCGATTTCGGACACCGCTCGGTGGAATACACCGGAACAATCGAGAAGACGGCGGACGTCGTCGTCAAGCAGTCGCGCGAGCGCGATCTGGTGCTGACGCTGGGAGCGGGCAATGTCTGGCAAGTGGGCGAGCGCGTGCTCGAAAAACTTCGGGAGGCGGCCTAGTGGCGCAAGACGCCAAAAAACGCCGCCCGATTCCGGCCAGAGCGATCCTGCGCTACGGCGGCGTCGCCGTCATCATGTGCGTGGTGCTCACCGGCGGAATCTACGCCTCGCAACGCTTCGAGCAATTTCTGATCCGCGACCCGCGATTCTTCCTGTCCGGCCCGCCGGACTACGGTCTGGAGAGTCCCAACGTCCAGTTGAGCGGAGTCAAGTACGCCTCGCGCGAAGCCATCCTGCGGCTCTTCAACCAGGACTACGGCCGCAGCATTTATCTTTTCCCGATGGTTGCCCGCCGAAGAGCGCTGCTGAATATCACTTGGGTTGAGAACGCTTCTATCGTGCGCGTGTGGCCGGACCACGTGGTGGTCACCGTCACGGAGCGGAATCCCGTCGCGTTTATCAAGGTGCCGGCGGGCGGCATCACGCGCTGGGCGTTGATCGACTCGCAAGGCGTGATTCTCGATCCGCCGCAGAAGGCCGCCTTCCAGCTCCCGGTGTTGACTGGCCTTTCGATGACTGAAAATCCGGCCCAGCGCGCGCGGCGAGTCCGCAGAATGCAGCAGCTCATGAAAGAGCTGGGGCCGCTCTCCGACAACGTCTCGGAAGTGGACGCCAGCGATCTGGACGATTTGAAGATCACCGGCCAGATGCAGGGCCGCGCCGTCTCGCTGCTGATGGGCGACCGCAATTTCTCGCCGCGCCTGAAGAACTTCCTGGAACACTTTCCCGACATTCACCGCAGAATGCCCCGCGCCGCCGCCTTCGACTTGCGCTTGGACGACCGCATCACCGGATTGGAGGACGCCGGCAATGCCCGATAAAGCGCCGCTCGCGGTCGGGCTCGATCTCGGAAGCGCCTTCACGCGCTGCATGATCCTCGCGATGGACGATGGACGCCTGCGCTATCTCGGGCACGGCGAAGTGGCGTCCACCGGATGGAACAAAAGCCGGCTGGCCGATCAGCAGGCGCTCACTTCGTGCGTGCAGGCGGTGGTGCGGCGCGCGGAGTTCGAAGCCAAAGCCGTGGTGGACGCCATAGTGGTGGGAATCGGCGGCAGCGGCATCGACGGACACAACATCCGCGGGATTTACGAGTTTGGGCGCCCGCGGCCGGTGACGATCGAGGACATGGCCTACGCGGTCGAGCGCAGCGAGCTGGTGCGCCTGGAAGAGGATCGCATGATCCTGCAGTTGTTTCCGCAGGACTTCACGCTCGACGGGCGCTCCGGCAAACGCTATCCGCGCGGATCAACCTGCTCGCGGCTGGAGGCCAACGTCCACATCGTCACCGCATCCGAGCACGAACACGATTCCATCGTCGCCGCCGTCCAGCAGGCTTCCTACGCAGTCGAGGAAACCGTCTTCGAACCGGTGGCCGCCGCCTACGCGTGCATGTCGCGCGACGATCGCAACCGTGGCGCGGCCGTGGTCGACATCGGGATGCATTCCACCGAAGTGGTGGTCTACGACGGCGAGGCGGTTCTACTGGCGCGCAGCCTGCCGATCTCGGCGGATCATTTTACGCGCGATGTCGCGGTCGGCTTGACCGTTCAATACGACGACGCCGAGCGGCTGAAGATCGAATATGGATGCGCCATCCTGGGGCTGACTTCCGACAACAGCTTTATCGAAGTGCCCTCGCCGGACGGCCGCGCGCCGCGGGAAGCGCCGCGCAAGCAGTTGAACGAGATTCTGGAGGCTCGCGCCGAAGAGCTTTTCATCCACATCGGATCCGAGCTGGTGACCATCCGGATGGATCAGAAGCTGCTCGAAGGCGTCATCCTGTCGGGCGGCGGAGCGCTGCTTAACGGCATGTGCGACATGGCCGAGCGAGTGCTCAATTGCCCGGCGCGCAACGCGCTGCCCGCCGGCATCCTGGATTTTCCGGACGAGCTGGCCACCCCGGCCTGGACCACGGCCGCCGGCCTCGCAAAATATTCCGCGCGACTGAAAACCAAACGGGAGAACCAGCGCAGATCTCCCGGCCTGATGGGGATGTTGTTTCGATGAGAGTGCGATGCGCCGCTAGAAAATCTGAACGCTAGGAGGTTACGAATGGACACATTGAAGTTTGCCATCCAGGAAGAGGCTCTGCTCGGCACCAAGATCAAGGTGGTCGGCGTGGGCGGCGGAGGATCGAACGCGGTGGCCCGCATGATGAACGAGGGGCTGACCGGCGTCGAATTTCACATTCTCAATACCGACATCCAGGCGCTCAACGCGTCGCCGGTCCCGAACAAGCTGGCCATCGGTTCCAAGGTGACCAACGGCCTGGGCGCCGGATCGGATCCCGGGCTCGGCAAGCAGGCCGCGCTCGAGGACACCGAGAAGATCATCGAAGTTCTGGAAGGCGCCGACATGGTGTTCGTCACCGCGGGCCTGGGTGGAGGAACCGGCACCGGAGCCGCGCCCGTGGTGGCCTCGCTCGCCAAAGAATTGAACGCGCTCACCGTCGCCGTGGTCACCAAACCGTTCGCGTTCGAAGGACCGCGCCGCATGAAGCAAGCCGACCGCGGGCTGTCGGATATCGGGAGCACCGTGGACACCGTCATCACGGTTCCCAACGATCGTCTGCTGGAGCTGGTTCCGCGCGGCACCAGTTTCTTCGAGGCCTTCCGCGTCGCCGACGACATCCTGCGCCAGGCCGTGCAGGGGATCAGCGACATCATCACCACGCCCGGCCTCATCAACCGCGACTTCTCCGACATCCGCGCCATCATGCTCGGCATGGGTTACGCCATGATGGGCACCGCGTCGGCCAAGGGCGAGAATGCCTCCATCGAAGCTGCGCGCCAGGCCATCAGTTCTCCGCTGATGGAGGAAGGCGGCGTGCGCGGTGCGCGCGGCGTGCTGATCAACATCACCGGGTCGAGCAAGCTGAGCCTGCACGACGTCAACGAAGCCTGCTCGCTGATCCGCGGAGCGACCGCCAACGAAGAAGCGCAGATCAATTTCGGCGTGGTGCTGAACGAAGCCATGAAGGATGAAGTAAAGATCACCGTCATCGCCACCGGATTCCAGCGCGACAATCTGCCAATGTTGGCGCGGCGTGCCGCGGCCGGTGCGGTGGATTGGGCAACACCGGAAACAGCGCCGGCGCCTCCGCCTCCTGCTCCAGTTGTTACACCGGAACCGGCTGTGTCCACCGCTCCGCTCTTCCGGGAAATTCCGGCGCCCGCGCCTGCTCCCGAGCCTGAGCAGGAAGAGCCCGCTCAGGTGGCGGTGGACGATATCGAAATTCCGGCCTTCATGCGCCGCGAACGCCGGCTGTATCAATAACCGCTGACGGCGGGTGAACGCTTCTCGGCGCGGCTTCCGGCGGCCGCGTCGAAAGAGTACTCTTGGTAGAGGAAAAAACATGCCGGATACACAACCTCTCACCTTCGAGCGCCGCCAGTTGCTCCGCGGCGCCACGGCCCTGCTTGCGGGAGCCGCGGCTCAGAGCCTCCAGACGGCGGACGCGCAAGAGGCCGCTGCTGACGCGCGGCTGTTCCCCGGTTTCACGGTATCCAAAGTTCAAACCTCCGGCGCGACGATTCACGTCGTGTCGGGCGGGCAGGGACCTCCGCTGCTGCTATGGCACGGCGCGCCGCAATCGCACGCCACCTGGTACAAGATCGCGCCTGAGCTGGCCAAGGAGTACACGCTCATCATCGCGGACCTGCGCGGCTACGGCGACAGCAGCAAGCCGGAAGGCGGCAAGAATCACGAGAATTATTCCAAGCGCGCGATGGCACTGGACGGCGTCGAGGTGATGAAGCACTTCGGTTTCGAGAAATTCGCGCTAGTGGGCCACGATCGCGGCGGCCGGGTCGGGCACCGCATGGCGCTGGATCATCCCGACAAAGTCACCAAGCTGGCGGTGATCGACATCGTGCCCACTTACAAGCTCTTCCATAACGTCACCAAGGAATTCGCCACCGCCTACTACCACTGGTTCTTTCTGATCCAGCCGGCGCCATTCCCGGAGACGCTGATCAACAACAGCATCGAGTTTTATATGGGGCGCGGGAATTCGGAAGTGCATTCCGAGTACGTGCGGACGTTCAAGAATCCGGCCACCGTGCACGCCATGTGCGAGGACTACCGCGCGGCGGCGTCCATCGACCTGGAGCACGACGAAGCCGACATGAGCCGCAAGGTCCAATGCCCGCTGCTGGCTCTGTGGGCCGCCAACGGCGCCATGGGCCGAATGTACGATGTGCTGGCGACCTGGAAGGAACGGGCCGCGAACGCGTCCGGCAAGGGTCTCCCCGGCGGACATTCGTTGCAAGAGACCACGCCGGACCAGACGCTGGCCGAGTTGCGCGCGTTCCTGCGCTCGTAGTCCGAAGGAGGAGAGTATGGCTTCATCGATCGGTTTGAACCGGCGGCAGGTCTTGACCACGCTGGCCGCGGGCGCGGCGGCAGCACGGAAAGTTGTGGCCGATACGGACGGCGCTCTGCATTTCGTGGCGCTCGATCACGTTGCCATTGCGGTAACGGATGTCGACCGAGCGGTCGCATTTTACTCGCGTATCTTCGGCAACACCGTATTGAAAGACAACCGCAGCACGCGGCGCTATCTGAAGCTCGGTCCGTGTTACGTTGCCATCGCTCCACCGGCCGAAGGCCAGCCGGCGCATCGAGTGGATCACATTTGCGTAGGCATCGACGGGTTCGAGATGACCAGCGTGAAGAGAAGCCTCGAAGCGCTTGGGCTGAAGCCGCGCGAAACGCAAGTCGGATGGTTTGTCGCCGATCCCGACGGCATCCAGCTCCAGTTCTTCAAGATGAATTCCTGGAACGATCTGGGCGCCACCGCGACGGCCGAGCAGATTCCTGCAAGCAGCGTGATCTTCCCGCCAGCCGGCCTCGATCACGTGCTGCTGCGTGTTTCCGATCTGCCCAGGTCCGAGCAATTCTATGCGAAGCTCTTCGGGCCGGTGACGCAGCGCAACAGCAACGGGCGCATCTTCTTCCAGGCGGGCCGGTCCAGGATCGCGGTGACGGCCGCCGACGCTACGCATCCGGTGGGCGTGGATCACTTCTGCGTCTTGTCGCCGAAGTTCGATTACGACGCCGTCAT
Source organism: Terriglobia bacterium (assembly GCA_020073265.1). Lineage (GTDB taxonomy): Bacteria > Acidobacteriota > Terriglobia > Bryobacterales > Bryobacteraceae > Palsa-89. Next base: position 33,635 of record JAIQFN010000027.1, on the reverse strand, counting down.
CAAGAAGCTGGAAGCGGCTGGAGCCAGGACGCAGCCGCCCGAAGTGGCCGGCGCGCCCGAATTCCACGATCCGGAAAACATCCTGGTCCAAGTGATGGCGCCGCGGACGGCGTAGCTCACGCCTTCGGCTGGTCTTGCTGACAAGCCTATATAATACGGAGTCATGACCGCCGCTCAAAAAATTCTGATTCTCTCGCTCGCCGGTGCGCTCGTGGCGCTGGCTCAGGAAGTGCGCAATCCGGAGCAATGGGGGCCGTATCCGGTGGGCGTCACCAGCCTGCAGTTGGACGACGCCAGCCGTCCGGATGCCGAGCTGAATGGGCCGAGGCCGTTGCGCACCGAGATCTGGTATCCGGCCGTCGACGCGGCGCGCGGGATGCCGAAGAACAAGTACTCGGAATTTATTCTGCGGGGCGTGGTGCCGAATTCCATCGCCGAGGCCGAGGACGCTCTGAGCGGCTATAAGAAAGGATTGACGATCGCCGAACTGGATCGCACCTATCAGAATGCCGGCGTTCGCGACGCGCAAGTCCGGGACGGCAAGTGGCCGCTGGTGGTGTTCTCGCATGGCAGCGGCGGAACGCGCGTCGGATACGTTTACTTCACCGAGTTCCTGGCCTCGCATGGGTTCATCGTGATGGCGGCGGATCACATCGGCAACAGCCGCTTCACCATCGTGAACAACCAGGTGGTGAAGGCGGGCGGGCCGCGCGGTCAGGCCTCGGCGAAGGACCGGCCCAAGGACGTGAGCTTCCTGATCGACGCGATGACGCGCATGAACAACGGCGGCGACAGCCGGTTCGCCGGACGCGTGGATCTTGACCAGGTTGCGGCGGCGGGGATGTCGTTCGGTGGATCGACCACCGAGAACGTCGTCGAGCAAGAGCGGCGCGTGAAGGCCGGAGTCATGCTGGCGCCGGGCGGGCCGGTTGGCGATCGCACCAATTTCAGCACGCCGATCTTCATGATGATCGGCACCGAGGACGCCACGCTGCGCGCGCAGGGCAACGCGCGCAACCGCAACTACTACGAGGTTTCCAAAGGGCCGAAATATTTCGTCGAGATCAAGGATGCCGGTCATTACACCTTCACCAGCGTGGACCAGTACAACCCGAATTATGGAAACGGGATCGGCCAGGGCAAGCGCGTGAACACGGCGCCCGATCAGGACGTGACGTACTTGCCGCCTGCGGAATCGCACAAGCTCATCGACGCGTACGCGCTGGCGTTTTTGAGCGTGTACGTGCGCGGCCAAGCGGGGTACAAGCCGTTCCTCGAGAAGAATCACTACGGCGACGAGATCATTTACAAGTCTTCCGAGTAGCGGTCAAAGCAGCCGGAAATTCACTTCGATGGTGGCTTGTACGGTCACGGGTTCACCGTTCTTCTGGGCGGGATTGAATCTCCATTGACTCACCGCGGCGATCGCTTTGTCGTCGAGGCCGAGTCCCAGGCTCTTGACGACCTGAATGTTGCGGGCGATTCCGTCCGGGTCAAGCTCGACGAAGAGAACGACCGTTCCTTCGTACTTAGCGGCGCGGGCCTCATCGGTGTATTCGGGGTCGACTTTGGAAACGATCCTGGGCGGAGAGACGCCGGCCCCAATGCGCATAGCAGTGGTAACGGGTGCCGGGGATTTGCGAAGCTCGGTGGCGCGATCGGACATGGGCTTCGCCTCTTCAGAGCGCCCCTGGTCTTTCAAGAAACGGGCGTAGAGTTCCATGACAGTGGCGGCATCCTTGGAGTCCGGATCCGCGAGCGCCAAAGCAGATCGATAGAGCGCGTCGGCGTCCGGTGTGTTCGACTCGCGCTCGTTGGCTAGAGCCATCCACATCTGGGTGCGGCCGGCCAGTTTCGGATCGAGGCCTTGGGATCGCTGAAAAAAGTCTATGGCCTGCGGGTAGTTTTTGTCGCGAAGGGCAATTACGCCGAGGTGCATCAATTCGTTCGCCGATTCAGGCGGGTTGTCACGAGCCTGAGATTTGAACACCACAGCTCCCTGGGGCGGGTTGGGTCTCTTTTCAGGATCGCGCAGTTGGGCGAGGGCGCCGCCGTCGTCGGCTCGCTGGCCGCCGGAGCCTGACGCAGGTGTTGCGGGGCGCGCTGGTTTCGGAGAAGTCGCTTGGTCCTGGGCGCGCACGGCGGCGAATGGGGCAACCATCGCGACTGCTGCCACCACCGCGGCCAGCGCGGATGCACGGCCGGCGGTCTTCCGGTTCACGCGGGAATCGAGAATGGCAATGAGCCGCCCTTCCAGTTGCGAGCGGCGCGCCATGGCGACCGCGGCCGATGCCAGCGCGGGTGAGGATTGCATGCCACGCGCCACGTCCAGCAGATGGCCGGCGTAGTCGGAAGCACGCGCGCCGGAGTTGAGCACCAGATCGTCGGTGGCGCGCTCGCGTTCCTTGAGGAATTCGCGCCAGGCGATCCAGGCGAGCGGATTCCACCAATTCAGAACCACGCCGCAGCGCGCCAGGATATGGGTGGCGACGTCGCAGCGGCGCACGTGCGCGAGCTCATGCAGCAGGACGATGCGGCGCCGCTCTTCGCTCCAGCGCGCTGCATCGCGCGGCATCAGGATAGCGGGGCGCAGGAAGCCGCAGGTCATCGGCATGCTTCCGTCGGAAGTCTCGAGCACCGGCACCGCATGCCGAATTCCGAGCTCGCGCGCCAGTTGCAAGGCGATCTGCCGGTCGGGCGAAGGCCGGGCAGAGCGTCGCACGCGCCACAATGCAACGCAGGCGACCAGCAGTTGAGCGAGCGATGCCACGACGCCGGCCGACCAGAGCAGCATCAGAGTGAGACGCCAGTCGGGACGCCGCGGCGCGGGTTTCGCGGGGGCTGCTGCCGTGGGAAGCTTCGCTGTAGCGGCGTCCGTGCCGGAAACGGCGGTGGTTTCGAACAGCGCGGCGACACCGGGCGCCAGCGTTCCCATGGAAGGAACGCGCCAAGCGGGCAGCGAGATGGAGAACAGCGGCAGGACCAGCACGGCGGTCAGGGCGGCCGTCCACAAAAGATGCCGCATGGCGGCGGAACCGCGGCGGAGAATGAGTGCGGCCACACAGGCCACGCCCAGCACCATGCTGCTCTTCAGCGCGACACTCGCCAGGATTGAAAACCAAAATGCTTCGTTCATTTGCCCTCCTGCTTTGCCTTCTCGATCATTTCCGCCATGCGGTCCAGCTCCTCGCGCGTGAGTCCGGCGGAGGAGACGTCCAGCAGCGCCGCGACGATCTGCTCCGGCGAACCGTTGAAATAAGTCTTAAGCAAGTGCTTGACCGCGGTGCGCTTGGCCTTCTCGCGCGCGATGGTGGGAAGGTAGACGTAGCGCAGGCCCTCGGCTTTGTGGCGGACGTGGCCTTTCTCTTCGAGCACGCGCAACAGGGTTCGGACCGCGGAATAGCTGGGGGCGTCCGGCATGGCGGCGCGCACGTCCGAGGCCGAGGCCTTGCCGCGCTCGATGAGGATCTCCAGGATCTGGCGCTCGCGGCGGCTCAGTCCGGCGAGCGCGCTCACCGGCCCGGCTCCTGCTTAGTGCTTAGCAACATGCTAAAAAATTAGCACAAGCCGCGACGGGCGTCAAGGGAAAATATTTTGCTGTGAAATACGTTCACACGAGTGTGAACGCGGCACGCAGGAGTGCGTGCGCCACATTTGGGTTCGTTTTGTAATTTCGCATTGTCGCGGCCCGATCGCGCGTCACCTTCCCATCAGGAAAATGATATGCCTCGCCTGGGGCGGCGCTGCGCCGGGGAGTCCGGAAGCCCAAGACGCGCCGATAGATCCGAGCCGGTGAAGGCGGTGAACGCGAATTTACTAGCGATCGCTTTCGGGGTCGCGACGTCCGTTGGGGCGCGCGTCCCGGATGGCGTCTCGCACCTCGCGGTGCGCATCCCGAACCGCATCACGGACGTCCTCGCGCGCCTGGCGGAGGGCGTCGCGAGCGTCACGGTTCGCTTCTTTGAGGCTGTCGTGCATCTGGCGCTTGGCGTCGTCCAGCTCCTTGCGCACTTCGTGCCGGGTGTCGCGGACGTCGCGATGGCTGCAGGCGGCGAGTGAAGCGGCCAGGACCAGAGCCGTCAGGATTCCCCAGTTACGCATAAAACCCCCTGGTTCCATGATATCGTTTGGCTTTCCGGCGGGTGGTCCGCTAATTCTGTGTCCTTCGCCCAAACGAGCCACTTGAACCACAAGGCGCTTGCTGTTAGCTTTGAGGCATGCATGAGCCACGAAGCCGCGTTTGAGAAGCTGTCCCGGACGTTGCGCCTGGCGCAAGAAGCGGCCACGTTAGAGCAATCCAGATCTCTCATCGCTGATGCCATACAACGCACAGAACGGCTCGCTAGGGCCGTTACGACGGCCGCAGTGAAGCGCGGTCGCAAGGGCGGACTTTCAACAGCCGAGCGCGGCCCTGAATACTTCCGGAAGATCGCGGCTATGCGTAAGACGCGGGCTGGTGGAAGGCCAAAGAAACGGGATGAGTCAAACCAGTCCTAAGCGTCGATCCATAAAATCGATAGAATGGATGTTCTAAAAAAAACGAAAACCCCGGCAGGGATTGCCAGGGGCTTTCGATAGGGAAACTGAACACCCCAATCGTAGCCCTTCATCCTTGCTGGATGCAAGAGCCCCGATGGAACTTCCGAGCTTGCCACCGGACTTTTCTGGAGACGCGCGAAAGTCTGTCATCAGTGCAGAGATCGCAGCTAGTCGCGCTCTACGTACAGCCCGAACATCTAAGCCTGAGCTACGGCTCTTATATGTCAGTTCAGACCCCTGCGGCAATCGGCAGGTGCTGAACGTATACGCACTACCGGTTTTCTTAGCATTCGCAAGAGAACTGTGCATATTGGGCCACCGAGCTAGTGCTCCATGGTTCAGTGACCGAATAGATCAAGAGGCTCGCACTTTCCTGCGACAGGTGCTAAGTCGCGTTCATGCCGAATATGACAGGCCAGACTATCCTGTCTTACCGATGACAGACCATTTCGGCCATATCCCGCGAGAAGTTAAAGACATCATCGAGGAATCGAACGAGTGGAAGGCGTATCAAGACCTACTGCTCAAAGTGGAGCAATCGCCAAATGCGGGGCCTCCAGGGCGAGAGTCGCCGTCGGCCTCTACGGAATTGGTTCCTGCAGACAAGAAGCGCCGTTTCCTCGAACCGAAGCCAGAACTTCTGAAAGACAAAGAGATCGTCAACAAGAGACAGGCCGCTACGGCTCTCGGAGTTACACTAAGAACACTGGATCGATATGTTGCGGACAAGCTGCTGACGCCAGTAGGGGACTACGCCCGCAGGAGATTCAAAACAAAAGATCTGCTTTCCTTCATGGTCCGCAGAAAGAAGGACAGGTGAGACAAAGTGAGACACAAAGCGAGACACGCTACGACGATGTAAGACGTTTATTTTCTGTCCATTGCCTATGCTGGTAAGCGAAAGGAGACAGAATGCGACTGATCGTCACACGCCGACGGCGTGGGATCAGCATCCGGCTCGAAATCGGGGCGCTGATCCTGACCGTCGAGTTACCACAACATAGCTCTTTGAAACAGCAAGCCTGTTGCTGTAAACTAGAGTCATGAAGTTCTTGAGCGCTTTGACGTCGACGTAAGCGTGTTCGTTCAGATCCTCCGAAAACGCCTAGCCAAGAAAGAAAGCGCCTAGGACAGAGATACACATCTAGAGCGCTGCCCACCGGGCATGGAGTCGAGCTGTCTGAATGGACGTGATATGCTCACGCCCATGAACTACAGGCGCGGATTCAGGCGCATCGGATTTGTTGTCTGGATTGTCTATGCATTCGGGGTTGTCGCATTCCCATTATTCTTGGCGGTCCAACAGCGCAAGGACGCTTTCAGTTTGGCTCAAGCTTATTACCGTCTCTGTGAGGACGCTCCCGCTGCGGATGGCCATGAAACGTGTTACGCGCAACTAAATGCCACGATTAAAAAGGATCAAGAATTGTACGGCGTGCTAACGCTGTATCGCGACTGGAATTTACTGTGGGAAGTTCCGGTGGCACTTTTCGTTCCTCCCCTCATCATCTACGGATGCATCAGAGGGCTAATGGCGCTTGGCTCCTGGATAGTTGGTGGGTTTAGAGGTACCCCAGGCGCACAGATTTAGCGCACTACCTTCCGGCGCGCCACCTGCGCTCGTGCCGCCGCAACGCACGAATGCGCCAGCCACGCTAGAATGGTAACAGCAGCTCCCTATGCTCGATCCCATCCTGGCGAAAATTTTCGGGACGAAGAACGAACGCGACATCAAGAAGATGCGTCCGGTCATCGCCGCCATCAATGATCTGGAGCCGCAACTGCAGCCGCTTTCGGACGCCGATCTGGCCGCCAAGACCCAGGATTTCAAGCAGCGCGTGGCCAACGGAGAGCCGATCGACGATCTGCTGATCGAAGCCTTCGCCGTCACTCGCGAGGTGGGCCGCCGCGTCCTCAACATGCGGCACTTCGACGTGCAGTTGATCGGCGGCATGGTTCTGCACCGCGGCAAGATCTCGGAGATGCGAACCGGCGAGGGCAAGACGCTGGTGGCGACCCTGCCGGTGTACCTGAACGCGCTGGCCGGCCTGGGCGTGCACGTGGTGACGGTCAACGATTACCTGGCCAAGCGCGACGCCGAGTGGATGGGGCGGATCTACAAGTTTCTGGGCATGTCGGTCGGGATCATCGTGCATGACCTGGACGACGAGGAGCGCCGCGCCGCCTACAACTGCGACATCACCTACGGCACCAACAACGAGTACGGGTTCGACTACCTGCGCGACAACATGAAGTTCCGCCTGGAGCACTGCGTGCAGCGCTCGCATTACTTCGCCATCGTCGACGAAGTGGACTCGATCCTGGTGGACGAGGCGCGCACGCCGCTCATCATTTCCGGCCCGAGCGAGGAATCCACCGACAAGTATTACAAGATCAATCGCATCATCCCCAAGCTGGTGCGCGGCGAGGAGATCAAGGGCAAGGAGCCGGGCGAAAGCTACACCACGGGCGACTACACGGTGGACGAGAAGCACCGCAGCGCCGCGCTTACCGAAGAAGGCATCGCGAAAGTGGAGAAGCTGCTGGGTTGCGGCAACCTCTACCAGCCGGAGAACTGGACCACTCTGCACCACGTGCAGCAGGCGTTGCGCGCGCACGTGCTGTACCATCGCGACAAGGACTACCTGGTGCAGGACGGCCAGGTGATCATCGTCGACGAGTTCACCGGGCGCGTGATGCCGGGCCGCCGCTGGAGCGACGGACTGCACCAGGCCATCGAAGCCAAGGAAACGGTGAAGATCGAGCGCGAAAACCAGACGCTCGCCACCATCACCTTCCAGAACTACTTCCGCATGTACAAAAAGCTGGCCGGCATGACCGGTACGGCCGAGACGGAAGCCGCCGAGTTCCAGAAAATCTACAACCTGGATGTGGTGGTGATTCCGACCAACCGCAAGATGCAGCGCAAGGAACACCAGGACATCGTCTACCGCACCGAGGAAGAGAAGTTCCGCAACGCCGCCAAAGAGATCAAGGACCTTTACGAGAAGGGCCAGCCGGTGCTGGTGGGCACGATTTCGGTGGAAAAGTCCGAGCGACTCTCGAGCGCGCTAAAGAAGATGGGCGTCCAGCACGAAGTTCTGAACGCCAAGAACCACGAGCGCGAGGCGTTCATCGTGGCGCAGGCGGGACGCAAGGGCGCCATCACGGTTTCCACCAACATGGCCGGCCGCGGCACCGACATTTTGCTGGGCGGCAATCCCGAATTTCTCACCAAAGAGCACCTGAAGAAGCAGAACAAGGATCCGGATCTGCTGCAGACCAGCGCCGTGGGGACGACCGAGCGCATGGAGTGGGACGCCATTTTCACGCGGTACAAGGACGAAACCTCCAAGGAGCACGACGAAGTGGTGGAACTGGGTGGCCTGCACGTGCTGGGCACCGAGCGCCACGAATCGCGGCGCATCGACAATCAGCTCCGCGGCCGCGCCGGCCGGCAAGGCGATCCGGGCAGCTCGCGCTTCTACCTTTCGCTGCAAGACGACCTGATGCGCATCTTCGGCGGCGAGCGCATGCAGAAGCTGTTCTTGCGGCTGGGCATGGAGGAAGACGTTCCGATCGAGTCCAAGCTCATCACCAAGCAGATCGCGGGCGCGCAGAAAGCGGTGGAGGCGCAGAACTTCGCCGCGCGCAAACACCTGATCGAATACGACGACGTCATGAACAAGCAGCGCAAGGCCGTGTATGGCATGCGCCGAGCGCTGCTGGAGGGAAAAGACCAGAAGGAGCGCATCAGCGAAATCATCGAAGGCATCGTGGCTTCGTTCATCGATGTGCGCTGTCCGGAGCGCGTGCATCCCAGCAACTTCGATTTGACGGCTCTGCAGTCGGATGTGCTCTCGGCGTTCGGGTTGAAGATCGATCTGGAAGAGCTGGCCGGGATGAGCCGCCTGGAGATCGAAGAGCATGTAAAAGGCTTGCTGGCCACCCGCTATCAGGAGAAAGAGGACCTGATCGGCCCGGACAATATGCGCGAGGCCGAGCGCATCATCATGCTGCAGGTGATCGACAACCAGTGGAAGGACCACCTGCTGTCGATGGATCACTTGAAGGAAGGCATCGGGCTGCGCGGGTACGGTCAGAAAGATCCGCTGATCGAGTACAAGAAGGAATCGTTCTCGCTGTTCCAGGACATGATGGACCGGATTGAGGACGAGAGCATCCGCTACCTGTTCTTCCTGCAGGTAACCGGCGGCGAAGGTCCCATGGGCCAGGCGCAGCCGGTGCTGCCGTTCTCGCCCGACGGTGACGAAGAAGAGGATGAAGAGGAGCAGGAAGAAGCGCTGGTGGCCGCCAGCACCGATCAACGGCGCGCCGCTCAGAACGCGGTGGAGGACTTCACGCGCAATATCCAGCGCAAGAAGGAAAAAGAAATGGCCGAGCTGCAATTCGTCGGCGGCAGCGGGACCGCGACCGAAAAGAAGCAGGCTATCTCCGCCAAGAAGGCCGGCCGCAACGATCCCTGCCCGTGCGGCAGCGGCAAGAAGTACAAGAAATGTTGCGGTTCCTAGTTCTCGCCGTTTTCGTCGTCTCTTCCGCCGGCGCTGCGATCTGGCCCGAGCACTTGGCCACGTACGATCGGAAGTCAGCTGCGGAAGTGCCTGCCACCGGCCTGGACGAATACGGGCGTGACGCGGCCGAAGAAGCCGATTACGGCGCGTTCAAAGTTCAAGCTTCGCGCTACAAGGATACGACCGGCGCATACGCGGCCTCGCTCGAAAGCAGCGAGCATCCGCTGCTGGTGGGCAACTACATGATCACGTGTTCGGGAAAGTGCCCCAAGAATCTGGCCAGCCTGGCCGACGCGCTGCCACGCATTTCGCACGCGCCGATGCCGCTGCTGAAGAGCTATCTGCCAGCTAAGGGGATGATCGCCCACTCGGAACGCTACATCATGGGGCCGGCCGGATTGCACGCCAACCTGCCGCAGATCCGTGAGTCGGCGGTGGCGCTCCAGTTCGGAACCGAAGGCATGACGGCCCGCTATCATTCGCCTAAGGGCGAGCTGGTCCTGGCCGTATTTTCGTATCCGACGCCCCAGATCGCGCGGCAACAGACCGGCCCCTACGAAGGGATTCCCGGGGCGGCGGTGAAGCGAACCGGTCCCTTGGTGGCGGTGGTGCTTCCGCCGGACAACGGGGCCCCGGCTGACGCGGCCGAGGCCCAAAAGCTGCTTTCCCAGGTGAACTACCAGGCGTCCGTTTCCTGGAACGAGCCGCTTCCCCTGGTGATCAAGCCCGAGACGGCGGCCAAGATGGTATTGGGGATTCTGACGCTGGCGGGCATTGTTCTAGGCTTCTGTCTGGTGTCCGGACTGGCCTTCGGGTTGCTGCGTTTGGTCGCCCGAAGGTTTGGCTATTCAGATGCTGGCACCGCGCTGACGACGCTGCGTCTGGGCGGCAAATAACTCCCCGGATTTCTCCATCTTAGAAACCAAGCGAGCTGGCTTCCACCGGAATTCCACAGGACTTGCACAGAATTTCGTAAACCGACTTTAGTCTGCAAGTGCTTTATAAATCAATAACGTATGTGCTATTTCGAGTCCGCCAGTTTTTCACTTGACTCACGACCTTGCTCGCCCTATCATCTGAATCACAAACAGGTTTTGACGGCTGCGTTTCCGTCGAATCTGATTCTCCCATACATCGCCCTGGTAGAACAGGGGGCCTGTAAATTCAGGCAGATGATGTCGAATGCTCACCCCTAGGGGTGAGCATTCCTGTCTCGGACGGCACTACACTGGAATTTGAACCCTCATCAGCCCAAGGCCGCTGCGCCAGCTACCTGGCGGGACCGCATTCGGGCGCTCCGGAATGTCCCTCCGCTGCTCCGAATGGTCTGGGATACCAGCGCGACTGTAACCAGCGCGACGGTAGTACTACGCCTGGTCGCGGCTTTGATTCCCGTAGTCCAGCTTTGGGTGGGAAAGCTGATTATCGACCAGGTGGTGCGGTCGATTACGGGCCATGCCACGGGCGGGAACCGGATCTGGGTGCTGCTGGCCTATGAGATCACGCTGGCGGTGCTGAGCGACCTGCTTTCGCGGGCAGTCAACCTTTGCGACAGCCTGCTGGGCGACAAGTTCACCAACTACGTGAGCCTGCGCCTGATGGAACATGCCGCGGATCTGGACCTGGTTTCGTTCGAGGACCCGGTTTTCTACGACAAACTGGAGCGGGCGCGGCGACAGACCACGGCCCGGCTGGGCATGCTGGCGGTGCTGGCCGGGATGGCCCAGCAGTTCCTGACGCTGCTGTCGCTGTCGGCGGCGGTGGTGACGTTTTCACCCTGGTTTCTGGTGCTGCTGGTGGCGGCCGTGATCCCGGCGTTCCTGGGCGAAACGCGTTTCGCGATGCTGGCTTATTCGATCCTGTACCGCTGGACGCCGGAGCGGCGCGAACTGGATTATCTGCGCATGCTGGGCGCGAGCAACCAGAGCGCGAAAGAGGTGAAGATTTTCGGGCTGGGCCGGTATCTGGCCGAGAGGTCGCGCGTGCTGTTCGATCGCTTCTATCGCGAGAACAAGTCGCTGGCCATTAAGCGGGCGGTGAGCGGATCGCTGCTGAATCTGCTGCCGACCGCAGGATACTACGGCGCCTACGTTTTGATCCTGATGCGGACGCTGGCGGGCGCGCTCACGGTGGGATCGCTCACGTTTCTGGTGGGGGCGTTCGCGCGCTCGCGCAGCTTGATCGAGAACCTGTTCTCGAGTCTCAACAACATCGCGGAACAGGCGCTGTACATCAAGGATCTTTTCGATTTCTTCGAGACCAAGCCCGGCATTGTGTCGGGGCCGGATGCGCTGGTGGCGCCGCGGCCCATCCGCTCGGGTTTCGAATTTCGCGGCGTATCGTTCGCCTATCCCGGGTCGGAGCGGCGAGTGCTTCGCGGCGTGAGCTTCCGCTTCGACGCGGGCGAACGCATCGCGCTGATCGGCGAGAACGGGGCGGGGAAGACGACGCTGGTGAAGCTGCTGGCGCGGCTGTACGATCCTACCGAGGGCGCGATCCTGCTGGACGGCGTCGACCTGCGCGAGTACGACGTGGACTCGCTGCGCGGCGAAATCGGCGTGATCTTTCAGGACTACATGCGCTACGACATGCTGGCGCGCGAGAACATCGGGCTGGGAAGAGTCGACGAGCTGGAGAATCAGGCGCGCATCGAGAGCGCGGCGCGCAAGAGCCTGGCCGAGCCGCTGATCGCGCAGTTCGCCGGCGGATATGAGCAGATGCTGGGCCGGCGTTTCGAGGACGGCGTGGATCTGTCGGCCGGGCAGTGGCAGAAGATCGCACTGGCGCGCGCCTACATGCGCGATGCGCAGGTGCTGATCCTGGACGAACCCACCGCGAGCCTGGACGCGCGCGCCGAGTACGAAGTGTTCCTGCGCTTTGCCGACCTGACGCGCGACAAGATGGCGGTGCTGATTTCGCATCGCTTCTCGACCGTGCGGATGGCCGACCGCATCCTGGTTCTGGCCGGCGGCGAAGTAATCGAGCAGGGCACGCACCAGCAACTGGTGGCGTTGGGCGGACGCTACGCGGAGTTGTTCGAGCTGCAGGCGGCGGGGTACAGGTGAGCCGCCGTCTTGCTGCTGGCAGCAGCGGCGGCATCAAGGGTGCTACACGGAGTTCATCGACTCCGCGCCGGCAACGCGGTTGAAGCTTTGTGCGGCTTCGGCATTTTGGTTTGAGTCTTCTTCGCGAAGCGATTGGGTTTCGACTTCGCGTAATCGAAGTTGTATTCGGGCCGCATTTCGCCCGCCTCCGTAGTGGTCGTCTTCTTAGCTGATGACGTTCTCTTCATAGTCGTGTTGCTCCTTCTTTGTGGCCTGTCGGGCGCTCACAATCCGGATGTGGTCCTTGGTCATTTCCCGAAAGCACACCAGCAGAAGTCTATTTGCCGTGGAATGGCCGACGAGAATCTCGCGCAGTTCCTCACCGGAGTGATCCTCGTCCACGAAGATCCGGGCGAATGGGTCATCGAAGGCTGACGACGCTTCATCAAAGGTTATGCCGTGTTTGCGGAGATTCGCACAAGCCTTGCCTTGGTCCGATTCAAAGACCAGCGACATTGCATCCGCTTAAAGAATACGTGAGTCTGAAAGAGAATACCAAGTTGTGGCTGACGCGCTATCATAGAAAACTCGACTATGAAAGCCGTCAGAATCCACGAATACGGCGGGCCGGAAGTCTTGAAGTATGAAGACATCGAGGTCCCCACTCCTAAACCGAATGAAGTCCTGTTGCGCGTGAAGGCCTGCGCGCTGAACCATCTGGATCTTTGGATACGGCAGGGGCTGCCGAAGGTGAAAACGCTGCCGCACATTTTAGGCAGCGACATTTCCGGTGAAGTGACCGCGGTCGGCGAGCTGTGCTGGCGAGTGAAGCCCGGCCAACGCGTGCTGCTCGCGCCGGGCGTGAGCTGCCGGCAATGCGAGCAATGCGTTTCGGGCAACGACAACCAGTGCCGCCAATACACCCTGTTCGGAAGCGGCGTGCTGGGCGGCAACCGCGAGTACATTACCGCGCCCGAGTACGCCGTCATTCCCATTCCCGACAGCCTGGGCTTCGAGGAAGCCGCCGCCGCGCCGCTGGTTTTTCTCACAGCCTGGCACATGCTGTTCGGCCGCGCGGGACTCCAGGCGGGCGAGGACGTATTGGTGCTGGCCGCTTCGAGCGGTGTCGGCATGGCAGCCGTGCAACTCGCGAAGCTGTTTCACTGCCGCGTGATCGCGACCGCCGGGGGCGAGACCAAGATGGCCAAAGCCAAGGCGCTGGGCGCCGATCACGTGATCGATCACTACAAGCAGGACATCGCGGCCGAGGTCAAGAGCTTCACCGGCAAGCGCGGCGTGGATGTGGTCTTCGAGCACGTGGGCGCGGCGACATTCGCCGGGAGCACCGCCAGCCTGGCCTCCGGCGGACGCTGGGTCACCTGCGGGATCACCACCGGCTACGACGTCAAGCTGGACCTGCGTCCGCTGTTCACCAAGCACCAGGCGCTGCTGGGGTCCTTCATGGGAACGCTGGGCGAACTGCATCGAGTGCTCAAGTTCGTCTTTCAGGGCAAACTGAAGCCGGTGGTGGACCGCGTCTATCCGATGCAGGAAATCGCCGCCGCGCATCAGCACCTGGAGAACAAGGAGCAGTTCGGCAAAGTGGTGGTGGTGCCTTAGCGGCCGAACAGCGATTTGAGCCAGGCGCCCAAGCGCAGGTGACGGCCCGGACATTCGGCCCAGGGAGCAAAGCTGACGATGCCGGTGTCGCGTTCCACCCATAGCGCGATCGGCTCCTCGGACCCCTGGTAGTCCAGCCGGATGACCACTCCCGATCCGCAGGATTGCGACAACCCGATCTGGGCGGTCGACTCATCGGCGTGCGTGCTCGCGGGACCCCAGTCTTCTTGGAATTTTTGGAACGTGTAGCCCGGGCACGGATGCGTATCGGTGCAGCCCCACATCCGGTAGGCGGCCGCAAAGTCGTGCCGGCGCAGCAGATCGACGAAGGAGTTGATTTGCCGCTCTTCGGAGTGATTGCGGAAGATCGCAAAGAACGTACCGCCGACGATCACGACAACGGCCAAGCCAATCGAGACGAACTTGACCAGCCGAACCCGTCTTGAGTGCTGTTCTTCGGCAGCTCCGTAGGCTTCCAGATAGCTGGACATCGGCCTACATCATTTTACCGGATAAGCTTTGTTGTAAGCCGCCACCGCGTCGTTGGTGATGTCGAAAGCCGGCTTGAAGTAGTGCGTGTTGGTGCTGTCGACCACCAGGTCCAGGCCCTTCTCCTCGGCCACTTTCTTGATGACCTCCTGCATGCGGGTGCCGGCGCGCACCAGGATGTCGTTGCGTTCGCGATCGACGTCGTCCTGCAGGTCCTGTTGCAGACGCTGCAATTGACGCTGCTTCTTCTGCCCTTGGGAGGTGACGTCCTGCTCGCCCAACTGGTTCAGCTTGCCGCTCTGGAGCTGCGCCTGCAGATCCTGGATCTCTTTTTCGAGCTTGGCCATCTCGTCCTGGCGAGGCTTGAACCTGGCTTCCAGATCCTTCTGGGCCTTCTTGATGTCTTCGGTGTCGAGAACGGCCTTCTGCGCGTTCAGGACGCCCACCTTCAGTTGGGCGGACGCGATGCCGGCGCTGGCGATAGCGGCGAGCAGGATGCAAGCGAGCTTTCTCATCCCAGCACCCCCAGGATCTCATCTTCCCGCAGGATCAGGTACTCCTGGCCTTCGATCCTGATGTCGGAGCCGGAGTACTTGCCGAACAAGATGCGATCGCCGGCCTTCACTTCGACAGCGACGCGCTGGCCGTCGTCGAGGAGCTTCCCGTTGCCGACTGCCACCACTTCGGCTTGTTGGGGCTTTTCCTTGGCGGTGTCGGGAATGATGATGCCGCCGCGCACGGATTCCTGTTCCTCCAGTCGCCGTACGAGTACGCGGTCGTGGAGCGGACGAAGGTTCATAAACTCTCTCCTGTCATTTCAACGCCTATGAGGTTGGAAAAACGGACTAGCACAGACCCGCAGGTAGTCAATATAGCACAAATGCTCGCCCGGCTACTGAAATATGGCGTCCACCGGGATGTGCGATCCGGGGGCGGCCAGCAACGGAATCGCCTGGCCGGACTTGTACGTGATGGAGCGGCCGTCGGGCGTGGAGACCTCTACCTGGCGATGTTCGGGGTCGACCAGCCAGAACTCCAGCGCGCCGTTTTCGAGGCAGACATTGCGGCGGTCGAGCATTTCAGCGGCGGTGTTGGAGCCCGACAGGACTTCAACTACCAGGTCCGGCGCGCCCTCCAGATAGCCATTCTCGGGGATTCGATCCCAACGTGCGCGCGAGACGTACGCCACGTCAGCGATCCAGTATTGGTGTTCTGGTTGAGGTTTGAATCCGAACTCTGTGGCAACCAGGCCGGCCGCGCCTACGGCCCTTGCCAGTAGCTCTCGCAGGTTCTGTTGGACTCGAAAGTGACGATGTTTCGGAGGCGGCACCTTGAACAGTTCTCCATGCCGAAGTTCGTACCGGAAGCCCTGCTGGGTATCCGGAAGTTGCTCGAACTCCGCGAAGGTCAAGAGCCGGGTGGAGCTGGAGGCCACTCGAGTATCCTCAATTCGATTATACGCTGCGCCTTCGGCGTCTTCAGGTCTGGCCGATCCAATCGGGCTGGGCGACCGATTTCCAGCGGGAACGAATGGTCTGGAAATGCGGGGCGTCCAGAGGTCCGGCCTTCAGGAGATCGGCGTTCTGACGCCAGCGGTCCGGCTGGGTGGTGCCGACGATGGCGGTGTGGACGCCTTCGCACGAGAGCGTGAACCGCAGCGCGACGGCGACGGCCTGTGGCATTTCGGCTTTCAGGAAATCGTAGTCCAGCCGCTGAACCCGCTCCCAGTAGGTCTGGTAGTAAGGATCGGGTTTCGAGGACTCCTTCCAGACCGCGTTCGCGATGGGGCGCTTGGCGATCACGCCCATGCCGCGCGCCCGGGCGGCGGGCAGCACCAGTTCGATGGCTTCCTGATCGGCGATGCTGACCGAGATCTGCAAGGTATCGAAGGCGCCCGATTCCACCGCATACAGGGCCGCGTGTCCGTCGCCGCTATAGCCGATGTAGCGCGTCTTGCCGGCGTCGCGCGCGCGCCGCACGACGTCGATCACGTCGCCCTGGCGCAATTGCGCCTCCGAGCAACTATGCAACTGCAGAAGGTCTACGCGGTCGGTGCGGAGGCGCTGGAGACTGCGGTCCACGTGCTGGGCCATCTTTTCCAGATTCCAATGATCGCCAGACGATGCACTGACGCCGTCATGCCCGCACTTGGTGAACAGGAAATATTCGCTGCGCCGCGCCGACACGGCCTGGCCAATCTTCTCCTCGCTTGCGGGATAGCATTCGGCGGTATCGATGACGTTCAGCCCGGCGTCCAGCGCGCCGTTGATCAACCGGTCGACGGTATCCTGCGGGACGCCGCGGAAGCCGATTTCGGCGGCTCCGAATCCCAGAACTGTGACGTCCATGCCGGTCTTGCCGAGAGTGCGCTTTTCCATGTGTCCTGGCCCTTTCTTAGAAAGACCCGCCCGCTACCGCGTCCACGAAGGCGCGCGCGATGGGCCATTGGCCGTGCACGCGGCGGTCGTCGCGTCGAAAGCTGCCCGCCACCAGAACCGCGCTCAGCTCCGCGGGATTGGGCTGCTGGTGTTCGCGCGCCATCAATTTGCGCAGCTCGTTGGTGGCGCCCTCCAGATCCACCAGCAACGCGGAAGCGGCCTGCGTGTCGCGGCACGTTACGTTGAGATCGAGTTGCAGATGATCGCCATCCGGGCCGAGCGCGAACACGATCTGCTCGGCGCTTCCGAGCGCGGCGACGTACGGCTTCGTTCCGGCTGGAAGCGCATCGGCGTTCTTCAACGCCAGAATCGGGACCATGGCCCACACCGGCTGGTTGGGAGGAAGCAGCGGCAGCGTGGCGGACTTGCGCGTGATCTGATACGCCGCGAAATCGTCCGAGCTGATGGCCATCGCCATGGTGTCCGGCTTGAGCGCATAGAAGGATATTCGGCGATTGGGACGGCTGCCTGAGGCCACGCAGAAGCCGTTGTGGCAGGAGCCGCCCTGGTGCACGGCGTAGTCCATTAGATTCTTCCAGTGGAAGCGGCCGCGCAGCGTGAGAAACACCTGGTTGTCCTTGAACGCCGCCGCGACAGCATCCAGGTCCTGGCGGTAATCGAACAGGGTCTGGTCGACGAACTGCTTGTATTCGATCTCCTCGGCCGCCTTGGAACCGGCCACCAGGTTGAGAATCCCGGAGCGTCGAATGGCATCGACGTCAATGAAGATGACGGTGGCGTTGGCGGTGGGCAGGAACGAGGCCAGATCCGACGGGCTGGAACCGCCGCGCATTCGAAACAGGTACAAACTGGCGGCGGATGCCGCGCAGATTGCAACCAGCAAGGCCGTTAGCTGCCAGGCGTGAAGACGGAGGCGCACAACCGGAGATTACACCGCCGCGACGGTCTCTGTCACGCGGGCTTCCTTCCAGAGATCGATGTAGGGCCGCAGATCGCTCATCATCTTCCGGAACTGGGGCAGGTCGAGCGACTGCGCGCCGTCGCTGACCGCCTTTTCGGGCGACGGATGCACTTCCACCAGCAGGCCGTCGGCGCCGATGGCGATCGCAGCACGCGACAGCGCCGGGACCAGGCTGCGTTTGCCGGTAGCGTGGCTGGGGTCGAGAATTACCGGCAGATGCGACAGCTCGTTCAGCACCGCGACCGCGGTGATGTCGCAGGTGTTGCGCGTGGCGGTTTCGAAAGTGCGGATGCCTCGCTCGCACAGAATCACGTTGGGATTGCCGTGCGCCACCACATACTCGGCCGACATCAGCAGTTCCCTGATGGTGGAACTCATGCCGCGTTTCAGAAGAACGGCGCGGCCGCACTTGCCCAGCGTTTTGAGCAACGCGAAATTCTGCATGTTGCGCGCGCCGATCTGCATCACGTCGGCGTATTCAGCCACCAGATCGACGTCGCGGTCGCTCATCACTTCGGTGATGATGGCCAAGCCGGTGGCGCTCCTGGCTTTGGCGAGCAGCTTGAGGCCTTCGGTTTCGAGTCCTTGAAAATCGTAGGGCGAGGTGCGCGGTTTGAAGGCTCCGCCGCGCAGCAGCTTGGCGCCGGCCGCGGCCACGCCTTCGGCCGCCTGCATGATCTGCTTTTCGGATTCGACCGAGCAGGGCCCGGCCATGACGATGAACTCGTCGCCGCCGATCTCGCAGCCGTTGACGCGGATGCGCGAGCGCTCGGTGTGAAACTCCTTGCTGACGAATTTGTAGGGCGCCGAGATGCGCACCGCCTTTTCGACTTGCGGCATGGCTTCCACCGACTCCAGGCATGCGGTGACGTCGCCGACCCCGACCACGCCAATGACGACGCGCTCCTCGCCCTCGATGGCGTGGATCTTATAGCCGAAGTCCCGGATGCGGTCGCACACTTGCTGGATCTCCTCTTTGGTGGAGTGGAGTTTCATGGAGATGATCATCGGTTGCTCCTAAAAACGAAAGACCCACTCTTTCGAGTGGGCCGGTTGTCTGCTTTCCTTTTACTTACGCCAACGCCACTCGCCCCGATTCAGGCGCGATACCAAAACCAAAATCGAAACGAGTTGTAGCGCTGAGGCATGGAATTTCGAGTATATGCAATGCCGCGCCGAAATGCAAGCTTGTCCCAAGCAGGTTGGTTTCCTGCGCCGTGGGTCGAAGCGGTAAAGCTGGTGTGTCCAGATGTAAACGTTACACGCGCGCGGGCCGTGGAGAGGAGGTTACATTCGGCTCTATCTGATTGACGCCGCACTCATTGGCAAGCCAGACCTGCGATGGAACGTGCCTTGCACTAGAGCAGCCGAAGCCGGACGGGGTAACCAGTTCCGGCGTCTCGCAGAACAGGAGATATCGTATGTCCCTCAATGATTCCACTAACGCTAATGGAGCACCCCGAACTGATGAAACACCGCAAACGCGCTCGCACACGGGCGTACTGTGGTTGTTGTTCCTGGGCCTGGCGCTGGTCTTGGCCGGCGGCGTTTACCAATTCGTGAGAGCAGAGCATCTGTCGCGCGATCTGGCGGTGATGCAGGCCAATACCGAAAAACGCATCGCCGCGCTGAACGATCGAGCCGTGATCGACACTGAATCGAACCAGCAACGCTTCGATGCCCTGAAAAGTCAGCTCGAGGGGGCCACAGCGGCGGCGTTGCGCCAAGCCCGGACCGAAGTGACCCGTACGCGCTCGCAGTTGGCCAAGAATATCCAGCAGACCCAGCAGGAGCTGGAGCAGAAACACCAGGAAGTGGCCAGCCAGTTGTCCGATCTGAAGCAGGACACCAGCAGCAAGCTGCAGGACACCAGCGCGAAGCTGCAAGACACCAGCAGCAAGTTGCAAGACACCAACGTCAAACTGGATCAGGTCTCCAGCGACGTCGAGAAAACCAATTCGGACTTGAAGCGCATGGTGGGCGACCTGGGAGTGATGAGCGGCAACATCGCCACCAACGGCAAGGAGCTGGCCGCGCTCAGGGAGCTGGGCGAGCGCAACTATTTCGAATTCGATCTGTCCAAGGCCAAGGTGCCGCAGAAGGTGGGCAACATTCGCGTGGCGCTGAAGAAGACCGATCCCAAGCGGAACCGCTTCACCATGGAAGTGTATGCCGACGACAAGACGGTGGAGAAGAAGGACCGCACCATCAACGAGCCGGTGCAGTTCTATGTGGCGGGCAGCCGCCAGCCTTGTGAGATCGTGGTGAACCAGGTGAAGAGGAACGAGGTGGTTGGATACCTTGCCACGCCCAAGGTGAACGCGGGGAGAACGGCGGGAGGCAGCACGGGTTTCTAGACTCGGTCCCTGCGTAGTCCGATCCGGCGCCGGCGCGAAAAACGTCGGCGCCGGATTCTGTTTTTCCGGCCGCGCCGCACCGCCAGAAACCAGAATTGGTACATTTTGGACATGGCGAGCGGTGCGCCGGAGTTCGACCCGATTGAGAACGCGACTGCCAAGTAAACAGACCCTGGGATATGTTGGCGTCCTGGCCGCCAGCCTGGCGCTGGCGATTGTTTCCGGGTGGACCGCGGTGGCGAATCAGTTCGACGATGCGGCCTACGACTGGATGTTCCGCCTCCAGCCGCCCGCTACCAAAGCGCCGCAGTCCATGGTTCTGGGGATCGACGATGCGACGCTCAGCGCGATGGGCGGTCCGCCGGCGCTGCGTAGCATGCTGGCCACGGCTCTCGAACGGCTCGCGCCGGTGAATCCGAAAGCGGTGGCGATCGACGTCGTGTTGGCTGACGTCGAGGATGCCAAGGAAGATCAGCGCCTGGAGCGGGCCATGCAAGGCACCCGGAACCTGGTGCTCGTCTCGCACCTCGCGGAGGGCCGCTGGCAAAAGCCGCTGCCGGGTTTCGAGCGATATGCGGCCGGCCTGGGACACGACACGGCGGATGAAAACTCGCGCGACGGAGTCACACGACAGATCCCGCTCGAAGAGCGAACGGCGCGCGAGCGGTACTGGGCGCTGGCGCTGGAGACGTTTCGGTTGACGCGTGGCCAGCGCGTCATCGTCGAGTCGCCGCAGGATCTCGCGGTCGGAAGCGAGATCATCCCCGCCGCGCGGACCGACCAGGGCAATCGTCCGCTGCGCGTGCTCTTCTCCGCCGAGCCAATTCCGCACGTCTCGCTGAAGGACCTGGTGGACAAACCGGAGATCGCGGCTGAGTTGGCCGGCAAGGTGGTCTTTGTGGGCGTCACATCGATCACCGGCGCGCAGGACCGTGTACGGACGCCCAACGACAACGGCCGGATTCCGGGCGTCGAAGTGCATGCGCAGCTCTTCGAGACTCTGGCGCGCGGACATTTCCTGACCGATGCTTCGAACCTGGCGGCGGTCGGTTTCTCGGTGGCGACCGGCGTACTGGCTGGGCTGATTTTCGCGCTGCTGGCCGGATGGCCGGCTTATCTAGCAGGCGGCGTGCTGGTGATCGCCGCGACGTTCGCGCCGCTGCTGGCGTTCCGCCAGGGCATCGTGGTTCCCTACTTTTCGTCGCTGTTCTCGGCCTGGCTGACCTGCGCGGCGGCAGCGAGCTACCAGCACTTCGTGGTGCGGCGGCAGCTTCGCAAATCGGAAGCCGACCGCAAGCGCTACCAGCAGGCCATCCACTTCGTCACGCACGAGATGCGCACGCCGCTCACGGCCATCCAGGGATCCAGCGAGCTGATGGGGCGCTACAACCTGAGTGAAGACAAGCGCAAGCAGATCGCCGACATGATCAACCAGGAATCCAAGCGGCTGGCGCGCATGATCCAGACCTTTCTGGACGTCGAACGGCTTTCGGACGGCCAAATGGAGCTGAAGCGCGAACAATTCGGCGCGCGCGACGTCGTGGAAGCGTGTGTTCAAAGAGTGCGCCCGCTGGCCGAGCGAAAGAATATCGGGATCCGGATCGAAGAACTCGACGGCGCGCTCCAAGGCGACCGCGAGCTGATGGAGTACGTGGTATACAACCTGCTGACGAACGCGGTGAAGTATTCCAACTCCGGCACTCAGATCACCGTGGCATGCCGCCTGGAAGCGAGCCAGCTGCGGCTTTCGGTGCGAGACCAGGGCATCGGGATGGACGCCAAGGAGCTGCGCCAGATTTTTCAGAAATTCTACCGGACCAAGCGCGCCGAGGCGTCGGGCGAAGCCGGCACCGGCATCGGGCTATCCATCGTGCAGCAGATCGTGCAGCACCACGGCGGAAAAATGGAAGTGAGCAGCGAGCCTGGCAAAGGCTCCTGTTTTACAGTCGTGTTACCGGCCCACTCCCGTGCGTCCCAGCCTCCTACTGTGTCAGTCTAGAAATCAGGTATCCGATCAGTGCAACGCCTGTTAGTGGTTGAAGACGATTCGTCTGTAAGAAGTACGATCACGACTTTTCTCGAGCTGGAGGGCTACTCCGTGGACGCGGTGGCCTCGACGCGCGAAGCCCTGGAGCGCCTGCGTGACGATGCCTATCCGATCGTGATCTCGGACATTTATGTGGACGAACGCACGGGTTTGGACGTGCTGGAGACTGCGCGCAAGAAGAATCCCAACTGCGCGGTGATCCTGATGACGGCGCGCGGCACCATGGAAACGGTGATGAAGGCCACCCAGGGCGGCGCGTTCGATTACATCGCCAAGCCGTTCGAGCTGGATCGCATGCTGGACACGGTGAAGCGGGCCGAAGCCGCCGTGACCGAGCACGAGGAGGAAGAGGAATCCGCGATCGACGATCTGCCGCCCAGCGAAATGATCGGCAGCTCGGCCAAGATGGTGGAGATTTACAAAACCATTTCGCTGGTGGCGCCCACCAACGCGACGGTGCTGATCGAGGGCGAGACCGGAACCGGCAAGGAAATGATCGCGCGCATGATCCACAACAACAGCTCGCGCGCGAACCAGCCGTTTGTGCCGGTGGACTGCGGCTCGATTGCGCCCACCCTGATCGAGAGCGAGCTGTTCGGCGCGGTGAAGGGCGCCTACACGGGAGCCGATCGCGACCGCATGGGCGTGTTCGAGGCGGCTAACAACGGCACGGTGTTTTTGGACGAAATCGGCGATTTGGAACTGGGATTTCAGCTCAGCCTGCTGCGTTTTCTGCAAGAGAAGGAAATTCGCCCGCTGGGATCGGCGCGCGGGCGCAAGGTGGATGTCCGGGTGATCGCGGCCACCAATCGCGATCTGCAGAAGATGGTGGAGAACGGAAAATTCCGCGAAGACCTGTGGTACCGGCTCAACGTGGTGCGCGTTCTTTTGCCGCCGCTGGTGGACCGGCGCGGGGATGTTCCGCTGCTGGCGCATTACTTCTTGAAGAAATATAACGAGCGCTATGGCCAGCAGGCCAAGCTGACGACCTCGGGGCTGGCGACGCTCGAGAACTACAGTTGGCCCGGCAACGTCCGCCAGTTGCAGCACATGATGGAGCGGCTGACGATTCTGGCGCCGCAGGGCAAGATCGACGAAGCCGCGGTGCGGGAAGGCATCGAGCTGACCGAACCCCGCGACATCTCGAGCGACACCCTGGCCGACACCGAAGCCGACCAGATCCGCCGCGTCATGGCTGCCACGGGCGGCAACAAAAGCCGCGCCGCCAAAATCCTGGGGATCGAGCGCAAGACGTTGTACCGCAAGCTCGAACGCATGGGTTTGTAGCCCGGCGCTCCGGGGCCTGTCTTTTTCGAAATTTCAAGCCTATAATTGTTCCAGTTCATATTCGGTTCAGGCTTCATAGGAGGTTTTCCGTGTTTGAGAGCCTGGAAGAGCAAATCAAGAGCGACGCGCACAAGGCGTCATCGAATACCGAACGGGTGATTCGCTGGGCGTTAATCGTTTTGCTATCGGTGATCGTTTTCGGCGGTTTGTATTTCGGCGTTCACCTGATGCAGGGCACCTAAGCCGCTCTTCGGAGTAAGGGTCGCGAGCTAAAGGGGATGCTCGGGGACATGGGGAGTCCGAGACGTCCAGTGAGTATTCTGTGCTGCGGTGAATCAATCCCAGATTTTGATCTGAGGCCACAATTCACTTAGCGGCTGCTTCAAGCCGCGGCAATAGAACACATCGAAGCGCTGGTAGGGCATGGAGTACGGATGGTAGACCGTGCCCACCTTCTCGACGCTTTGGAACAGCTCTTCGAGCCTGCTTCGGCGGTCGCCCATGACGATCATGCTTTCGCCGGTGTAGCCGCGCGGTCCCCACAGGAAATAGTTCTGGTGGCCGCTGATGGCTTTCGGCAAGCCGTATTTCGGGCCGAAGAAATCGATCGCGCCGGCCTGGCCGTAGCTCTGGCCGAAGATGGCGGTCTTGGCGCGAACATCGGGAGGCAGGTTGTTGTAGGCGCGCGCGACGGTTTGCGCCATCTCGTCCCAGCCGAATTGATCGGCGAAGAGCTGCGGCAGGGGTCCGAGCCGCGCGTTCTCGATTCGGGGCTGCTGCAAGTGGATGGCCTGCGTATAGCGGATGTAATCCGGGACCGGGAGCACTGGGGCCGCGATGGGAGCGATAGCGGCAGCAGATCGACGTTGCGGTGGCTCGCGCGGATATTGGCCTGCAGCTCCAGGAACGGAAAGTGATGCTGGATGTTCCAGAGCAGGTTGGGCGCGAAGATGAGGAACGCGACAGCGCCGGCGACCCATAGCCACGGACCGCGCAGCAGCTTCCGCCGCTCAGTCAGCAGCAAGCCGGCCAGGACAGCGAAGCCGAAGATCAACATGGAGTGCTTGTTCTCGAGGCCCACGCCGGCCAACACGCCGAACCACAGCCACAGTCTGCGCTCGCCGCTGTTGATCATCCGGATCAGCACGTAAGCGCAGCCCATCCAGAACAGCGGCTCGAACGCGTTCATGGTGAGGAGACTGTCGAGGCCGAGAAAAGCAGGCGCGAGCAGCACTCCGAGCGCGGCGAATCCCTGGGCAAAGCGCCTGCCGCCCAGCTCGCGCGCCACGAAGCCGGTGAGCAGCACCAGGCCGGCGCCCGCCAAGGCTGAAGGAAGCCGGATGGCCGCGAGAGAATCGCCCAGGAGCACGCGCGTGATCTTGGTGATCACGGCGATCAAGGGCGGCTGGTCGACCGGCCAGTGTACAAGTGAAAGAGAAGTTTCGCGACGGCCAGGCCGGTGACGATCGCTGCGCCGCTTGTGATCCAGGTTTTCTGCTGCGTTTGAGCCGAATTCAATCCACCGCTTCCACGCCCCGGTCGCTGGGCCCCATGGCCGCCATCACGGCCTTCACTTTATAGGGATAGCTGGGATTCGGATTGTAGGTTCTTAGCTTGCCGTCCAGATTCTTGCCCTTGTACCGGTCGGACCGGGCAAGTTGCGACGCCACGAATTGAATGCCTTCCCGGACAGATGCGAAGCTTTCGCGGCAGGAATCCCATCCGAAGACGTTATTGTTCCGATAATCCTTGCCTCCGCTCGACTCGATCATGGAGATGCTGGGCAGCAGCCGCCAATCCAGCTCGTTCTGGTCGGCAGCGACCAGAAAATCAGCCGCCGCTTCCCGCAAGGGGCAATCGCGCTGGCCGAAGTACTGCTGCAGGCGAACCAGCCGGGGATCGACGGGATCCGTTTGCACGCTGGCCCGATCCTGGTGCTTGCTGACCGCAACTGGCCCAGCCACAAGACCAGCAATCAAAAGAATCTCCTTCATGGGTTCCCTCCTCTGCTGTTGGAATCCGTGAGTTCGGACTAGCTAAGTTTGGAAGTTATTGAAAACTAACGAAATACTGGGAATCGGATGATTTAGCGCTTTAGAATCAATGACATAGAATAGACATGAAATTTACTGAAAGTCAGGTTTAGTGTACCACGGCAGGGGCTAGTCAAGCCCGGCCCTGATGCCGCCGGTAACTTCCTCCGACCAGGCCTAAGTCCAGCAGAGCGGCGATCAAAAGGAACAGCAGATTGAGGCCCTCCCGCGGAACATGGTTGTTTACCATCCACGCATACAGCAGGGTGGTGAGCGGCAGGAAGACGAAGCCCAGAATCAAAGTCAGAAGGTCGCCGTGAAAGGCGCGACTCAGGTAGGTGGTGAACCAGAAAAGAAGCGCCAGGGCCAGGCGTGGGAACAGCAGGACGAGAATGAGAGTTAAGCATGCCATGCGCGAGTCAAAGCACTGCTGCGCGTTGGACGCCGGCATTCCGAGGTTTGTTTCGCGGTGGGATCAGGCCTTGCGGACGGTGCGGCGTTCGATGCGCTTTTCGTAGTTCTCGCCCTGGATGATGCGCTGGACGTAAATGCCCGGCGTCATCACCTGGTCGGGATCGATCTGGCCGGGTTCCACTAGTTCCTCGACCTCGGCGATGGTGATCCTGGCGGCGGTGGCCATCATGGGGTTGAAATTTCGCGCTGTTTTCCGGTAGACCAGGTTGCCCAGGCGATCGCCGCGCCAGGCTTTCACCAAGGCGTAGTCGGCCGCCAGGCCGGTCTCGAGCAGATAGGTGCGGCCATTGAACTCACGCGACTCTTTGCCCTCGGCCACCACGGTTCCAACGCCGGTGGGCGTGTAGAAAGCGGGAATTCCCGCGCCGCCGGCCCGGATGCGCTCGGCCAGCGTTCCCTGAGGGACCAGCGTGAGATCGAGCTGGCCGGCCAGCACCATCTTTTCGAGCAGCTTGTTTTCGCCGACGTAGCTGCTGATATGCGACGCGATCATGCCGGCTTCAAGCATGAGACCCATGCCGCAGCCGTCGATTCCCATGTTGTTGCTGATGGTGTGCAGTCCCTTGACGCCCTTGCGCACCAGCGCCGCGATCAGGTTCTCCGGAATGCCGCACAGCCCGAAGCCTCCCAGCATGACGGTTGCGCCGTCGGGGATATCGGCGACGGCTGCGTCCGCGCTTGCCACTACCTTGTTCATGCCATTACCTTCAACGAGCCGCTGACGATCAACGCCGGCTCGGTTGCCTGCCGCACGTCGTCAACGGTGACGCCGGGCGCGATCTCTTCGAGCACCAGGCCTTCGGGAGCCACGCGAATGACGCACAGCTCGGTAATGATCAGGTCCACCACTTCGAGGCCGGTGATGGGCAGCGTGCATTTCTTCAAAATTTTGGAAGTGCCTTGCTTGGTGGTGTGCTCCATGGCCACTACCACACGGCGCGCTCCGGCCACCAGGTCCATGGCGCCGCCCATGCCTTTCACCATTTTTCCCGGTACCATCCAGTTTGCCAGGCTGCCCTTTTCGTCCACTTCCATGGCGCCGAGGATGCTGAGGTCCATATGGCCGCCGCGAATCATGGCGAACGAATCGGCGCTGGAGCAGTAAGACGTGCCCGGCAGCTCGGTGACGGTTTCCTTTCCGGCGTTGATCAAGTCCGGATCCTCGGTGCCTTCGAGGGGATAGGGCCCCGCTCCCAGCATGCCGTTCTCCGACTGCAGAACAACCTCGATGCCCGGCGGGACATTATTCGCCACCAGCGTAGGCATGCCGATGCCGAGGTTTACATAAAAGCCGTCTTCGAGCTCTTGGGCGGCGCGCTTCACAATGCGTTCGCGCTTCTCGGCGTCGGTCAGATTCGCGCCCGGCTTGGCCGTGGTTGTGCTCATGTGGTTGTACCCATTTCGAAGAACGCTCCCTGTCGATCCTACACTCGGAGCTTTCGGCCAATCAAGTAGACAGCCACTATGCAGCGGCTGGCGGATGATCGCGCGGCCCTATGTCCAAAGGAATACCCCGGCGCCTAATCCGGGATAGTAGGGTACAGCCCGTCCTGATTCTTTACGCACACAGCTCCCTTCCTTAACATCAGGGCAGAACGGCGACTGCGCGCCTGAGTACGCAATGGCCGATTTCTAGAAAGAGGCTGTATTCATGAGATCGAAGTACATAATACTAGCCGTTGCACTTATTACTGCTTTGTTCCTGACTCAGAGCGGGGTGGCTGCCACCGAGACGATTGACTTCTCGAGCAACAGCGGCGCAACGATCACCTTCACCTACGCTGGTTCCGGCAGCAACGCTGGGGCCAACTTCACTTTTCTGCCGAACGGGACGCCTGCCAGCGATTTCCACATCACCGGCATTTCCGGGTTTACCGGGAGCAACGTTCTGAACGGCTTGAATGGCGACATCGAAGGCATTTTCCACTTCAACAACGGCGATATCGATTATGGGTTCTTCACCGAGCAGGCGCCCGTAACCGGTAACGGGACCTTCATCATTCACGACGGCAACAATCACGACTTCACCGCCGCGCTGGTGTTCAATACCATCCTTGAAGATTTCAGTTCCGAGCAATTGACTTACACCGGCGGCGTCAACCTTACTAACTTCCAGTATTCGGGAAGCAATGCGCAGTTACTGCAGTTGGCTAACAGCACCAACGGTTCACTCGAGGCTGACTTCAGCTTCGGCTATATCCTGGGCGTGGATCTCAACGATTTGTCGAGCTACTCGAAGAATGGCTACTCGACCTGCTTTGACGGTCAGGTTACGGCGACGCCGTCGGCGGTTCCGGAACCGGGCACCTACGGCCTGCTGATGGTAGGCATGCTGGGCCTTCTGGGGACGGTTCGTCGCTTGCGGCAGTCCTAGGCCAGCTTCGTCACATCTCGTTTTCCGAGCCGCGTGGGCGACTGCGCGGCTCTTTGCTTTGTGGGCGTGCTGATTGCGGCGCGCAGGTGATAGAGTGGGCACTGATGAACCCGCTGAGGCTCGCCGGTGGCGTCGCCGCGCTGGCTCTGGTGGCGCTGAATTCGGCTGGGGACGCGTTGTATCGAAAGGCGCTCGAGCGATGGCGCGTCCAGCATGAGGCCGAGCTGAAGGCCGAGGACGGATGGCTCGCGGTCGCGGGATTGTTCTGGCTGAAAGAAGGTCGAAACACGGCCGGCTCGGATCCATCCAACGACATCGTGCTGCCGCGCGGCCCGGCTAAGGCAGGTGTATTCGAGCTGCGAGCCGGCAAGACCACGTTCCGCGCCGCGACGGGCGCCAGCGTGCCGGTCAACGAGAAGGATCAAGTCCGGTTCGACGGCTTGGTCATGACGGTGATTCAGCGCGGGGACCGCTTCGGCGTCCGGCTCAAGGATCCGGCCAGCAAGCAGCGCCGCGAGTTCACTGGTCTGCACTGGTTTCCCGCGCGGGAGAGCTATCGCGTGACGGGTAAGTTCGTGGCGTATGAGAAGCCGAAGATGATTCCGATTACGAATGTCCTGGGGCAGACAGAGCCAGAGGCGAGCCCCGGATATGTGACGTTTACCTTGCAGGGACGCTCGCTGCGGCTGGAGCCGGTGACCGAAGACGATCGGCTGTTTTTCATCTTCCGCGATCTCACGGCCGGCTGGGAAACGTATCCGGCGGGACGGTTCCTCTATGCGAGCTGGCCGAAGAACGGCGAGGTGGAGCTGGATTTCAACAAAGCGGAGAACCCGCCTTGCGCGTTCACGGCGTATGCTACTTGCCCGCTCCCGCCGAAGCAGAATCGGCTGGCGATCCGGATCGAAGCCGGCGAATTGAACTACGGCCATTAGGCGGCGTGGCGCATGCACTCGTCGGTGCCGCGTTCGCACTCATGCGAACGCCTTTTTCATGACAACCGAGCGTCGACACGAGTGTCGACGCGGCACGCACGAGTGCGAGCGCCACGTACAATAGAAGTATCGATGGTGATCGACGGGATCTACTACGCGGCGGCGTTCACGGCCGGAGGCGCAGCGGTCTGGTACCTGACACGGCCGGTCTTCGCCATTCCGCTGTTCGTGCTAGCGCTGTTCTGCCTTTATTTTTTCCGCGACCCGGACCGAGCCATCCCCGACGGTCCCGTGGCCGTATCGCCGGCCGACGGCAAAGTGGTCGGCATCCTTACCGCACTGGCCGCGCCGTCGCGCATCAGCATTTTCCTGAACATCTTCGACGTGCACGTCAATCGCGCGCCCATCGCCGGCAAGATCGGCAAAGTTGAATACACCAAGGGCCAGTTTCTGGTGGCCAGCCGCGAGGTCGCAAGCTCCCAGAACGAACGCAACACCGTGACCATCGAAGGCGAAGGCGCGAATGTCACCTTTGCGCAAATCGCAGGGCTGATCGCGCGCCGCATCGTCTTCTGGAAAAAGCCCGGCGACCAGGTGGCCATGGGCGAGCGCGTCGGCCTGATCAAGTTCGGCTCGCGCGTGGACGTTTTTCTGGGGCCCGAATGGGAGATCACGGTGCAAACCGGTCAGCACGTTCAGGGCGGTTCCAGCATTCTGGCGCGCAGGAAGCAGGCCTGATGGCGAAACTTTCGTGGCAGCAACGGTTCTTCGATCCGCGTTCGCCGGCCCGCAGGCCGCGCCGGGCCGCGTACGCTTTGCCAACGCTGTTCACAGCCGGCAATGTTTTTTTGGGATTCCTGGCCATCCTGCGGTCCATCGAAGGCGCCTTGCTGGCCGGAACCGGCCAACTGGGCCCCAATCGTAACTTCGAAGCAGCGGCCATCGCGATCGGCGCCGCCGTGGTGTTGGACGGACTGGACGGCAGGATCGCCCGTCTCACCAACACCGTCAGCGATTTCGGCCGCGAGATGGACTCGCTGGCCGACGTCATCACGTTCGGGATCGCGCCCGCGGTGCTGGCGTATTGCTGGGGCGTGCAGTTCGTCACGCCTGGCGGATTGCTGCCGGATCACCGCGCGGGCTATTTCATCGCCTTCCTGTATTTGGTCTGCGGCGCGGCGCGCCTGGCGCGCTTCAACGTCCAGACCAATCCGGTTCCCAAGAATCCAGGCCGGCCCGACCGCAAATACTTCGTGGGGCTTCCGATTCCGGCGGCCGCCGCCATCCTCGCGGCCATCGTGTACGCCTCAGACAGCGTGCCGCTGGAGTGGTGGTTTCTTTCGATGCTGTGGCTGGGCTTGCTCGCGCTGCTTTCCTTCCTGATGGTGAGCACCTGGCGCTACCCGAGTTTCAAGGAAGTGAACCTCACCGGGCCCAGGTCGCCGCTGACGGTGATCCTGTTCGCCGCGCTGATTTACCTGGTCTGGAACTATTCGCAACCGGTGCTGCTGGCGCTGTCGTCAGTCTATGTTGGTACGGGAATTCTCATTCGGGCCGGCGGCATTATTCGCCGACGTTTCCGTCCGCATCCTCCGCCGCCGCAACCGGAGCACCAGGCCGGCTGACATGCATTCTCATCGAAGCACATCCCAACCTACTGTCGCCGTCGTGGGCGGCGAATCGCTCCTGGGCAAGGAGGTCCGCGAACTGCTCGAATCGAGCGATCTGGGCGCGAATATCAAACTGGTGGCTGCCGACGAAGAGGACGCCAGCATCATCACGCGCGGCGAGGACGAACCATTGCTGATCAGCTCGCTCGCCGCGGCCGATCTTGGCGAAGCGCGGATCGCGATCCTGGCGGGGTCCCGAGAGTCCAGCCGCAAAGCTTACGAACGGATCCGGAAGGCCAGTCCCGCGCCGGTGGTCATCGATGTGAGCGGCGGGCTGGAGGACCGGCCCGAGACGCGGCTGCGCGCCCCCATGGTGGAGCCGCCCGGCCATCGGGTCTCGAGCGCGGTCCAGGAGATCGCCCATCCGGCTGCCATCGCGCTGGCGCTCTTCTTGACCCAGCTTCAGAAGGCCGGAACGGTTCGCCGCGCCGTGGTCAATATCTTCGAGCCGGTGAGCGAACGCGGCCAGGCCGGCATCGATGAACTGCAGAAGCAGACCGTGGGTCTGTTGTCATTCAAGCCGCTCGCCAAAGACGTGTTCGATACGCAGGTGAGCTTCAACATGCTGCCGCAGTACGGCTCCGATTCCCAGCACTCGCTGGGCGAGATCGAGCTGAAGATCGACCGGCACCTGGCGAGTCTGCTGGCGGGTGCGGGATCGGTTCCCATGCCGTCGCTGCGCGTGTTTCACGCGCCGGTGTTCCATGGCTATAGCATGTCGGTCTGGGTGGAGTTCGAAAACAACCTTGATGTGGAGGCCATCGAACGGGCGCTCGAATCGAGCCACATCGATGTTCGCGGCAAGGAGCACGAACCGCCCAGCAACGTCGGCGTCGCCGGCCAGGGAGGAATCACGGTGGGAGCGATCGCGCCGGATCGCAACCAGCCGCGCGCCTGCTGGTTCTGGATGGTGGCCGACAATCTACGGATCGCGGCGGAGAATGCAACCGAGGTGGCACGTGAACTTCTTAAGTAAGACGCTGGCGTTGGTTTCGGCCGTCGCGCTTTCGTCCTGCGGATACCACGTGGCCGGCAAGGCCGACCTGGTGCCGCAGAGCATCCACAGCATCGCCATCCCGGCCTTCGCCAATGCCACCACGCGCTACAAGCTCACCGACCGGCTGCCGGAAGCCATCAGCCACGAGTTCATCGCGCGCACGCGCTACCAGATTGTCACCGACCCGCAGCAGGCCGACGCGGTGCTGCGTGGCACGGTGATCAATTTCGTGAGTTATCCGATCCAGTTCGATCAAGCAACCGGCCGGGCCAGCGGCCTGCAAGTGAACGTCACCATGCAAATCAGCCTGGTGGAGCGCGCCACTGGCAAGGTCATCTTCACGCGCCCCAATTTTGAGTTGCACGACCGCTACGAGATCTCGGTTACCAGCGCCAGCCAGTATTTTGAAGAAAGCAGCCCGGCTCTCGAACGGCTGAGCCGGACCGTGGCGCGCGACCTGGTCAGCGCGATTTTGGATAACTTTTGAGTCCCGAGCAATTTCTGCAACGAATCCGCAAGAGCCCGCCGGCTCCGGCTTACTTGTTCGTCGGCGCGGAGACGTACCAACTCGGCGTGTGCCGGCGGGCGCTGATCGAGCGCATGCTTGAGGCCGGGGATCGCGAGAACGGCCTGGAGCATTATGACCTGCAGGAAACCGCCTTGGCCGCGGTGCTCGACGGCGCGCGGTCGCTGTCGCTGTTTGCGGCCAATCGAGTGATCTGGGTCTCCGGCGCCGAAGCCGCGCTTCCCAAAGGCCGGGCTGCGAGCGCCGAAGAAGGATCGCCCGCGGGCGAGCTGGCCGGCTACGTCAGCCATGCGACTCCCGGGACGGTGCTGGTGTTCGAATGCAACCGCTACGAATTCGAGGGTGAGGACCGCGCCAGGATCGAGCGCGTCCAGAAATTCTACTCGGCGATTCCCGAGGTGGTTGAGTTTCGTCCCTACACGCTCGAAGCCGCGCGCAACCTGGCGCAGGATCTGGCCAAGGAAGCCGGAGTGCAACTGGGGTTGTCCGAAATCGGGTTGCTGGTCGACTCGCTGGGCGCCGACGCCGGCCGCATCGCCAACGAGATCGAGAAGCTCCGGCTCTACGCGGGCGCCGGTAGGAAGATCACCGCCGACGACATCGCGCGGCTGGTTCCGAACGCCCAGGCGTCCAACATTTTCGCGCTGGTGGCCGCGCTCGGCCGAGGTGACCGCAAACGCTCGCTCGCCAGCCTGGACACGCTGCTGAGGGAAGGCGAGTACCTGCCGCTCGCGCTGACGTTTCTGGCCACGCAGTTCCGCCTGGCGATGGTGGCGCACGAGGCGGGCCTGCGCAACGCCCAGCAGATCCAGGCCTATTTCACCAAGCAAGGCATTCGCATGTGGCGCGATCGCGCCGAGCAGGTGCAGCAAACCGTCACCGCTTTTCCCGGCGAGAAACTGGGACGGGCGATCGAGAGCGTGTTCTGGGCCGACAAGGCGCTGCGCGACACGCGCCCGGACGACCGCGTGGTGATGGAGGAACTGGTGTTCAGCCTGACGAACTGACGGCGGACGCTAAGCTAGAGCTTTCAACCGCGCCTGGATCCTGCTCTTGTAGCGCGCCGCGGTGTTCTTCTTGATGATGCCGGACTTGGCGGAACGGTCGATGACGGAAAACGTCCGCGGAAGCAATTCGGCGGCAGCCTTGGCGTCCTTGCCGGCAATGGCGCGCCGCATGGCGCGGATCTGGTGACGAAGGCGGGTCTTGTTCTTCCGGTTGTAATCCGTGCGGCGTTCGGTCTGGCGCACCCGCTTGACTGCGGAATAAGTATTGGCCATCTTCGGTGCTTGGAATCCTTACAAGGTAATGGAGTTTTCAGGATACCACAAAGCCGCCGTGGTGAGCGGGC
>JAIQFN010000026.1 GCA_020073265.1 Terriglobia bacterium | reverse complement strand
CAACACACTCTATGTCCGACAGGCTCCGAATCTGTCCCTAGCGGCAGTATTCTCTCTTCGGAGCGATGAGAAGTCTTCGCGCGTGGACAGATCCGTCTGTCCCCCGTCCCCAACACACTCTATGTCCGACAGGCTCCGAATCTGTCCCAAGCGGCAATATTCTCTCGTCGGAGCGATGAGATGTCTTCGCGCGTGGACAGATCCGTCTGTCCCGGAGTTTTTCCTCGAGAGTTTTCAGCAACCGTGAACGCCTTGAAGAAATCCCGACCAATATGCTATAGTGGTCCTTCATGTCCGCCCATCACCATCATCATCGGATCTGGCGATCGGCGGCTTTCTGATCGAATTCTGAAAAGAACACCAGCCCGCCGACCAGTCCGGCGGGCTTTTTTATTGGTATTGACACATGGATCTCGACTTCAACAAACTGGGCGGCCTCATCACCGCCGTCATCCAAGACCACCAGACCGGCCGCGTCCTCATGGTCGGCTTCATGAACGAAGAAGCCTTCCGCAAGACCGTCGAAACCGGCTACGCCACCTTCTTCAGCCGCTCGCGCAACAAGCTCTGGCTCAAGGGCGAGACCTCCGGCCATCGCCTGGTGGTCAAGGAAATCTCGACCGACTGCGATCGCGACGCCCTGCTCGTCAAAGTGGAGGCCCTCGGCCCAGGCGTCTGCCACGAAGGCTACCAGAGCTGCTTCTTCCGCCGCCTCGACCAGGGCCAATGGAAGGAATCCGAGCCGCGCGCCTACGACCCCGCCGCTGTCTACGGGAGCAACTCGTGAAACTCAAACTCGGCATCCCTAAAGGCAGCCTCGAAAACGCCACCATCGACCTGTTTCGCCGCGCCGGCTTCAACATCACCACCAGCTCGCGATCCTATTTCCCCGCCATCGACGACCCCGAAATCGAGTGCATGATGATCCGCGCGCAGGAAATGGCGCGCTATGTCGAGGACGGCGTGCTGGACGCTGGCCTCACCGGCCGCGATTGGATCGAGGAAAGCGAAGCCAAGGTCCACGCCGTGGCCGACCTGATCTACGCCAAGCAGAGCTTCGGCAAAGTGCGCTGGGTCCTCGCGGTGCCGGAGGCGTCTGCCTTCCAGAGCGTCAAGGATCTGGAGGGCAAGATCATCGCCACCGAGCTGGTCTCCACCACCGAGCGCTACCTCGCCAAGAACGGCGTGAAGGCCAAAGTGGAGTTCAGTTGGGGCGCCACCGAGGTGAAGCCGCCCGTGCTCGCCGACGCCATCGTCGAAGTCACCGAGACCGGCTCCTCACTGCGCGCCAACAAGCTGCGCATCATCGAGACCGTGCTCGAATCCAACACCCAACTGATCTCCAACGTCGACTCCTGGCGCGACGCCTGGAAACGCCGCAAGCTGGAAGACATCCGCATGCTGCTCGAAGGCGCCATCAATGCGCTCGGCAAAGTGGGCCTCATGCTGAACGTGCGCAAAGAATGCCTGGCGGCGGTGCTCGGCATTTTGCCGGCGCTCAAGAAACCCACCATCTCGAATCTCAGCGACGACGAGTGGGTGGCGGTGCACACCATTCTCGAAGAGGCCACCGTGCGCAATATCATCCCGCGCCTCAAAGAAGCCGGCGGGCAAGGCATCGTCGAATATCCGCTGAACAAGATCGTCATGTAACTATGCTCAGAATCCTGCCGCTCGAAGAGGCCCAGAACTTCATAACGCGCAAGGCCGTTCGCCTGGCCGAGGCCGAGCAGACGGTTGCGCCGATCCTGGAAGCCGTGCGCAAACGCGGCGACGAGGCGGTGCTCGAATACGCGCGCAGGTTCGACGGCCTGGAGGGCGCCAGCTTCACGGTTCCGGAATCGGAATGGCGCGCGGCCGAAGCGCTGGTCTCGCCCGAGTTTCGCAGTGCGATCCAGACCGCCGCGGACAACATTCGGGAGTACGCGCAACTCCAGCTTCCGGCCGACTCCTGGGTGCAATTCACGGATGGACGCCGTCTGGGCCACGTCGTGCGTCCGCTCGAATCGATGGGAGCCTACATTCCAGCCGGCCGTTATCCCCTGCCCTCGACGCTCCTCATGACCGCGATTCCCGCGCAGGTCGCCGGCGTGAAAACCATCTGCGCCGCTTCGCCGCATCCCAGCCCCGAGATTCTGGCCACGGCACGATACCTCGACATCTCGCATGTCTTTCGCATCGGCGGGGCGCAAGCCATCGCGGCCCTGGCATTCGGCACCGCCACCATCCCCAAAGTCGACCGCATCGTCGGCCCCGGCAACATCTACGTCGCCGCCGCGAAAAAACTCCTGGCGGGCGAAGTCGGCATCGATTTCGTCGCCGGCCCAACCGAGATCGTCATCATCGCCGAAGACGCCGATCCGCGTCACATCGCCGCCGACATGCTGGCCCAGGCCGAACACGACGTCGAAGCTTCTTCTATCCTGCTGACGACTTCGCGGGCGCTTGCCGAGCAGGTTGCGACGGAGGTCGCCCGGCAACTCGAAACACTTCCCACCGCCGCAGTGGCCTGCCAATCGATCCGCAACCACAGCGCCGCCATCCTGTGCCCTTCTCTGGACGCCGCCGTGGAAGCCTCGAATCGTCTGGCGCCCGAACATCTCGCGCTCTACGACCAGTCGCTGTTGCCAAAGATCCAGCACGCGGGCAGCATCTTCTTGGGTCCCACCAGCCCGGAAGCAGCCGGCGATTACGCCTCCGGCCCCAATCACGTGCTTCCCACTTCCGGCGCCGCGCGGATTCGCGGAGGCCTGTCCGCGGCCGACTTCGTGAAAGTGATCTCCGTTCAGGAGCTCAGCGCGAACGGCCTCGCGCAGCTTGCGCCCGCTATCACCACGCTGGCCCGTGCCGAGGGACTGGAAGCGCACGCGCGCTCCGTGGAGGTTCGCCTTGGCAAATAAGAAGCTCGATCTGCCACCTGGCGTGCTGCAGCCGCGCGACGCGGTGATCAACATGGCGCCCTACTCGCCGCCCACCGCCGGCCGCGCCGGCAAGTTGCGCCTGGACTTCAACGAGAATACCGTCGGCGCTTCGCCGAAAGTGATCGAGTATCTCCGCGAGCATCTCACCGAAGCGGGCCTCTCCGTTTATCCCGAATACGGCGAGATCAAGCAGGAGCTGGCCGCCTTCTTCGGCGTCGAGACCGACGATTTCATCCTCACCAACGGCACCGACGAAGCCATTCAGGTGCTCATCAACACTTACGTCGACGACGGCGACGAGGTGCTGCTGCTCCAGCCCTCCTACGCCATGTACCGCTTCTACGCCCAGGTGGCGGGCGCGTCCGTTCGCGAGATTCGCTATCGCGCCGAGAAGCTGGCCTTCCCCCTCGAAGAGCTGCTGCTGGCGATCCGGCCGAACACCCGCGCCATCCTGATCGCGAATCCCAACAATCCCACCGGAACCGGCACCTCGCGCGCGGGCATCCAACGCATTCTCGACAAGGCCTCCAACGCGGCCGTGCTGGTCGACGAAGCGTACTACGAATTCAGCGGCGTCACGGCGCTGCCGCTGTTGAACGACTATCCGAACCTGTTCGTCAGCCGCACGTTTTCGAAAGTCTTCGGCATGGCCGCCATGCGGCTCGGCTGCCTGTTCTCACAATCGGGAAATATCGAATTCCTGCACAAGGCGCAATCGCCCTACAGCGTGAACAGCGTGGCGGTGCTGGCTGCCCATGCCGCCATTCAGGACCGCGCTTTTGTCGAGAAATACGTCACCGAGGTTCTGGCCGCGCGCGAGCTGCTGTATGTCGGCCTCGAAAAACTCGGCATCAAATACTACGAGAGCAAGGCGAACTTCGTGCTGTTCGAAGCCGGCAGCCGCGCCATCCCGCTGCGCGACGAGCTGCGGCGGCGCGGCGTGCTGATTCGCGACCGCAGCTACGAAATCGCGGGCTGCGTGCGCGTCACGGTCGGCACGCGCGACCAGGTCCGCCAGTTTCTCGGCGAGTTGGAGCAAATCTGGTGACCGCCGCCGCGCAGATGCTGGTGTTCGACATGGACGGCGTCCTGGTGGACGTCACCGACTCGTATCGCGAGACCATCATTCGCGTCGTCGAACATTTCGCCGGCCAGACCGTCACGCGCGCGCAGATTCAGGATTACAAAAACCAGGGCGGCTGGAACAACGACTGGGCCTTGTCGCAGAAAATCTGCCGCGACCTGGGCGTCGAGATCCCTTATCCGCAAGTGGTCGAGTACTTCAACTATCTGTTTCTGGATCAGGGCATGATCCATCGCGAGCGCTGGCTTCCCCGCGACGGCCTGCTCGACCGGCTGGCGGCCAAGTTTGAACTGGCGATCTTCACCGGCCGGACCACGCAGGAAGCCGAGATCACTCTGAAGCGCGAGGGCTTCCGCGACCGCTTCCTGTTGATGACCGCCAACGATGTCGAGCGGGAGAAGCCCGCGCCCGACGGCCTGCTCAAGATCGCATCGCTGCGGCCATCGAAAAAACTGCTGTACGTAGGAGACACCGTCGACGACGCCCGCTGCGCCCGATCCGCCAACGTGCCCTTCATCGGTATCGCCGCGCTCGGCCATGAGCGCCGCGACGACCTGCTCGAATTGTTCCGCCTGGAGGGCGCCATCCAGGTGCTCGGAGACATCAATGAGATCGGCTAGCGTCCAGCGGAATACGAAAGAGACGCAGATCCGCGGATCCTTGAAGCTCGACGGCCGGGGACGCTACGACATCTCCACCGGCATTCGATTCTTCGATCACATGCTGGAGCTGTTCGCCAAGCACGGTGGCTTCGACCTCAAACTGAAAGCCACGGGCGACCTGGATGTCGACCAGCATCACACCGTCGAAGACGTCGGCATCGTGCTCGGCCAACTGGTCTCGAAAGCCCTGGGCAATCGAAAAGGGATCAACCGCGCCGGATACTTCGTCATGACCATGGACGAGACTCTGGCCGTGGTCGCTCTCGATCTCAGCGGCCGGCCCGCGCTGGTCTACGACGACAAGGTCAAGGTCCGGCTGGTCGGCGATCTGCAATCGGAATTGGTGGAGGACTTCTTCGGCGGCTTCGTGAACCACGCCGGCGCGAACCTGCACGCCAAGGTGCTGTATGGCCGCTCCAGCCATCACAAGATCGAGGCCATCTTCAAATGCTTCGCGCGCGCGCTGCGCTATGCCTGCTCGAAAGACCGGCGGCTGCGGGACCAGCTTCCATCCACCAAGGGCCTCTTATGATCACGATCCTCGATTACGGCGCCGGTAATCTGCGATCGGTCCAAAACACGCTGTCCGAAATCGGCGCGGATTACGAGCTGGTTCGCGACAGCGACGGTCTGCGGCGCGCGGCGAAAATCATTCTGCCGGGCGTCGGCCACTTCGGCCAGATGATGCGCGCGCTCGATCAAATGCAGGTGCGCGAGTCGCTGGTGGAACGCATTCGCGCGGGCGTGCCGTTCCTCGGCATCTGCCTCGGCCTGCAGGGGCTGTTCGAGAAAAGCGAGGAAGCCCCCGGCGAGCGCGGTCTCGGACTGTTCCCCGGCGAGATCCGGCGCTTCCCCGCCGACGCGCGCGTCCCTCACATGGGCTGGAACGAAATTCAGCCGCGCAACGGTTCCCGGCTGCTTCGAAATCTCGCGCCGCATCCATACCTGTACTTCGCGCACAGCTACTACGCGCCGCTGACACAAGCGACCGCGGCGACCTGCACCTACTCGGTGGACTACACCGCGGTGCTGGAATCCAACAACGTCTACGGCGTCCAGTTTCACCCGGAAAAGTCCGGACCGCTGGGTCTCGGAATCGTGCGGAATTTCGTCGAGCTATAGCGATGCTGGCCAAGCGCATCATTCCTTGCCTGGACGTCACCGGCGGCCGCGTGGTCAAGGGCGTGCACTTCGTCGGCCTGCGCGATGCCGGCGATCCGGTCGAATTGGCCGCGCGCTACAACGAACAGGGCGCCGATGAGCTGGTCTTTCTCGACATCACCGCATCCAGCGACGCGCGCGACATCATGGCCGATCTCGTCGCGCGGACCGCCCGCCAGGTCTTCATCCCGCTGACGGTCGGCGGAGGAATCCGTTCGGTCGCCGACGCCCGGAAAATCCTGCTGTCGGGCGCCGACAAGGTCAGCGTCAACACCGCCGCGGTCCGCCGCCCCAAACTGCTGACGGAGCTAAGCGAGGAGTTCGGAGCGCAAGCAGTGGTGCTGGCGATCGATGCGCGCAAAAATACAGTAGGCTCGTGGAATGTTTTTACGCGCGGCGGACGCGACGACGAAGGCATCGACGCAGTCGAGTGGGCGCTAGAAGGCGAGATGCTGGGCGCCGGCGAGATCCTGCTCACCTCCATGGACACCGACGGCGTCCAAGGCGGATTCGATTGCGAGCTGACCGCAGCCGTCTCGAAGGTCACGCACATTCCGGTGATCGCCTCGGGTGGCGCCGGAAAGCCGGAAGACTTCGAGCGCGTTCTGACCGAAGGCCAGGCCGACGCGGCGCTGGCCGCTTCCATCTTCCACTACGGCACCTACACGGTCGGGGATCTCAAGGAGTTTCTCGCGCAAAAGGGCGTTCCGGTGAGGCCGGCGCCGTGATCATTCCGTGCATCGACCTGATGGGCGGCAAAGTGGTGCAACTCGTGCAGGGACGCGAGAAGGCGCTCGAGGGAGGCACGCCGCTCGAAATGCTGCAGCGCTTCGCCGCGTTTCCCCAAATTCAGGTGATCGACCTGGACGCCGCGATGGACCAAGGCTCGAACGACGACCTGGTGGAGCTGGTGGCATCGCGAGCCGTGGCGCGCGTCGGCGGCGGCGTGCGATCGGCCGATCGCGCGCGCAGGCTGGTGGAGCAGGGCGCTTACCGCGTCATCGTGGGCACCGCCGCGTTCGACCGCGAGCTGCTCCGGGAGATCGCCGATGCCGCCACTCCCGAACGCCTGATCGTCGCGCTGGATTCGCGAGCCGGCAAAGTGGTGGTGCGCGGCTGGCAGGAGTCCACCGAGTTCACCGCGGAACAGATGATCCCGCAGCTCGAGCCGTATTGCTCCGGTTTCTTGTGCACGTATGTCGACAAGGAAGGGCTCATGCAGGGCACCGATCTGGACTGGTTCCGCCGGCTCCGCGCCGCAACAACGCACGAGCTCACCGCGGCGGGGGGCATCACAACTCTCGACGAAATCCGCGAGCTTCAGAATCTCGGCATTCACGCCGCGCTAGGAATGGCGATCTACACCGGCCGTTTAGGCCTCGACGAGTTAGCAAAGCTGTGACGCAAGTGGGGCAGCCAATCCTGGCTGCAGCCGGCTTCAGCCGGCTCATAGCTCGCTCGGATGCGCGATCCAGAAGTCCGGTTTCCACTCCGCCATCCCTTCGCGCTCGCCATAGCCCCACAACACCGCGCAGGTCTTGACACCGGCGCGCCGCCCGGCTTCCATATCAGCGGGCGAATCGCCCACCAGCAAGCAGTCTTCCCGCGCGGCTCCAAAAACCTGAAGCGACGCCAGGATCACGTCAGGCTCGGGCTTAGCCGGAAACCCGTCGGTGCCTTGAACGTGATCAAAATACGAAAGCAGCCCGAACTGTTCCAGCACCCGCCGCGTGGTAGGCGTACCTTTCGTCGTCGCGGTCGATTTCCTGCCGGGCAACGCCGCCAGAGCCTCAGCAACACCCGGATAAGCCTGCGTGGAAGCATGGTTTCGCGCCAGATAGACGCTGCGATAGTCCGCGATCATCGCGTCCATCTGCTCTTTCGAGTACTCGGGCAGCAGATCCTGAAAAAGATCCAGCAGGTGGCGGCCGATGTAGCGGCGCAGGAACTGGTCGGAAACGCTATTCTGACGCGTGGTCGCAAGCACCGCCTGGATGGCGCCGCAAATATCGGCAGCCGAGTCGAGCAAAGTTCCGTCGACGTCGAAAAGATAAACCGGGAAGCGTGGAACCACGCCTCAGGCCGGCTGAGGCCGTTCGCCGCCCAGCAGACCCGGCAGAGGCTTGCCGCCATCGGGCCGGATCACCTGCTGCTTCTCTCCACCGTCCGGAGTCGTGGACTTGGGATGCGGCATCGCGGGCAGCGTTCCGCCCTCGATCAGCATCCGCACTTCGGAGCCATCCAGGACTTCGCGCTCCAGCAGAGACTCGGCGATACGAACCAGGCCTTCGGACTTTTCTTCAATAATGCCTCGCGCGCGGCTGTAACCGGAATCCACCAGCTTGCGAACCTGCTCGTCGATCTTAATCGCGGTAGCCTCGCTGTAGTCGCGATGCTGCGCGATCTCGCGGCCCAGGAAGATCTGCTCTTCCTTCTTGCCGAAGCTCATCGGCCCCAGGTCGCTCATGCCCCATTCGCAGACCATCTTGCGCGCCATGTCGGTGGCTCGCTCGATGTCGTTGCCGGCGCCGGTGGTGATGTGGTGCATGAAAATCTCTTCGGCGATGCGGCCGGCCATCAGGATGGCAAGCTGCGCCTCCAGATAGCCCTTGTTGTAGGAATGCTTGTCGTCGATCGGAAGCTGCATCGTCAAGCCCAGCGCCATGCCGCGCGGGATGATGGTGACCTTGTGCAGCGGGTCGGCTTCCGGAATCAGCGCCGCTACCAGCGCGTGTCCGGCTTCGTGATAGGCGGTGTTGCGCTTTTCCTCTTCGCTGATGATGAGCGACTTGCGCTCCACGCCCATCATGACCTTGTCCTTGGCGAGTTCAAAATCGAACTGCGTAACCACCTTGCGATTCTGGCGAGCGGCCACCAGGGCCGCTTCGTTCACCAGGTTGGCCAGATCCGCGCCGGCGAACCCCGGCGTGCCGCGCGCGACCACCGTAAGATCCACATCGTCGGCCAGCGGCGTTTTCTTGGTGTGCACGCGCAGGATCATCTCGCGACCCTTGACGTCCGGCCGGCCCACCACCACGCGCCGGTCGAAGCGGCCGGGACGCAGCAGCGCCGGATCCAGCACGTCGGGGCGGTTGGTGGCCGCCACCAGGATCACGCCTTCGTTGGATTCAAAGCCGTCCATTTCCACCAGCAACTGGTTTAACGTCTGCTCGCGCTCATCGTGCCCGCCGCCCAGGCCCGCGCCGCGGTGCCGGCCGACAGCGTCGATCTCATCGATAAAGATGATGCAGGGCGCGTTCTTCTTGCCCTGCTCGAACAGGTCGCGCACGCGGCTCGCGCCCACGCCCACGAACATCTCGACGAAATCCGATCCGGAGATGGAGAAGAACGGAACGTTGGCCTCGCCCGCGATGGCGCGCGCCAGCAGCGTCTTGCCGGTGCCCGGAGGCCCGATCAGCAGCACGCCCTTGGGAATCCTGCCGCCCAGCTTCTGGAATTTCTGCGGCTCGCGCAGGAACTCGATGATCTCCTGCAGCTCTTCCTTGGCTTCCTCGACGCCGGCCACATCCTTGAAGGTGACCTTCTTCTGCTGGGACGAATGCAGCCGGGCGCGGCTCTTTCCGAAACTCAGCGCCTTGTTTCCGCCGCTCTGCATCTGCCGCATCATGAAAATCCAGAACCCCAGCAGCAGCACGAACGGAATGGCATTGATCAGAATGGAAACCCAGCCGCTGCCCGCTTCCTTGGTGATGGTGATGTTCACCTTGTGCGCCAGCATCGCATCGTCCAACGTTTGATGGTTGGTGGGGATCACGGCGTGGAGCTGCTGATCGTCGTCTTTGTACTTGCCCACCAGATCGTTTCCGGTGATGGTCACCGACTTGATCTTGTCGGCGCTCACGTCGTTCATCAGGTTGGTGTAGGAGAGCTGGGCATCCGGGCGCGACTTGGTGTTGTGGACCAGCGTCCAGAACAACACTACCGCCATGATGATGACCACCCAGAAAACCGCGGTCTTGATATTAGAATTATTCATCAACTTCTCCCAACGTCCGGCGACCCAATAGATTAGACGTCAACAAGCCCCTGATTGGTGCGAACTTCCCGATCCGGATTCGTCGACGCGAAGCACCATGCGGGTCGTGGGTCCGGCGGCAAAATCAGCGGCCGCTCCGAAGCGCCGCGTCCAGAGAATGACTCCATTATATGTAATGATCGGCCAGTTCCTGCGATCCCACAAGGGTACCCGGGCTTCCTGGAATAGAAGTTTGATCCTTTGTTCCGTAGACTGCCCGACTCGGCGGTACTGGTCACCAGGTCTCCAATTGCGGAGTTCCAGACCGGGGGCCGTCCCATCCAAGGTCCGAAGCCGCTCCCAGTCCAACTCATTCACTACTGTAGCATAGGGTTCCACGGCTTCCGTTTTCTCCAGCACCTGCAATGTGATACGAGAAGTCTCCCGCGGTAGTTCCACGGATCCGGGGGCGGCCAGCGCCAGCGAGAAGTCCCGCTCCACCGGGGCGGCGCCGGGCCGGAGGGGGGCGAACCGGATCCATTCGAACGAGCGGAAGATGTCCAGCGACGGAAGCTGCACGCGGTCGTGCCCCTCGCGCGAACGGGCCATCTGCAGGATGCGCTCGACATGCGCGAACTCGATCTGGCGCAGGTCGCCCTTGGCCGCGCGGATCAGGCGGCGGATCAGACGTCGGGCCACCGCGGGGGGCGCGCCGGTGAGCTGCGAGACCGGAACCACGAGCGGTGCCTGAAGGCCGGCCTCCGGCTGCCAGCGATCGATTTCACGATCCCAGTAGTCTTCTTCATCCTGGGCCAGTGTCGCCAGGTTGGCCAGCGCTTCCTCCAGGCGCGGGTTGAAGCTTTCGGCCAGCAGCGGCAGGATTTCGTGGCGCAGCCGGTTGCGGGCGTAGGAGCGGTCCTGGTTGGTTTCGTCTTCGCGCCATTCCAGTCCGCGCTCGCGCAGCCAGTCCTGAATTTCGCCGCGCGTGAGCGCGAGCAGCGGCCGAACGCAGCCTTCCTGAGTGACCGGCAAAATTCCCGCGAGTCCCGCCAGGCCCGATCCGCGCAGGACCCGGTACAGCACCGTTTCAGCTTGATCGGACCGCGTGTGGCCGGTGGCGATGCGGTCCACTTTTCCGGACGCGAGCAGTTCCTGATAGAAGGCGGCCCGGACGCGGCGCGCGGCTTGCTCCAGGTTGTCGTTCTCGGCGGGAACGTTGGCTGCGTGGAGATGGAACGCCAGACCGAAGGAAGCGGCCAGCTTCGCAACGAATTCGGCGTCCTCGAGCGATGCGCCGCCGCGGATGCCGTGCTCGATGTGGAC
This sequence comes from Terriglobia bacterium, assembly GCA_020073265.1. Classification (GTDB taxonomy): domain Bacteria; phylum Acidobacteriota; class Terriglobia; order Bryobacterales; family Bryobacteraceae; genus Palsa-89. The sequence goes on along the minus strand of JAIQFN010000026.1, from coordinate 73,472 downwards.
CACGCTCAGCTCGAGATTCCATCGCGACGCCAGCTCGCGCAGCGCGTGCAGCAGGAAGACCGAATCCGAGCCTCCGGAAACGGCCACGCCAGCGCGCTGCCCGGCGCGAAACATGCCGTGGCGCGCGATAAATTCCGCGACTCGGTCGACGAGCGACATCCTGACCTTAGGATATCGATTGTGGCGCACGCACTCGTGCGTGCCGCGTCCCCACTCATGGGGACGCCCAGACCAGGCGATGCATGCTTCGCCCCAGCGCGTATCCGGACGAGACCGGCTATGCGGAAGTTAGCGTGGCGGGGCAACATCGGAAGCGCAGGAAGCGATCACCTTTAGAAGCGTCCCGAGATCGGCATTGTCGATCGAGTACCGCCTGGGCCCTTCCGTCCACGGCGTGTGCGGAATCGAGAAGAACTTTAGGCGGAGTTTCCCACAGGCAAATCCCGAGCTATTCGTGAACAGCGTGTCCATTTCAGGATTAACGTAGTTCCCTTCGAGATTCCCAGGTGCTCGCTCTTCATCGAGCGTCTCATCAGGCTCCGACCACCGGCCCGAAATAGCGAACTGGTATCCCACCGCAACGCTACGCCCAGGGACACCGGACCATAGTTCAGATCGCATGCTCGACCAAGTCCTGCCCTTCAGGAACTGGCCGAGTGCAGATCCCGCACTTGGCCCCAAGCTTGCCTCTAGTGAAGGGCGATCGTCGGTTTCCCAGGCCAAAATCAGCTTATCCAACGCGTCTCTTGGCTCCTCGCCCCGATCGCAGCGGAACGTTATAAGCGGCAACTCACGCGACGGGGGCACACACGGAGCAGAGCTGAGCGAAACGGCAGAAGAATTTGGCACGCTACATTGGTGGGATTTCTGTATTCCCATGTTCCGGAAAGACGATACGTATGAAGTGAGGCCGAGTGCCAGAGCGGCGGAATCATCCAAGCGAGGCGTGTACGTAGCAAGATTGGGCTTGCCACTCATTCTGCTAAGTCGAGGAAGCGCCGCAGGTCCTTTGATCCGGGCGTATGCCAGCAGCAACCATCCAACCTTTGATGCTACTTCCGACTCCTCGCCGCGTGCCTCGAATGAATCAAGCGCCTCCTCGATGGCGGGAACGGCCGATGCGCCGAACGCCACGAGCGACTTGGTGAGCTTACGATCATCTCGCTGCTCTCCAATGGCCGGTCCACAACTGAATACTACGGACTGCCCTTTCACCATCCCGTGTTCGTCAGGGCGACCAAACTGATAGGTCAAGTACCTGATGAGGTCAGCGGGAGATCGCGTTTCCGTTTGACCGATGGCAGGGATCACTGACAGCAATCCGAGAGCCGCTAACAACATCGTCATACCAGAAGGCGTCCATCTGTGGCTTACCATGGCTTACCTTCGGTCGGCGCAGCCGGTCTCGCAGTCGCGCACATTCCAAGCATATTGTCGCACTCCGAGTGGTAAAGACTCGAACCGCACTTCTGGCCTGAAAACTCGGCCAGAATGACGAATCATGCCTTCAGACCGGCACCAGCTAGTAGTGCCGTCTCATGTATTTCTGCGCCAGCAACTCGCGGAACTCCACCTTGTTGAATCCTCGCGGTACCAGGAAAACCCCCGGGTCCACGTCGCCCGCGTTGAGATTCATGACTTCCGTCTCCACCGACATGATCGGCCGTTTCGCGGATTCCGAACCGATCGCCTTCAGCATGGGCGCATCCGCTGCCAGCCGCATCTCGGTCAGCGAATGGATTTGAAAACCGCTCACGCCGGCCGCACTCTTCCGGACCTTCAGCCCGTCCGCGAAGCGATCGGGATGCTCGAAGATCAAGGTCTGCAGCTCCGCTTCGAGTTCCTGCACATGCCGCTTGTCGCCGGCCTCGAGCGCGCTTCGTTGTTCCGCAAAGGCCGGAATATCGTCCACCCAGTCGCTGGAGGCCAGGATCTCCCCCGGCGCCTCGCTGCCCGTCATGACCGTTCGCGACACGTCGCGCTTCACCGCCACGCCGTTCCACACCGCAGCCTGGCCCGATTGAACCAACTCCGATCGAATCCCCTGTGGGATGGAATCGAAACCCTTGTCGTCGTCGCGCTCCACTTCATCCAGGTTGGATGTGGCGAAGGTCTGGGTCCGATAGTCGATCAGAGTAATCAGATTCAGTTGGGAATCCACCACCTCAACGATGTCGTTCTGCCGTACCGCGACGCTTCCCCCCTTGATCATGACGCGCGCCAGGCTTTCCTTGGTTTTCATGCCGAGGCTGGGGTGCACGATGGTGGTCTCACGAACGTCGTAGGAAAGATCGGCGCGGCTAGGGAGCGCGCAAAAGGCGAGCGCGAGCGTCGGAAGAAGAGTCTTCACATTCGGTCATATCGTCTGTTTTAGCCCGGCCCGACAGCGTGGCGCACGCACTCGTGCGTGCCACGTCCCCACTCATGGGGACGCCCGTGCCCGAATTCCACTTCAGGTTTTCACCCTATCGACAACGCCCGCGCCGGATGTTACGCCTGAAATATGAGGCGCCGCGCCCAGGCCCAGTGTACGCTCGCCCTGGTGTTTCTCCTTGCCTCGGCAGTCCATGCCCAGAACGCCTTCGAACCACCATCGGCGGCCGGCATATTCAATCGTTACGTCGCCGCAACCGGCGGCCAGGCGGCCTATGATCGAATCCAGAATCAAATCACCGCGATCACGCTCACCCGCGACGGTCAGGCCGTGGGACACAGCACTTACTATCAAACCCGCGCGGGCGACTTCCGTCTGATCGATGTCGCAGGCGACCAGACCACCGAGACCGGCCTCAACGCCGGCGTTGCCTGGAGAAAAACGCCCGAGTCCGCGGAGCTGCTCGAATCAGAAGGAGAACGCGGCCGAGTGCTGCGCGACGCGGTGATGCTGCCCGAAAGTCAATGGCGGCGATTCTACAAGGATGCCGTGTTCGAGACCGGCGCTCCGGTCGAGGGCAAGTCCTGTTACCAGGTCGCGGCGACTCCCTTCGTAGGCCAGTTCCAGAGGCTGTGGTTCGACGATGAGAGCGGCCTGCTGGTGAAACAGGAAGTGACCGAACCCGAGGGCTCGGTCGAGTTCCTGTTCGAAGACTATTCCGACGCCGGCGCCGGCCTCCGCATGGCCAGAAAGCAGACCATTCAGGTCAACGGCGTGACCTTCGTCGTCACCGTGGACCGCGTGCAATTCAATCAGCCCATTCCAGCGTCGACGTTCGACCTCCCCCCAGAAATCGCGCGCCTCTTGAAGAAGAAGTCAGCGCAATAGCAGTAGTCGCCGCTTCAGAATCTGGGCCCGGTGATCGCCCAAAGTCGTGTCCGCGCTCTCATGGAGGCATGACGGGCCTGCCGCAGAAAGCGTTGCGCCGCCTTAGGTCCCTGTCCGCAGAGCAGCAGGACGCTATCGCTTCCCAGATCATCGAAACCCTGGACGAAGCCCGGCATGCTGCGCTCTCTCGGCCGCGAAGCGATCGAGGAGCACCGGCGCGGCGAGGACGCGCCCCCTTGACGAACTCATCGGATGAGGTCGTTCACCTCGCGTCGTTTTCGTGAGATGTATGCGACCCTTCCCGACGAGGTCCAGTCGCGCGCCCGGCGAGCCAGCAGTTATTCCGCCGCAACCCCGCTCGATAACAAAATTCCCCTCTTGACTCTCCGGCCACCGCAACCGCCGCGCACCCAGCGGCACGAGTGCGGTTTTCGACCGAGCGTCCAAGCGGATGGTCGGACGCTAGCGCGTTTCTCGTTCATTGTCAGCAAACACGAAGGCCGTGGCAGTCAGATCAATGGTTTGGGCGTATTAGATCCTGCTGATGCGGTAGGACTGAACTTACTGGCGGTTGTTATCCTGACCTTGGATGAACGTAACTGCGGATGAATTCAAGGTATATGTCGAGACGTTCCATCGCACCCTGGAGGACACAGCCAAACAGTATTTGCCTGCCGAGCTTCAGCAGTCACTGTTTCACTTGTCCTTCCAGCCATGCGCCCTGCACGCTTACGTCTCGACTCAATTTGGCGTCGCTTGGGAGTACGTTCCTATCGCATCGGGAAATGAGGTGACCCTGGGCAGTCGGAGGATCGAAGGCCTCTTCCTTAATCACCCCACTCGCTTCGAGCGCGAATTTGCAAGCCGTGGGCCAGCCGTCATGGTGCGGGAAGGCGCGAGAGTTACGCTGCGGCGTGTTTCCATAACCAACGAACCAAGACCTTTGCGGCTCGATGGGGCCAGGGCACAGGTCACATTGATCGACTGCCATTTCGATGCGCTCGGATGGTCACGAGACGTTGCAGGAGCTGAGATCTTTGGAAATAGATCCCACTCGTCTTGGTCTGTAGAGCTTGCGATTGGGCGAGCAAAGGATGAAGTGCTGGCTGCTCTCGCCGAGGCGCATAGAGCCGCAAGACACGATTTAACAATCGACCAATACGTAAACACTAGGAAACAAAACACCGTTCTTGTCCTTGGCGACTACTCGACCGCCGGAACCGAACGTCTGAACGTAGTCTGTCAGTGTCTCGTCGACTTGGGCTATGAGCCCTTTTTGGTGAAGGATGTGCCCGACATTTTCGCTAGCGACTTACAGCAGAAAGTCATGATCCTCGGCGGACTCGCCCGGTTTGTGATTATTGATGATTCTTCTGCGTCTGGACATCTGAGCGAAATTCAAATTGCACAACAGAATCGATGGACGACTGTGTTGCTTCGCGCGAGAGGAATGCACAGTTCATGGATGACGGCCGGCTTGTCATTTACTAGCAATGTCATTAGTGAGCAGGAGTTCGACCCGCTTGCACCCCACATCGGTGTCGAGAAGGCGGTCGCGTGGGCCGAGTCGCAAATTAATGATTTGGACCGAAAGTATAAGAAATTGTATCCCTGGCGACTTCCCTGACCGCCCGTCTCCTCTTGGCACCGCTGACCTCTCAGTGCCTCTCGTGATCAGCATATGGGCTCTTGATGTGGGGATCGTCTCTAGACCACCTCTCACGAACGCGCGTAGTAATTTCATTGGCAAGCCCGAGTCGGCGTGCTCCGCTAAGCACACATTCATCCCGAGAAGTCGGCCAGCATCCGACTAACTTTCCGAATTGCGCGTAAACCGTGAACTGGCTAGAGTCTGCCCTCATAACCTAACTGCGGCGGCTACAGGCAAAACAACGCGCTTCCAGCGCCCACGGGATAATGCAATATCTGGCATTACGTTAGTCGCTGGTAAAATGAGTGAGCAGCCGTTCGTTTGAGCCGGACAACTTGGTCACACTGAGGAAGTAGATCCGCGAACACCCGGTGTTTCGGAGCAACCGGCAACATGGTTAGGACTACCGGTGCCATCGCCGATTTCAATCCCGGTCCCGGATGATTTGGAAGGGTTCGCAAGTGCGTTCAAAGACGAAGCCCACCTGCGGCAATGCCTGCGAACGCTTCTGACGAAAATGGGGCGCGAGGAGGTGCGTATCACCCACAGCGCCCAGGAAAAGGGCAAGGACATCGTGTTCTATGCCCGTGGCGGAATGAATGAGCGCGCTCCCTATGCGTGCGTCGTCAAGAAGGATCGTATCATGGGATCCATTTCCGGAAAAACGCCCGCGAAGGAGGTCCTGTATCAGGCCGAACAGGCGTTCGACGAGCCGTATACGAATCCAAGCAACGGCCAGCGCGAACAGATCAAGGGCGTGTACATCATCAGTCCGTACGATACGCCCCTGTCTGCCTCCGAATCTGTGGGCGATCGGTTGGCGCGCCAGGGCCGCACAATCGAATTCGTCTGCGGGACACGACTGATGGAACTGTTCGCCACGCACTGGAAAGATTTCCTGCTGTTCGAATCGAGCGTGCTGGCCTCCTATCTGAGCGCCCTGCGCGCCGGCCTGTCGAAAGACACGGCGCTCATTAACGTCATCCTCGGTCGTAACCTTCCCGCGGAGCTGCCCGGGAGCTTTCAACAGATGTACGTGCCGCAGACGTTTTCGGCAGAAGTACAGTACGCATTTCTCGATGAAACGTTGCGTCAGAATCTGTCGCTTCCTTCCGGTCTCGTTCGCGTGACCGATATTCGTGCTGTCGAGCGGCGCGTAAAGAAGCTGATGCAGGTTCTGGATTACCTGGAAGCGTGTCCGGGCATCGCGGTCCGGCCCGAAGCGGACGGTAGCACTAGCCGGCTATATCGATGCGCTGCATCACGACTGGCGTGCCGCTTGTAAGGCGACTGCCGCCGCAGCCTTGAAGGAGTTCGAGACATTAACCGCAGAGGACAGGAAGAGAAGCGCCAGCGCAGAAACCCGACGCCGTGAACCGCCGCGTGCTGCCCCGAAGCTGCCAACTGAGCGGACGATAGCTACGGCGGTCGAACTCAGTCCGGCCACGAAGTCGTGGCTGACTCGGGCGGAAGAAGGTCAAGCGCTCATCGTTCGCCTTCTCGAAGAAGATTGCCTGCGCCTCCGCACCGATTGGCGCGCGAAGTCGGATCGCGACTGGCTGTTCAGTTCCGAATTCGCAGCGCATTGCCGGCTGCTCGATCTTGAGGAGACAGTGCCCGGCTCGGTCCGACGCGATCAAACGGCGGCCAAACACCGGCTTAATTTCGATGCAGATTTCCTGGACGGCGCTCCTCGCGTGGTCCTGCTGACGGGACCCGCCGGATTCGGGAAAACGTCGTTTTGCCGCTGGCAGGCGCTGGCCTGCGCCGAGTCCATGCTCGACGGAACCGGTCGCGTGCTGCCGGTCTATGTTCCCCTGTCGCGTTTCGCATACGGAGCCCCCATCAGCGCTGACGAGGCGTTCTTCGACTCGCCGGAACTGCGGCAGCTGGTCCAATCTCCCCAACGCGACACCACAATCCGTCTGTACCCCGACGGGTTGGACGAGATCCCGGATCCTGGTCGGCAACAGCAGATCGTCGACTTGGCACGTAGCGCCGTCGATCGCATTCCCAATCTGCAGGTCGTATTCACGGCACGTGACCACGTCGTTGGGCCATGGTTGAACGGTATCGTGCGGCTGAGTGTGGACGAGCTCGACGACGCCCAGCAGCGCTCGCTCGTACAAAAATGGCTCGAATCGGAGGAGGCGACGGAACGGTTTTTCGAACAGCTATCCCGCTACCCCACGCTCCGGCCGCTCATGGCAATCCCGCTGCTCGCAATGCTGATCGCCGCCGTTTACAAACGCCAGCAATATTTGCCAGAAACCCGTACGCGCCTGTACACGCTGTTCGTGGACCTGCGGTGCGGGGGATGGGACGCCATCAAGGGCATCCAGCGGGGCGGGAAGTTCGGACAGCATGACAAGCGGACTGTTCTCGTTCGACTGGCGGGAATGAACCACCTCGCACGCCGCCGCGATGCAACTTTCGACCAGTTCCGTGGTGCGATCCGCTGTAGCCTTGCCGGTCTCGAGGATTTCTGGGATGAACTGCTGGATGAACTACTCCAGGATGGGCTGATCGTTAGCACCGGTGGAGGATTGCGGTTCAGCCATCTGTCGTTTCAGGAATTTCTTGCGTCCGAACATTTGAACGAGCCCACGGGCGAGCGGTTAAAAGTGCCGCTCAAGGAATTCCTCCAGGGAGACGACTGGTGGCGTGAAGTGATTGCGTTCTACATCACGCGATTCGGTACTCCAAGCGACACGGAAGAGTGGCTAGTGCGCCGATCCCGAGACGTCGCAAAAACGTCGGACGCGCTGTGGGTACGCAAGGGAGCATTGGACGAACGGCTCGCCTGGCTCCGGTCATGTCTGCGGGAAGCGTTTCCCAAGTTCCGCTCACAGTATCCGGAGGATGGCATCGTGGAAGATGTCGCCCATCACCGATCTAAGACGGGAACAATCGTGTCTCGCACACGGCGTCGGTTGTCCGGCCTCCGCTTACATGAAGATGATCAAACTGGGGAATGATCCTGAACTGCGAACCCAGCGTTGGTGCCGGAAACCGGCAGGGGCCGTAAGTAAGACGAGTGGAATCCTGCGTTCGTACGCGGGGAAGTGGTGTCCTATGACCATGCGTTGCTGTCTGATGGCAACCGCCGTTTGCCAGAGGACCTGAGCATCCCGAGCGGGTGGTCGGCAAACAGGAAGTTGGGTGCCGATTAGGAACGACAAGTCGGCATCAGTCCGCTGATCCACGTCGAATGACACAATCCCCCCACCTCAATCTCCCCGCACCCCAACCACTTACCCCAACCCACGCCGCCGCCGCCCACTCCCGCCCGCTACGCTCTCATTGAAGGAAACCCGCATGACTCCATCCCAGCGCAAACTCGATTCCGCCCGCGCCAACGCCCAAAAATCCACCGGCCCCAAAACCCCCGCCGGCAAATCCGCCGCCGCCCTCAACTCCGTCACCCACGGACTCTGCTCCCGCACCGTCGTCCTCTCCAATGAATCCGCCGGCGAATACCAAACCGAACTCCATCACTACCTCGACCACTTCCAGCCCCAGGACAAACCCGAATTCGATCTCGTCCGCCAGCTCGCCTCTGCAAATTGGCGACTCGCCCGTTACGCCGCCGTCGAGTCCGCGCTGCTCGAAAACCAGATGGCCATCGACGAAGAGCGCATCAACCAGCAGTTCATCGAAATCGACGACATCCACCGCCTCGCCTTCTCTTTCGAATCTCTGGCCGGCGCCAACTCCGCCCTCGCGCTCCTCAATCGCTACCAGGCCCGCCTCCACCGCGAATATCAGAAAATTCTCAACGCGCTCCAGGAAATGCAGACCGCCCGCCGCACGCAAGATGTAAAATTACCGAGCGAACCCAATCCCATTTCTGAACACTCCGCCGCGCTGAAATTACTCACATCGGAAGAGCCGCAGCACCATGTGCCCGAGTGTTGAGTCAGAGATATCGAGTGTCGATGTTAGCCACGCGCCCACACGCAGTTCGAGCGCATGAGGTGTTCATTCTTCCGCGAACGAAATGGTCCGGCGATCAACCGCCGGGAACGGTGATGGCGCTAGTCCACGATCGCCTGATACACCAGGCTCCGCGACAACGCATGGATCGGCCGCGTCGTCCCGAGATTCTGGTGCTGCACCATCCCCACGAACGCAAGGTCCCTCACCGGATCGATCCAGAACCACGTGCCCGCGATGCCGAACCAGGTGAAGGTGCCGTTCGAAACCGGATCGCCCGCGGCCGCCGAGTCCGTCACCACCTGAAAATCCATGCCCCAGCCAGTGCCCGGCGGCATGGTCTTGAGCGGATCGGGATTGACATGATTGGTGCGCATCATCTCAACCGTGCGCGGCGCGAGCAGGCGCACGCCGTTGAGCTGTCCACCCTGGAGCAGCATCTCGCAGAAGCGCGCATAATCCATGGCCGTCGAGAACAGCCCGCCGCCGCCGGACGGCCCCAGCGGAACCACGGTCGGGTCCGGCCGGTTCAGGTCGACCGTGAGATTCGATCCGGCGCCGGTGTGGACCAGCGCCAGCCGCGCCAGCTTCTCCTTGGGCACGTAGAACCCCGTGTCCTTCATCCCCAGCGGTTCAAAGATTCGCGTCCGCGCGAATTCCGCGAACGGTTGGCCCGAGAATTTCTCGATCAGGTAGCCCTGCACGTCCACCGCGATGCTGTAGGACCAGCGCGTGCCGGGCTGCGCGAGCAGCGGGATCTTCGACAAACCGTCGATCATGGTCTGCAGCGGCGCGCCGGCGTTCAGCACGTTCTGGTCGATGATCATCTTGTCCACCGGGTTGTTGGAGCTCAGGACGTAGCCGAGTCCGGCGGTGTGTGTCATCAGCTCGCGCATGGTCATCGAGCGCCGCGCGTCCTCCAGCTTGGGCGTGCCGTCCTCGTTCTTGCCCGTGTAGACTTTCAAGCGAGCGAATTCCGGAATGTAGCGCGACACCGGATCGTTGAGCTGCCACTTGCCTTCCTCGTACAACATCATCATCGCCACGCCGGTGATCGGCTTGCTCATCGAGTAGATGCGGAAGATCGAGTCCTTTTGGACCGGATCGCTCTTGCGCACGTCGAGCTCGCCGACGGCGTTGAAGTCCACCACCTTGCCGTGGCGCTCCAGGAGCGTGACCAGGCCGGCCACCTGCTTGTCGTCCACCAGGTGCTTCATGGCGGCGTCCACGCGGCGCAACCGCTCCGTGGACATCCCGACCGATTCGGCCGACGCCGGCGCGAGATCCCGAGCATGCGTCTCCGCCACTTTGGCGGCGGCGGAAATGGCCGGGTGGCGCGCCTGAGCCAATAACGACGTCACCGTCAGCGATGCGGCGGCGAATAAAGTGAGCATTCCAAGCGCGACAGGGCGGAACTGACGTGTCATAGATCTCCTCCTATTCGACGTAAACGTGGCTTGAAAACGGATCGTCGATTTTGGATTCAATCATAACACTCGCCCGCCCGGTATTGTTCGGCGCCGCCCGCAACTTATACTCAAGTGTTGGGTCAGAGATTCCGCACCGCGCGGCCGTACCTTCTGTTGTTCGGCGGGCTTTCGCTCATTTATCATTCCAACCTGCGTCCCATCCCTTCCGGCGATTCGTTGTGCACCTCCCTGATCCCTCTGGCGGTCTTGCTCGACCACACCGTGCAGCTCGATCGCTTCGCTCCCTGGCTTCTGAAGAATGTTTCCTACGCCCACGCCGTACTGCGGCATTCGCACGGGCACTATTACAGCGGCCATCCCATCGGAGGCGGGTTGCTGGTGACGCCGCTGTACCTGCCGCTCGTCGCGGTTCCGGGACTGCGCGATTGGGAGCCGGGATCGCTAGTGGCGCTGGCCAGAATCCTGGAAAAGTTCGCGGCCACCACCGTCGCGGCTCTTTCGGCTGTGATCCTGCTGCTGCTGCTCCAACGTCTCACCAGCGCTTACTGGGCCTGGCGGCTGACCTGGGTGTACGCGCTGGCGACCGCGACCTGGTCCATCGCGAGCCAGGCGCTGTGGCAGCATACCACCGGCGAACTCGCCATCGTCGGCGCTCTGCTGTCGCTCGAGATCTGGCACCAGAATCGCGGCTCCGCGCGGGCGCTGTGGCTGTGCGGATTCTGCGCCGCCTGCGCTTTGATGATCCGGCCGAGCAACATCATCCTGTTGCCGGCGCTTGGAGCGGCGTTGCTGCTGGCGCGTGCCAGCGTCCTCGAATGGCTGCGCTTTTCGATCGCTCCACTCGCGTTGGGTCTGGCGGTGTTCGCCTACAACTTCTACCTGTTTCGCCTCCCCACCGGTACCTATGAGTTTCCGATGTGGGCGGGATCGATTGTGAAAGGTTTGGCCGGGTTGTTCTTCAGCCCCGGGCGCGGGCTGCTGATCTATATGCCGATCGTTGTGTTCGCACTCTGCGCGCTGTCACCCGCCGCTGCCGCGGCCCGAAGAAAGCATGCGCCGCTGCTCGCCGCCGCCATTGTCTTCGCGGCGCTCCACTCGGTGGTGATGGCGCGCGTGACGCTCTGGTGGGGAGGCTACTGCTGGGGGCCTCGGTACCTGACGGAGATCCTGCCGCTGCTGGTCATCTTCATGGCCGTGGGAACGCCGGTTCTCGAACGGCCCTGGGTGAAGCGCGCCTTCGCGACCGTCGCGGTTTACTGCGTTTTCATTCAGGCAGTCGGAGTCTACTTCTATCCGAAGGGCCATTGGGACCACACGCCGGTGCCGGTGGACAACGCCAGAGGCCGCGTGTGGGATTGGAAAGACAATCCCATTGGTCGAACGTTCGCCGCTGGTCCGACCTGGGAACCGTACGTCATCGTCGGCGCGGCGCTTACGCAAGGCACGGCTGGCGCCCAGCGGAAAATGCAGGAACTGGGCATTCGTCTCTACTAGCGGCGAGTTACCATGGAAAACTATGCCCGCATCGATCACCGAGCTGGCCGCCGGGATCCGTCTGCTGCTGATGGATGTGGACGGCGTGCTGACCGACGGCAAACTGTACAACGTGCCGGACCCGGCCGGCAACATGGTGGAGAGCAAGGGTTTCGACACCCAGGACGGCATCTCGCTGCAGTGGCTGTCCTGGAAGGGTCTTAAGACCGGCTTGATCAGCGGACGCGTGTCGCCGGCCACCGAAGCGCGTGCCAAGCAGTGCAACATGACGTATGTGTATCAGGGGCACATCGAAAAAATCCCGATCCTGGAGGAGATCTTGAAGCAGTCCGGCATTCCCGCGTCCCAGGTGGCGTACATGGGCGACGACCTGACCGACGTGGTGGTGATGAACCGGGTGGGGCTGAGCATCGCCACGGCCAACGCGCGGCCGGAAGTGAAGCGCTGCGCCATGCACGTTACCGAGAAGCCGGGCGGCTCGGGCGCGGTGCGCGAGATCGCGGAGCTTCTGCTCAAAGCCCAAGGACACTGGGATGATCTCCTGCGAAAGTACGAAGTCCGATGAACGCCGAGCGCATTGGCGTGGTGGTGCTGGCGCGGTCGGGGCCGGGCGTGCTGCATGAGTTGACCGGCGTCATCGCGCGGCATCATGGCGACATCGCCTCGGTGGAGATCATCGAACAGCACCCGGAGTCGCGGATCTATTTCGAAATCGACTTGCCGGTTTCCCCGGGCGTTTTGCAGACGGATCTCGAAAAGCTGGCCGGGGTTCGAGAGGTGGGGGTCGTCAAAACGCTGCAGAAGATCTACGGCAAGCGCATCATCATCGTCGGCGGCGGCGCCCAGGTGGGACAGGTGGCCATCGGGGCGATTTCGGAAGCCGACCGGCACAACATTCGCGGCGAGCATATTTCGGTGGACACCATTCCGCTGGTGGGCGAGCAGCCGCTGGCGGATGCGGTTCGGGCGGTGGCGCGATTGCCGCGCGCGCGGGCATTGGTGCTGGCTGGTTCGTTGATGGGCGGCGAGATCGAGAAGGCCGTGCGCGAAGTGCGCCGGCAAGGCCTGTTGGTGATCAGCTTGAACATGGCCGGCAGTGTGCCCGAGGCAGCCGACCTGGTGGTCACCGATCCGGTGCAGGCCGGCGTGATGGCGGTGATGGCGGTGGCCGACACGGCGAAATTCACGGTGGACAGGCTGAGCCGGCGGGTGTTCTAAGATCCTGAGCGTTCGCAAGAGTGCGCGCGCCACCAGCTAGTCGACGTCCAGACCGTACTCGCGCAGCAGGTTCCAGGGACTGCCGGTGTCGTAGAGGCGGATCCAGTATCTGCCTGGCGCGAGACGCTTCGGAACGGTGGTGACGATTCCGTCGTGAAAAGCCTCCGCCGCCGCGTGCCACACGGGCTGGCCTCCGGAATCCACCACTTCCAACTGGTAACCATCTGGTTGCGGGATCTGGGTCACGTCGATTCTTAGCAGCACGCCTCCGCCGGACTGCACCCGTGGAAACGCGGCTGCTCCGCGCTCGGTGTTCAGAGTGACTGCCGTGATGGGGTTGTGGTACAAGGGCGCCATCAAAATGAGAAGCACCGCGGCAAGACCCGCCGCCCACATGAGCTGCGGAGATCTCGGGGTTTTTGCCGCCAGGGCGGTTTTGGTTACGGCCAGAAACTCATCCAACTCGTCGAGGCGCTGCTGGCAGGGGGGACAAACAAGTAAATGTTCTTCCAAGGGGGCGCTTTCCTGTTCGGAAAGTTTCCCCATGGCGTATCTTTCCAGAAGGTTATCCGGAAAGTCACAATCAGTGCCGATGTTCATGGCAAGAACTCCTCGATGACCGGACCGGGGCCATCGATTCCTCAGGTCCAGCGGCTGTAAGCTAGCCGACGAATCCTATTGGTTGGAGTGCGACTAGCCGGCAGAAGTTCTCAAAGAAAGTGAAAGCGGCTGTTTGTGCCGCAGTTTCTTTTGGCCCAGTTCGCCGAAGCGGGCTTTGGCCCGGGATTTCAACAGGCGGAACTGGGTCTCCGAAAGGTTCATTTCCTCGCAGATCTGCTCCTGGCTCTGCTCATTCAGGTAGAAACGGGTCAGGATGTCGCGATCACGTTCTGAAAGCTCCTTCAGGACCTCCAGCATGAGATCCACCTTTTCCCGGAACGCGGCATTTTGCTCGGGGTTGCGGCGCACATCCGCGATACGAACTCCCAGGTCCAGGTGCAAGCGCTCGCGGCGGCTGTGCACCAGGTGATCGATGTGCGCCGCCACCTGACGCCGCACCACCGTCCGCACGAAGCCCATCAGCCGCTCGGGCTCCCGCAGATCGCCGCGACGGATGGCCTGAACTACGATCAGGAACGTATCGTGAATCTTGTCCTCGAGTTCCTGGGATCCGAGTTGACGGCACAGATAAAAGCGGACGCCCCGGGCGAACAGCCGGTAGAGATCTTCCATTCCGGACTCGTCGCCGCGCTGGATGCGTTCCACCAGCTCAGCCCAATCCACCGAAGTGCGCGCGGAAGGCTGGCTTTGAGTCTCGAGCGTTTCCGCGTCGACGGCCGAGCCGTCCGCGGAGTCGCCGGCCGGCCAATTTCCGGTCTGCTCCAGTGTTGTACTGGGATCGGTTTTTCCAATAGTCGCAGGCATGTCGGTTACTACTCCTTTCCGACCGCGTAAAGAGCGCCCCAATAGCTAGGGTTGGAACGCCACGTCGAGGAACGCAGCATGGCTTGCTGCGCCTGCTGGAGAGATGCGCCTATGACACGACCGTCAGCGCCGCGGTCGCAACGGTCCCGCAGATCTCTGTAGAAAACCTGAAACAACTCGCCGGTGTCGTCGGGGGTAGCCCAACGGCTGCCCACCACGGCGCGCGCTCCCGCCAACAACCACGCGCGCGTGAGCCCCAGGATGGCCGCGCCCTCTACGGACTGCAAGCCGGCCGAACTGCACCCGCTCATCACCACGGTGGAACCGGAGACGTTCAGTTTGGCAATCTCGTTCTGCGTCAGGGTCTGGGGCCGGCCGTTCTCTGAAAGGCCCAGATAGATCAAGGCCTGCCCGGCATTGCCGTCCGGTTGAATCACGTGTGCGGCGATGTGGATCACGCGCGGCCGCATCTTCAGACTGGCTTGGAAGGAAGCGCTGGAAGCTCCGAGGCCGGTCAACAGGACGTTGGTGTTGCCGCGCCATTCGCGGGCGCTGGACGCCAACTCGGTTCCGCTGGCAGGCAGTCGTGTCAACTGAAAGGTGGAGTCTCTTAGTTCACTGGAGATTCGGCCATGCCGGCTGGTCCAGCGCGGGTCCGCCGTATTGTAGATTCCGTCGCCGATACCCAGGAACGCGCCGCGGGCCGCCCTGTGGACGGGTTGAACGAGCGTGAGAGCGCTGGAAATTCGCTGCGTGCTGTGCTCTTCCACCAGGTACACGGGATTGCCTTTCTGATTTCCTGCGACGAGGGTTGGGAATGGCACGTCGAACAACGTGTCATCGGCGATGACTAACCACTGAGGCTTCCGCCTAACGCCAGCACTTAATTCTCCAAACAACTCCCGGTATAGCCTTTGCCCGAGTACATCCCTATGCGGCGAATTCGATTCCACCGCGTTCCGAAATTCATGTGCTAAAGCAGCCAATTGCGTTGGCGCGGCGAGACGATGAAATTCAAAGCCTTCTTGCGTGACCGCCCACAAGCAGGAAGACTGCGTGCCGAGATACAGGCTGAGCACGGCTTCGTCAGGACTGATGCCGTGCTGAATATTCGGCAGCGCGATGTGGGCGAAACTCTCCGGCGTGGTGCGTGAAGTTGGGTTCGTTTCCCCAAAATCGAAGCTGCGATCGCGTTCGACAGTAAGGAATGCTTCAGTGACGGCTGGAGGATTTCGCGCCAGCAGCGCCTCGACTGCCTGGGCTTGAGTAGAAGCGCGCAATTGGCCAGCGGATGCGGTTCCACCCCGTGAGGATTGCTCCAGCCAGACCTGTTTCCTGGGGGACCTGGCCGAAGTCGCGAGACACAACAAGATTAAGAAGACTACAGACACACGCCTGGGCATCGTTAGAAAAGCAATGAAAATGTCCAAGCAGCGTTGGACGAAGGTTGGTACTTACAGTGCTGCGGCGATTATAACAGGGTCCGCGTTACTTCTTGCATCTTTATTATGCGCCTGCAGCTCGGGCGTTGCATCGCCGGTAACGGTCAATGCTGACTTGACGGCTCCTCCCCGGAAACAGCTCAGTTGCCCCTTTGGCAACTTGCCCCTATAGTGAAGGCAGATTGCCAACGCAGACTGAGAGCACCCAACCCGCACAGGATGACTTCTACGCCCGATTGCGCGGGAAGCTCGGAGTTTCGCGGATTCGTTCCGAGCGCGACGTGGTGGCGTTGATCGAGAAACGCCTTCCGGCCCGCGCGATCCGTGCGTTGATGCGAGGCGGCTTTTCCAGCGGCGAGATCTACAACCTGATCGTGGCGCGCAGAACGCTGGCTCACCGGCTGGCGAAGCATCAGGATCTTTCCACGGAAGAATCAGACCGGGCGGTTCGCGTGGCCTGGGTCGCGTCGCTGGCGGAGGAGGTTTTCGCCGAGAGCGACCGCGCGTGGCGCTGGCTGCGCAAGCCCAAGCGTCAATTCCGCGGGAGGTCGCCGATTGATCTGCTGGCCACCGGGGCCGGCGCGCGCATCGTGGAGGAGCTGCTGATCCAAATCGACGACGGCATGGCGGCGTGATCCACTAGCGAGTCAGCAACCATCCTTCGGTCGAAGGGACAGGCGGCTTGCGAGCGTCGGGGCGCTGGCACACAGGCGGCCGATCGATCGTCTATTGCGCGCCGAATCCGGCCACAGCGCTACTCGAGGTTCTGGTGCACGCTGAAATCGATGTCGCCGACGTTCCCGTTGCGTTCCGCTACCTAGAAATCAATGCGCCGGATGATATCGCAGCGGACGCCGCGGACCTGAACATGTTGGGATCGGATTGGCCGGTCCACGCCGCTCGAACGCGTCGAATCGGCGACGAGTGGTTGCGGTCTGGCCGCACAGCGCTGCTCCGCGTGCCTTCCGTGGTGGCGGCGGCCACATGGAACGTGCTGGTCAACCCGAGCCATTCCGAAAGCGCGCGCCTAAAAATCATTCGCGTGCACGAACACCGCTTGGATGAGCGGCTGGCTTGATTCTAAACGCCGTCGTACCGCGGTGCGCCGGTTACTTCACGTCGTAGGTGTGGATCTCTTTGCCTTGAAGATACTTGTCGAACCACGCCACGATGTGCTCCAGGCGCTCGACGCGATGGCGCGGCATGCCGGAGCGCGACAGCTCGTGCGATTCGCCGGGGAAGCGCACCATCGCGGTCGGAATCTTGCGGTACTTGAGCGCGCGGAACATCTGCTCGCCTCCTGAAGTGGGCGGCGTGCGGTAGTCGGCTTCGCCTTCGATCAGCATCAGCGGCGTCTGCACCCGATCGATATAGGTGATCGGCGAGCGGGCCTTGAAGTCGGCCTGCTGCTCCCAGGGCGCGCCGCGGAACCAACTCGGGGTGAACAGCGTGAAGTCGGCGGTGTACCAGAAATCCGACCAATCGGCGATGGAGCGCTGCGACACGGCCGCTTTGAAACGCGTGGTCTGGCCGACCACCCAATTGGTCAGCAAGCCGCCGCCGGAGCCGCCCGTGACGCCGAGCTTCTCGGGATCCACCCAGCCGCGCGCGATGAGCGAGTCCACGCCCGCCATCAGATCTTTGTAGTCGTCGCCCGGATAATGATACTGGATCACGTTTCCGAAATCCTGGCCGTAGCTGGTGCTGCCGCGCGGATTCGGATACAGCACCACGTAGCCTTTGGCCGCCATCCACTGGATCTCGTAATCGAAAGTGTAGCCGTAAGCCGCGTGCGGGCCGCCGTGGATGTTCAGGATGAGCGGGTACTTCTTGCCCTCCTGAAAATCGGGCGGACGCTGCACCCAGGCCTGGATGCGCTTGCCGTCGAAGCTCTGGTACCAGATCATGGCCGGCTCGCTGAGATTGAGCTTGGAGAACAGCTCGTCGTTGATGTGCGTGAGCCGGCGCATCTGGCGCGACGCCACGTCCAGAATGTACAGGTCGCCGATGTTGGTGGGAGTCGAAATCAACACCGCTGCCTGGGAAGCGTCCGGAGTGGCGTGGTAGGCGAAGACGTCGTGATCGCCTTCCGTCAGCGGCTCCACCTTGCCGGTTTCCGCATCGATGCGCTTCAAGTTCCCGCGGCCTTGCTCGGCGGAAGCGATGTAGACGAAGCGCCCGTCCTTGCTCCAGAACGGTTTCGATGGCCCGCTTCCGCGCGGAGGCCCCTGGTCGCCGCCCACGCCGCTCGCGATGTCGTAGTCGTAATTCGCGCTCAGGTTCTTGGGCGTGGAGCCGGGCTGGAGCGAAGTGATGAACAGGTCCGGCTGGCTGTAGGATCGCTCCACGCCGTCATTGCCCACTTCGATTTCGCCCGCGAACGCCATGCGCGTGCCGTCCGGGCTGAGCGCCATTTGCTGGATGGGTCCTTCCAGGCCCGCGATCTTGGTGCTGTCGCCGCCGGCGGCGTTGACGACATACAGGTCCGTGTGCGGAGTCTCGTAGTAGGGCTCCACGACGCGACGCGAAGTGAAATAAATCTGCGAGCCATCGCGCGAGAACACAATGTCGTTCTCGCTGAATTCTCCGGACGTCACTTGCTTGGGTTTGTTTTCGGCGACAGGCGCCTTCGGAACTTCCAACGTCCAGATGTGCGCGGGCCGGTCCGGTTCCAGATAGCCGGCGCCATTGGAGCGGTACGTGGCTTTGACGATCACGCGCACGTCGCTCTTCTCCTCGCCGTCCTTCTTCTTTTCGGAATCGGCCGCCACGGTGGTCGAAGAGAACGCGATGGTGCGGCCGTCGGGCGACCACACCGGGCCGCTCGCGCCTTTCGGCAGATCGGTGATCGCGCGCGCCTCGCCGCCATCCATCGCGAGCAGGTAGAGCTGGGCCGGCTGCGTCTTGCCGTCTTTTTCCGCGGCACGGACGAACGCCAGCAGCTTGCCGTCGGGCGACCACTGCGGAGACGAATCGCGCGGACCGCTGGTCAACTGGCGCGCCGGCCCTCCCGCCGAGGCGATGATCCACAGCGCGGTTTCGTAGCCGTCGTGCTTCTGGTTTACGGTGACGTGCGTGTAGACGATGCGCGACCCGTCAGGTGAGATGCGCGGGTTGGCGATCCAGTGGAAGGAATACAGGTCTGTTTCCGCGATGGGGCGGCGCTCGGCGGCCGGAAGCGAACCGGCGATGCAGAGCGCGGCCGCGAGAATGGAGGCCGGCAAGGAGCGAGTCATCGATAAGCATTGTATCGCTTCGCTATCCAGCCAATATGACTTCCTCAGCGCATTTGGCGTCCGATCAGCGCCAGTAACCTGCATCGCCCGGACCTTACACTAAATCCAATAGCGATATGACCGGCCTTGCGCAAGACATCCGTGGAACTTTTCGAGCCATGGCGAAGAGCCGTGGTTTCACCGCCACCGCTATTTTGACGCTGGCGCTGGGCATCGGCGCGAACGCCGCGATCTTCAGCGTGGTGAACGCCGTGTTGCTGCGTCCGCTGCCGTTCGCCGATTCCAACCGGCTGCTGGCCATCTGGGGCGTGCGTCTCAACTGCGATTCGGACTAGCAGGCGCGTTCGGCGTCACGCGGCTCATCTCGTCCTTGCTGTTCGGCGTGACCGGTCATGATGCCGTGACCATGACGGCCGTGGCGTCGCTGCTGTTGTCGACCGGCGTGGCGGCGAGCTATTTTCCGGCGCGCCGGGCGATCCGGATCGATCCGCTGACCGCTTTGCGCGAAGACTGAACCAGCGTTACAGCTTCGCGAGCAGCTTCTTCCACTGTTCCCAGGCGTCGTCGCGCGCTTTCTTGGCGGGACCTGAAGCGTTGGGAGCGTCGCCGAGCCGCATGAAGTCGGCGGGTCCGGGAAAGTCGAAGACCGATGGCGTCGACGGCGGGCGTTCCTGCGCGCCGAACAAGTACACCGCGGCGAGATCCGCATGGCTGGCGGCGAAACGCAGCGCTTGTGACGCGCCCCAGCCGAACCCGGCGATAGCGACTTTGCCGTTGGCCGCCGGAATTTTGCGGGCGTAGTCGGCCACCGCGTCGAGGTAGGCTGCGATCTGCTCCGGCGGAAGCTTGGCGATCCCCTGCGCGACGGTTCCAGGCGCAAAGTCGATGCTGCCGCCGCCCTTGGGCCCCATTCCCGAAAGCAGGTCGGGCGCAAGAGCGATGTAGCCCGCCTCGGCCACCGCGTCGGCGAGGCTCTGCGCCCACTCGGTCAGCCCCTGGCCATCATGGATGATGAGAATCACCGGCGTCTTCTGGCTGACCTCCGGGTAGACGATGAACGTGTCTACGGTGCGGCCGTCGTGCTTGAGGTAGAGCCATTCCTGGTGCCGCGTCGATTTGTCGAGGCGTTCGCGCGCCCAATCCTGGCTGAAGGCCGGAAGACAAGCCGCGATGCACAGCAGTTTCCACATCCATCCAATTAAATCACGTGGCCAACGTGGCGCACGCACTCGTGCGTGCCGCGTTCACACTCGTGTGAACGCCGTAAGAGGCGGACCAAGCGTCGCCATGAGTGGCGTCGCGGCACCCATGAGTGCGTGCGCCACGATCAGCGGTAGAATGCCAGTTAGCAATGAACCCGGACGCCTTATCCCGCCTGCTGCACCAGCAGTCGCTCACTCCCTGGATGATGGCGGCGGCCATCGGAGTAGCGTTCGCATTGGGCGCCGCGCACGCGTTGACTCCAGGCCACGGCAAGACCATCGTCGCGGCGTACCTGGTCGGATCGCGCGGCACCGTCAAGCACGCGGCTTTTCTTGGCGCCATGGTCACGTTCACGCACACCGTGACGGTCTTCCTGCTGGGAATGGCGACCTTGTTCCTGTTTCAATATGTAGTCCAGGAAAAAGTGACGCGCGTTCTGGGCGCGGTTTCCGGACTGTCGATCGTCGCCATCGGCGCCTGGATGCTTTACAAGCGCCTGCGCGCTCCAGCCCACGCGCATTCGCACACGCATGCTCCCCGCCACGATCATGACCACCACCATCACCACGACCACGACCACGATCATCATCACCATCACGAGCATGAGCACGGCCACAGCCACATGCCCGACGAAATTTCGTGGTCCAGCCTGGTGGCGCTGGGAGCGAGCGGCGGACTGGTGCCGTGCGAATCGGCCCTGGTGCTGCTGCTGACGGCGGTGGCGCTCGGCCGCGTCGCGCTGGGCCTGCTGTTGCTGGTGTCCTTCAGCCTGGGGCTGGCGATCGTCCTGATGGGAATCGGCGTGCTCGTCATCTACGCCAAGCACCTGCTGCCCGCGGACGCCGGGAGCGGCAATCCGTTCTTCCGCTGGATGCCCGTGGCGTCAGCCGCCATCGTGCTGGCGTTGGGAGTGGTGATGACCGGCGTTTCGCTGGGCTGGATCCAGCCGTCCTGGATCGCCGGCTAGCATTGTGGGGCGGCCAATCCTGGCCGCAGCCGGCCTTCCGGCCGGCGAACCTAAGGCCGGCTAAAAGCCGGCTGCAGCCTGGAAAGGCTGCCCCACTTGGCTCAGGCCTTGCGAGGATTCCCCGCCCCGCCTTCCTGCAGCACCTCGCGCACCACCTGCTTGAGTTCGTTACGCAGTTCCGGCGACAGCACAGGCGTCATATAAATAGTCTGCGTGGGAAACGGAATATCGATCGCGGCTTCCTGGAAATGCTTCTTGATCCGGCGGTTCATTTCGCGCCCCACCAGCCATTGCTTGCCCGGCAGCGTCTTGAAGCGCGCCTTGATCGTCACTCCGGATTCGCCCAGTTTGTCCACGCCCCAGATCTCGAGCGGCGCGAGAATAGCCGACTGATACGGCTCCTCGCCCGAGAGCTGGCTGCCGATCTCGCGGAGTATCGCGACCGCCGCATCGGTGTCGTCTTGATAGGAGACCGAGATGTCGAAAACGTAGAACGAGAACTCCCGCGTCAGATTCGACAGGC
The DNA here is from genome assembly GCA_020073265.1 of Terriglobia bacterium. Lineage (GTDB taxonomy): Bacteria > Acidobacteriota > Terriglobia > Bryobacterales > Bryobacteraceae > Palsa-89. The sequence continues at coordinate 51,685 of JAIQFN010000026.1, read as the reverse complement.
TCTGGATATTCCCGTTCGAAAAAATGTGGACCGCGCCGTCCTCGCCGCGCAGCACCGTGGTCCGCAGGTTGATCTCCTCCACCAGCCCGCCCTTGCCGTTGATGATTGCGATGTCGTTCACCCGCACCTGATTCTCCAGCATCATCGACAGCCCGCCCAGGACGTCCTTGATGATATTCTGCGCGCCGAAGCCCACCGCCACGCCCACGATCCCGGCGCCCGCCAGCAGCGGCCGGACGTCGAAGTTCATCTCCTTGAGGATCATCAATCCGGCCACCACCCAGATCACGGCGAACAGCGCTTTCCGCGCCAGATTGCAGATTGTCTCGGCGCGCTTTGCGAGTTCATATTCCGGCACGCCCCCGCGCTCGCGCATCACCTTGACGGCATAGTCGCGCAGCGCCCGCAGCACGCGCCCGAGTGCTCGGGTGCAAACGTAGGCGAACAGCAGAATGAAAACGATCCGGACCAGGTTGGAGAGCACCGGCAGGTAGAATTTCAGATCCAGCAATTCGCGCCAGTTGGGCATGTACTAATGATAGAGGGCCGGCTCAGGGTTTCTTTTCGTAGCTCTCATTCAAACCGGGCATGTAGAGCGGCTGGTTGGCCGCCATCGCGCCCTGCAGAAACATGAGATTCGTGGAGATGGTCAGGCTCCGCCTGAGCGCGAGCCCGCGCTGGCATTTTTCCCAATCCGGACCGTTGCCTCCGAGCGCGGTGGGATTGCGTGTCGCTTTCCAGTGATCGAGGTTCGCGTAGCGCGTCGACAGATACACTTCGTCGTAATCGTTGCTCGACTTGGTCTGGCCTTCCACGCCTTCGGCTTCGAATACTTTCCACATCCCGATCACGCGCGCGCCGATCTTGTCGAAATACGGCCAGACATCCTCCTGGCTGGCCTTCAGAAACTGATCGAATGTGCGCTTCTTGATGCGGAAATAGCGGATGGTGATGATCTCTTGTCCGGGCTGCGCCACGTCGTTGCGAACCGGGCGCGGTTTGGATTGATCCTGTTGCGGCCGGACGCCGCCGACGGTTTGGGCGGGCGCGATGGCCGATCCGAATAACACGAGAAACGCTGCGGCAAGCTTGTGCATGCCGACAAAATACCACAACGCTACTTCAGGTATTTTTCGATGAACGCGGTCTCGCGCTGCATCTTATCCAGAATGTGCCGCGGCTCGATGAAACCGTGGTTCTCGCGCGGGAACACCACCATCTCCACCGGCACGTTGTTCTTGCGCAGCCCCATGTACAGTTCCTGCGCCTGTCCGACCGGCACGCGCGTGTCGGCGGCGCCGTGCATGATCAACGTGGGCGTCTTGGCCTGCTTGATGAACGTCATCGCGGACGCTCGCCGGTAACTTTCCAGATCGTTCCAGGGCGCGTCGCCGAAGTAGCCTTCCAGCACGCGCTGCAGATCGTTGGTCGAGTACATCGAAAACATATCGGTCAAGCCCGCGCCCACCACCACCGCCTTGAAGCGGTTGGTCTGTGTCAGCGTCCACGCGGTCATGTAGCCGCCGTAGCTCCAGCCGCTCTGCACCATGCGGTCGGGATCGGCGATGCCCCGGCGCACCAGCTCGTCCAGGCCGGACTGGATGTCCTGATAGTCCATGCCGCCCCAGTCCTTGAGATTGGCGAGCTGGAATTTTTCGCCGTAGCCCGAGCTGCCGCGGATGTTCGGAAGGAACACCGCCCAGCCTTTGCCCGCCCAAACCTGTGCATAACCGTTGCCGCTGTGCGGGAAGGCCTGCGACCACGCGCCACTGGGTCCGCCGTGGATGGACGCGATCAGCGGCACCTTTTTCCCGGTCTGGTAGCCGGCGGGATAAATCAGGATGCCTTCGAGGTCCAGGCCGTCCTTGCCGCGCCAGTGCACCACCTCGCTCTTGCCGAGAGCCAGGTCGCGAACCAGCGCGTTGTGGTCGGTGACGCGCTGCGCGTCCAGTTTCGGAAACGCCGAAACGTACAGTTCCGGCGCATGCTGCAGGTCGCTGCGGGCGAAGGCGACGCGATCGGCGGCATGCGAAAGACTGAAGCTGTTGATCACCGCCTCGTCATGCGTCAGCGCCTCCGGAGCGCCGCCCTTCAGCGCAACGCGGAAAATCTGCGCGGTGGTGTGCAGCGCGGAGCGGTAGTAAAGCGAGGACCCGTCGGGCGACCAGCGGATGTCCGAAGCTGTCGAGGCCGGATCGGGCGTCAAGTCGCGCGGCGATCCGCCATCGGATCCCATCACCATCAGATGCTGCACTCCCAGCACGCCGTGCCGATTGTCGCGCGAGTTGAACGCGATCCATTTGCCGTCCGGCGACCAGCGCGGGCTGTCGTCGGGTCCTTCGTTCTCAAAAATCTTGCGCGGCGAGGCGGAGCCGGCGGCAGACGCGACGACATAAATGTCCGATATCGTGCCATCGTCGGCCTTGGGCGTGGGGCGCGAAACGTAAGCCAGGCGCGAGCCGTCGGGCGACCACTGCGGGTCCGCCAGAACGCCGTCGATCTTGACGACCTCGCCGGCCTTCTTCGATGCGACGTCGATCACCCACAGATGCGAAAAGCGGTAATCGCCATCGATCACGCGCGTGTCGTTCTTGTCCTTCTGGTCCTTTTCCTGCGCCTCGGTGAGCGGCACACCCGCCACGAAAGCGATGCGCTTGGAATCGGGCGACCAGGCGAACGCGGTAACGCCACCCTTGCCCTCGGTCAGTGGATCGGCTTCCCCACCGAACGCAGGCATCACGTAGATCTGTGCGCGCGGCGTCTCGCCCGCCGGAGCGCCATTGTCGCGCGACGTTCTGAGAAACGCCACCCATTGGCCGTCGGGCGACCACTCCGCGGCCTTATCCTCGCGCCCGCTGGTGAACCGCCGCGCCTTGATTCCCGCCGGTGAGCCGCTGGCCGGCGCCAGCCAGATTTCGGTGTGCCCGCGGTCATCGGCCAGATCCGGATAGGCCACCTCATACAGAACCAGCTTTCCGTCCGGCGAAATTTTCACTCCGCCGACCGACTGGACGGCCAGCACGTCGCCGGTAGTCATGGGGCGCGGCGTTTGCGCGGCGACGGGTGCCAGCAAAATCAGAGCAAGCGCGAGGGTTCTCATATGGCTTTTGCGATTGTACAATGCAATGGCCCGCGCTTGGAGACAATCTCAGGCGCAGCCCTCGCGCTAATATGGTTTTGGGCCCATGAACAACGAGCACATGCAGGCAGCCATCAAGGAGCTGCAAGACGCCATGGTCGTAATGGCTCACCTAGAAAAGCAGCAGAGTGAACACATCCGGGACCTGCGTCAGTTTCAACACAGGACCGAGCAAAACCTGGCTGAAATTACCGACAAGCTCAACGGTCTGATTGGCTACGTCGCTGGCCAACGCCCTGGTGGAGGCATCCAACAATAGGTCGGCGGAAGCCTCCGTGACGACGACTGGGCTTCTCGGGCGAGCAGTTTGGACACTCTCCCTGGGGCGATTTCCACTCTTCCAGTCCAGTATTTGACCTGCTCGAAAGCTACGCCGTTACTGGCCCCTCATCGGGCGGGAAGTATTTGCTATCATCCGCGTTGCAAATGGTTTCGAACCTCGCGAACCCTTCCGCGACCACACCGGCTCGCCTACGCCCGGCCGCCTTTTTCTCGGGCCTCGTTCTTCTGTGCGCCAGCACCTTGATGTATGAAATCGTCCTGACGCGCCTTCTGAGCGTGGTGTGCTGGTACTATCTGGCCTTCGTCTCGATTTCGATGGCGATGTTCGGCATGACGGCCGGCGCGCTCGCGGTCCAGTTTCGACCTACGCTGTTCACGCCCGCGCTCATTCCGCGGCGAATAGTTCAAGCCACGCTCGCCACCGCCATCTCCATGCCCCTGGCCTTGATGTCCATGCTGTCGGTGCCGCTGGATGTCTCGCTGGCGGCCCAGACCGTTTACACCTTCCTGCTGTTTTCGGCCATCATCTCAGTACCGTTCTTCTTTTCCGGGATCGCCGTGTGCCTGTCGCTCACGCGCATGCCGTTCCCGATGGGACGCATCTACTTCGCCGACATGACCGGCGCGGCGCTGGGATGCGCCGGGTCGATCGCGCTGCTGGGCCTGATCGACGCGCCCAGTGCGATCTTTGTGGTCTCCGCGTTGCTGTTCACGAGCAGCGCCCTGTATTCGGTTTACGCGCAGGAAAATCGCCGCGCCACGATAACTGGACTCTGCGCGTCCGCCATGCTGATTCTCGCCGGCCTCAACGCCTCCACCCTGTATGGCATCCAGCCCACCTGGACGAAAGGCGCCCTCGACACTCGCACCGACATTCTCACGGAGCGCTGGAATCCGATTTCGAGGGTCCGGGCGAACCAGCCGACGGTCGCGCCTCCAACGATGTGGGGGCGGAGCGCCAGGATGCCGTACATCGACGTCGAGCAGATCGAGTTGAATATCGACAGCGACGCATTCACGCCGATCAGCCGCTTCCGTGGGGACCTGAAGCCGTTCGAATTCCTCCGCTACGACGTCACTTCCATCGGCGCCCAGTTGCGGCGCGACGCGGCGAGCGCGGCGGTGATTGGCGTTGGCGGCGGCCGCGATGTGCTCAACTGCGCGGTCAACGGCATCCACCGCATCGTGGGAATCGAAGTGAACAGCGCCATCGTGGATCTCACGCTGCACAAACTCGAGTGGTTCTCCGGCTTCAGCAAAATCCCCGGCTTCGAGCTGCACTACGACGAAGGCCGCAGCTACCTCACACGATCCCCCGAGCGCTTCGACCTGGTGCAGGCCTCGCTGGTGGACACCTGGGCCGCCACCTCGGCCGGCGCGCTCACCCTTTCCGAGAACGCGCTCTACACCGTGGACGGCTGGCGCGTTTTCTACCACAGTCTGAAACCGGGCGGCATCATCACCTTCAGCCGCTGGTTTTCCGGGCCGGAGAAAGGGCAAACCTACCGCTTGTTCTCGGTGGCCAAAGCCATGCTGATGGCCGAAGGCGTCGCGAATCCGGAGCGCAACCTCGCCTTGATCGGTTCCGATCGAGTGGCCACGCTGCTGGCGAGCAACCAACCCTTCTCCGAATCGGACCTGCGCAAACTGCGCGAGATTTCGAACGCACTGGCGTTCACGCGGCTCTACTTGCCCGGCGAATCCCCCAGCGCGCCGGAGTTGAACGCGATCCTGTCCGCCCGCAGCCTCGGCGAAATGGCGGCGTTGCGCGGCGCGGACGCGATGGACTACTCGCCGGTCTTCGATTCGTCTCCTTATTTCTTCAACGCCGTGCACCTCTCGCGCCTGCCCGCTCTGCTCCGGACCGGCGGCCATGGATCGAACCTGCGCGCGATTTTGTTTCTGCTGGCCTTCATGCTGGCCGCGATCATCCTGGTGATCTCCACCATCGTTCTTCCGGCGTTGCTGCTAAGAAGGAGACGCGGCGCAGCGGCTCCCCCGGCCGGAGCGGTCGGCTACTTCGTCGCCATCGGACTCGGTTTCATGTTCGTGGAAATGGCCATGATGCAGCAGTTGTCAATCTTCCTCGGCCACCCCATCTACTCGCTGGCGGTGGTCCTGGCCGGCTTGGTTTTCTCCACCGGGATCGGCAGCCTGGCGTCCGACAAGCTGCCATTAAGTTCCGGATGGCACAGCCGTACTCCGGCCATCGCGGCATCGCTCGTCATCGTCGTTTATTCTTTAGCGGTCCTGCCCGTCGCGCATGCCTACACCGCGGGCGTTCTTTGGCAGCGTATCGCGATCTCTCTGGCCCTGGTGCTGCCCTGCGGATTCCTGCTCGGCTTCTGCTTTCCCGTGGGCATGCGCTGGATGAATGTTCTGCGGCAGGATCAGAACCTGCCGTGGATGTGGGCGCTGAACGGCGCCGCTGGAGCGCTGGGCAGCTTCGTCGCGATGGTGGTCTCGATGGACTCGAGCATCCACGCCTGCGTCCTCACTGGCGCCGGCTGCTATCTGCTGGCTGGTTTCGTAATGCCTGCGAGGGTTGTCGATTAGCCCGGGAACGAGTTTACAGCGACGCTGAAGCCTGGCGCGCGATCCGCTCGAAACCTTTTTCTCGCGCGGCCTTGACTACCTGGTCGAGCTCGGCGCGGCCCGCGGCCGGCTTGCGCTGGAGATCGATCTGTCCCAGAACCAGTTGCGCCTCCAGACGCAGCCACACCATCGATTTGCCGGCCTCCGACATCACCTGTCGCGCAGTCTGTTCCGCGCGGGCAGGATGATTGGTCGCAGCCAGCAGCCGGGCGTAATCGAGAGCGAGCAGCCGGCGGGTTATCACTTTCGAGCTGTTTTTTGCGAGCTCCAGCGCGCCGCTCAAAACCTCTGTCGCCTCATCTTTCTTTCCTTGCAGCAGTAGCGACCGGCACAGCAGCGCACGCGCCGAAATCTCCTGGTTCGGTTCGCGCTGCTCCTGGAATACAGCCAGCGCCGATCGGGCCAGCTGTTCGGCTTCCTGGAAACGTCCGAGATCGCAGTCCACCTCGCCCAAAACCAACCGCGTCTCCGCCGCGCTGCCCCGCTTGCCCAGTTGCTCCTGCTGCTGAAGGGCTTCCTGAAGAATCTGGACGGCACGATCCGTCTGCCCTTGCTGCGCCAGCAGTTCGCCGATGCTCGCCATCCGCTCGGCGGCGTAGCTTTTTTCTCCGATCTCCCGCTCGATGCCAAGCGACTGCTGGTACATCTTGTCGGCGCCGGAAAGATCGCCCTCATCCATCAACACATCTCCGATGGCCGCCATCGCCAGCGCGGCCGAACTGCGATGCCCCAATTGGTTCGAGAGAGCCAACACGCGTTGGTAATTCGACAGCGCCTCCGGCAGCCTGCCCTCCGCGCGATAAAGATTCCCCTGATTGCCGGTCACCGCCGCGATCCCGTTCTGGTCGCCCGCCGCGGTGTAATTCGCGAGCGACTCGGCGTACAGCTGGTGCGCAGCGGCGAAATTCCCCTGCTTCACCTGAACCAGACCGAGATTCACCAGCTCGGTGGCGGTTCCCTGGCGGTCGCCGATTTCGCGCATGATGGCGAGCGCCTGCCGATACAGCTCGCCCGCCCGAAGAAAGTCGCCCTGATTCAGAGGCACCTCCGCCGTGGCGTGCAGCGCGCGCGCGATTCCTCCGCGATCGCCAGCCTCGACAAAACCACGATGCGCCGCTTCACACACCACCGCGGCCCGTTCGTTTTCTCCCAGATTCGCGAGCGCCCGGCATTCCAGGGTTCGGGCGCGGGCCGCGAGCAGCCTGGCGCCTTGTTGATCGGCCTTGACCGCAGCGCGCTCGGCCGCATCCCGGCGAAGCTTGCTGTCGCCCAGGACGGCAGCAGCGGTCGCGACCGCCATATCGATGCGAGGATCGTCCGAAGCGCCCTCGCTCGACCGCGACAGCGCGGCGAGTGTCTCCAAGGCTTGCTTGCCGTGGCCGCCCAGACTCTCGGCGCCCGCGAGCTCCAGCGCGTACTCCAGGCTGTCGGGGAACAGGCCCGTCAACAACTGGTACGTCGCCATCGCTTGCGCCCAGTTGCTGCTGGCTTCGTACCAGCCGGCTTCCACCAGCAGGTGATTTTCGCGCGAAACCAACGCCGCCCGATCCAGGGCGAGTCTGGCTTCTTCGCCGGCTTTCGCCCCGTAGCCCAGCGTTCTCCAGGCCGACGACAACGCAGCATGGGTCAGCGGAGCGGATGGATCGATCGCCGCTGCGCGGGCCAGCAAATCGCGCGCGCCCAGCGCGTCGAAAGCTTCCAGGCGCGCTCGAGCCTCCGAATATAGCCGCATCGCCTCGGGACTCGATGGAAACGCCGCGCGGATCTGCTGAGTCTCCACCGCGGACGTCTCCGAGACCCCGAAGCGCGACCGCAGCCGCGCGCCGGCCCGCAACGCTAGCTCGACCACCTCGCGATCGTTGCCCGTTTCCGAGACCGCGGCCGTGCTCTCCCCGGTCGCCGCGTTCTCCATGTGAACATCCAGCCGCGTCTCGCCGTGCTGATCCGGTCCCGAGTCCCGATATGATCCGAGTACGATCCAATCGCTGCCCAGATTCCTTCGAACGCGCTCGAGCGCGGATCGCGGAATGGTCTCGGCGTCCGGCATAGCCAGGTCGGCCTTGGTTCGCGCGACCGTCTCGGCGGGCGTGATGCGCAGCTCTTCGCCGGCGGCCAGTTGAGCCGACAGCGTTTCCGACAATGCATGCGAGAGCCACGCCGTGTCCGGACGGCCGGAGAGATTCTGAAAGCCCCACACCGCAATCGAGCGCCGCGTGTGGATGAGCGGCGCCGCGCGCGATTTCTCAACGGCGTCTTTTCGCAAACTGTGGATCCACCACCCGGCGGCCCCAGCGGCCACAACTAGAACAGCCAGCGCCGTAGCCACGGATTCTCTGTGCCGGCGAGCGAAGCGCGTGGCGCGATACAGCAGCGCGGGCTTTCGCGCTTTGATCGGCTTACCAGAAAGGTGCCGCTGGATGTCTTCGGCAAAGTCGGCCACCGAGGCGTAGCGATCTTCAGGCTGCTTGCACAGCGCTTTTAAGACGATGGTGTCCAGATCGCGGCTCACTCTCGCACTGCCGCCCAAGCGACGAACGACGCTGCTGGGCCGTTCCGGGTCCTGCTCGCAAATCATCCGCTCCAGCTCCTGCCGGGAGCGGCGCTCGCTCTCAAACGGCCTCTGCCCCGTCAGCAATTCGTAAAGCAGCACGCCCAGAGAATAGATGTCCGACGCACACGTCACCGCTCGACCCTGCACCTGCTCCGGGCTCGCGTATTCCAGCGTCATGGGACGCCAGCCCGTGCTGGTGGCCAACGGGGTCTGCTGCAATTCCGAATTCAGCAGCTTGGCGATCCCGAAGTCGAGCAGACGGGGAATCCCATCCTTGGTGATCAGAATGTTGGCGGGCTTGAGATCGCGATGGATCACCTGGTTGCGATGCGCGTACTCCACCGCCGCACAGACATTCAGAAACAACTCCAGGCGTTCTCTCACCGCAAGCTGCCGGTCATCGCAAGACTTCACGATGGGCGCGCCCTCGACGTATTCCATGATCAGGTAGGGCCAGCCCTCGGCCGTGCTGCCGCCATCCAGAAGCCTGACGATGTTGGGGTGATCGAGCGCCGCCAGCGTCTGGCGCTCGTTTCCGAATCGCTGCAGGATTTCTTCGCTGTAGACGCCGGGCTTCAACATCTTGATGGCCGCGCGCATGCGGAATTGCCCGTCGTCGCGTTCGCCCAGATAGACCGCCGCCATGCCGCCCTGGCCGATTTCGCGCGTGATGCGATAGGCGCCCACACGCCCGCCGGGTATCGCGCCCGGCGATCGATCCAGAACGTGGAGCGCGGCCGGAGTCTCCAGCAGCGTGTCGGCTTGATCGTGATACAAGAGCAGCGACTGGACTTCTTCGCGCAGTTCGTGGTTATCGCCGCAAACCTGGCGGACAAAATCGTCGCGGGCCTCCGGAGCCTGCTCCAGGGCGAGCGCCAGAATGTCTTTCGCCTGGTTCCACAAATCCATCGCGGGCCTACCCCGTCTTCAGTTCGCGCGCCAGCCACGCCTTGGCGACGCTCCAGTTGCGCTTCACCGTGGCGGACGAAACCCCCAGCACTCCGGCGGTCTCCTCCACGCTGAGCCCTCCGAAGAAGCGCAGCTCCACCACGCGCGCATGTTGCGGATCGACGGTCGCCAGACGCGTCAGCGCTTCGTCGACAGCCAGCACATCCGCGCTACGGTCCTTTGAGACCAGCGAGGCTTCCTGCAAATAGATCTTGCGCACTTTCCCGCCGCGCTTCGCGGACCGGTGGCCCCGGCTGTAATCCAGCAGAATACGGCGCATCAGTTGTGCCGCGATGCCGATCACCTGGCTCCGGCTCTCCCATTGCACCTCGCGCTGCTCCACTAAGCGAAGATACGCCTCATGCACCAGCGCGGTGGTCTGCAAGGTGTGATTCTCGCGCTCCCGGTCCATATAATGCGCCGCCAGCCGCCGCAGTTCCGTGTAGAGGGCCGTGACCCAGGCGCCCAGCGCTTCCTGGTTGCCGTTTTTCAGGAACGACGACCCTGCGAGTTCGTCCGGCTGGAGCATCTCCATTCAAGTGTAGTGTATCGTTCATTCCCCGATCGGTGAGTACTGGTACGGAAGCCGCGCTCCCCGTTGGCCTGGGCTGAGCTCGTTTATCCCGATTTTGCGCGCTAACTGAACACATGGCGATCTTCCGCCCGATTCGGCGGGCCTCGCCAGAGCAAGAATCCGAGTGATAGACAGATGCATTCTTACAGGAGCGATCATGAGAACCAATACGATCAAAGGCGTTCGCATGGCGGTTGCGCTGGCGGTGATGGTCATCAGTGGCGGGCCGATAAAGGCTGACGCGATCTATTACGTCACGACCACCTACGGCCCGACCAACTCGGGATCGACCCCGGTTTCCACTTCTGGCGACCTCAATGGCAGCGGCGGACTGCTCTTGCAACTGACAGGCGGTGCGTCGGCGTCCCCCGGCATTGTTGGGGCCGTGTCGGGTGCAACGCTGACCGGCTTCGCGGGTAGTTGCCCAGGGGGCTTTTGTGGTTGGAGCGTAGGGTCAGAGGCCCAGTTCACGCTGGACGACGTTATTTTTTCGGGGCCGACCGATTCCATCACCACCGCGCTCAATCTGGCGTTGGCCGGCTCCATGAGTGCCACCGCATCGGCGAGCGGAAACTTTCAGTACGGAGCGGAGGGTGCAGCGACTGTCAGCTTCAGTGGTTACCTCACCGATAATGACCAATTCTATTTTGGGTTTGGCGGAAGCATGGCCAACGATCAGTGGAACGGGAACTTCGTCTCCGGCACGTCCTGCTTCTCTAGGAGCGGGCTCTTGGGCGACATTGCAGGCTGTGGGTCGCCGGTAGAATCGGTGGGCACCACCGCTGGCACCGACCAGTTTGACGTGCCCGTGGGTGTCCCCCTGACGCTGCAGATCACCCTAGATACGAACGCGGGTGTCGCCGGCTACGTAAATGGCACGGGTTCTGCCAACGCAACGGGTGGCGCCAACTTCGCCGACACGGTCAGCTTTCCGTTTTCAGGATTCGTATTCGATCTTCCGTCCGGCTACACCGTCAATTCAGCGGAAGGGCTGATCGTCAACAATCAGTTTCTCGGAGTCGAGAACACCAGTGCGGTTCCGGAGCCCGCCAGTCTGCCGCTCTTGATATGCGCCTTAGCGGGGATCGGTCTGCTGAGGTTTAGAAAGAGACGGTCCACGTAAGTAAAATCTGACTTTGTTTTGGTGGACCTGGTGAGATTCGAACTCACGACCTCTTCCATGCCATTTAAGAAATATCAATCACTTACAGACAGTTTGGCGCGAAGCAAAAGACTTAGCAAGAGGCGACGTGGACTCCGGTGGACGCCACAGGGCGGCTTTTTGCCGTCCGGACTCCAACGCGGACTCCAGGACTCCACGCACGGGCTGGCACGTGGCGTGCTTTCCTGCGCGCGCGGTTGCGGGCTGCTCTATTTGTGGTCTTCCGAAGGAGACAACAATCGGTTTCCCCTATACGGATGATGCCCATGTGGAGCAGCGCCCGCCTTCCCGGCTTCGCGGAGCCAAACTTGCGTTTTCGCAATATTGCGAATAGACTGGGGTCGAGTGTCCAAGACCAGAGTCGCCCTCTACCGGGAGGAAGACGGATCATGCCCGTTCATCGAGTGGTTCGACAAGTTACCGGCGAAAGTGCAGGACAAGTGCTACCTCCGGTTGGAGCGCCTGCGCGAGATGGGCCACGAACTGCGTCGGCCCGAAGCGGACTTTCTGCGAGACGGCATCTACGAACTGCGCGCCAGCCTGGGAGGCGTTCATTACCGGATCCTGTACTTCTTCCACGGCGCGGTGGCGGCCGTGGTCTCTCACGGTCTTGCGAAGGAGCGGGTGGTCCCGCCGAAAGAGATCGATCGGGCCGTCGAACGCAAGAAGCGGTTTGAGGCGAATCCTGCGAAGCACACTTATGAGGAGGCTTGACCATGTCAGATAACAAAGCAAAGACGCTGAAACCGACCAGCGACGCGGTGGAGATCCTTCACCGCCGGCTCTACGAAGGCAAGCCGGCCCGGCTGAAGAACCTGGAAGAGGCGCGCGCGAATGAAGAGATCGCCCGCAAAATCCAGGAACTGAGGGCAGCGGCGGCCCTCACCCAAACTCAGCTTGCCAAGCTCATAGGCACCACCGCCTCGGTCATCTGCCGCCTTGAGGATGCCGATTACGAAGGCCACTCCCTGGCAATGTTGCGCAGGATAGCGGGCGCGTTGAATCAGCGGGTCGAGATCCGTTTTGTACCGATCCGGCGTTCGGCATAGGTCACGGCAATAAATCCTACGTCAGGAAGGACGTGGCGCGCTTCCCGGCCGACAGATTGTAGGGCCGCCCCAGTCGAAAACGGTTAGGCCAAGAGAATTCGCCGTTCGCACCAGGAATGGCAACACCTCCTCCCCTCGCGACCACGTCATGCCGAGGACAGCGGCACGGTGGCCGAAGTCGTTCCATAGCGGCCCGTCACTCCAAACACCTTCCTCATCCACCTTGTCGTCGGGAGTCGTTGGGTTTTGTTTTGGTGGACCTGGTGAGATTCGAACTCACGATTTCTTCCATGCCATTTAAGAAATATCAATCACTTACAGGCATTCTGACCAGCAACAAAAAACTTAGCGGGGCGCGTTCTGGACGCCAATGGACGCCATAGGAGGCTTTCGACCGCGTTTGGACTCCACGTGGACTCCAGACTCCTCACCAATGATCGAGGGGCGCGAAGTGCAGCCGCTCATTGTAGATTGGCGTATTCCGCCCGAGCTTGCTTGAGAATCGGGATGTCTGATGGGAAGGCGTCTTTCCAAGATGCAAAAAAGTCCTGGTAGGCGGCTCTTGCTTTTGCTTGATCTCCGGCCATTCCCAAGGCTCGTGCCAACTGCCGCCGAGCCGCGGCCTCGACCGGATCGCCCGCCGCCAAGCCGGGGTGCGCCAACAGCCTGCCGAACTCAACCGCTGCTTCCTCGGGCTTATGCAGGGCCAGATACGCAAGGCCGCGAACGTAGATCGGGTACATGTTGCCGTAGAAATGGATGAACGCGAGCGGAGGAATACCGAATTCGTAGGGCCGGTTCGCCTCCAGCAGATCGATCGCTTTGCGCGGGTCGCTCTTGTCCAGAGCCACGAGAGCCCGCAGCGTCGGTACATAAGTCGCCTGGACCTGGGTGTCTTCCGGGTATTCTTTGTCGAGCTTGTCCGCGAGAGCTTCGGCTTTTGCCGTCTCGCCCCCCAGCGCTAAAGCAAATCCGGCGGCGTAGGCGACTTCGCGCCCTTCAAAGGTTCTGAGCGCGCTCTGCGCTGTTCCCCGCGCGACACCTTTGTTCTCGTAAAGCGCGTTCCACACGGCCGGTGTCGCCTGTAAGACAGCAGTTCGCTCCCGGAGCCCGGCGCGTAGGGCCATCTCAACGGCACTGCGGGAGTACCGCTCCGCTTCGCTCAGGCGGCCATCGCGCGCCGCGGCAAGAGCCTGAACCTCCGTCAGCAACAATTCGCTGTCGTAATTCTCCCGGCTCTCCGCCAGTGATCTCTCCATGCCCGCCTTATCACCTTTCAACAATGCAAGACGGTAGCGGAGCGCTAGCACGTCCGGCCCCTGCCCCGTCGCGTGATGTGCGGCAGCCACGGCAAACGCTCTTTCCGCTTCTTCAAATCGCCCCAGATAAAAAAGGGCGCCGGCCTGATTCGTGTATCCATACAACTGGTCAGGTTCGAGCTCCACGGACTTCGCCGACATCTCCACCACTTGCTCCAATCGTCCGGTCCCGTTCGCAGCGTAGCCTCCCGACAGGCTGAATGCCTTGGGATCTCGCGGATAAGTCTGCCGCCACAGCGAGATGGACTGCCACGCCTTCTCGAGGTTTCCGGTGACGTTGCGGTGGTAAGAATATTCGATGTTGAACTTTTCCGGTCCACTGGCCCGTTCCCGTGCCTGATAGGCCCGGATGGCGCTCTGCCGCGAAAGGGCGGTCTCACCCAGACCGCTGTATTGGATTGCGAGCAAGCTCCACGCGGCTGCGAATTCCGGATCCAGTTCCGTGGCGCGCCGGAGCTGATTGGTCGCTGCGTCACCGCTTACAGTGATTGCCGCGGTGTACGCCTTCAACGCTTCGAGCGACGGAGTGGTTGCCTCCTCCAAAGGAACGTTATGTTCGCGAATCGCGGCCAGCGATTCGCCCGCGCGGGCGCGAAACTGACCTGCCATGTCGCCCAACGTATTGAGAACCTGGTCTTTGCCAGATGCCTGCGCCTGCTGATTGTCCAGCGCTTCGCCGTTGGCGCAACCTTCGGCGCGCAGACTCATGACATAGTGGCTGCCGAGGCTCGCGATCGTTCCCGTGACCATCGCTCTTGCTCCCACGCGCTCGCAGACCTCTCGCGCCGTCTCTCCGGCCAGAGCGGATTCAGCCGGCTTGCCCATCAGTTTGAGCGTTTCGTGGATCTTCTGATCCGGAATGAGGCTCAAGTACGGCGACTGCTGCAATTGAAAAATCAGACCCTGGCGCAGAGTGTCGTCGAATACGGAATCGCCGGTCTTGTTATCAAAATCAGCAAGGACAATCGTGTCCCTGTCCGTGAGCGGCGTTGCACGGCCGCGCTGCTGCCACAGGAAGAGTCCACCCGCGGCCACAACAAGGGTCGCGGCGGCGGCGATTCCGTATTTCACCAGAGGACGGCGTGTTCCGGTTCGCGCTACCGAGCTTCGGCCCCCTTGCAACCGTTCCAGATCGCCGCGCAGGTCCGCGGCGGTTTGGTAGCGCAACACGCGATCCTTTTCGAGCAGCTTGCCGATGATCCGCTCCAGCTCGACCGGAACTTGCCGGTTCCGCTCGCGAACTAGTGGGGGCGTCCTGCTCAGGAGCGCTTCGAAGATCATCGGCGCCGTCGGGCCCTCGAACGGCAGCGACCCCGTCACCATTTCGTACAGCACCACGCCGAACGACCACAGGTCGCTGCGCGCATCTACGTTCTCGCCGCGAGCCTGCTCCGGCGACATGTAGGCGATGGTGCCCATCGCCGAGCCCGGCTCGGTTAGCATTGCCTCGGTCAGCGCTTCCGTGTCCGCATGCTGGCTTTGCTTGGCCAAGCCGAAATCGAGCACTTTGGCCTGGCCGCGTTCGCTCACAAAGATATTGGCCGGCTTAATGTCGCGATGAACGATCCCTTCGTGGTGGGCTGCCTCCAGGGCCTCCGCCACCTGGATACTCAGAGCCAGCGCAGCAGGCATATCCAGAGGCTTACCTCCGATCAGCTCACGAAGGGTCTTGCCCTTGAGCAGCTCCATCACCAGGAATGGATGGCCTGCCGCTTCACCGATGTCGTGAACCGCGCAAATATGGGGATGATTTAGCGCCGAAGCGGCCCGTGCCTCACGTAGGAAACGCTCCCGCGCGGCCTCGGTGGAAAAGGATCGAGGCAGAACCTTGACAGCTACATCACGCTGTAGCCGCGTATCGCGTGCCCGATACACCTCGCCCATCCCGCCCTTGCCGATCGGCGCTTCGATCTTGTAGGGTCCCAGTTGTGTTCCCGGGGCCAGCACCGCCCCCGTTGCATTCGTGACGGTGAGCCCGGGCGCGCCAGCCCAAGCAGGCCGATCGAGTGCGCCTGTCTTTGACGAATCCTGGGCTAGCAGCGATTCGACCTCGTCCCGCGTTTCTTGGTCGGTCCCGGCGAGAAGGGCCGCCCGTGCGGCTGGCTCGCAGTCGAGAGCCGCGTGATAGAGATCCTCGATCTCGCGCCAACGCTGGGGGGACATGTGCCGTTCGGCTTAGGTTCTTCCATCATAGCGGGTTGCAGGACGGCGGGGGATGCACGCCTGTTCCGGGCCCGATCATTTTCTTCAAATCCCGCCAGCCAAATTCACGATGACCGTGATCCTCGATCTCACGCGAGCTTCAGTGAGGCATATGCCGTTCGTCCTAGGTCCTACGGACATCGGCGGATCGGAAATGCGGTCTCATTTCCGGTCTACTGGCGATCCCACACTGTACGCATCTTGAATTGCCGAAGTTGCGAGTCGTAGCCAAAGTTATCGATCGTTATCGACTTTCCATCCGCGGATACGATCTTAGTGGCGCCGCCGACAATCGATCCATCCTCTCTTTTGGCCTCGGTTATCATCGTGTTTGCGTCCACCCGGGTCGCCCGGGAACTCAGCTCGGGAAAACCCTGGATCGGATGGTACTGGCCGTCCGCGATGTATCGTTGCGGGCGCTCAGCAACGTTCTCCCCTTTTTCGTTCACACCTTCAGCCTTCTGCACATAGTAACCTTCCTGGTCGACTTCAAGAGCGATAGTGCCCGCCCGGGGCCGATGGTTCGCGTCGAATTGCGACTTCTCAACATTGAGCGTCCATGTTCCGATGAATGGGTCCTGCATGATTTTGCCTCCTGTTTGTCATGACTTCTTGTGTGCAGTAACCGCAGACACACGGGCCCGTCCTGAAGATTCTGCTAAGATTCGCTTAAGATTCTATGACGGGGCGGGAAGTATGCGAATTTGGGGAGTTCACCCTCGACGCCGCGGACCTGTTCGCCGGACTGACGCCTGGATTGGTGGACCTGGTGAGATTCGAACTCACGACCTCTTCCATGCCATGGAAGCGCGCTCCCAACTGCGCCACAGGCCCACGCCAGAGGTGCTGTTCACACTATATCACGGCGATTTCGTTACCATGGTCCAGACGGAGCGAGCATGGACCGCGAACAAGCCTGGGAACTGCTGTGCGAATTCACTAAGTCCGACGGTCTGCGCCGGCACGCGCTAGCCGTGGAAGCCTGCGTCACCGCATACGCGCGCAAGTTCACTGAAGACGAGAGCAAATGGTCGGTGACGGCGCTGCTGCACGACTTCGACTGGGAGATCCATCCCCAACTGCCGGACCATCCCACCAAGGGCGAGCCGATCCTGGCCGAGCGCGGCGTGGATGCCGAGATCCGGCGCGCGATTCTGTCGCATGCCGATTTCACCGGCGTCCCGCGCGAGTCGCGCCTCGAGAAAACTCTGTTCGCCTGCGACGAGCTGGCCGGCTTCCTGACCGCCTGCTCCTACGTCAAGCCCAACCGCAGCATCCATGAGGTGGACGTCAAGTCGGTGCGGAAGAAACTCAAGGACAAAGCCTTCGCGCGCTCGGTGAACCGCGACGATATTCTGAACGGCGCCGCCGCGCTCGAGGTCGACCTCGACCAGCACATCGAGTTCTGCATCCAGGCCATGCGCGAGCGCGCCGCCGACCTGGGTCTGGCCGGAACGCAGCCGTCCGCAAGCGCCGCAGGCTGATCCGCGCGCGCCGGATTTTGCGGAACCAGCGCGCGGAGGTGCTAGAATCACGCCTGGGAGCTAGTCTTGGCCGGTGCTGGGCCTGGTCTTCAAAACCAGCGTGCGGTACTTTGTGTCGCAGGTGGGTTCGACTCCCACTAGCTTCCGCCAGATTGTTCGTCTTTTCCCCATCCAAATAGTTCCCGGCGACCCACGTCAGACGTTTCCGCTAGAGTATAGGAAGGGCCGCTGTGAACGTCGCCATTGAGATCCCGGACGAAATCGGGCGCGCGCTGGGCGCCCACGCCGGTGACGTATCTCGGGCCGTGCTCGAGGCTGTCGCCGTCGAAGCCTATCGCTCCGGAACCATCACGCCTGCCCAGGTGCAGCAGATGCTCGGGCTGCGCTCCCGCTGGGAGACGGAAGCGCTCCTGCGGCACGCCGGCGCGTATCACGATTACACGATGGACGACCTGGAACGGGATATGGCGGCAATTCGTGACGCATCCCGGCGATGATCGCCGTCTCGGATACGTCACCGATCTGCTATCTCGTTCTAATCGGCGATATTGATCTTCTTCCCAAGCTGTTTGATCAAGTCCTGTTGCCGCGGGCCGTGCTTGCTGAACTTCGCTACGACGATGCTCCAGATGCTGTTCGCGATTGGGCGGCCAACCTCCCGACTTGGATCGCCGTCCAAGAGGACCCACGCGGCGCGGAGACCGGCATGGAGAAGCTGCAGTCTGGAGAAAAGGCGGCGATACTTCTGGCACAATCGGCCAGTGCTGATGTAATCCTGCTCGACGAGAAGTCAGCACGCCGTGTTGCCACCGACCGAGGCCTGCGCGTAGCGGGCACATTGGCCGTGCTCGCCGCAGCCTCCTTGCAGGGGCTCGTTGATCTGACAACGGCCATCGACCGCCTTACGAAAACCAACTTCCGATACTCTCCTGCATTGCTGAAAGGGATTCTGGATCGCCTCCCTCATCCCTAACTCTAAGGCGGTCGCCGGCCAACGTCACGGCCAGAGCTGCGAACTGGCCGGCCCGCCGTTTACGTTTGTCTGACTGAATCCATGCCTTCGCTTCATGCGTGAGTCCCAGTCCTGTTGTCGCTATCACCAGCGGCGAGACAACCGGACTCGCACCCAATTAGGTGAGCAAAATAAGCCATACCTGAGAGATAAACCTTTGAACGGGCTTTGAAGAGCACCATCTTCCTCGCGTCAGCGGGATGGTGCCCCGCGTGCAGCAATATCCAGCCAAAGGCGATTCTTAAGATCCCTAACCATCTTTCTTAGAGCGTCCCGTAAGAGCATCACGCCGGACGCTCGTCGCGACGGAAGCCGAGTGGCACATTTCTGAAAGCCACGAACCCAAGAATCCAATCCGTCAGGAGACAATATGAAGCGCATACTCGCGGCCGTCCTTTGCATGCTAGTTCCAACCGCTGTCTTCGCTGCAGACAACGGTTACAAGGTCGCATATGATGGCGGGTCGGTCCCCGATCTCAAGGCTGGAGTCGACTTGAAGCTATACATCGAGCCTAACCAGATTCGGCTGGTAAGAGACAAAACGGATGTGGTAACAATTCCCGCCTCAGCGGTGACGGAGATCAGTTATGGTCAGGACGTTCACCGTCGCGTGGGAGCCGCTATTGGCATTGGCGTTGTCACTCTTGGCGTAGGAGCGTTGATGGCCCTCACCAAGTCCAAGAAACATTTCATCGGATTGACCTGGGCCAACGCGGACCAGAAGGGCGGTCTGGCGATACAGTGCGACAAGAACGACTACCGCGGCGTCTTGACTGGCCTGGAAGGCGTAACGGGCAAGAAGGCTCTTGACTCGGCCGCCCTGACTGTCAAGAACTGAATACTGACGCCCCTCGGCGTTTTATTTCACCTTCCCCATCCAGACCTTGCCCATCCTAGCGTGCCCAGCCGGCAGTCCAGCGGTTTAGGATCACTTTGAACCATGCCGGGCGCACCACAACAGCCAAACCGCAACTTTTCTACTTTGACCGTCGCAACTGGCTTCGTTTTTTCAAAAAACATCGCGCGCCCTGTGCGCAACAATCGCATCGCCTCGCACCAGGACACCGGCGCACCTGGGTACCGTCGCACTCGATACTCCCGGCCACCCGCGCCCCGAATCGCTTATAATCAGTTCAATTCAGCGCGCCGGAGGTGCTGCGTATGCCGAAGATCAAGGCCAAGGGCCGGATTTCACGCCGCAAGTTCATGGAAGGCACCGGAGTCGCGGTCGTCGCCGCCACCGCCGCTCCCGCCATCCAAGCCCAGACACAGGAAACTCAAATCGCGCCGGGCGTGCCGCACAGCACTATCCGCGTCACGGTCAACGGCAAAGTCCAACGCATCGATGTCGAAGACCGCTGGTCGATCGCCGAAATGCTGCGCGATCATCTCGGACTCACCGGCACCAAGATCGGTTGCGACCGCGGCGAGTGCGGCGCCTGCACCGTGCTGCTGGACGGCAAGCCGGTCTACTCCTGCAGCAATCTCGCGGTCTGGGCCGACGGCCGCACCATCCAGACCGTCGAGGGCCTGTCGCACGGCAACCAGCTCGACCCGCTCCAGCACGCCTTCATCGAACACGACGCGCCACAGTGCGGCTTCTGCACTTCCGGCCAGCTCATGGCCGCCAAGGCGCTGCTCAACTCCAACCCGCATCCCACGCACGACGAAGTGCAGGCCGCCATGACCGGCAACATCTGCCGCTGCTCCAACTACAATCGCTACGTCGAAGCGGTGCTCGCCGCGTCAGCGCCCGCCGGGAGAAAATCCACCGCCGCGAATCGCAAACGCGCAGCGCAAGGAGGCCTGTCATGAGCGAAACCATGAAGCCTCTCAAGACCGTCGGCCATCCCACCCCGCGCATCGATGCCCTCGAGCGCGTCACCGGCCGCGCCCACTACACTGGCGATGTGAAACTGCCCGGCATGCTCTACGCCCGCGTGCTCCGCAGCCCGCACGCCCACGCGCGCATCCGCGGCATCGATGTTTCCAAGGCGCAGGCGCTCCCTGGCGTCAAAGCCGTGATCACGCACGATAACTGCAAGGTGGTGTGGGGCGCCGGCTCGGTCGCGGGCGGCATCCAATATAACGACGACATAAAGAAGAACACCAAGCAGCGGCGCTACGCGTTCAACAACCCGGTCCGCTTCATCGGCGACCCAGTCGCGGCCGTCGCGGCCACCGATCGTCACATCGCCGAAGACGCGCTCCATCTGATCGCGGTCGACTACGAGGTGCTGCCGCACGTCCTCGAACCCGAGGAAGCCCTCAAGCCCGGCGCTCCCCAAGTCTGGCCCGAAGGAAACCTGGCGCTCAATCCCCGCAACGAAGCCCAACCCATCGGACAAAAGCGCGGCAACGTCGAGGACGGCTTCCGTGCTTCCGATCACGTCTTCGAGGATCGCTACAGCACCGCGTTCGTTCACAACGCCCAGATGGAACCGCGCGCCGCCGTCGCGCATTGGGAAGGCGACAAGCTCACCGTCTACACTCCCACCGGCGGCATCGCCAACTGCCGTCACGATATTGCGCGCGACCTTGGCCTCGCCGACGAAAACGTGCGCGTGGTCTGCCAGTACATGGGCGGCAACTTCGGCAACAAGAACCAGAATCAGGATGCCGACCTGATCGCCGCCACGCTCGCCAAAATGTCCGGCGCGCCCGTCAAGCTGGAATTCTCGCGCAAGGAAGATTTCATCGGCATGCACGGCCGCTGGCCCACCGTCCAGTACTACAAGGTCGGCGTCGCGAACGACGGCACGCTCAAAGCCATCCAACTGCGCGGCTTCAGCGGCATGGGCGGCTATCGCAAAAACTCCGGCGCCATCGGCGGCATCGAATGCTATCAGTGCCCCAACATCGAGACCATCATTTCTCCCGTCTATACCAACAAGACGGTCTCGGGAAATTTCCGCGGCCCTGAGTACCCGCAAGGCTACTTCGGCATCCAGTCCATGATGGACGACGTCGCTTACAAAATGAAGATGGACCCGGTGGACTTCGTGCTGAAGAACATGACGCGCAAGGCCAACGACCAGGCCGAGTACACCAACTACACTCTCGAGGAATGCATCCGCCGCGGCGTCGAGACCTTCGAGTGGAAGAAGCGCTGGCGTCCGGTGCCCGGTTCTGAGCCCGGTCCCATCAAGCGCGGCGCGGGGTTCGCCTTCCTATCGTTCCGCTCCGGAGTCGGCCGCAGCAACGCCGTGCTGCGCGTCGATTCGAAAGGACGCTACAGCGTGCACGTCGGCGTCACCGACGTCGGCGCCGGTGCCAAGACCACCATGGGCCTGATCGCCGCCGAGGCGCTCGAAGTCCCGCTGTCCCAAATCGAAGTCGTGTGGGGCGACACCGACCGCTGTCCCTATTCGGTCGGCGAATCCGGCAGCCGCACCACCATCATGACCGGGCACGCCGTGGTGGAAGCCGCGCACGATCTCAAACGCCAGATCGCCGAAAAAGGACTCCCCAAGGGCAGCGACTTCCTCACCGCCTCCGCCGGCCCCAACCCTCGAGTCGAAGGCGGCAAGGTGCGCAACACCTTCGGCGCGCACTTCGTCGAAGTGGAAGTCGATACCGAACTCGGACGCGCGCGCGTCACCAAGTATCTGTGCGTGCACGACTGCGGCCGCGTCATGAACCCGCTCACCGCTATCAGCCAGATCAAGGGTGGCGCCATCATGGGCATCGGCATGGCGCTGCACGAGGACCTGGTATACGACCGTGCCTCCGGCGCGCCGCTCACCGCCGGCTACTACGGCGCGCGCATCTCCACCCACCGCGACGTGCCGGACATCGAGACCATTTTCATTGAATCCGACGACGGCTACGGACCCTACGGCGCAAAAAGCATGGGCGAGTCGAGCAAAGTTCCCGCGGTCGCCGCCGTCGCCAACGCCGTCTTCAACGCGATCGGCAAGCGCATGAAGGATCTGCCGATCACCAAGGACAAGATCATAGGAGCACTGGCATGAAGGCCTTTACCAACGCCAATCCGCGGGACCTCCCGCACGCGCTCACTCTGATTCAGCAGGCGCATTCCAGCGGCCAGCACGCCTCCATCGCCGGCGGCGGCAGCGATCTGCTCGGCATGATCAAGGAACGCATCGTTGAGCCGGACGTCGTCGTCAACTTGAAGGCGATCAAAGGACTCGACCAGATCTTTACATACAAGCACGGACCCGGTTTGAAAATCGGCGGGCTCGCCACGCTGGACTCCATCACGCGCCATCAGGTGATCCGACGCCAGTACGCCGTGCTCGCCGAGGCCGCCGATAGCGTCGCGACACCGCAGATTCGCAACGTCGGCACCCTCGCGGGTAACGTCTGCCAGCGCCCCTGGTGCTGGTATTTCCGCAACGGATTCCCGTGCTACAAAGCGGGCGGCAATCAGTGCTTCTCCATCACCGGCGAAAATCAGTTCCACGCCATTTTCGGCGGCGGGCCGAGCTTCATCGTGCATCCGTCCGACACCGCCCCCGCGCTGGTGGCATTGGACGCGAAGTTCCACATCGCCGGCCCCAAGGGTGAACGCACCGCGACGCTGTCGGAATTTTTCGTGCTCCCGCGCCAGAACGCCGCGCGCGAAAATTCGCTCGCCCCCGATGAAGTGCTGGTGGCGGTTGCGATTCCTTCCGCGCACCCCGGAACCCGAAGCGCGTATCACAAAGTGATGGACCGCGAAGCCTGGACTCACGCGGTAGTGAGCGCGGCCATCGTACTGGATATGGACAAGGACGTCTGCCGATCCGCGCGCATCGTCCTGGGCGGCGTCGCCCCG
The DNA here is from genome assembly GCA_020073265.1 of Terriglobia bacterium. GTDB lineage: Bacteria > Acidobacteriota > Terriglobia > Bryobacterales > Bryobacteraceae > Palsa-89. The sequence continues at coordinate 28,588 of JAIQFN010000026.1, read as the reverse complement.
ATCCCATGGCGCGTCCCCGACGCCGAGCGCGTCCTGACGGGCCAGCGCATCACGCCAGAGCTAGCCGCCAAGGCCGGCGAAATCGCAGTAGCCGAAGCCAAGCCGCTAGCGAAAAACGCCTACAAAGTCCCGCTGACCAAAGCCGTGGTCCGCCGCACCGTCTTACAACTCGCCCAGCGCGCATAGGCGTGAGCGAAGGCTTACACGATGGCAATTCCTGGCTTTGAGTCTCTGATGCTGCCCGTGCTTCGCCTCACCGCAGACGGAAAGGAGCACGCATTGGTGGAAATCAGAGGCCAGATCGCCCGCGAACTGAGACTCTCCGACGCGGAACTCGCCGAACATTACGCTGACAGCTTGCAAGTCATCTTCCCCCATAGAATAAGGTGGGCTCTGCAATACCTCAAAGAGTCTGGAATTTTGGAATCAGTAAAACGTGGCGTCTACAAGATCACTGATCGAGGCCTTTCCCTACTGAAGCAAGATCCCTCAAGAATCACGGTACGAATGCTCCAGCAGTTCCCTGAGTTCCGAGACTTTAAGGAAGTGGGTTCCGCGCCCGCGGTGCAAGAAATTCTGAAAGGTCCGTTGGAGGACGCGAACGGGACACCAGACGAGCAACTCGATAGCAGTTTCCGCCAGATTCAAGAGGCATTGGCCAGTGACTTATTGGATAAGATCCAGAAGGTTACGGACAAGGCCTTCGAGCAGCTCGCAGTGCACCTGGTGGAGAGGATGAGCAAAGGGACCGGGGAGGTCGTCGGCAAACCCGGAGATGCCGGCATCGATGGCGTTATTGTTCGAGATCAGTTGGGGCTCGACAGAATCTACGTTCAAGCAAAACAGTGGTCGGAACCTGTCGGGAGGTCAGAAATCCAGAAATTCTCCGGCGCACTCATGGGACAGAACGCAGACCGCGGTGTGTTCGTGACGTCGTCGAAATTCTCTAGGGATGCGAGGGAATACGTGGCGACACTACCGAAGCAGAAGATAGCCCTCATCGATGGGAAACAACTTGCAGTGTTCATGATCCAGAACGACCTTGGGGTCACCGACGTGTCTCCGCCCAAGACCTACCGGCTGAAACAACTGGACGAGACCTATTTCGAAAACTTGGAACCGGGAAATCCCAGGCAAACAAATCGTGGATGAGAGCAATTGCAAACTCTAGCACAGGCGATACCGAACATAGGATCTGACATCGTCTAGGAACACCTTCTTATGATCGAGACATGGCAACAGTCCGCATGACGGAAAGTGAAGTGGCTCGCGACCTGCACTCCGTCGGATAAGGTACAGAACGGCGTCGAGGTTGTTGTCGAGCAGGATCACAGACCCGTGGCAGTCATCCGGCCCGCGCTTCCCAAGGGCCGTCTCTTGTCAGAGTGCGTCACCCTGGCTGAGGCACGCGGCACCACCGCCGTTCCGGATGAGGGCTTCATGAAGGACGTCGCTGAGGGGATAGCAGAACGCAGTAGGCTATGGAATCCTCAATCACAGCGTCCAACGGCGTGACGTGTCCGCGACGAGTCGCCTCCATGCCGTTGATATTCGAGTAATTGGCTCCCCAACCAAGCCGCTTGAGATGACAACGGACGTGAGCAGTCGCGTCGCCCCGCTGCTATCTTGACCCTGTGTCTACAGCTTCCGCAGCAACCGCCGAAATCCCCGCGAGCCAATAGCGGCATCAAGTTCCGCCGAGCCGTGGTCGTCATGCACGGCGAACCCCACCTTCTCGTACGCCGCTTGCGCCGGGTCATTTCCGATCAGTATCATGATCTGCGCGAGCGAGCATCCGCACTCAACACCTTGCCCGATCGCCTCGCGCATCAGCCCATCCACCAACCCGCGGCGGCGATACTCCGGCAGCGTCGCGACAAACTCGATGACCCAATCCGCGCCCGCCTCGGGCGGCATGCAGGCCAGCATGGGAGCCAAGCGTTGTTGCGATCCCGCCAGGTTCGCGTCCGTCCAGCCCAGGTCGCGTTGCACGTTCGACATGGCTTGGTCGACCACCGCCCATCCGCCGTCGCCCGGCTTGAATGTGCACAGCCCCGCGGCCGGGCGCCCGTCCACTTCAGCCACCAGGAAACTGTCGTAGTGACACAGCGACCGCGGATCGGCCACCGCCAGCCGCTTCAAGTAATCCAGACATCCGGCGTCATCGGCGCCGACCACCAGGTCCCAGGCGCCGCGCGACAAGTGACTGCGCGATGACGCCAGCATCACCCACGCCAGAAAGTCCGCATCGGAGCGCGTCGCGCGCCGGATCTTCGCGCTCATCAGTTCCGGACCGGAGGCCGCAGCCCGTCGACGAATTTCTGATACTCCTGATCGTCCACCCCGCGCGAGTCGATGAAGATCCCGCTCATCAACCGCCTCGCCATCCGCCGCTCGGACGAATCCGCCGGGCCGTTGGCCTGCTGGGACAATCGCGTCAGCCGGTCCTTCAACTGCGAGAAATTCGCCGCGCGCGCCTCCGGGCCGTCCAGGAGTCCTTCCTGAAGATCGGCCAGCTCCATCCCGATCTGCGCCTCGAATTCCTGGTCCTCGTGCTCCTTGTTCAGCGCATCCAGCACGCTCTTCTTCTGCTGCAGCGCGTGGGCCTGCGCTGCGTACTTCGATACATCCGTCAGCCCCTGAAAATCGGTGGACAGCGCGTTGAGCGCCTCCCACGCGCTGGCCTCATCCTTCTGCGACGACGCTTGCGCGGCCCGCGCCGCAAGAATCTTCTGCAACAACGCTTCGTCCCGCGCGCTCCGGCCGGACTTCATGGCCTGGACTTCCATCCACTCCACCGCCTCCACCGCCAGCTCGCTCGGCAGCCAGGTGTGGCCGCCCTGGAAAACCACCACGCGATGCGGGCTGCTCAATTCCTGATCCAGCTGGCGCATCTCCAGATAATTGAAATCCTCGGTCCCGGCCGTTCCGAAAACCGCGAACTGCAGCTCGCTGCGGCGATGTCCCGGCGGAAATCCGGCGCTGGAAGCGAACACGCCGGCAATCTGGTTCGAATCGATCGCCACCTTCATCGCGATGCGCGCGCCTCCCGAATGACCCGCCGTGTACATGCGCTTCGGATTGATCGAGAATCGCTTCACCACGTCTTCCCACATCGCCTGCGCCGCCGCCAGACTCACCTGCGGCGGACCATTGCGCGAATTGTTCGACCCCGCCACGATGTAGCCGTATTTCTCGGCCGCCGCCTTGTATTGCTCCACCGGCGCGCGCCCGCGTCCGCGCGCATCGAACGCCAGAATCAAGCTCCACTGCCGATCTTTGGAATAGTGCGACGGAACGTACAGCGCGTAGCTCTGCGATTGATCCGCCGCGCACTTCACGTTGTCGACGATCTCGCCGCGCGGCAGCTCCTGAGGGAGCGCTGCGACCGCAATCAACAACGGAAGAACGCGCAATGCACGCATCATTGCTTCTCCGGAAGCGCGAACACGTACAGCGCGTTGCCATTGGCCGGATGATGAATATCCGGAGCGATCGTCGCGGGCACCTGGCGCGGACTGCCGCCGCCCAGTCCCGTGGTCACCGCGATGTATTGCCGGCCGCCGGCGCTGAACGATACCGGGTAGCCCTGCACCGAAGTCCCCAGTCGAGTCTTCCAAAGTATCGTCCCCGTCTTCACGTCCACCGCCTTGAAGACCCGATCCAGATCGCCGACGAACGCGACGCCGCCCGCGGTCGACAGCACGCCCGTCAAGAATGGCGCGCGCTGCTGGAACGACCACGTCTCCTTCATGGTCTTGGCGTCAAACGCGGCCAGCCTGCCGATGTTGCCGTCGGTTCCGGGCATCTCGTAGAAGCGCCGGTCCGCCGCCGTCCCGCCCGATCCGTCTTTGAATTCCACCTTGCGCCCGGACATCTCCATGCAGCTCTGGCTCAGCGGAATAATCAATTGTCCCGTCGGCTGGTGATAACTCATGGCCTGCCAGTTATGCCCGCCTTCCGTGCTCGGACACGACTGCACCCATTTCCCGATTTCCTGCTCCAGGATCTCGCTGCGGTACGTCACCTCGCCGGTCTTCGCATCGATCTGATCGAACACGTTCTGGAACACGGTCTCTTTATGCGTCAGATACTTGCCGGTCTTGCGATCCAGCTTCCAGAGAATTCCCGCTTTGCCGATGGTGAAGACCCATTTCTGATCGCCGCTGTCCACCAGCACGCGCTCGAACACTTCATCCAGATCCAGCGACTCGCCGGGAATGTGTTGGAAGTACCACGCCAGTTTGCCATCGTCGGGATTCAGCGCCAGCGTCGAACTGGTGTACAACGCCTTCTCCGACTTTGTTCCGCGGCTCGCGCGCATCCAGGGCTTGGCCTGCGCGACGCCCCAGTAGGTCAGATTCAACTCGGGATCGTAGCTGCCGGTGATCCAGTTGTCGCCGCCGCCGCGCAGCAGATTCGGCAAACCGTTCCAGGTGTCGCCGCCGGGCTGCCCTTCGCGCGCCACAGTATAAAATTTCCAGAGCTGCTTGCCGTCGTTGGCGTCGTAGGCGCTGATGTAGCAGCCCTCTTCCTTGAAGCGGTCGCAACCCATCAGTCCCTGCAGAACTTTGCCGTGGATGACGATCGGGCCTCCGGTGTTGCTGTAGCCTTTCCGGTTGTCTGCGATCACCGTCTGCCAGACGATCTTGCCCGTGCGCGCGTCCAGCGCAATCATCTTCGCATCGGTGGTCGGCAGGAATACCTTGTCCTGATACACGGCAAGACTGCGAGTCGCGCCGTAAGCCACGGTGGCTTCCGGACCGACGCGGTTCTCCCAAATCAAATCGCCGGTGCGCGCGTCCAAAGCCTGCACGGTGTTGCTGGTGTTGGAAAGATAGATGACGCCGTTGTGGACGATGGGCGTAGTCTCGGCGGCTCCGCCATCGTTCATCGCCCACGCCCAGACGAGCTGCAGGTTCTGAACATTTTTCGCGGTCACCTGCGCGAGCGGGCTGAAGCTCCAGGCCTGATAGTTGCGGCGCACCATGAGCCAGTCGGCTGGATCGGGATGCAGCAGCATCTCGTCGGTGACCGGCGTGTAGTTCTTCACTTCCCCGGTTACCGTGAGACCGCGCGGTGCGGCCGGCCGCACCCCTCCTCGCCCTCCGCCGGCGCCTGCCTGCGCGCCTCGACCGCCACCGCCCGGCTGTGCCGCAGCCGCGGGAGGCGCCTGACCGTTTGCCACCGAGCTGATGACCACGTTCGCGTTCGCCGTCAGAGGCTCGTTGCCTGGAGCCGCGCCGTTGGACCGCAAAATGAATGCGCCGATCTCCGCGTACACATCCGGACCCAGCGCGCCGGGATTGCCGGGCGGCATGGTGGTCTGGATGAGCGCCAGCAGCTCGCGCGTCGTCCTGGCTCCCCAGGTGTTCATGAAATTCGCGCCCGCGAGCGGCGGCGCTTCGTTCCGCCCCGCCAGATCCGCCAGATGGCACCCCGAACAGTTCTCTTGATAGGCCGCTCGACCGGCCGCGGCCTGCGCTGCGGTGAATGGTCCAGCCGCCGGCCGCTGCTGCGCCACCACAACCATGGCGGCCAGCGCCGAAAGGACCAGCATGGAACTTCTCTTTAAACCGCGCATTCGATCGCGCCTCCTAGTGCATCAACCAGCCCCACAGATTTCCGTCCGGGGCTTTCTCGCTTTGAATCTGAATGTAAAATCGACCCTTCCTGAGGCTGTCCACCTGGTCGGCGCTCAGGTCGAACGAACCGGAGACCGCGCCGCTGGTGGTGTGCGCGACGGTCAGCTCGAAAACCGCCGGCCCCCGCACTCCTGCGACGCGGCTGAGATGGAGATGAGCCGCCGTGGCCGGCGTGCGCAATCCTTCGAAAGTTCCGTTGATCGCGAGTTTGGCGCCGGTCAGCACCGCGGTCGCCGAGCCGGTGCCTGCCACCGTGGCCCGCATGCTCGCGTCCATCGGCACCGGCGCAAGCCGGGTATGAAACTTCTCATCACGCGGAGCGGCCAGCGAAACTCCCAGCCACAAGAATCCCAGTCCCATCGCCGCAGCCGCGATACGTCGCTTCAATGCCATTGCTCGCCTCTTGGTCCTTTATAAAAAGGACACTAGGCATTATAGCGTCGAAGCCGTTCGCCGCTGGAGCAGCATCGCTCCGCCGCTTGCGGAACGCCCGTATGGGGCTATAATGATGAACCGAGCCATGTGGCGAAATGAACGTCAGACCATTTGGCCAGGACAAGACAAGCCATCTGGCAAGGAGAGGACCATGCACAAAGCACTCGTAGGTTTGGCAGCGCTGTTTGCGGTTTCAACCGTGGTTGGGTTCGCGCAGCCCAAAGCGGCCATCGATATCACGAATGCCCAAATCAAGGAAGTCCAGAAAGAAGGCGCTCAGCGAACGCCGCCAGCGGTCGATCAGCAGCTTCGCGTGGTGGACATGGGCAAGTACCAGCTCGCGGTCGGCATCATTCACCGCGGTGCGACCGGACAGGCTGCCGCGGGTCGCGGCGCGGGCGCGGGCCGGGGTCGTGGCGGAGCCGGTCGCGGCACGCCGGCGAACGTGCAGCGATGCGGCGAGCAGGCGTCCGGCGCTGCCACCGGCGGCGTCGGCGGAATCGCGCATGACGACACTACGGAAACGTACATCATTGTTTCGGGCGGCGGCACACTGGTCACCGGTGGCCACATCGTGAACGGCGTGCGATCGGGGCCGGAATCTGAAGTAACCAAAATCCTGAACGGCCCGTCCTGCAGCGGCCAAATCGCGGGCGACGACGTGGTGAAGCGGGATGTGACCGTGGGCGACGTAGTTATTATCCCGGAGGGCGTGCCCCACGGCTGGACCAACATCGCCGATCACGTGGACTACCTCAGTGTGCGGCCGGATATGAACAAGGTCCTGGAGCACGGCTACGTCAATCCCGGAATCAAGTAGCTCGCGGGAGCTAAGCTGTACTCGGCGGAAAATCCCGCCGATTAGTGCTTCATTTCAAGCGCCCGCCTGCCGAAGGAGTAAAATAGTCTGACGGTATGCGGGCGCGCGTATTGACGCTGGCTGTCCTCTCCCTGTTCGCAGGCAGCCGATCCAATCACGCCCAAACCGCCGCGAATTCATCCGAGATCAGTTCGCACGACGCCACCACCACGTTCAGCACCCGCGTGAACCTGGTGATGGTCCCGGTCGTGGTGCGCGACCGCCAGGGGCACGCCATCGGCAACTTGCGGCAGGAGGATTTCCAGCTCTTCGACAAGGGCAAGCCGCAGACGATTTCGAAATTCTCGGTCGAAAAATCCACCGATCGAGCGAAAGCGCTGGTTATATCTTCGACTGAAAACGGTAGCGCGGCGCCGGCCGGCAACCCGGCCACCATGCCCAGCCGCTTCGTAGCCTACATTTTTGACGACGTGCACCTGGAGTTCGGCGATCTGGCTCAGGCGCGCGACGCCGCGGTGAAGCATCTGGAAGAGCTTCAGCCCACGGATCGCGCCGCGATCTACACCACCTCCGGCCAGAACATGCTGGACTTCACTGACGATCTCGCGAAAATCCGTGAAACCCTGATGCGCATGCAGCCGCGAGGGAAAGCCATGCCGGCCGGCACCGATTGCCCGGATGTCACCTACTACATGGCGGACTTGATTCAGAACAAGAACGACCGGCAGGCGCTGGCGGTGGCCGAACAGGATGCCATCATCTGCGCTGACATCATGGTCACGCAGGGACCGGGTGGAGGAGGCCAGGACGCGGCCATGCGGCAGGCGGAGCCCTTGGCTCGAAGCGCCGCCTCGCGCGTGCTCAGCCTGGGAGAGAATGACAGCAAGCTGGCTCTGAGCGTGCTGAAGGACGTGATCCGCCGGATGTCCGCCGCGCCCGGCCAGCGCAGCATCGTGCTGGTCTCGCCTGGATTCTATCTGACCAACGATTACCGGCCGGATGAAATCGACGTCATGGATCGCGCTATCCGGGCCAACGTGACCATCAGCACTCTGGATGCGCGCGGGCTGTACGTCAGCATGCCGGGCGGAGACATCAGTGCGCCGCCATCCAATGCGGCCACCGCGGTGGAAAGGGACTTGTACCGGCGCCAGAGCGACCTCGCCGGCGCCGACACACTGGGCGAACTCGCCGACGGCACCGGCGGAACGTTCTTCCACAATAACAATGATCTGAAACTGGGCTTTCAGCTCCTCGCCGCGCCGCCCGAGTTTGTCTATCTGCTGGGATTCTCGCCGCAGAATCTGAAGCTGGACGGCAGCTTTCACGCCTTGAAGGTGACCCTGAAGAGCTCGGCCGGCCTTACCTCTCAGGCGCGCCGAGGCTACTACGCACCCAAGCACGCCATCGATCCGGCCGAGCAGGCCAAAGAGGAGATTCGAGAGGCGGTGTTCTCGCGCGAGGAAATGTCGGACATACCGCTGGACGTCGAGACCCAGTTCTTCAAATCGAGCGACGTGAGCGCCCGGCTGGCAGTGGTGGCCAAAGTGGACGTGAGACGTCTGCACTTTCAGAAGGCGGATGGCCGCAACAACGATACTCTGATGGTGGTCTCCGGCGTATTCGACCGCAACGGCAACCTCATCAATGCGATCGAGAAGCGCGTCGAGATGCGGCTGCGGGATGAAACGCTGGAAAAGCGGGTGGGATCGGGGATCGCCCTGAAGACCAACTTCGACGTGACTCCGGGAAGCTATGTGATTCGAGTGGTGATCAGAGATCAAGAAGGGCAGTTGATGGCGGCGCGCAACGGCGTCATCGAGATTCCATGAGGGGGTAGGATCGTGAGACTTCAGCGCATTCAAATTCTGGCGGCACTCCTTTGTCTGGCGGCGGGCGCGTCGCGCGCGCAGCAGAACGCCAAGCCGCAGGCTGATTCGGGGGCCGTCATCCGCACTGAGACGCGCCTGGTGCTGGTGGACGTCGTGGCCACCGACAAGAAGGGAAACTACGTCCGCGATCTCACGGCCAAGGATTTTCGCGTCTGGGAAGACAACAAGGAACAGACCGTCAAGAATTTTTCATTTGAAGCCGACCCCGCCTCCCCAACCAACTCACAGCCGCGCTACCTGGTGCTGTTCTTCGACAACTCGACTGTGAATTTCGGCGACCAGGCCCTGGCGCGCAAGGCCGCCGCGCAGTTCATCGAAAAGAACGCCGGACCCAATCGCCTGATGGCCATCGTGAACTACGGCGGCTCCATCCAGATCGCCCAGAACTTCACGGCCGACACGGAACGGTTGAAAGCGGTGGTGTCCGGAATCAAGTTTTCCTCGGTGACTCCTACCTTGGACGCCAGCCTGGGAGCCCCGCGCCTGGCCAGGGCCGCCGCCGACTTCGGCGTTCGCGATGTAGTTCTGGCGCTGCGAAGCCTGGCCCGCAACCTGGCCGCTATTCAGGGCCGCAAGACCCTGATCTTCCTGACGGGCGGATTTCGGGTCACGCCGGAAGAACTCTCCGAAGTGACCGCGACCATTGACGCCTGCAACAAGGCCAATGTCGCCATCTATCCGATCGACGTGCGCGGGTTGGTGGGAGGCGCTCCGAATGGGGCTCTGCTGATGGCGCCGCCTTCCTTGCGCGTACCCGGGATCGCGGCGTTTTTGAACCCCGCTTTGCTCAACCTGGGATCGATGGCTTTCTTCGCGCCGCCGCAGGTGGGGCGCGGCGGTGGAACGCCGGGCGGCGGTGGTGGAGCTCCGGGCGGCGGCGGTGGAACGCCGGGGGTTGGCGGCGGTGGACGCGGTGGAGCGCCGATCGGCGGCGGAGGAACACCGGTTTCGCCCGGAGGAGGAGGTGGCCGGCCGATGCCAGGTGGCGGCGCAGTTGGACGCCCTGGCGGCACCGGCTTTCCCAACGCTGGCGGCGGCAACCCGACTCGTATGCCGCCCGGCGCCATGACATCTCCCATGGGCATGCCGGCCAACCTGATGAATCAGTCGCGCATCCTGCTTCCCAAATTTCCCGACAACATCGACCGGGATCAGGAAGTGCTGCACATGCTGGCCGACGGCACCGGCGGCTTCGTGATTATCAACACCAACGACCTGCTCTCCGGACTGGAAAAGATCGGCCGGGAGTTGAACGAGTATTATCTGCTCGCCTACACGCCACCCGATTCGGACGAGGGAAGCTGCCATGCCCTGCGGGTGAAGGTGGACCGCGGCGGAATCAACGCCCGGGCGCGCTCCGGATATTGCAACGTCCGGTCGCATGACATGCTGGCTCAGAAGCCCGCCGAAAAAGAGCTGGAGAACCGGGCCGCGGCCGAGCAGGCCGGTGACATCACGGCTTCGGTACAGCTTCCGTTTTTCTACACCGAGCCCAACGTCGCGCGCGTCAATGTCGCCATGGAGATCGAGCCGCGCATCATGAAATTCGAAAAGGAAAAAGGCAAGCTGCACTCGGAAATGAACATTCTGGGGATGGCCTACCTTCCGGACGGTTCGGTGCGCGCGCGCTTCAGCGATACCGTGAAGCTCGACTTCGAGACCAAGAAGGACGTGGAAGCCTTCAACGAGAAACCCTTCCACTACGAGAACCAGTTCGATCTGGCGCCCGGTCAATACCGGTTCAAGGTGGTGTTCAGTTCGGGCGGCCAAAGCTTCGGCAAGGTGGAGAAGCCGCTGTCGATCGACGCTTATGACGGAACCGCATTCAGACTTAGCGCCATTGCCTTCAGCACTAGCTATCGCCCGGCGTCCAGCATGGGCACCGAGCTGGACGCGGCGCTGATCGAAGACCGCGTGCCGCTGGTTACGCAGGGCATCCAGATGACTCCGTACGGCTCCAATCGGTTCAAGACCAGCGAGAAACCCGTGCTCTACATGGAGGTGTACGAGCCGCTGCTGGCTTCCGCGGACCCCCCCAAGGATCTGGCCGTGGCGCTGCAGCTTCGCGTGCTGGACACCAAGACCGGCGAGCAGAAGGTGGATACCGGGCTGTATCGGATTCCGCTTCCGGAGAAAGGTGGCAGTCCCGTTTTGGCGACCGGCTCGAAGGTACCGGTGGACGAGCTGAAACCGGGATCCTACCGTCTGGTGATGAGCGCGGTGGACAGCACCGGCAAATCGTTCCAGCGCTGGGCCGATTTCGACCTGCAATAATTCCGCGGACGTGCAAAGGTGGTTTGGGGTCGACTATGAGAACCGTGCCGCCTTTTCGGGCCGATCACGTGGGCAGTTTGCTGCGACCGGAGGCGTTGCGGCAAGCGCGCGCGCAACGGGAGCGCGGCGAGATCTCCGCCGAGAAGTTGAGGGATGCCGAAGATCAAGCCATCGCGGCGGTCATACAAAAGCAGGAGGCCATCGGCCTTCGCGGCGTAACGGACGGCGAATTCCGGCGGGCCTTCTGGCACTTCGATTTCCTGGAGGGGCTGGACGGCGTCGAGTCATTTGAGGCTCCGCAGGGCATCCAGTTCAAGGGCGGGGGCCAGACCAAGCCCAAGGGTCTGCGCGTCACCGGAAAGATCGGCGCTCCGGCCAGGCATCCTATGCTCGACCACTTCCAGTTTCTGAAGGATCACACTCGCGCGACGGCCAAGATGACGCTGCCGTCGCCGAGCGTCCTGCACTTCCGGGGCGGCCGGACGGCGGTCGACCCGCGGGTCTATCCGGACATGGGCGAGTTCTACCGCGACCTCGGCCTGGCATATCGCGAAGTGATCGCGGATTTCGCCGCCGCGGGTTGCCGCTATCTGCAGTTGGACGAGGTCAACTTCGCTTACCTCTGCGATCCCGAGCAGCGCCAGATGTTGCAGGATCGCGGCGACGATCCGGGCAAGCTGCCGGAGATCTACGCGAACATGATCAACTCGGCGATCCATTACCGGCCCGCGGACATGCGCATCACCATGCACTTGTGCCGCGGCAACTTCCGATCGATGTGGATCGCGCAGGGCGGCTACGAACCGGTGGCGGAGATCCTGTTCCATAGCATCGGCGTGGACGGTTACTTCCTGGAGTACGATACCGAGCGCGCCGGTGGATTCGAGCCGCTGCGGCTGGTTCCGAAAGACAAGATCGTGGTGCTGGGGCTGGTGAGCTCGAAGACCGGCGTTCTCGAGAACAAGGATTTTCTGAAATGCCGGCTGCGGGAGGCGTCGCACTATCTGGACCTGGATCAGCTGTGTCTGAGCCCGCAGTGCGGTTTCGCCAGCACCGAAGAAGGCAACGTGCTGACCGAAGACGAGCAGTGGGCCAAGCTTTCCAAGATCGTCGAGACGGCCGCCGAGGTTTGGGGAGAGGACTAGCTCAAAACGTGATGTGGTCCTTGCGCTGCTCGATCTTCTTCCAATCCAGGCCGGGGACCTGCTTGAGATCCTGCCAGGTTTTGAAGTCTCCGTTTTTCTCGCGCCAGGCGACGATGGCTTCGGCTTCTTCGGGGAACAGCTTCAGGGCGTTGGTGAGGCGAATGGAAGAAGCCTTGTTGACGTTGACCTTGTCCGGGTTCATTTTCTCGGAATCCGGGATGTTGAAAGTCGCGGCCAGGTATTGAACCACCTTCTTGAGATCGTCGTCGCTAGCCGCCGCGCCGCGCGCGACCATGCTGTCGACGGTGCGCTGCCAGCCGGCTTGGTCGAGACGGCGGTGCGTGAGCGGGTCGACGCCGTGGCAGGGCGAGCAGACGCGCTCGACGATTTCGCGGCCTTCGCCGGCGGGCAGCGGGGTCTGTGCGTCGGAGGGAACTGCAAAGCACAGGCACAATAGCGCTGCTGGTCTCATTGGTTTCATAATAACTGCGTTCACACGAGTGTGAACGCGGCACGCACGAGTGCGTGCGCCACATCAGGGGCGATTGCGGCCCAGGCGTTCGTGGCTGGTTACCCAGTCGCCGTGCAGGACGGCGCAAGCCAGCGAGGTCTCGCCGGCCAACACCACCGCGGCGCAGATTTCGGCGAACTTGCTGGCGTGATGGGCTCCGTAGCAACCCAGCATCTCGAGACATTGCCGCTGGGTGGGGAGGCCGGTTCCGCCGCCGTAGGTCGCCACGATCAGCGAGGTGAGCGTAATGGACCAGTAGTAGTCGCCGTTATCGAGAAGCTGGCTGTAGCTGATGGCGGCGTGCGATTCGGAGATGTCGGCCACGTCCTGGCCGGTGGCGATGAACAGAGCCGCCAGCGCGTTGGCAGCGTGCGCTCCGTTGTTGGCGGAGGCCGCCAGAAAGGCGCCGGTCATCTGGACCTGGCGGAAGCGGAACAGATCTCGAGTCTCGACGCCCATGATCTGCTTCAGCAGGTCCTTGCGAATCACTGCTTCGGCCACGACGCGCTTGCCGCGGGTCAAAAGCATGTTCAAGTGGGAATGTTTTTTGTCGGTGTCGATGCCGCCGGAAAGATAGTAGTCCGGATCGCCGGGATAAGTCTTCTTGATCCACTCGCAGGCTGCTGAAGTGGCCTTGCCGGTCATGTTCTGTCCGGCTGCGTCGCCGGTGGTGTAGTTGAAGCGCAGATAGCGCAGCGGGCCGACCTGATACTGGCCGATGTTGATGAGCTTGCCCAGGTGGGTGGTGGATTCGGCCGCCTGCCGGATGGCGTCGAAGTTCCCGGCGACCCAGTGGCCGAACTCGCGAGCCTGGACCGCATCGGGAAAGATGAAGACCGGCGCCCGCTGCATGCACTCTTCGACCACCGTGGCTTTCACTCCGCCGCACTCGGTGAGCAGGCGCATGCCGCGGTTGTAGCTGGCGACCAGAGTGCCCTCGGTGGTGGCGAGCGGGACGAAGAAATCGCCTTGGGCGTGTTCGCCATGAATGCGAAGCGGTCCGGCGACGCCGATGGGCACTTGCGCCACGCCCATGAAATTTTCGATGTTGCCGGGAAGCACGGAAGGGTCGAAGGAATACTGCGCCACGTGCGACAGCTCGGCGCCAGTTTGCTCCTGGACGAAGTCGCGGCGAATGGCCGCCATCACGTGGGTGTAGTCGTTGTCGTTGTCGCGCGGCACCCGCAGCCGATCGCCCGTGACTTCCCCGGCCTTCATGCTGTGACTCCTTCGCTAATAGAAAGGACCGTCAGGCACCCACGCCTGGGGCGCCTGACGGTGTTCCCGGTCAAAACTACCAGGCCAGTCTCAGGCCCAACTGAATCTGCCGCCCCGCGAAGGCGGACGTGTACCCGAGCGGCGAAGTGGGGCCGAGGCTCTTGTTGCCGGTGACGTTGAACGGACCGGTCAACAGGAACGGATCGCCCACCGAGAACTGGTCGTTCACCGAACTGAAGTTGGTGTGGTTGAGCAGGTTGGTTGCTTCGGCGATGAAGTCGCACTTGAAACCGTTGTCGCGGTTGATGTAGAACGACTTGGTCAGCCGCGCGTCGAAATCGTAGAAGTTCGGCCCGATGCCGGTGTTGCGCTCGACATACCAGGGGCGAGCGTAGAGATTGTGCCCCAGGGTGCCGTTGGCGGCGCCGGGAACGCGGATCGAGAAGGGGATGCCGCTGCGCATATGCAGGATGGGCGCGAAGCCCATGTCGGCAAACAGGCGCGACCAGAACGGCTCGCCGGAACCCGCTTTGAACGGGGTGTTGTAGACCAGGTTCGCCACGAAGTTATGCGGGACGTTGTAGGCCGAGATGCCCCGCTCGAGATTCAGGCGAGTGGGGAAGAACGACGCGAACTGCGAATTGAAGTCGGTGTTGTCGTCGATGGCCTTGCTGAAGGTATAGTTGACTTGGCCCTGGAAATTTTTGGCGTAGCGCTTGGTCAACGACACGGTCAGGCCGTGATAGATCGAGTTGCCGATGGACGAGTAGCTGTTGCTCTGGGTGATGCTGGGATTGATGGGAGCATACTGCGGCCCCCACTCCGGACTGATCACGCCAGTCTCGTAAAAGTTGGTCTCCTGGTCCAATTGAATGTGCACGCCCTTGTACATCTGATACCCGACTTCGAGCGACATGCTGTGGCTCAATTCCCGGGCGATGCTCAGGCTGGCCTGGATGGAGTAGGTGTTCTTGTAGTTCGGCCCGATGTTGAAGATCACCCGGCCGGCGCCGCCAGGTCCCACGGTGAGACCGAGCGCGCTCAGGTCGGCTTGGGTGACCTCTCCGAAGGGCAGCTTGCCCTGTTGCAAGCCGTACCCATAAATGGTGGCGGCGTTGACGCCGGCCGAACTGATGGTCTTGAAAATCTGGTTGATGTAGTTGCCGCTGTCGTTCAGGATGTTCACCAGGTAGTCGACCTGGAAATTGACCGGCGCGACGAAGATCCCGCTGCCGGCGCGGATGACGGTCTTCTGGTCGCCGAACGGATCCCAGGCGAATCCGACGCGCGGCGAGAAATAGCCATTGTGCTGGAGCGGCGAGGGCTCGGCGTCGTAGTCGAACCGGACGCCGTAGCTCAGTGTGAACCTGGGGTGAAGCTTCCAGGTATCCTGGGCGAACATGCCGAGGTAGTGCGCCCAGTCCTGCCACTTCGAATTGTTGAATCCCTGCCGGTAAGTGATCGGAAGGTTCAAGGAGAACGACTCGAGCGCGGTGAGGTAGGTATTGGCCGGTCCGTTGACCGGATAGCCGTGCCCCAGATTGAAGCCTGCCAGGGCGCCTTGCGATGCCGCCGGCACGATGGAGATCAACGGTAGCGTGCCGTCATAAAAATCGAACTCGCCGCCGAACCACAGGTCGTTCTGGACGGTATAGTTGACGGGCCGGTAGGAGCCTCCAAACTTGAGAGTATGGTTGCCTTTCATCCAGGTGAGATTGTCTTCGAACTGGTAGCGCTGCTGTTGCGAGTTGTAGGGGAACTGATAGCTACGGTTGAAGACGCCCAGGCTGCCGATGGACAATTCCGTTGACCCGGTAGCTAAAGACGGCTCATTGACGTGGTTGTACGGCACAACTTGCACGCGAAGCTGGTTGATGAGCTGCGGCCCAAAGATGTGATTCCAGCTCCCGAGGATGCCGAAATCCTGGTTGTGCACGTAACCGGCGTCGCTGGCCGCATACAGGTTGTTCGACCCGATGAGCGTGTAATTCCAGTGCATCAGGGAAGCGCGGACCGTGATGGTGTCGTTTTGCGTGGGCTGGTAGTCCATGCGGGTTACCCAATCATTCGCCCGGCTGACGTCCGGGAACACGCCGTCATTGGCGCCCAGCAGCTGGGCCACGTTGGGATTGTTCATGGGAACCAGGGCCTTCTGGAAGAGGCCTGCGATGCCCTGCAGCGTCGGATCGCCCGAGTTGGCGAGCTGGTTCACGTAGGCGAGCTGGGCCGGATTTCCGTTCAAGCCCTGCGCGTCGGGCGTGTTCAGATAGTTCTTGAAGCGCGGCGTGTCCACCTTGCGGAATTCGTAGGAGCTGAAGAAGAAGAGTTTGTCCTTGACGATCGGCCCTCCGAGCGTGGCTCCGGGAGAGAAGTTCTGATCCAGCGCCCGCGTGGTGGTGGTATCGAAGTAATTCCTGGCGCCGGTGTGCTGGTCGCGGAAGAAGGCATAAGCGCTGCCATGAAAATCGTTGGTGCCGCTCTTGGTGACGACATTCAGCGCCGTGCCCGCGGTAAATCCGAACTCGGCCGCGAAGGCATTTCGGTTGACCTGGAACTCCTGGACGGATTCGACACTGACGTTGGGCGTGCGGAGCTGTCCGGAGCCGTAGTCGTTCTCGCCACCGTCGAAGGTGACCAGGTTATTGCGGCCGTTGCTGCCGCCGATGGAGAAGCCGGAAGTCAAGAATCCGGTATAACCGGGGTTCTGCAGGCGCGGCGCATCGGAGTTGGACACACCCGGCAGCGTGAATACCGAATCGGTGAAGTTGCGGCTCAGGTTCGGAAGGTTGTCGATGGTCTTGGTTCCGAGTGTGTTGGCCTGCTGGGTTCTTTCCACTTCGATCAGCGGCGCGGTCTCGGTGACTTGCATGACTTCGGTCACGGCGCCGACCACCAGATGGATGTCGAAGATTACGCTTTGGCCGATGGTGAGCTCGAGGCGATTGGCGACCGCTTTCTCAAAACCTTCCCTGGCGACCTCGACGCGATACATGCCAGGTTGCAGCAGGGGGATTTGGTAGATGCCGTCCTCGCCGCTAGTGACGGTTTTGGTAAAGCCGCGGTCTACATTGGCAACCGTCACGGTGGCGCCCGGGACAACCGCGCCCACCGGGTCGAGCACAGTTCCCTTGAGAGTGGCAGTGGAAACGTCAACCTGTGCCATCAGCGGTAAACAGGCGAACAGTACCGCTAGCGCCAGGACAAACAAATTGAAGAACTTTTGATTCATGTTACCCCCTCGTCCGCAGCCGGACTGCTGGCATAAGTGATTGAGAGCGAGGCCCTAGGCGGCCGGCGCTCCAACAGCGAAACTCAGGATCTCTCCTGGGAGTGTTCAAGAGGGGAGCAAGCCGGCTGCCAACCGCAGGGCGGAGTAGCCCAATGGGCTTTGAGGTTGATTTTGTTGGATCGGCTGGGAATATAGCGCTGCTGAGCTGTGGGAATTGCCCCTACTAATCGTGATTTCACGCTGGCAGGCTTCGGCCGGGTGGTCCGAATCGCATGGAGAAGCGAGTAGCGCAAAACGGGCCTAAGCTTGGTCTCCGGATTGCCAGTCGAAAGCGTTTTAGTATACCTTCGCTCCGCGCTCCGAGTTTGCGCGGGTTCCGTGAGTTTCGCCATGAAGCAAGCCGCCACTGTTCGATCCGATGCGTTGGGGAATCTAGCCGGACTGGAGCTGGAGAATCTGGAGCGCTTCGGAATTTACACCCGGCTCCATTTTGAAGGCCGCAGTTACACCAACCTTGAGGAGCTACAGTTAGCCGGCTCCTGGGCGCGGTTGCTCGAAGACTTTGGCGTGAGCCGCGACGATCGCGTGCTGGTGATGATGCCAAATTCGCCCGAGTTGACTGCGGCCTTCCCGGGGATCTGGATGCTGGGGGCGGCCATCGTTCCGGTGATACCGCAGTGGACCGCCGCCGAAGTGGCCGACATCCTGCGGAATTCGGACGCAACCGTGGCGGTTACGGTGCCGCGATTGGCGGGACGGTTGAAGGAAGCCAGCGCGGCGGCGGGCACGCTCCGGCATCTTCTGGTTTTGGGAGAATCGGAAGCCGCGGGCGCGATCAACATCGAGCCGTTGCTCGCCGAGGCGCCTCCGCGCGAGACGCCCGCCAACCAGTCGCCATCCGACCTGGCGATCCTTCTTTATACGTCGGGAACCACCGGGACTCCCAAGGGCGTGATGCTCACGCACGGAAATTTCCTGGCGGCGCTGGAGGGTGCGCTCCGGCAAAACCCGCAGATGGAACCTGGCGCCATGCTGCACACTCTGCCGCTGACGCACGTGTACGGAGTGATCATCCAGTTCCTCGCCAACCGTTGGGGCCTGGCTACAGTGCTGCTGCCGCAGTTTGAGCCGACGCGCGTGCTGGAGCTGATTGAGCGCTACCGCGTGCGCTACCTGCCGGTGGTTCCGACCATGCTGGTGTATTTGTTGAATCACCCGGAACGAGCGCGCTACGACACCTCCAGCCTGTTCCGGATTACCAGCGGCGGAGCTCCGCTGCCGGATCGGCTGCGGCTGGAGACGGAGCGCGTGTTCGGGTGCCGCATCGATCAAGGCTACGGGCTTTCGGAGACGGCGGCGGTGGCCACCGGGTATGCGATCGAGGCGCCGTACCGGGCGGGATCGGCGGGGCAGGCCACGCCGGGGGTCGAGATTCGCATTCTGGACGATCAAGACCAGCCGTTGCCGGCGGGGAGCGTGGGGGAGATCTGTCTGGCCGGAGCCAACATCAGCCCGGGATATTGGAAGGATCCCGAGGCCACCCAGAGGGCGCTGGACGGCGGATGGCTGCGAACCGGCGACATCGGTTATCTGGATGAGGACGGGTACCTGTACATCACGGATCGCAAGAAGGACCTGATCATCAAGGGTGGCGAGAACATCTCGCCGCGCGAGATCGAGGAGGCGCTGTACTTGCATCCGGCGGTGGCGGAAGCGGCCGTGATCGGGATTCCGGATGCGGTTTTCGGCGAGGACGTTTGCGCGGTGGTGCAGTTGAAGCCGGGAGCGGAGGCCACCGAGGAGGAGATGCGGCGGCATGTGGCCCAGTACGTGACCAAGTTCAAGCTGCCGGCGAAAGTTGTGTTCATGGCAGCGCTGCCGAAGAACAGCAACGCCAAGATCCTGAAGCGCGCGATACGGGATCTGGTGGTGCAGTGAGTGGGGCGGCGCGCGACGTTAGGTTTTCTTTTTGCGCGCGCTGCGCTTGGGGCGCGTGCGTGGCTTGCTTTTGAGCTGGCCCTCCAGTTCCGCGATGCGGATGCGAAGCTCGGCCAGTTCAGGGCTCTCTTCCGGCTGAGGAGCCGCGGGTGGCGGGCCGGTGAAAAAACGCCGCATGGATTCGAGCGGCGCGGTGACGGCCGAACGCGCGCCGCTCAGTTGCCCTTGGACCGCATCTTGAAACTTCTGGTAGTTGTCGAAGGCGGATTTCAGATACCACATGATGAAGTCCTGGCGGGCGCGGTCGGAGGCCACGATGAGCTGGCGCAGCAGCTCCAGGGGGAGCCCGGCAGGCTGGTCCTTGGCGTCCTCGGTGATGATCTGCGTCAGAGTTACGCGCGTCAGGTCCTCGCCGGTCTTGGCGTCGACGACTTTGAGGTCGATGCCCTGGCGGACCATTTCGGCCAGATCGTCCAGGTTGACGTAGCGGCTGGCGGAAGTGTCGTACAGCCGACGATTTTCATACTTCTTGATGATGATCTGTCCTGTTTTCATGGTTTTTGTTGCAGCGCACAATGCGGCCGCCGGAGATCCCGGGCGGGCCGCTGGCTGGCTCCCAGACACATCTTGACACATCCGCGGCACAGGTGTACAGTCTAATTGGATGCTGCACTGCAGCATTCTGGAGGATGTTATGAAAAGCAATGTTAAGACGGAGCTTCCCGAGGCAACCGCCCGGGCTGTTACTCCGATTTCCTTATTTACCGAATGGGTCCAGCAAGGCACCGAAACCTTCTTCGCCACCCAACGGATTCTGCTGGATCTGGTGATGCGGCAGAACGCCATGGCGATGAACACGATCCGCGAAAGGTTCACGGCCATGCGACCCACGGCGGCCAACGCCCTGACCGAAATGGCGGGCGAAGGCATGACCAATTTTATTGCAGCGCAAAAGATTCTCCTGGATCTGGCCAAGAAGCAGAACGACATCGTTCTGTCGGGCGTCAAGGAACGGGTGGGCATTTCGGCGCCGGCGGCCGCCATGAGCGACCTGCTGCGCCGCAGCGTGGACACCTTCATCGATCTCCAGAGGCACTTCCTGGACGTGGCCGCCAAGCAGACCGGCGCCTGGGTGGAGTCCGCCAAGACCGGCAAGACGTTCACCGGCGAGGGGCTGGCGGAGCTGGCGCGCGAAGGCATGGAGAATTTCGTCGCAGCGCAGAAGAAGTTTCTGGACGTAGTGGCCGAGGAAGCCGCCAAAGCGGCCAAGCCGCGCGTTGGAACCGCGAAGGCGGAGAAGCCCACCGAGCTGGCGGAACTGGCGCGCGAAAGCGTGGACGCATTCATTGACGCGCAGAAACGGCTGCTCGATACGGCCGGCGAGCAAATTCGTGCGAACACGAAAGTCGCCGGACGGGCCATGGGTTTGTTCACGCCCGTTCCGGGCACGAACCTCGCGGATCTGACGCGCCAGGGAGTGGAAAGCTTCGTGGCGGCGCAGAAGGCGCTCCTGGATGTCATGACGCGACCGCGTCCGGCCGCGCCCCTTCATGCGGCAGCTCATCCGGTGGTGCACGCCAAAGCGCGTCCGGCCAGCCGCCGGGTGCACGTGCACTGAGGAGCCGCTGGGGCAAGACGCTCACCCAAAGTCACTCGACTTAGCTCATCGGGAAAATGAGGCTGGAGTCTAAGCGTTGATTCAACCCGCAAAGCACGTGCGTGCCGCTAGCTTGCCCGGCGGCACGTCACGTGCATCTCTTACCAGGAACGCGGAGGTTGGTGTTATGGCACGTGTGTATCCGGGCGATCGGTTGGCGTCGGAAGACGCCGTTTTCCTTTATCTGGAACGAAAAGAAATGCCGCTGCACATCGGGAGCGTGTCGGTTTTCGACGGCCCGATCCCGTTCGAAGCGTGCCGGGAGTTCATCGAATCGCGGCTTCCGCTGATCCCCCGCTATCGCCAGCGGATCGTGGCGCCGCCGCTGAACGTCGGGCATCCGACCTGGGAGCCCGACCCGGATTTCGACATTTCCAATCACGTGCATCACGCGCAGCTCAAGCGCGGCACCGACGCGGAGCTTCGCAACTTCGCCGGCCGGCTGTTCACCCAGATGATGGACCGCTCGAGACCGCTCTGGGACATGACGATTGTGGACGGGCTGAGCGGCGGCCGGAGCGTTCTGATTTCCAGAGTGCATCATTGCCTGGTGGACGGCGTGTCGGGCGTGGGGCTGTTGAATGTGCTGCTGGATCCGACGCTGCAGCCGCAGAGCGGACATAAGAACCGCTACCATGCGCCTCCCCTGCCCGGTCCAAGCGCGTCGCTGGTGGATGCTCTGGCTACCTCGTACTCGGAAATGGTGGAGCGCATGCTGTCGGCGCAGGCGGCCACGCTGAACATCGTGCAGTCGCTGATGAGCGATCAGGCGCTGCGGGGACTGGATCAATTGCTGCGCCTGGTGCCGGAGCTGCTGGCGCCGGTGGAGCGATTGCCGTTCAATCAAGCGTGTCTCGGGCCGCGCAAAGTAGCCTGGAGCGAATTCTCGATTCCGGAAGTCAAAAAGGTCCGGGAAGCCTGCGGAGGGACGCTCAACGATGTAGTGCTGACGGTGGTCACCTCCGCGGTGCGGCGCTACGCGGAACTGCACGGAGCGCCGGTGAAGAATCGCCTGCTGCGGCTCATGGTTCCGGTGAACCTGCGGCGGGAAGGCGAGCCCAACGGCCTGGGGAATCGCGTTTCCATGCTTCCGGTCAGCGTTCCTTTGGACCTGCGCGATCCGGTGAAGTTGCTGGATGCCATCCGCCAAAGAACCGAGGCATTGAAGACGGCGCGCGTGGCCGATCTGATCCATCTGCTGGCCACCTGGGTGGGAGCGACGCCCGCGCCGCTGCAGGCGCTGCTCGATCCGCTCACTAGCCTGCTGCCCGTTCCGCCCTTCAATCTGGTTTGCACTAACGTGCCGGGGCCGCAGGCTCCGCTGTACGTGCTGGGACGCGAGATGCTGACGTATTATCCTTACGTGCCGATCGGCAACGAGATGGGGTTGGGCTGCGCGATTCAAAGTTACAATCACAAGCTGTATTTCGGCCTGACGGGCGACGCTGCGGTGGTGCCGGATATCGATCGCCTGAAGCGCTTTCTGGATCAAGCTCTCCAGGAATTGCGCCAGGCGGCTGGCGTGGGCGTTGCGAAGGCACACAGGCGTCCAAGACCGGCGCGTGCGGTTCGGCCGGCCGCGGTCCAGGAGGCGCCTGCCATGGCCGAGCAGGCCGGCGCTAGAATCGAGCAACCCAGCGTGGAACATGCACAGGCCAGTGTGGAAACTGAGCAGCCCTTCGTGGGAATCGAGCAACCGGTCCTGGGAATCGAACTGGAAGCGCCGGCGCTCAACGGAGCCGGGCCTGAGGTGGTGCATGAACCCGCGATTCCGGTGAGCGCGGCGCCGGGCGCAAACTGATGAGACCGCCGCCTGGCGGCCGCGAGGAGGAAGCAGCATGAATCTTGTATTCGCCAGCGGTTTTCTGATCCCGCAGAGACT
Source organism: Terriglobia bacterium (assembly GCA_020073265.1). GTDB lineage: Bacteria > Acidobacteriota > Terriglobia > Bryobacterales > Bryobacteraceae > Palsa-89. The sequence continues at coordinate 5,942 of JAIQFN010000026.1, read as the reverse complement.
CAAGGGGCTGGACTACTTTCGAGGCGTCGCCCAGCAGTATCCGGGAGCGCTGTTCCCGCGCGTGGACGTGACCGGCAGCGTGGCAGTGCGAGCGAGCCAGCTTGCCGAACAGATCGAAGCCGCGTTCCCGACCGGGCGCATCGATGTCATCGCTCACAGCATGGGCGGCCTGGATGCCCGCTTCCTCATCTCGAATAATCTGCGCAACCTGAGTGGCCGCGTCGCGACGCTTTCCACCATCGCCACTCCGCATCGCGGCAGCCCGGTGGCCGATGTTCTGGCCGGGCCGACTCCGATCGGTCCGCAGCGTCTGGTGTACGGCATCGTCAAGGACGCGATCGCGCGGCTCGGGCTTCCAACCGGCGGGCTCGGCGGCCTTACCACCGGCTCCGCGATGACCTTTAACCAGCAGTGCCTGGATTGCGATCGAGTCACATACTTTGCCTATGCGGGATGTGGTCCACACTCGGCGGCGCTCCGTCCAGGCGGCTGGCTGATTGAACATGCGGGCGCGACGGCTGACGAACGGCAGAACGATGGCTTGGTTTCCGTGGCTTCCGCGCAGTGGCCGGACAACCATCTGGCCGAGCCGCCTTGGCCGGCCGATCATCTCGCCGAAGTGGGCTACGATCTCGATCACACCAGGTCGCGGCCGCGCTTCGATCACCTGGGTGCGATCGTGAGGGTGGTGGAGCGGGCACTGGGCGTGTCCACTTCGGGATCGTTCCCGGCGCTGGCTCAGCGAGCGCCCTGAGTACTGAGACCAGGCACCCTGTTAACGGCTTTACAAGGACGTGGTTCAGGGTGTACAAAGGATTGAGCTCCACGACGAGACTAATGGCCGAGAGGCGCTACCAGATTCGCTCAGATCAGTCAGCAGCGCCCATTTCCATGTGGCAGGAAGCGCTGTTCGGCGTCGAGGTGCTGCTGCTGCGGGCCACGCCGGCATATTACGGAATGGGCGTGCCGCGCGGCGACGGCTCGGGCGTGGTGGTGATCCCCGGTTTTCTCGGCACCGATCTTTATCTGATGGAGATGTACGCGTGGCTGCGGCGCATCGGTTACCACGCCTATTTTTCCGGGATCGGACTGAACGCCGAGTGTCCGAATCTGCTGATCAAGCGGCGGCTGAACGACACCATCGATCAGGCGTGCGGCGAAACTGGCCGCCCGGTGCACGTGATCGGTCATAGCCTGGGCGGGATCATCGCGCGATCGGCGGCGGCGCAGAGGCCCAACGACATTGCGTCCGTGATCACGATGGGGTCGCCGTTTCGCGGCACGGTGGTGCATTCGCGGGTGCTGCGGGCGGCGGAGATCGTTCGCGATCGGATTCTGAATACGCACGGGCCGGGAGTGCTGCCGGATTGCTACACCGGGCGCTGCACCTGCAATTTCCTGGATTCGTTGCGGCGCGATTTGCCTGATTCGATCCGCCAGACCGCGATTTACACCAAGAGCGACGGCGTGGTGGACTGGCAGTACTGCATCACCGATGACCCGGCCAGGGATGTCGAAGTGCCGGGGACGCATATCGGGCTGGCGTTCAATCCGTCGGTTTACGACACCATTGCGCGGCGGTTGGCGGCGAGGGCGCAGTAGCCGTGGCGCACGCACTCGTGCGTGCAGCGTCCCCACTCATGGGGACGCTATGATGCCTACCGAGCTGACGCGGTCGATTTGACGCCTTTGCGGTGCGCGTCGAAGAAATCGAAAATGGCGCTCATGTTGGGAGCGGCTACGTCGCCGTGGCTTCCGCCGGGCACTTCGATGTACTTCACCTCGACGCCCAGCTTCTTCATCGCCGCCACCATGACGCGCGAGGAATTCACCGGCACGACGTTGTCGGCGTCGCCATGGACCACGATCTCCGGGATGTCGCGGGTCTTCTCGACGCTGGCCGGATCGCCCGCGCCGGAGATGGGCGCGAGCACGGCCCAGATGTTCGGATACTTCGGGCCGAGCAGCCAGGTGCCGATGGCGCCCATCGAGTGTCCCAGCAGGTAGATGCGGTTGTCATCGATCTTGTAGCGCTCGCGGACCAGCCGCAGCACTTCCATGACGTCCTGCTCGCTGAACTGCTGGCTCCGGGTGTGGACGGCGCCGCGTCCGCCGTAGCCGCCGTCGATGCGATAGCCGAGCGGAGCCACCAGGATGTAGCCGCGCTTCTCGGCTTCGTCGAGCGCGCGGTAGTTGGGTCCGAAGAAGCCGTCTTCGGTGCCTCCCAGGCCGTGCAGCGCCAGCACCATCGGATACGCGCGCGAGCCATTGTAGGACGGCGGGATGTAGAGGCGATAGGGCATGATCTCGCCGGCGTCCTTCAGATAGTAGTGGCGCTTGAAGTCGCCGGTGCGTCCGGCGAACGGATCTTTGCCTCCCTGGGCGGCGGACAGCGTTTCTTCGGCGGTGGCGATTTCCTTGGCGACGTCGAAGGCGCCGCGATCGATCAGGCCGAGATTCACCTTGCGGACGTAATCCAGCGGATAGGCGACGTCGGCTTTCACCGACTCGGGCGCGAGGGCGGCTTCGGTTTCCAGGCGCTGGAGCGACGCGTCCAGACCTTTTTCCGCCACGATGCGCAGGCTGCACGATCCGAGCGAGCGTTCGCCGTCGAAGACCTCGGCGCGGATCTGATAGTTCCCGTCGGGGACGTTGGCGAGATCGAGATGCATGAGGTAGGGCGACTCGCGCAGGTCGCGGCTCACTTCGTCGTGCGTGCCCAGATCCTTCACGAACTCGGGCGGCTGAGCAGCCGCGCCATTGCCGCCGCGGCCATTGGGCGGAGTACGCGGCTTCTCGAGCGAAACCTTGGCGCGCAGCGAGGCTGGGAGATCGATGGCCGGACTGTAGATCTGTTCGATCCGCACGGTGTACGGGCGCGAGGAATCGACGAAGGTGTGATCGGAGCGCAGCGCGAGCGAATTGGCGAAGTCGAGCGCGCCGGTCCAGTCGTTGCCGTTGAGCAGCGCCATGCCTTTTGCGATCAGGCGGCGGACCTCGCCGATCTGGCCCTTCTGCGTGGCTTCGGCCAGGGCCTGGTCGTTGGCGTCGATTTTCTGTTTCAGCTCGCCCTGGGGATTCACGGTGCGTTTCCGAACGGTGTAGCCGAGGCGTGCGAGCGCGAGATTAGGCAGCGCTTGCGGAAATGCCGGCGCGGCGAACAATGCCAGAGCAGCGGCGGCGATGGCGTGACGAATGGACTTCATGGTGCCCTCCTTCACAGCGAGCGCTTCCATGCCGGAGCGCCCGCGGAACCAATCTATTATGGTACTGCGAAGTGGCCTAGTCCTCGAACACCGCGCTCAGCGGGGCGGACCAGCCGGGGAACAGATCGGATGCGAGTTCGTCTGCGGCGGTGCGGCTGGAGCCGTCGGGAAAATGAATCCGGATTCTCCGGGTTTGCGGGTAAACGACCCAGATTTCTTCGGCGCCGTGCGCGAAATACTGTTCCATTTTCATGTCGAGCTGCGCGGCGGTGTTGGATTCGGAGGCGACTTCGATGGCGAGGGCGGGAGAGCCTTCCATATATCCACGCGGACGGGGCTTCCGGATGTGAGCGTCCCGGATGAAGCTGACATCGGGCTGCAGCCAGGTATCTGAGGACAGCTGGAAACCGGATTCGATTCGAACGTCGCCCAGCTCGTGTTTGTCTATGTAGGGTTGCAGGAGCCGCAGGATCTTGTGCAGCAGCGAGTTGTGGTCGAACTTGGCGGGTGGCAAGACGATGTGCTCTCCCAGGAGGAGTTCGTGCTTCAGCCCATCGTCGTGGAGCTGCTCGAATTGCTCGAAAGTCAGCAGCGTTCGGGCACTCATGACTTCATGATACTCCCGGAGCCTGCTGTAACATAGAATCAAATGGACCAAGTCCTGGATACGGCTCAATTGATCCGGCTGAAACGGGAAGAGATCCTCAAGATCGCAGCCAAGCACGGGGCACGGAATGTTCGCGTCTTCGGCTCGGTGGCGCGGGGCGAAGCGAGGCCCGACAGCGACGTGGATTTTCTGGTCGACGTCGGCGCCGTGACCAGTTCCTGGTTTCCAGGAGGGCTGATTGTGGACCTGGAGGCGCTCCTTGGGAAGCACGTCGAAGTCGTAACAGAGCGCGGACTGCATCCCTTGCTTCGCGACAGCGTCCTGCGAGAAGCCGTTCCTATCTGAAGTCGGTCGAAGTGAAGTAGGCTTGTTTGACCTTTCAACGGCGGTCGTTGTCGCGGCGTAAAATATTAGAAGTAGGGTTTTTGGAGTTGTGCGTTTTATGAATTCGGTAGCGTTTTTCTGCGTTGTTTGGATCGTAGGACTGGTTGGTTTTGCGATCAATCAGGGTCTAGAGGAATGGCGGCATCGTGGGAAGCGCTGCGCCCATGGTATGCGTGTTACCCACGAGCACGCTTGCATGGAATGCGAGGCCGAAAAGCGTCGCCTTCAGAACCAATGGGAACTCGCCGCGGAACGCGAACGAGCATCAAAAGAGCTCCGCGGAAGGGAGATTAAGCGACTATCCGAAGCATGGCTCGGCAACGCAAACACGTACTTGGAAATGCCTCCACGACAATTTGAAGATGCGGTTGCTGAGTTGTTCCGAAGACTTGGCTATAAGGTAAAGCAAACTCCGTTCACGCGTGACGGTGGAAAAGATGCAATACTCCGCAAAGGAGGAAAGAAGTACCTCCTCGAATGCAAGCGATATGGCCCTGCACAGGGGGTCGGCCGCAGGGACCTTCAAATTTTGTTCGCTGCAATGCACGCAGAAGGGGCGGCCGGCGGCTTTTGTGTCACGACAGGTAGCTTCACAAGTACGGCTAAGGAGTATGCCGCTGCAGTCAACATTACGCTGTACGATTGGAGTCGACTGGCTTTTCTGGTAAACGAAGCGTACCCGGAATCAGCTGATTTCTCGGAAGCGTCCGTTATGTGTCGAGAATGTGGATTAGTTACAACGGTCCCAGTTGACGTTCTGCCAGCAAGCGCCCAATGCAGGAACGGCCACGCCGTGACGAGCAACATAGTGATCGCCGACTTTCGCATACTCGCGGAGGCAGAAGTGCCGTATTGCGAGACCTGCGGAGCTCCTATGCGTCTTGTGAAGTGGCACGGAAGGGAGTTCTGGGGTTGCACAAGCTACCCGAAGTGTAGGTCGACGAAACCTTTGCGCTCTCGCGCACAGGATTCGCTCGTGCTGCGCCGCTGATCGAAAAAGGCAGCGCCATGAACGCCATTCTGACGCATCTAGCCATCTGACAGTTGCTGGCTTCGACAATGACAAGAGATATCCCATACGCCTGCCCGCCTAGCCCGAGCCTTAAGTCTGTCTCACAGGGTATCGCTGCTAAAGCAGGAAGTCGCTGCGGCGGCGGAGTGGCTGTAATGTCTGCGGCTTCGGATTGTATTCGCTTGTTGCGTACGTCGTACCGTCAACTTGACAGCGATAGGTTCCCTTTGTCGCGCCAGGACGGAGGTGCGAGAGTCGCCGCTCCTTTTCCCAGCACACGGTACAATACGGATCTGACTCTACCTCATCGCCATTACCCGTACGCTTCCAATAGACGGTCTGCCCATAGACCATGAGCTTTGCCAGTTCTTCGATTGCCTTTCGGTTGGCACGGTCAGCCTCCAGACCCTCGATATGACTTTGGGCGTCAACCAGGGCACCTCGGGCTTCGAGCAGGAGGTCCTGAAGCTGTACTAGTTGGTTGTTGCGGTGGCCCCCTGAGCTGGGACAAATAGTTAAGACACAGTTCGCCGTTCGATGAAAACTGCTCGACCGGCAAGACGACATTACAGCATACTGGTGCCCGGCTGGTGAAGCGGAAGCGGGCACTGCTGGAGAGCAACTCGCCGAGGAATAGCCGGCTGGAAACTCATCGAGACGATGGGTGGGGGCGGCAGCCGTAGTCGCCCCCAAGCTTTGCCAGCAAGAGAACCACATCGGACGATAGATTTCC
>JAIQFN010000131.1 GCA_020073265.1 Terriglobia bacterium | reverse complement strand
GGCCGCAGTGCCGTTGTTGATCACGCCTTCCATCATCGTGGTCATGACGTAGGCCACGCGCGGGTCGAGCACCGGGGTGCGCTCTGCCTGGAAGTTTTCCACCAGTTCGCCGTGCGCGTCGCGCACCGAACTGGCCAGCATCGGCGAGACGCGCACGCCCCCATTGGCGAATACGGTGTAAGCGCCGGCGATATCGAGCGGGGTAGCGTCATAGGCGCCCAGCGCCATCGCGGGCGTCGGCTGCACCGACTTGATTCCGGCGGCACGCGCCAGCGCCGCCACTTTGTCGTATCCTACCTGCTCCGCCAGCTTCACCGTCGCGTTGTTCAGCGACTGCGCCAGCGCAAAGCGCGCCGAGACCACGCCGTGGTACTCGTCCTTGTAGTTGCGCGGCTCGTAGATCTGGTCGCCATAAGTGTAAGTGCCGGGCGAATCGTCAATCAGAGATGCGGGAGTGATCGCATTGCCGTCGCCGTTCAGGGCGGTGTTGACCGCCGCGGCATAGACGAACGGCTTGAACACGGAACCGGTGGGGCGCCGCGCTACCGCGTGATCCAACTGGCTGAAGCCGTAATTACGGCCTCCAACCAGCGCCAGCACGTCGCCGCTGTGCGGATCAATCGCAATCAGCGCCACCTGCGGCATCGGACCGGGAACGATCTTCACCTCGGTCTTGGCGTTCTTGCCGCTGCCCACCTTGATTCGGCGCGTGCGCAGCTTTTCCGCCTGCGCGTCCACCAGCTTGATCCCCTGCTGCACCGCCTCGGCGGCCGCTTTCTGCAGGTCAGGATCGAGCGTCGTATAGATACGGTAGGAGTTTTCGCTCAGGTCGCGTTCGCTGTAGCGGCTGAGCATGCTGTCCTTCACCAGGTCCACGAAATAGGGCGCATCGCTGGCCTCCACATTCGGGGGCGCGAGCTTGAGCTGCGCCGCCTTGGCCGTATCGGCCTGGGCGCGGGTTGCGCCGCCGGTCTCGACCATGGCCTCCAGCACCAGGTTGCGGCGTTCCAGGGCGCGCTCGGGATGCCGGTACGGTGAAAGATAGCTGGGACGCTGGACCAGGCCGGCCAGCAGCGCGGCTTCCGGCAAGCTGAGGCTCTGGATGTCTTTATTGAAGTACGAGCGCGAGGCTTCGGCAAAGCCGGTGATGGTGTACGAGCCGCGTTGGCCCAGGTCCACCTGGTTGGCGTAGAGCGAGAAGATCTGCTCCTTCGAGAGCTTTTGCTCGAGCTCGATGGCGATCAGCATTTCGGTCAGCTTGCGCTTGATGGTCTTCTCCGGAGTGAGAAAGAACATGCGCGAGACCTGCATGGTGATGGTGGAGCCGCCCTGCCGGCGCGCCCCGCCCTGGCGTATGTCAACCCAAGCCGCTTCCATGAAGCGCCAGTAGTTCACGCCGTTGTGCTGGAAGTAACGGCGGTCTTCGACGGCGGTCACCGCGTCCACCAGCACCTTGGGGATGTCCTTGTATTCCACCAGTTGGCGCTTGAAGCGCTGTTCGGTGTCCACCGCCGTGATCATCGTGGGTTCCAGCTCGTAGGAAGAAAGATCGCGGCCGGTGGCGCTTCCGGTGCCGGCAATGCGCTCAATCTTGCCGCCGGACTCGCGCACCACCGCACCGTCCTGGTTATGGTAGGACTCGGGTCCGGGATAGATCTCGATGCCGCGCGAGATCAGCCGGTAGCTGCCAATGCCGCTGGACTTGTCGGCGTCAACGTAGCCGGCACGGCGCAACTGGTTCGCGATTTCTTCCGGGGTAATGCCCTCGCCGACCCAGATGCTGGCCGGACGAGCGTAGATTCTCGTTGCGTTGGTGAATATCTGGCCGTGCAGGCGCCGGTTGATGATTCTCTCGTACTTGACGTAATAGCCGACGAATACGCCCAGCACGACCAGCGTCACCACCAGAAAAAACGCGGAGGCGACCCGCACGACCGGATCGGATAGGCTGAAACGGCTGAACGGGGCCGACGATGAGGTACGCGTACCCCTGGCCGGGGCCTTGGCCCGCGGAATTTTGAGCTTAGTTGCCACTTTGACCCTGCGCCCGACACGGCGCGGTTCCCTTCCATGATACCGGCTGCCACTACTGCACCTGATTTAGACGGTGGCGCGGCCAAAATCGTTATCCAGCCGCTGCCACGAACGAAGGGCAAGGAGAATCGTGAACTTCAGGCCAGAATCTGCGCTCATTGTAAATCATCGCCGCCGCCGATGAGAGGGAGTGTCCCGCCAGTGGTCGTCAGTCCGAAGTAACAATCGCTGCTCGCCGGGACGGGCCGCGGACGAGGCTCGGCTAGTAACTCTTGTTTTTCGAGGAAGGATGGAAATTCAGGTCCACCGGATACCCAGGCAAATCCACGTGCACGGTGTAATCTAGCCAGATCGCCACCGACTGGCCCTCGCGCTGCACGTTAACTTGTTCGCGAGTGACGGGAACATCCAGCTCTTTGCACTTCTTCCAGATGGTGTCGCGCATTTCCTCGACCGATTTTGGGGTGTAGGTGTTCATGCGCGCTTCGTCGGTGATCGCGTCCTGAAGCTCATAATTGCTGTAATACGGCGGAACCAGCTTCACTACCGCGATGGCAACAACGACGATGAATACGATCCCAAATACCGCCCGAAGAGTCTTCATTCCTATGTCCCCCTCCGGTTAGTGGTGGACTTGGCCATTCCGGAGCATCTTTTCAAGGATGTCAATAATTTCCGGGATACTAGCATCCTGAGACGTGCGTGTCGAGCGCTGGAACACCTCAACTTTGCCCTCAGCCAGCTTCTTGCCGATGGTGATGCGGAACGGAATGCCGACCAGGTCGGCATCCTTGAATTTGACTCCCGGACGCTCGTCGCGATCGTCGAGCAATACGTCGAGGCCGGCCGCCTGTAGCTGGTGCGCAATCTCCTCCCCGGCGGAAAGCAGCTTGGCGTCGGCGACATTGGTGGGGGTTACCACAACCTGAAACGGCGCGATCGAGGCCGGCAGGAAAAAGCCGTCGTTGTCGTGATTTTCCTCGATGGCCGTGGTCAGGATGCGCTCGATGCCGATCCCGTAGCAGCCCATGATGGGCATGACTTCCTTGCCGTCCTTGTCGAGCACGCGTGCGCCCATCGATTGCGAGTACTTGTAGCCGAGCTTGAAGATGTGCCCGATCTCCACCGCCTTGGCCACCTTGAGCGGCGTGCCGCAGTTGGGACAGGCCTCGCCGGCTTCCACCGCGCGCAGATCGGCCCACATCTCGTCGGAGACAGGAAAATCCCGC
>JAIQFN010000025.1 GCA_020073265.1 Terriglobia bacterium | reverse complement strand
ACATTGTCCGGTTTCACGCGCAACACCAGGGTATCATCCTCGATGGCGACGATGGTCCCGATGATTCCCCCGCTGGTCGCCACGGTGTTGCCGTTTTGCAAGCCCGCCAGCATCTTCTGTGTCTGTTTTCGCTGGCGCTGCATGGGCATGAACAGTAGAAAATAGAAGATCGCGAAAATGAGGAGGATCGGCAGGAATCCCAACAGGGAGTTGGAAGAGACCGATTGCAACAGCAGACCTAAGAACACGTCACGACCACAAGAGGTTTATTCGGCATCATCGCAAGCCAGGCGCGCATCGCGCAAGTACTCTAGGTACGAACACGTTAGTATAGCCTGCCTGATCTCACGCATGATGTCAAGGTACCGCCGAATGTTGTGCCGCGTAGCCAGCACAGCATACAGAATCTCTCCAGCCAGAAATAAGTGACGGAGGTACGCTCGGGAATATCTTCTACAAGTATAGCACTGGCATTTTTCATCAATCGGGCGCGCGTCCTCTTTATAGCGCGCATGCTTGATAATGATGCGGCCCTCGGAGGTGAAGAGATATCCGTTGCGGGCATTGCGCGAGGGCAGCACGCAATCCATCATGTCGACGCCGCGCGCGACGTATTCGGGCAGCTCTTCAGGCATTCCAACGCCCATGACGTAGCGCGGGCGGTCGCGGGGCAGCAGCGGTGTGGTCAGCTCGGTCATTTCGAGACTGAGCGAGCGCGGCTCGCCCACCGACAAGCCGCCGATGGCGTAGCCGGGAGCGTCCAGTTCGAGCAGTTCCTGAGCGCAGGCGCGGCGCAGGTCTGGGAACATCGATCCCTGGACGATGGGGAACAGTGCGCCGGTAGCGCCGGTTTCTTCCCGGCGGCGCCCGAAGTGCTGGTTGGCCTTTTGGGCCCAGCTCACGGTGCGGCGCATGGCGTGATGAGCGGCTTCGTGGCTGGCAGGGTACGCCAGGCACTCGTCCAGCGCCATCATGATGTCGCTCCCCAAGGCGAGCTGGACGTCCACGGTTGACTCGGGCGTGAACAAGTGGGCGTCCCCATCCAGGTGCGAGCGGAACAGCACGCCTTCATCGGTGATCTTGCGAAGGTCGCTCAGGCTGAAGACCTGAAAGCCGCCCGAGTCGGTGAGGATGGCGCGCGGCCAGCTCATGAAGCGATGCAGGCCGCCCAGCGTGCGGATCAATTCGTGGCCGGGGCGCAGGAACAGGTGGTAGGTGTTGGCCAGGATGATCCTGGCGTCCAGCTCTTCGGCCAGGTCACGCTGCGTGACGCCCTTCACCGTGGCTTGCGTGCCCACCGGCATGAAGACCGGTGTTTCGATGACGCCGTGGGCGGTGTGGATCAGCCCGGCCCGGGCGCCGGTGTCCGGACAGACCGCCTGCAGTTCGAAGCGCACAGTATCAATCTAGCGTTGTTTGGTTCGGCCTCGGAAACGCGGCAAGTCGCCGTCGCACTGTCACCGGATATTCCTGTTGACAAGCCACAGGAGGTCGGGTAGACTCATGTGCGATGGCAACAGGAGACTCGAAGGCCGACATACTGCAGGGCACCCTGGACCTGATGGTGCTCCAGACCCTGGCGTCCATGGGCCGGTTGCACGGTTACGGAATCGCACGGCGCATCGAACAGGTCAGCGAGGACGCCATCGCGCTCAACCAGGGAACCATCTACGCTTCGCTGCTGCGCCTGCAACAGCGCAAATGGATTTCGGCCGGCTGGGGCGTCTCGGACAACAATCGCAAGGCCAAGTACTACGCGATTACGCGCGCGGGCCAGAAACAGCTCGAAACTGAAGCGCGGAGCTGGCAACGCACGGTGTCGGTGGTCGGAAAAGTACTGGCACTGAGTGGGCGGAGTACCAAGGCATGATCGAGAGCCTGCGCGTTCTAAGATCGCGCATCGCCGGCTTCCTGCTGCGGCGCCGGCCGGAGCGTGAGTTCGACCAGGAAATCGAAGAGCATCTGACGCTGCTGGCCGAAGAGAACACGCGCCGGGGCATGACGCCGGCGGACGCCCGCCTGGCCGCGCGCAGGAGCTTCGGCGAAAGCACCCGGTTCAAAGAAACACAGCGGGAGTTGCGCGGCCTTCCGCGGATCGATACGTTCGTGGCGGACCTGCGTTACGCCTTCCGCGCACTAGCCAAGAACCCGGGATTCACGCTGGTGGCGGTGCTCACGCTGGCGATTGGGATCGGTGTGAATACCACGCTGTTCACCGCCTACAACGCCATCGCGCTAAAGCCGCTGCCGGTTCCCGACCCCAACACGGTGGTGCGCTTCGAGCGCTGGTTTGAGCACGGCATGAGGGGCGACATCCAGTATGGGTTCTCGTATCCGGAGTACGAATATTTGCGCGATCATGGCCGCGCCTTCAAGAGTCTGATCGCGGCCGGCTGGCCGGTTCCGGTTTCCTCCGCCTCGGGCCGGCTGGCTGGGCAAATGGTCTCGGGAAACTACTTCCAGTCACTCGAGGTCGGCGCCGTGCTGGGCCGCACCTTCTTGCCCGACGAGGACGGTGCGCCGGGCGCGCATCCGGTGATCGTGCTGAGCCACAACTTTTGGAAACGGCGCTTCAACCTGGATCCACGAGTTCTCGGCCAGACCCTCAAGCTCAACGACACGGTATTCACGATCGTGGGCGTCACACCGGAAGAGTTTACCGGCACGCTGAGTCTGGAGCGGGTGCCGGACTTCTGGGCGCCTTTCGCGATGCAGGCCCAGTTGGCGCCGGGCCTGGATTGGTTGCACGACCTGGAGCGCCAGCGGCTGGTGATTCTGGCCCGCTTGGCCGGGTCCACGATGGTCAACCGCGCGCAGGCCGAGGCGACCGTGTTAATGCGGCAGTTCGCGTCCTCGCACCAGGAACGGGAGAAGACCGTCGCGCTCACGCTGCAACGCGTCACCTACTACGGCAACACCGACGACTTGAAGTTTCAGGCGCTGGTGGCGGCCTTGATGCTGCTGGTGGGGCTGGTGCTGCTCATCGCGTGCGCGAACCTGGCCAACATGCTGCTGGCCCGCGCGGCTTCGCGGCAGCGGGAAATCGCCGTGCGCCTGTCGCTCGGCGCCGGCCGCGGACGCATCATCCGGCAACTGCTGACCGAAAGCACGCTGCTCGCGCTACTGGGCGGCGCGGCCGGGCTGCTGCTTTCCATATGGTCGGCGAAACTCCTGTGGATCCAAGTCCAGCAGATGGTTTTCGGCTCGGCCGGCGACATCGATACCGGAGTCTCGCTGGCGCCCGACTCCCGCGTTTTCCTCTACACGCTCGCGGTCTCGGTGCTCACCGGCATTGCGTTCGGCCTGTCGCCCGCGCTTCAGTTTTCGCGAGTGGATCTGACCAGTGCGATCAAGCAGGAGGGCGCCACCTTCGGCCGGCGGCTGTCGCATTCCCGGCTGCGCAGCTTTCTCGTGACCGGTCAAGTGGCTGCGTCGATGCTCTTGCTGGTCATCGCCGGCCTGCTGCTGCGGGGGTTGGTGCGTTCCCAGGACGCGCAGCCCGGATTCCAGACCCGGGGCGTGTTCGTCGTCAGCGCGGCATTCGGGGATAACCCGGCGCAAGCGGCGGCTTTGGAAAAACGCGTCTACGAACGGCTCTCGACGCTGGGAGAACTCGAGGGCGCCGCCATGGGCAACATACCCATGACGGGAACCTGGACTCCGCCCATCCTGGTGAACGGCACGCGCTCTCGTACGCTCGCGAGCACCGCATCCGCCGGGTATCTTCCCCTGCTTGGCATACCGATCGTTCGCGGCCGCAACTTCACGACCATCGAGTCCGATCGCGGCGCTCCGGTTGCGATCGTAAGCGCGAACACCGCACGGCTCCTTTGGCCCAACCAAGATCCGCTGGGGAAGCGCTTCACCCTGGACATGGATTTCACCGGCAAGATCATGTCGGAGTTCGAAGTGGTGGGCGTGGCCGCCGACGTGCGCTTCGCGAACCTGTCGCGGCTCGATCCGGCGCATGTCTATCTCACCGGTCAACCCAGAAACTTCTCGCAGATTGTGATTCGCATGCCAGGCGACCGCGAGCGCGGCTTGGCGGCAGTGCGGGCGGCCGTCGCGGGTGTCGACCGGGATCTGCTGCAGAGCCTCGCGATGTTCAGTTTCGAGGAAGGCCCGCTGCGAATCCAGCGCGTGCTGGCCCAGGCTTACGCGATGTTCGCCATGATCCTGGCCGCGCTGGCGGTGACGCTGGCCGGAGTCGGCATCTACGGCGTGATGTCCTACCTGGTGAGCCAGCGCGTCAAGGAGATCGGCGTCTTCATGGCGCTGGGGGCAAACTCCAGCGACGTGCTCAAGTCTGTCATCGGGCAGGGACTCAGGCCGGTGGCGGCCGGTAGTCTGCTGGGACTGGTGTGCGCGGCCGGATTGTCGAAGGTCATCAACGCCACGCTCATTTTCCCCGGCTCGGCCGATTTTCTCTATGGACTGTCCTGGTGGGATCCGGTGACATTCTTTGGCATCGCGGCGTTCCTGGCGTTGGTGGCGATGGTGGCCAGCGCCATTCCGGCGCGGCGCGCGGTCAAGGTGGATCCGATGGTCGCGTTGCGGTACGAATAATTCCCGGCCGGCTAGCGCAATCCAACGCGGCGCAGGAAGTCGCGGAAACGCGGCGTAGCGCGCAGTTCGTTCAAGCGCGGGTCGAAGCACAGAGATTGCGCCGACAGCGACCGTTCCTGGTAGCCCTTCTCCAGATCGTCCAAGGTCCGGTTGGTTTCTCCCAAGCCCGCGTGGATGAGCGCGATCTCAAACGGCGCGACGTATCGCTGCTTAGCCTGCTCGCCGAGATTCTGGAGGAGCCTTTTCGCGTCAGCCTTCCGATCCAGCGCTGCGTAGAGATGCCCCAGCGATCCGGTTCCGATGTATCCGTGCGAGAGATCCACGGCAGTCTGCAACTCCTGAACGGCTTGATCCTTTCGCCCCTGTTGTTCGTCGATCAAGCCGAGCAGCTCGTGGGCCGGAGCGTACCTGGAGTCCAGTTGGAGCGTCTTGCGAACTTGTTCAGTAGCGCGGTCATACTGGCCGGTGAGATACAGAAACTGCGCGACGTTGGCATTCCCGGCGACCGAGAAGGGAGCTTCTTCCAGGAAGCGTTTGTAAACATCTTCGGCGGCAGCGGCCTGGTTGGTCACCAGCAAGTAGCGGGCGGTCCACTGATGCAGATACCTGGGCGCCAGTTCGAGAGCTCGATGATACTCGCGCCCGGCGGTGTCGAGATCCCAGTCGTATTGGAAAGCGATGAGCCCGAGCACGGAGTGCGCAGCCGCTAGGGTGTCGTCGAGCTGCACGGCTTTTCGCGCCGCGGCTTTGCTCTTGGGAATGTAGTCGGCCGGAGACACACCGTACCACTCCAGGCGGTGATAGCAATCCGCCACCTGCGCCCACGCCGCGGCGAAGCGGGGATCGAGCCGGATGGCTTGTTCTGAAAACTCAATCGCCTTCTGGGCGTCCTCCTTGGTGTCTCGGATGCTGAAGTACTTGCCTTTCACGAAAGCAAAGTAGGCGTCCTGATTGCTGGTCTGTCGCATCTGGAAGCGCTTGCTTTCGTCGTCGCTCAGCTCGAGCGTCAGCGCGGCCACCACTCTTTGAGAAATGGAGTCCTGCAGGTGAAACATGTCGTTGGAGGTCTCGTCGTAGCTGGCCGCCCAGCGCGAAGCGCCGTTGCAAGCGATGCAGAGGAGCTGCACCGTGACGCGCAAGCGATCGCCCAGCTTCTGGTACTTGCCTTCCAACACGTAGTCGACGTTCATGGCGCGGCCGGCGGACAACGAATCCTGCTTGGGATCGACGAAGTGCAGGACCGTGCTGAGCGGGCGGATGGTCAGTTGAACGCTGTTGCTGAGCTTGGTGATCAGCGCGTCGGCCATGCCGAGGCCCAGGTAAGGATCGGCTGGACCCGCGCGCAGGGGTTGAAACGGCAGAACAGCCAGCGTGCTCACCGTTGGTTTCGCGCTGATGGGTTTGGCCGCGGCTGTGTTGCGGCGGAAAAACAACGTTGCGGCGAGCACTACGCACAAAGTACCCAGGACCACCAGCGCCAGAGGCGCGAGCCACGCGCGATAGCGCTTTCCGGGCGGCGGGAGCAGCGTCGCTTCACCAGCAGCGGGTTCGCTGGTCCGCGCCCCTGCGATGTCGTCCTCCACCGGATCCAGCACCTCCACCGGCGCGATGAACCGGTAGCCCCGCGTGTGGACGGTCTGAATGTACCGCGCCGCCTTGGGATCGTCGCCCAGCGATCGGCGCAGCTTGGCGACCTCGCGCGTCAGCGCATTCTCCGTAACTGCGATGTTCTTCCAGACCACGTCCAGGATCTCGCTCTTCTCCACCAGCCGGTCGCGATTCTCGATCAGGAAGATCAGCAGTAGCAGCGTCTTGGGTTCGAGCGGAATCGGCGCGCCCGACTTGAAAAGCTTGAAGGTGCCCGGCTCCACGCGGATATCGTCGAACTCGAACACCGCTGTCCTCGAATTCGTCATAGGTTGATCAGCAATGGCATCAAAGCCTCATCTTTCCGTCATTACTTGAAGGGCGCCATCGGGTTACGTTCATGAAGAATCTCCCGCATCCTGATTAGACGGATTCCAGGGCGGGTAGGTTCGGTTCCCGACCCATGCCTACCCGGCGAGAGACGTTGGCGCAAGCGGGCGCGTTGCTGGCGACAGCGCTGGCCCAAGCGCAGCCCAAGGGGCAGGGAACCGAGCGGCTGACCGTGCCCTTTGAATATGCGGCCGGCCTGGGTTCGCTGCTGGTGCGGGGGCGTATCAATCGACGGCCGGCGCTGCTGGTGTTGGATACCGGATCGAGTCATACCATAGTCACTGCGGCGTTCCTGGGCGTCAAGCCGCCGGCGCCTTCTCCGGCTCGACCAGGCGTCGGGATCCTGAGCGATGCCATCGGAGAAGAAGTGACGCTCGAGCTAGGCCCGCGGGTTTCCCAGCGGCGCAGGGTCGCCGTCATGGATCTCTCCAGCGTCCTCTCACCTTATAAGGAACGCATCGACGGCCTGCTGGGCCTGGATTTTTTTTCGGAGTTCTCCCGCGTGATCCTCAGCTTCGCGGACCGCACGGTTACTCTAGTCCGATGAATGTTCGTCCCGTGCTATTCCAGCGCCAGGTAGGCCATGCGCTTGAACTGGTCGGCGGCCGGGATGCCGGTCGGCGGCAGCACGTTGATCAGGAACACGCCGATCATGTGCTCCTTGGGATCGATCCAGAAGCTGGTGCCCGCGGCGCCGCCCCAATAAAATTCGCCTTCCGAGCCGACCGTGGCGGTCTTGCCGGGACCCCGGTTCACCGCGAACGTCAGACCGAAGCCGTAGCCCTCGGGAAGCGTTCCCGTTCGCGCCAGGTTGCCCAGATTGTCGCTGCGCATCAGCTCGACTGACTTGCGCGATAAAAGCCGCACGCCGTTCAGCTCGCCTTCATTCACCAGCATGGTGCAGAAGCGCGCGTAATCATCCAGCGTCGAGACCATGCCGGCTCCACCCAACAACAGCGCCGGCTTCTTCTTGAAGCTTTCCTGCGCCGGTGAAGTGGAAGGCTCGATGCCGACCGCGCCGCCGCGCTTGGGGGCGTACAGGACGGCCAGCCGGTTCCATTTCTCTTCGGGCACGTAGAAACCCGTATCGTTCATCTCCAGCGGGCGGAAGATGCGTTCGGCGAAGAACTGGTCGAGCGTCTTGCCAGAGAGCACCTCAACCAGGCGTCCCAGCACATCGATCGAGTAGCCGTAGCGGAAAATGGTGCCGGGTTGGTCGTTGAGCGGCGCGGTGGCTAGGCGCCGGACGGCTTCAGCCAGATCGAAAGGCACCAGCGGCGCGCCGCCCATCATGTCGAGTTTCTTGTAGGCATTGTCTCCGCTCTCTTCTTTCGGTCCGGCGTAGTCCAGCCCCGAGGTGTGGCGGAACAGATCGAGCACCCTGATGGGATGCTCGGCCGGCACAGTGTAGTAAGTACGCCTGCCGTTGGCGTCGAAGGACTCGCGCCCTACGCGCATCTTGGAGAACTCCGGCAGATACTTGGACACCGGATCGTTGAGCGAGAAACGGCCTTCTTCGTAGAGCATCATCGCGGCGACGCCGGTGACGGCCTTGGTCATCGAATACATCCGCACGATGGTGTCGAACTTGTAGTCGCCCCAGGTTTGGCGGAAGACCACCTTTCCATTGCGCTCCAGCAGGCCGGAAGCGCCCGCCAGACGATGCTGCGCGATGTGCTCGCGCATGACCGTGTCGATGCGATCCAGGCGCTCGTGGGAGAGCCCGGCTTGTTCGGGAGCGGCGGTGGGCAGGCTCGCGCCGAATACCAGACCCAAAGACAGAGTGGAGACCAGAAGTATCCGCATGACGGCTAGTTATATCACATGTGATTCGCGGGCGGATCAACTCGCGCTAACATGAAGAATCACCATCGGATGGCCCTGCGCTTCTACAACACCCTGACCCAGCAGGTGGAGCCTTTTGCACCGCTGCACGACAACACCGTGCGCATGTATACGTGCGGACCCACTGTCTACAACTACGTCCACATCGGCAACCTGCGCACCTTCACTTTCCAGGACATTCTGCGGCGCTGGCTCCGGGCGCGCGGTTATCAACTGGACCACGTCATGAACATCACCGACGTGGAGGACAAGATCATCCGCAATGCGTCGGCCGAGCACAAGTCGATCGCCGAGTACACCGAAAAATACACGCAGGCGTTTCTCGAGGACACGGCCACCCTGCGCCTGGAGCGGCCCGAGCGGCTGGTCAAGGCCACCGACCACATTACCGACATGGTGGAGGCGATCCAGAAACTCGCGGCCCGCGAGTACACTTATACCAGCGACGGCTCGGTCTACTACCGCATTTCGAAATTCCACGGGTACGGCAAGCTGTCGCACAACGACTTCAGCGGCATCCGGGCGGGCGCGCGCGTCGACGTGGATGAATACGACAAAGCCAACGCGCGCGATTTTGTCTTGTGGAAAGCGGCCAAGAACGGCGAACCGTCCTGGGACAGCGCCATCGGACCGGGGCGGCCCGGCTGGCACATCGAGTGTTCCGTGATGGCCATGAAGTATTTGGGCGAAACGCTGGACATCCATGCCGGCGGTGTGGACCTGATCTTCCCGCATCACGAGAACGAGATCGCGCAATCGGAAGCGCTCACATCGAAACCGTTCGCGCGCTTCTGGCTGCATTCGGAGTTTTTGAACGTCGAAGCGCAGAAGATGTCCAAGTCGGCGGGCAATTTTTACACCCTGCGCGACCTGCTGGGCATGGGCTACGCGCCGGAGGTGGTGCGCTACCTGCTCGCGTCGGTGCCCTATCGCAAGAAACTCAATTTCACCTTCGATGGATTGAAAGCGGCCGCCACCGCCATCGACCGGCTCCGGAATTTCAAGCTGCGCCTGGAGACGGACCGGTTTCCCGAAGGCGCCAATCAGAAGCTGGAGGAGCGCACGCAGGCCGCCGCGCGCCAATTTGGCGAGAGTCTGGATGACGACCTGAACACCGCCGAGGCCTTGGCCGCTCTGTTTGAGTACGTGCGCGACGCGAACACCTCCATGGATTCGGGCGAGTTTCGGGCTGGCAATGTGCCTTCCGCATTGGAACTGCTGAATGAGTTCGACCGGATCTTCGACGTGCTTCGCCCTTCGGGGGATCACGCCGGCCTGACCGACGCTCAGGTGGAGCAGCACATCGCCGAGCGCGCGCAGGCCAAGAAGAACCGCGAGTTCGCGCGCGCCGATCAGATCCGGAAGCAGCTCCTGGAGGCAGGCATAATTCTGGAAGACACCAAGGAAGGGACCCGCTGGAAAAGGAAGTGATCGAGCTATGAAAATCGAAACTAAAGCGGTGCACTTGGGCGATCGCAAGGCCGATCCGGACGCGCCCGGCGCTTTCATTCCGGTCACCACGCCGATTTACACCGCGGCCAGCTACATCTACGACAGCATGGCCAAGCTGGACCGCGTCCTGGGCCACGAAGAAGAAGGTTACTGCTACTCGCGCTACGACAATCCCACCAACGCCGCGCTCGAAGAGTTGATGACTGCGCTCGAAGGCGGTCATGGCGCCTTGGCCTGCTCGTCCGGCATGACCGCCATGCACATCGCGGTGCTCGCCGCCCTCACCGACCGCCGCAAATCGGTCCTGGCCGCCAGCGCGCTGTACGGCGCCACCACCTCGCTGCTGACGAAAGTGCTGGAACCCATCGGGATCGAGACCAATTTCGTGGATATCTGCGATCTCGATCAAGTGCGGCAAAAGATCGCGGACCTCAAGCCGGGCTGCGTGCTCATGGAGACGATTTCGAATCCGCTGCTGCGGGTGGGCGCGGTGGACCGCATCGCCGAGCTGGCGCGCGCCGCCGGGGCCGCTTTGTTGGTGGACAATACCTTCGCTACGCCGTTGCTGGTGCGTCCTCTGGAACTGGGAGCGCACCTGTCGGTGCACAGCGCCACCAAATTTCTGGCCGGCCACGGCGACGTGCTGGGCGGCGTGATCATCGCGGATCAGGAACACGCCGACCGCATCCGGACGCTCTGCCGCACGCTCGGTCCCGTGCTCGGTCCGTTCGAAAGTTACCTGACCATGCGCGGTATCAAGACCTTCGCCTTGCGCCAGGAGCGCCAGTGCTCGAACGCCTGCCGCATCGCCGCCTGGCTCAGCTCGCATCCACGGGTCTCGCGCGTACACTATCTGGCCGATCCCACGCATCCCGACGCAGCGGTCATACGCCGCCTGCTGCCGGAGGGACTCTACGGCGCGGTGGTCAGCTTCGAGCTGAAGGACGGCCGCAAGGAAAACGTGTTCGAGTTCATGGACCGCTTGAAACTGGTGGTGCGCGCCACCTCGCTCGGCGACGTTCACAGCCTGATGCTGTACCCGGCTATTTCGTCGCATCGCGACGTCGCGCCGAAGCAACGCGAGCGCCTGGGAATCCACGAAGGCCTGGTGCGCCTGTGCGCGGGCATCGAAGCCGTGGAGGACATTATTGCCGACCTGGACCAAGCGCTTGCGTAGAGCTGCCCGCTTCCTGATACGGCATGCCGTTTCGATTCTGATCCCGGCCTGCCACCTGCTGGCCGGCACGATAAACGTGGGAACAGTCACTCTCACGGTCTCCGGAGGCAACTCGGACAGCAGCGCTGGCCCGGCGTACGTCACCAATCCGAGCGCTTTCAGCTTCATCATCGCCGATGGCATCAGCATGGTCGGCGGCCAACAGCGCAGGAACACCGATCCCACTGGCGGCCCGAACATCGCGCTCGACGCGGTCCGCACCTTCGACGGCCGTCAAGTGACCATTTCCGGATCCATCCGGACGCTGACCATCGCGGACGTGCAGGGCAACGCCGGCGGCCATTCGCAAGCTTTCGCGATCGGCCTGTGTACCGGAGGCTGGCGCGATCAAGCCGGCGCTACCTACAACCTGAATCTGTTCGCCACTCAGGCCAGCCCGACCAGCGACGGCTTCGCGGGCATCGCCTTTGGATTTAAGAACGGCTCGCTGTACCTGACGGGCTACGACTACGACACCCAGCCGAACCAGCTTTTCCTGGATCTGGGCCAGGTCGGATTGGCCTCAGGACCGTCCCTCGTGACGCCGCTCAACTTCACACTCTCCTACAACGCCAATTCGCTGGCGGTGACGCTGAACGGTCAACCGCTGGGGTCCATTCCCACTTCGCATGATTTTTCGAAAGCCCTGTTGGTCGCGATGGGAGCGAGCGTGGACCCGGCCAACGCCGCTGGGGCAATGAGCTTGTCGAACCTGACGGCAACCACGCCCGGCACTCCCGGATCGCCGGCCGTGATATTCGGCGTCTCGGGCGATCAGCAAATCGCCCCGGTGGGCGCCGATCCTCCGCAGCCCCTGGCGGTGGGTGTCGTGGATGCGCTGCGGAATCCGCTGAACCAGATCACGGTAGGCTTCGCCGCCAGCAACGCGAGCGTGGCGCCGGCCACGGTATTCACGGATTCCTCCGGCCACGCCTTCACGCGCGCGACCCTGGGCAGCACGCCGGGCGATGCCACCATCACCGCCTCGGTTGTTGGTCTGCCGGTGGTCACGTTCCATCTCACTGCGACCGCGGGCCCGGTATTGCCGAACGTCACGTCGGTGGTGAACGGCGCGAGTTTTCTGCCGGGAATCGCCGCCGGGAGCTGGGCCACCATTCTCGGAACCAACCTCGCCGGCGCGACCGACACCGCCGGCACCAGCTCAGGTTCGCTGCCCACGGCGCTCGACAACACATCGGTCACCATCAACGGCCAGCCGGCCTACATCTACTATGTGAGCCCAACCCAGTTGAACGTGATTGTTCCCGACGATCCCACCATCGGCGGCTTGAGCCTGCAGGTGAGAGGGCCGAATGGAGCGGGCAACATCTTCACGGCACCCACACAAAGCTTCGCTCCGGCTCTGTTTCTGTTCACGCCGCGCTATCCGTCCGCGGTCCACGGCGACGGTACCTACGTTGGGCCGCCGAATCTTCTCTCGGGAATCGCCACGCTGCCGGCCAAGCCCAAGGAAGTGATCATGCTGTTCGGCACCGGTTTCGGACCCAGCGATCCGTTCGTTCCGGCGGGAAAGCTCGTGACGTCGGCGCAGCCTGTGGCACAACCCGTGACCGCGACCGTAGGCGGACAGAGCGCCGATGTGCAAAGCTACCTGGTTTTCCCCGGACTATATCAGTTCAACGTAACCGTTCCGGACTTGCCGGACGGCGATGCCGCGCTCTCGCTCTCCATCGTGGGCAGCCGCACGCAGGACGGCCTGCTGCTCTCGATCGCGAAGTAGCGGACCGCGCGCCTGGCTCAGCGGCCGCTGGATTGGATCTGCACCAATGGCTCGGCGACGTCGGCCGGCGCGGTGCTTGGGATGGTCTGCGGATCGCGCCAGAAATCCATGTAGCCGATCTGATGCACGCACGACACGGTGCAGAACGGCGCGCAGCCTTTCTGGGTGAGGTATTCGCGCCGGATGTCCGCGCGCGTGTACTGAGCCAGCGGCTTGGCGGGAAATCCGCGCTGCTGCGAGCAGTAGTGGACCAGCCCGTCCTCGCATATATACAGGTATCGGGCGCCCGCGCGGCAGCGCCAATTGCTGGGCCGGCCGTGCGCGATGTCGTCCTGGAATCCGTTGATCTGGGAGAAATTCTTTTTCTCGAAACTCTTCATCGCGAGGAACACATCCCGCTCGCGATCGGCGATGGGCTTGAGCTGCCCGGCGTGGTCGTGAATGATCCCGACCGTGGAAGTAAATCCCAGCTCCAGCGCGCGCCGCCCCACCATCAACGCGTCTTCGGGATTGTGAATGCCGCCGCCCAGCACCGAGTTGATGTTCACGTGAAACAGGGCATGCTCGGCCAGAATCTGCAGCTTCTTGTCCAGCACCTTGAGGCTTTTTTTCGAAACGTCGTCGGGCATGACGTTGTCGATGCTGATCTGCATGTGGTCGAGCCCCGCGTCGTTCAACTGCTTCACGCGCTGCGCGGTCAGCAGGTAGCCGTTGGTGATCATGCCGGCGATGATGCCGCGGCTGCGCACGTGCGCGATCAGCCGGTCGAGCTCCGGATGCAGCAACGGCTCGCCGCCGCTGAAGGTGATGATGGTGGTGCCGAGCGCGGCCAACTGGTCCAGCCGCTCCATCATGACGCCGGCCTCAACGGGCTTCGAAACCTCGTCGTACTCGTTGCAGTAGGTGCAGGACAAATTGCAGCGGCGAATGGGAATGATGTGCGCCATCACCGGGTGACGCGTGGAGGCGAGTCCTTTGAGGATCATCCTCCATTCCCGCACGCGACGGTTCAGGGCACGTAGGTCTTTGGCCAGCATCATCGCAACGTCGCCATGAGGCGTACAGTTATTCTCTATTGAATCATAATCTTGCGGCCGTTGCATCGAGGGAGGGCCGAACGGCACTTTCCGGTCGGCCAACGGTGCGGTTGGGCGGCCCGAAGGGGTGTAGGGCGAGCGAAGTTTCAGGATGTGTGGCCTCCCGTGGCGGCGGCGCGGGCGAGCGGGCGTGCCGGATGCGGCGGAAGTTGTGTTTGCTGGCGGGCGTGGCGGGCGATGTAGGCGTCGACGGGATTATTTCGCAAAACGAACCCAAGCTTTCGCTCACCTGGGCCCGCATGTGGGCCGGCGGCGATGGCGACCTCCTGGACTTCGACCTGGGCGGCTTCGGCGTCGCGGCGCTCGGCCTGGATTTCGCGGAGCTGTTTGAGAGTGCGGTCGAACTGACGGGAGAGTCGCGCTTCGTTCATGCTGAGTGCGGAGAGGGCGCGGGTTTGTTGGGCGAGGCCTTTTGCGAGAGCTGGGGCGAGAGCGAGCTCGAGAGCGAAGTCGAGGGCATCGGGATCGGCGGGGCGGGCGGCGGTGGTGGGCGCGGCGTCGGCGTGCGGGTGGAGAGCGGCGGCGAGGAGGGCGGCTTCGAGGGCGGGGATGCGATTCAAGCGCCAGGCGGTGGAGGCGAGGGAGAGGACGAGCTGTTCTTCGAGGGCGCCGAGGGGCTGGAGGTCGGCGAAGAAGCGCTGGTGGTGGAGCTGGAATTGGGCGGGGTCCTCGGAGGGCAGGAGGGCGGCGCGGCTGGTGAGGCCGTGGCGGAGGGCGTTCAGCGATGAGCGGAGTTTGCCAGCGGCGGTGCGGGGGCCGGTGGAGAGCTGGGCGTTGAGGCGGTTGGCGGAGGTGCGGGGGGAGGCGGGGGGATCGGGCGAGGTGGTGGGTTCGGGTGTGGCGTCGGCTTCGGGCGCGATGTAGGCTTCGGGCGGGGAAGTGAATTCGGGATCTAGAGCGAAGGCTTGGGATGGTGCGGACATGGTTGGGTCTCCTCGGACCATTCATTAGCATTGGGGAGGCGAGTGGGAGGTGGTGGTCGAAGGGAAATTGATGATGGGGAAGCGAAGAAAGTTGGGCGACGGAAGTGACTTGGTCTGCGGCCTGGACTCGCGGGCGCGCGGCGCGTGATACTTGGGCCATGGTGAGGTCGGTTGAAGGAATTTATCGCAACGGGAAAGTGGAGCTGGTTGAGCCTCTGGCGGAAGCCGATGGTTCGCGCGTGATCGTGACATGGGTGCAGCCTTCGCGGCCGGTGGATCTTCGGGAGCGAGGGATCGACGAATCGCAGGCGGCCGATCTGCGCCGGCGGTTAGCGCGATTCAGCGAGGATTGGGATCGGCCGGAGATGGCGGCGTACGATGAATTGGCGCCGCGGTGACGTTGTCCTGGTTCTGTTCCCAGATTCAAACTTGCGAACGCCGTCCCGGACGTATGCGCACTTACAAGGAACAATCTCCTCGAACCGGACCTCTCGCCAGGCCATCCTATTCGAGCTCTGTACGAGTGGAACGTTATACGGCCGGGTGTGATTGCCGGGATTTATAGTCGAGTGGCTTGGCCGCCAGGATGTATTCACTGAGATTCAAGCATTTGTTGTGCTGGCACTTCCATTCTTGAAGCTTTGGCTGTGGGGCTCAGGCTTTTCGGAAGAGTGATGACCACTCGGCCTTTTGCTTTTCTTCCTGGGCCGTATCGAATGAGCCGTCATCGCGCCACCCAGGCATGAACTCCTTGGGGAACTCGTTTTTTAGAGTTCGCCTTACCATGCACTTCAGCAGTGGCAGCCAGTGAAAGACTTTTTGGAGATCTGAGGCATTATCTATCGAGTAGCCCAGTTCCCCCGATCCGATCAATGCATGTGCAATGCGGTTCCGAATGGGTAGAAGGTATGCGTCTGACACAGCCGAGAACTCCTTGCCTCTGGCTTCGGGCCGACAGACGCTATCAAAATGCATTTGGCTCCACGCGAGCCTTACTGCCGTCGGAAAGATTGCGTTCATCCACGGCTTAAAAGCGCTTTCGTCTGCAGGAACGATCTCTAGTGGATTTGTGGGCTTTGGCCGGTCAGTCGAACCCCCAACCCGCGATGCCCGCGAACGACGAGCAAACACGGCATCAAGAATTTTGTAAAGGCAGAGAAATTGGTACAGTGCAGAGTTTGTGCAGACTGCGTCGCGATAAAGACTAGCGTAATACTGGAATTCCGGAGTACCGGCATGGACGGGCGCGACCGACATGCCAATGGTGCGGTAGGCCAAAAGCACCTTCATCATTTGCCCTCCCGTGTGTCGATCGATCACGTCTACCTGTTCAACGAATAGAGGTATGTCTAGCTGAACAGACAGCCAGCTCAGTGTCGGTGACAGCGCGGTCCATGCTATTCGTTCGGCATCGTGGTAGTCTTTGGCAACGACGTGCTCGGTCCATAATTTCCCCAAGTGCCCAAAGCGATTTGGGACACCGTGAAAGTCAAAAACTCCTTCTGGAGTTTGAAGGGAGAACATGATTTCGACCGTTTCGGGCTTCAGACGAACGTAGAGATGGGAGTCACCTTCGAGGTTTTGCTCACAGGTAAATTTTCCTTCCGGTCGCTGTGGAAATCCCGGTCGGCCCAGCGTAAAGACAACCTTGTATGTCCCAGGTTCGCCGCCGCCCACCGGAATGGGCCCAGGGAGAGGCTCAAAAACTATATATTGGTTCTGACCGTGGAGTGCCATGGGGAGCGAAAGCTCAACGGGCGATCCGGGGACACCCGCAAACGGTGTTCTTTCGCGCGGACTGCCGCCGACAGGTTTGCGGGCACCCTGACTAGCGCCGCAGCACTTCTTGTACTTCTTGCCGCTGCCGCACGGACAAGGCTGATTGCGTTGGACCGATGACATACCTCGTTCTCCAATGTCTGTGCCAGGAGCCAGAGCGGGGTCTGTCCCGTGGACCCTCCACAGTGAGTTTAGCTCCGGCAAGACCCAACAACCAGTCCAGGTGTGCCCCGGGGTTGCTCAGCGGACGAAGAATCTGCCGAACATAGGTCTTCGCGAGTGGATTGTCGGCCACTCGTACAAGGCCCGGGGTTACGAATGAGAAGTCAGCTTGTCGCCCTCGGTCCGGCACCTGGACGAGAACGCCCAAGCCGTGGAAGTGATCGGGTACCCTGAAATTAATGCCCGACGCTGAGATCCAGTACGTTTCCGATGAGAGCGGCGAGCCAACTGCCGCGATCGTGCCGATCTCGTTGTGGCGCGAGATCGAATCCGAGCGGGAAACGGCCTACCTTCTGAAGTCGGAGGCGATGAAGCGCCGCCTCATAGAAGCGAAGGAGCGCCAGCAGGGTCTCACACTGGACGAAGCCGTTGAGAAGCTTGGAATTTGACGCGGCGGCGTTCGAGGATCTGGCGTGGCGGTGTGTGGGGCAGGTGTGGGTGATCGACGACGCCAGCCCTGAGCCTGGACGCACGCGCGTTACTCGCTCCTTAGTCATGCCAGACCCAGTGGATTGACGTCCAGCTTGGGAAGACGGCGGTGAATTGGAAACAAAGAACATTGCGTTTCCTGCACCTCGTTCTGGCGACTGAGAATACGCCAGTTTTCACTCGGTGCTCCGCTCAGCTCGCAAAACGGAGCACAAATGGAGCACGGCATGCAATGTCGGATATGAGCACATCTCGCCCACCGAGGCTTAGATAGTAACTTTGTCGCTTGGATACAGCTGCCGGAGAGAATCGCGAAAGCTCTTGCCGTTACGTAACTGCAGCCGATGAGGCATGAACGGGGCCAAACCTGAATCGCCTTCGATACCTGGGGCGAACGAGGATGTGGTCGTGACGATTGCCTTCGTGGCATTTCTATCCCCAGTCAATACGCCGAGCATTGCTCGCACTTCCTCCGCAGTGACTCGATGGCCCGGAGAATAGGCCTTACATTGATCGAGGATTCTAATGGAAAATTGCCCCGGCAGAACTGCGATGATGTCCCTTCCCTGATCGTTGCTTCGGGGAGTCAACACAACCTCAGTCCATCCCATCTTTTTGTACGAGCCGGCCACAAATTCCTCGAACTTCCGTGGGTTCCGGGCAAATTCGTAAAATAGCCGTTCATCCTCCAGAATCTGACGACACAGCTCAATCCACGGAATCGAGAGAGCCTCGACTACTCTGCCCTCATCAACCGACTTCCCAAAAACCAGAAGCTCGGCCTGAATGAGGACATTCGGCAGCCGAAGATACTGACGCAGTGTATGCTCTGCATCCTTGCGCCGAACGTACCGCTTTGAAGTCGCAGGAGACAACTCCTCCTCTATTTGGGCTGCGACAATGGCCCCCTCGGGAAAAGAGGAAAGCGGCCGATGAAACCGCCGCCCACAGAACTCGATCGACTCCATGTAGGTTACGGCATAACCTTCGCTATCAACCGTCACCTTCGGATTTGGGATGGCGACCCACTCTTTAGGACGATCATAGTAATCAGAGTCATCGTCGTCATCATCATAGGGGTCTGGAACCCACCGCCGCACAAACTGAACTGCGCCGCGAGGGTCGGGTTTGGAATGATACCCGGCTAGTCGCGCCCGCTCCTGACTCACGAGCCGCCGTAGCACATCATCCTTCAGCGAATAAAGAAACTCCTTGGTTTCCTTCGCGGATTTCGCTAAGCCATGCATCTTGGCTTCGTAGTGAGCGGAGGCCATATCCCGCTGACGTTTGGCGGCATTGTTGATTTCGACGAGAGCCACCGAAAGCGCATGGTCATCAAGACCTATGAGCTTCTCTGGGATTATTCGTTTCGACGCCCTCGGCCCTGCGTCCAGGAGGTCGTCCGCAGTTGAAGGATGCTCTTCAGGTCGTTCATCCGCCATGCCAACTCCCCCAAACATCAGCATTTTACCAGCGGAAGAAGACTCCGGGTTGGAATAGGGACGGAAAGACACTGTTGCAAAGTGTCGATACTTGTGCAAAAGTATCAACATAACGCAACACTATGAAAACCAGCCCTCTTGACCGCGTCCTGGCAATCGCCCGACAACAGCGGATCATTCGTCCGCGCGATGTGGAGGCGATCGGTGTCCCGCGTGAATACCTGCTCCGGCTGATGCGCCAAGGCGTCATTCGACGTACCGGGCGGGGTGTCTATGAGGTATCCGACGCCAAGCCAACCGAGCATCACAGTCTTGCGGTCGTAGCGAAGGAAATTCCGAAAGGGGTCGTCTGCCTGCTATCGGCACTTCGTTTCCATGAACTGACGACACAGCAACCGTCTGAGGTGTGGCTCGGTGTTCACATACGCAGCCGGTCTCCGCGCATGTCCACAACCAAGCATCGGCTCGTCCGTTATTCGGAGAAGACACTTAAAGCAGGCGTTGAGGTGCACCCACTGGAGGGGGTGCCGGTGCGCATCTTCACGGCGGCAAAGACGGTGGCCGATTGTTTCAAGTACCGGAATAAGATCGGCCTGGACGTGGCGATTGAGGCGCTCAAGGACGCGCTCAAGCGAAAGAAAGCAACCGTCGATGAAATCGAACGCTACGCCCGGATCTGCCGGGTGTCGCGGGTTATGCGTCCCTATTTCGAGGCAGTCGCGTGAAGCCCAAGACTCCAAAGAACGTTGCCGCGTCGATGCGCGCGAAGTTGCTGGATCGTGCGCGCGACCGAAAGGAAGACTTTCAATTCATGCTCGGTCGCTGGGTGGCGGAACGGTTCCTCTATCGCCTGGGCAAGTCGGATCAACGCGAAGTTTTCGTGCTCAAGGGTGCAACGCTGTTTCTCATCTGGCAGGGAAAGCTTCCTCGTCCGACACGGGATATCGACCTTCTCGGGTACGGCTCGACACAGATCAAGAGCGTGACCGAATCGATCCGGCAAATCTGCTCCGTAGCGGCGGACGACGGGATTGTCTTCGATCTCGCGGGTATCACCGCCGAGGAAATCCGGGAGGAAGCCGAGTACGGTGGCATCCGGGTGCGGATACCGGCAGCCCTCGACGGCGCGAAAGCTCCGCTCCAGATCGACATTGGTTTTGGAGACGCCGTCGATCCCGCGCCGGAGGAAACGGCCTTCCCGGTGATGCTGGACATGGAATCTCCCAGGCTCAAGACCTATCCGCCCGAGGTGGTGATCGCCGAGAAGCTTCAGGCGATGGTTCACCTCGGCATTGCGAACAGCCGCATGAAAGATTTCTTCGACATCTGGATTCTGAGCCGGGAGCAACCGTTCCAAATGTCGCGACTACAGCGGGCCGTGGAGGCGACTTTCGCGCGGCGCAAGACGCCGCTGCCGACGGAGCGCCCAACGGCACTGACTGACGCCTTCCTGAAAGACAAGGCGAAGACTGACCAATGGAAGGCGTTCCTGAATCGGATGGAGTTGCCGAAAGACCTGGCTGAACTCGGCGAGGTCGGGGACGCGATTGCCGGGTTTTTGATGCCGGTCATCGAGGCGGTTCGCGTCAAGCGAGGCGACGAATTGGAATGGTCGGCGAAAGGTCCATGGACGAAGGCGGAGGCGGCGAAGTCCGCCAAGCCGGAAAAGAAGTGAGGCGACACGACCCGCATGGGCGTGCGCGTCTTCACTCCGTGACGCGGCATCCTGCCGCGTCCTAATCCGCAGTTCGCGAGCCGCGTGCGGCGAGCCACCAACCTAACGCACAGCGTTAGGGATGGTGTCTCTGTGCGTGTTCCACCGGCCTTGAGTAGCTCAGCTCCGTTTTTTCACGGCTCGCTTGCCGGGGGCAGGGATTGGCTTGGCCGCTCGCGACGTGGTTTGGTCGCCCTCGCGCGGTGGCTGGCCGCCGCGGCGGCGCATGAGCTTGTCGAAGGCTTTGAAGTCGGCACGGGCTTTCCGGTCGGCAAAAAACCTGGCGGTTTGCAGGACGGACACTTTTTCGGCGACCGCCGTAGCCACGAACTGGTTCACGCTGGTGCGGTCCTCGCGGCTGATTTTTTCCACGGCCTCCTTCAGAGATCGAGGCAGCCTCTTAAGGATATGTCCGGGCATCTTTCATGGTCTTAACCTCCTGAGAGCATCACGCGGAAGCAGCAAATCCACGCCGCAGCGGGCGGGCACGGTTCCATAGTGCCGCAGGTTGAATGTGACCAGCGCGGCGGCGCGTCCGTTGATCGCGGCTTGGAGGACCATCTCGTCGTTGGGATCCCGAAGCTGGGGGCGCCCATACTCAATCGCCGAAGGGGCGTTCAATGGCAGCGTGACCTGCTGCTGGCGGACGAGTCGAAGAATTGCAGCCGAGGCGCCAGTGGGACTGCGCATGGCCGCGATAACCACGTCCGTGTCCAGCACGATCCTCACATCATGGATGATATTCTTTCCTTCAAAAACAAACACATGGATGGGCGCCTTCAAGGAAGCGTGTTTCGGCGGCGGGCGTTCACACGAGTGTGAACGCGGCACGCACGAGTGCGTGCGCCACAGCTAGTTCAACCACAGCGGGTGGCAGGTGGTGCCCCATGCCGTCGATCAGAACGGCTTCTCAGTCCAGGTGGTCTTTCGTTACACGCCGAGTGTACTTGTGCCAAGAAAGAGATCCAGCTTAGTACTGGTACTTTTCCGGGGCGTCCTGGTCGAATCAGTGTCTTGTACACGGAGGCGCGTGAGGTATACTCGCTATCTAAAGTGAGGCGCCATGCTTAAGATAAACGCTTTGGTGGGACTAATGGCCTTGTCGGTGGCGGTAACGATCCCAGCGCGAGCCGACCTGTTGGCGGGGCAGACTATCGAGGTGACATATCTGTTCCCCACCACCGGCACGATCTTCTCCGCCGCAATGGACATTGTCGGACCAGCAGGCACACTTTCGAATTTCGCTGGTTTTGCGGACATAGCGGTTTCCGATACCAACATCCTGATCACCACGACCAGGGACGCGGGCGTCAACAATGTAGCCTTCGACGGTTTCGAATTCGTAGATTTGAACGGAAATATCCCGAACTTCACGAACGTCACGCTGGACGGCGCCACGAACTATGCGGGCTTCGATGCGTCCCGAATCACCATCGCCGCTAATACCATATTCGTGAACGTGGAGGACCTTGCCGGTCTAAAAGGTCAGATCATCTCTCTTGACATTGGGGGAGAGGCGCAGGCCGTGCCCGAGCCAAGTTCTGTTTTACTAGTGGGAGCTGTTCTATTGGCGTTCGTCTTGGCCACGTTCCGAAGGACCACAGCGTCGAACTAGTCAGGCGAGATCTGCTCGACTACTGTCACCGGGACGCGCTGGCGAGTTGCTCCAGGATGCGGCCGACTCGGGCTTAAGAAGCCCAAGGGCTAGCTTCTGGGCTCATACCGCATCGCCATCGCCCCCGAGGCGAACTCCAGCCGGCTCACGAGCCTCAGGTCGACACGCTTCGATAGTCCCGCGAACAACGTCGGCCCGTGGCCCGCTAGCCTGGGCTGCACCACGAACTCGTACTCATCGATCAAGCCCAGCTCCGCCAACGCCAGCGGGAGCTTCACGCCTCCCACGAGCAGTCCCTTACCCGACTCCCGCTTGAGCTGCTGAACGGCCTTCCCAAGATCGCCGCGCACGAGCTCCGCGTTCCAATCGACCCGGTCCAGGGCGCTCGATACGACGTACTTCTTTGCCGCGTCGATGGTGCGGGCGAAGGGTTCCATCCAATCAGGCCTGGCTCCCGTCCGCGCCGGCGGCCGGAACGCTGCCTCCATCATTTCGTAAGTCACCCGGCCAAAGAGGAGGGCATCGGCCTGGTTGAGGTTCTCGACCGCGTGACGATGCAAGTCTTCGTCCGCGAACACTTCACGATGATCGCAGCACCCGTCCAATGTGACGTTGATGGAATACCGAAGGGGTCGCATTACGCAAGAGTACCGCCGACGGGGTAGACCAGCAAGGTTAGCCCGCTTCAGGGCTAGGAGCCACTCACGTAACGCATGACGATGACAATTTGAGAGCTGCTAGTACTTCCACAAGCGCGGCGTTGGCGCCGGTGTCCAACGAGGAGGCGTTCACACGAGTGTGAACGCGGCACGCAGGAGTGCGTGCGCCACGTTGATTTTGCTGTAACCTGGCGCGAGGCAAAAGGCACCTAACAATAGCAGCGTGTTATTCTGAGGGCTGTCCGGACTCTTTCATGCGTCTCCGAGCGTACTTGATTGCTGTAGCATTGGCCTTCTTCTCGCTCAGCGGCGTCTCCGCGTTCCAAAAGGAGTTCCGCGAGTATCCGGCTATCGAATATAACGATTTCCCGCGGCCGCCCGACTGGCAGCAGAAATCGGAATGGGTGTTCGGGCGCCTCATCTATCCAGCGGTCGTGAGCTACCCGCGCTGGACCATGGACTATCCTCGCTCGGACCGGCACTTCTCGGCGGCGCTGCGCCGGCTGACTCGCGTGAGCGCTCGCTCAGTGGAACAGCCCATCAGTCTGGACGACGGCGACGACGTGTACAACTGGCCCTGGCTCTATGGCGTTGAAGTCGGCTACTGGAACCTCACCGACGCCGAAACCAAGAAGCTGCGCGACTACCTGCTTCGTGGCGGCTTCTTCATGTGCGATGATTTCCATGGCACCCGCGAATGGGAAATTTTCACCGCCAGCATGCAGCGCGTTTTTCCGGAACGGCCCATCGTCGATCTGGACAGCGGCGATCCCATCTTCCACACGATTTTCGATCTCGACGACCGCTACCAAGTGCCGGGCGCGCAGTTTCTGCGCAGTGGCCGGACCTACGAGCATGACGGCTACGAAGCGCGCTGGCGCGGCATCTACGACGACAAAGGGCGGCTCCTGGTCGCCATTTGCCATAACATGGACCTGGGCGACTCCTGGGAGCACGCCGATAACCCGCTGTATCCGGAAAAGTACTCCGCGCTGGGCTTCCGGATCGGCGTCAATTACGTCATATATTCCATGACCCACTAAGGAGCCCGGCAGTCACCTCCGATGTTTGAGTTTCTCTTCAAATACCCGCCCACCGTATTCAGCAAGGGGAAGTTTGTCCTGCTGGGTCAATGGCCCGCTTGGGTTCTGCTGGTTGCGGCCGCGATAGCCGCCAGTGGACTGGGCTATCTGATCTGGAGCCGGCGCAAGGCGGTGGCTCCTTCCATGCGAGGCGCGCGCACTGCGGTGGTGTGGGTGCTGCAGTCGCTGCTGGTTTGCCTGCTGCTGTTTCTGTTGTGGCAGCCGGCCTTGAGCATCGCCACGCTCCGGCCGCAGCAAAACATCGTCGCGCTGGTGATCGACGATAGCAAGAGCATGGCCACGCAGGAAGACGGACAGAGCCGCAAAGAGCAGGTTTTGAAGACCATCAACGGTGGGCTGCTCAGTAGTTTACAGACCAAATTTCAGGTACGGCTTTACCGCTTCGGCGACCACCTGGAGCGCATGGAAAAGCTGGATCAGCTCAGCGCCGGTGCGCCGGCCACGCGCATCGGCGACAGCCTGAAGGAAGTGCTGGCGGACGCATCCACGTTGCCGATCGGCGCGGTGGTTCTGTTGAGCGACGGCGCGGACAACTCCGGCGGCATCGATCTGGAGACCATTTCCGAGATCAAGCGGCAGCGCATTCCGGTCCATACCATCGGGTTCGGCCGCGAGAAGATGGATCGCGACATTGAGCTGACCGACGTTCAATTGCCGGTGCGGTCGCTGGCCAAGTCGCGCCTGGAGGCGCAGATCAGTTTCCGCCAGGCCGGGTTCCGGGGCGACAAGGCTCACCTGGCGGTGCGGGAATCGGGAAAGGTACTGGCGGCTCGCGACATTGTTCTTAAGGGAGACGGAGCCGTTCAGACCGAAGCGGTCCTGTTCAATGCCGGAGACGCCGGAGTGAAGAACCTGGAGTTCGCCATCGATCCGCTGCAGGACGAGACCAACCGCGGCAACAACTCCATGACGCGCGTGTTGAATGTGGATTCCGCCAAGCCGCACATCCTCTACATGGAAGGTGAGCCGCGCTGGGATTTCAAATTCATCCGGCGCGCGGTGGAGGATGACAAGAACATCGGGCTGTACAGCATCGTCCGCACCACGCAGAACAAGAACCTGACGCTGACGCCGGACGACAAGCATCCCGAGCTCAAGGACGGCTTTCCCGTTAAGGTGGAAGATCTGTTCGATTTCCAGGGCCTGATCCTGGGCAGCGTGGAGGCCAGCTACTTCACGCCCGCGCAGCAGGATCTGATCCAGCAGTTCGTGGACCGGCGG
This sequence comes from Terriglobia bacterium, assembly GCA_020073265.1. Classification (GTDB taxonomy): domain Bacteria; phylum Acidobacteriota; class Terriglobia; order Bryobacterales; family Bryobacteraceae; genus Palsa-89. The sequence continues at coordinate 60,278 of JAIQFN010000025.1, read as the reverse complement.
GGCGGGGGATTGCTGTTCCTGGGCGGACACACCGCGCTGGCCGACGGCGCCTACGACAAGGCTCCTTTCGACGAACTGCTCCCGGTCCACTTGCCGGATCACAAGAACACCTTTCACCGCGAACCCGCGACACCCGAGCTGACTTCGTCGGGCCGCGACAGCCTGATCTGCCGGATCGACGAAGACCCGGATGCCAACGTCGCTCGCTGGAAGAAGCTGCCGTATCTGATGGACTATCAGGATGCCGGCACGGCCAAGCCGGGCGCCACCATCCTGGCGAATCTGAACGCGGCCGGCCGAACGCTGCCGCTGCTGATTACGCAGAAGTACGGGCGGGGACGCACGGCCGTGTTCGCCACCGGCGGCGACTGGCGCTGGCAGATGCTGCAGCCGCTCCAGGACATGAGCCACGAGATATTCTGGCGCCAGATGATGCGCTGGCTGGTGAGCGATACGCCGACGCGCGTGGTGGCGTCGACGCCGCGTCCAGTGCTGGAAGACAACGGGCGCGTGCATCTGCGGGCTGAAGTTCGCGACACGACGTATCTGCCCACCAGCGACGCCGAAGTCCAGGCGCGCGTGGTCGGCCCCGACGGCGCCGCGCAAACCGTGGACCTGCACCCCGACTCGCTGGAGCAGGGCGTCTATTCCGCCGATTGGGACGCCGACCGCCCCGGATCTTACGTCACTGAAGTGACCGCACGCCGCGGCCAGCAGGAATTGGGGCGCGGCGTGGTCACGTTCCGGCGCGAAAACGGCGTGGCTGAGAATTTCCATTTGGAACAGAACCGCGAATTGCTCGAAAAGCTTTCGTCTCAGACCGGCGGCCGCTACTATCGTCCCAACGAGGTGAGCCGGCTGGGCCAGGACATCTCTTATTCCGAGGCCGGCATCAGCGTGCGCGAGACCAAGGATCTGTGGGATATGCCGGTGGTCTTCTTATTCGCGCTCCTGCTATGCTGCGCCGAATGGCTCTTGCGCAGAAGGTGGGGTGTGGTATGAGAAGAAGCCCCGTGGCGCATGCACTGCTGCGTGCCGCGTTGGTGCTGGTGCCAACGCTAGTCCTGACTGCAACCTTGAACGCCGCGACCTTCTATGTCACCGTCGCCGGCCTGGGTGGCGAGCCCGACTACGAGCAGCGCTTCACCTCCCTGGCTCAAGAAATCGACAAGCTGGTCCGCTCCAGCCCGGACGCCAAAGTCACCACGCTCTCCGGCGCGCAGGCCACCAAAGCTCAAATCCAGACCGCCCTCGCGCAAATCTCGAAAGAAGCCAAACCGGCCGACGTGCTGGTGGTGATGCTGATCGGCCACGGCAGCTTCGACGGCTTCGAATACAAGATCAATCTCCCCGGTCCGGATTTGTCCGGCGTCGAGCTGGCCTCGCTGCTCGATCGCATTCCGGCCACTCGACAGTTGGTGGTCAATATGACCAGCGCCAGCGGTGGTTCGCGCGCCGCGCTGGTCAAGCAGGGTCGCGTCATCATCACCGCCACCAAGAGCGGCACCGAAAAGAACGCCACGGTGTTCGCGCGCTATTGGGTGGAGGCGCTGCGCGATCCATCGTCCGACACCGACAAGAACGAAGCCATTTCGGCGCTCGAAGCCTTCAACTACGCCGAAACCAAGACCGCGCAATTCTACGAAACACAGAAGCGCCTGGCCACCGAACATCCCACGCTCGAAGATACCGGCCAAGGCGACGGCGCGCGCAAGCCGTCGCCTGAAAACGGCCAGGGCCTGCTGGCGTCGCGCTTCACCTTGTTGCGTCTCGGTCAGACTCAGATGGCGGCCACCACGCCGGAAAAGAAAGCCCTGCTCGAAAAGCGCGAGGATCTGGAGCAGCAAATCGACAAGCTGAAATACGAAAAGGCTGCGATGCCGGCCGACTACTACCAGGAGCAACTTCGCAAGTTGCTGCTCGAACTTGCCAAAACGCAAGCGGAGCTGGACAAATGAGAGCCGTCCTGACAGTTCTGTCCGTGGCGCTGGCCGCCGGCGTGGCCGTCAACGCGCAATCGCTGGATCAGTGCCGCACGCAGCGTCATCATGGCCAACTCGCGCAAGCCCGCGCCTGCTATGCGCGCCTGGTTGCTAGTTCAGATCCCTACCTGCACGCCGAGGGCCTGTGGGGCACCGAGCAGTACAAGGAAGCCAACGATGCGTTCCGCGCGCTGGTGAAGGACCATCCCAAGAGCGCCGAATACCGCGTGCGCTGGGGCCGGCTTTTTCTGGAGCGTTTCGTTCCGACCGAAGCCGGGGGACTGTTCCAGGAAGCGATAGCCATCGACAAGAACGATGCCCAGGCTTATCTGGGCATGGCGCTGGTGGCCGCGCAGGATTTCGGCAGCAAGGCCGTCGAGTTCGCGGAAAAAGCGGCTGAGCTGGATCCGAAGCTCGCCGAAGCGCGCGAGCTGCTGGCCTATCTGGCGCTCGAAGATAACGACGAAGACCGCGCCGCCAAGGAAGCCGACAAAGCCATCGCCATCTCGCCGGAAGCTCTGGATGGCATGGCGATTCACGCCACCATCGACTGGCTGCACGACAAAACCACAACCCCGTGGATCGATCGCATCCTCAAGATCAACCCGGTTTACGGCGAAGCGTACTCCACCGCCGGCCACTTTTTCGTTATCAACCGCCGCTATCCGGAAGGAATCCGCGCTTATCGCAAGGCGCTCGAACTCAACCCGGAGCTGTGGGAGGCGCGCGCGCAACTGGGCATCAACCTGATGCGGCTGGGCGAGGAGGGCGAAGCTCGCGCCCAGCTCGAGCAATGCTACAACGCCAAGTACACCAGCAACGAGACGGTGAACTCGCTGCGCCTGCTGGACAGCTACAAGAACTATAAGATTTTCGAAACCGATAACACCATCCTCAAGCTGCACAGCAAGGAAGCTGAGCTGCTGCGTCCTTATTTTGAATCCGAGCTGAAGCGCGCCCTCGCGACGTACGAAAAGAAATACCAGATGAAGCTGAAGGGGCCGGTCCAGGTGGAAGTCTATCCGGATCACGAGGACTTCGCCGTCCGCACCATGGGCATGCCGGGCTTGGGCGCTTTAGGCGTGACGTTCGGATCGGTGGTCGCGATGGACAGCCCCTCGGGCCGCCCGCCCGGGAGTTTCCACTGGGCCAGCACCATGTGGCACGAGCTCAGCCATGTCTTCGTGCTGCAGGCCACCGGCAGCCGCGTCCCGCGCTGGTTCACCGAAGGTCTGGCAGTGTACGAAGAAACCGCGGCGGCGCCGGATTGGGGCGATCGCCTGGATCCGGAAGCGATCAACGCCATCAAGAACAAGAAGCTGCTGCCCATCGCGCAACTCGATCGCGGGTTCATCCGCCCCACCTACCCGTCGCAAGTGATCGTTTCGTACTTCCAGGGCGGCAAGATCTGCAGCTACATCGCCGAGAAGTGGGGCTACTCCAAGCTGCTGGAAATGATCCAGTCCTTCGCCAAGCTCGAATCGACGCCCGATGTCATTCGTAAGGACCTGGGCCTGGAGCCCGAGGAGTTCGACAAACAGTTCTTCGCCTGGCTGGACGCGCAGACCAAGACTACCGTGGAACACTTCGACGACTGGAGAAAGCAGGTCAAGACCCTGGTGGAAGAGGAGCGCGCCAAGAAATACGATGAGGCGATTCACATCGGCGGCGTCATCGAAGGTTTTTATACCGACTATGTCGAACCCGGCAGCGTCTATGAAGTGATGTCGGACGCTTATCTCGCCAAGGGCGACAAAGCCTCGGCGCGGAAGGAACTGGAGAAATGGAACCAGGTGGGCGGGCGCAGTCCGCTGCTGATCGAGCGTCTGGCGAAACTCCAGGAAGAAGGCGGCGATCCCAAGAAAGCAGCCGCCACCCTCGATCGTCTAAACTACATTTATCCGGAAGACCAGGAACTGCATCAGCGCTTGGGTGACTTGTGGCTCGCTCAGAATAACGTGGCCGGGGCGATCCGGGAATTTCAGGCGGTGGTCGCGCTGAAGCCGCTCGACCAGGCAGCCGCGCATTTCAAGCTGGCCGAGGCTTATCGGATGGCGAATCGCATGAACGAAGCTCGCGACCAGGTGTTCCTCTCGCTCGAGGCCGCTCCCGGCTACAAGCCGGCGCAAAAACTACTGTTGGAAATCTCCAAATAAAAAATCATGTCCACTCTAAGCACAGCCATTGCCGATTCGGCGGAACTGAAGGAACGGATCGATCGCTTCCAGGACATTCATCGCAGCATTGTCCGCGAAGTTCGCAAGGTGATCGTCGGGCAGGAGGAAGTGGTCGAACAGGTCCTGATCTCGCTTTTTGTGGGCGGCCACTGCTTGATCACCGGCTTGCCGGGCACCGCCAAGACGCTGCTGGTGCGCACGCTGGCCCAGACGCTCGGCCTGGTGTTCAAGCGCATTCAGTTCACGCCCGACCTGATGCCTTCCGACATCACCGGCACCGACATCATTGAAGAAGACACGGCCACCGGGCATCGCACCTGGACCTTCGTGCCCGGTCCCATCTTCTCCAATATTCTGCTGGCCGACGAGATCAACCGCACGCCGCCCAAGACGCAGTCGGCGCTGCTCGAAGCCATGCAGGAGCTCTCTTGCACGGTGCGCGGTCATATGTATCAGATCAAGGCGCCATTCTTCGTGCTGGCCACGCAGAACCCCATCGAACTTGAAGGCACCTACCCGCTGCCCGAAGCCCAGCTGGATCGCTTCCTGTTCAATACGGTGCTGGACTACCTCTCGGCCGACGACGAGGTGAAGGTGGTGGATCTCACCACCACCACGCGCTCGGCGCAAGTGGACACGGTCACCAACGCCGAAGAGATTCTGAACTTCCAGCAACTGATTCGCATGGTTCCCATCGCGGATACGGTGGCGCGTTACGCCGTCGAGCTGGTGCGAGCCACGCGTCCCAATGACGTGAGCGCCCCAGATTTCGTGAAGCAATATGTGAACTTCGGCGCCAGCGTCCGCGCCGCCCAGTTCGTGGTGTTGTCGGCCAAGGCGCGCGCCCTGTTGCGCAGCCGCTATCACGTCGCCTACGAGGACATCCGCGCGCTCGCCACTCCGATCCTGCGCCACCGCATTCTGCTCAATTTCCACGCCGAATCCGAGCGCCTGGATTCCGACGCCATCCTGAAGCGCCTGCTGGACTGGAAGCCGGAGCCAAAATGATGTGGCGCGCGCACTCGTGCGTGCCGCGTCGCCACTCCTGTCGACGCCAGGCAGCGACGAACTAGAAACACCAAGTGTTACCCCATACTCCAACCCGCTTTATCGACCCGGCGTTACTAGCCGGCTTATCCCATCTCGACCTGGTGGCGAAAACCGTAGTGGACGGTTTCGTCGCCGGTCTGCATAAGTCCCCCGACTTCGGCTTCAGCCAGGAGTTCGCCGAGTACCGCGCCTACACGCCCGGCGACGACCTCCGGCACGTCGATTGGAACGTGTTCGCCCGCACCGAGCGCGCCTATCTGAAGCGCTATCGCGGCGAGACCAACAGCCAGCTCACCCTCATGCTGGACTCGAGCGCGTCCATGGGATACAGCTCGCATCGCATCACCAAGCTGGACTACGGGCGCTACCTGGCTGTGTCGCTCGCTTACATGGCCAACCAGCAGCGCGACGCCGCCGGAGTGATCGTCTTCGACGACGATGTCCGTAACTACGTCCAGCCCTCCACGCGCCAGGGCCAGTTCATGCGCGTGGCGCACGCCATCGAGCAGGCCCAGCTCGGTACGCGCACCGATTTCGCCAAGCCGTTCATCCATTTTCAGCAGTTCCTGCGCCGCCGCGGCATCGTAGTCGTGATTTCGGACTTCTATGAACAGCCCGAGACCGTCATCAACACCGTGGCGCCGCTGCGCTTCCGCGGCAACGACCTGATCCTGTTCCATGTCCTCGATCCGCAGGAGATTCGTCCTAAGTTGAAGGAACCCGTGCTGCTGGTGGACATGGAAACCAAAGACGCGCTGGAAGTCTCGCCCGAGTACGCGCGCGAGGAATACAAGCCCAAGATCGATGCGCACATCGATGGACTGAAGAAGAAGGCCGCCGCGGCGAACGTCGACTACTTCCTGCTCCCCACCGACCGGCCGCTCGATGCCGCCATGCTGGAATATTTTCTGATCCGCAAGGGGAGGCTTTAGTGGGTTTCCTGGCGCCTTGGTTTCTGGCCGGCGCGGCATTAATCGGCTTGCCGTTGTGGATCCACTTGCTGCAGCAATACCGCAGCACGCCGCATCCGTTCAGCTCCCTGATGTTCTTCGAAAAGCGCATCCAGAGCTCCATCAAGCATCGCCGCCTGCGCTATCTGCTGCTGCTCTCTCTGCGCATCGCACTGCTGCTGTTGCTGGCGCTGGCTTTCGCCAATCCGTTCGTCAACCGCACCGCGGCCGCGGGCGGCGGGCGCAAGATGCTGATCCTGGCGGTCGACAACTCCTTCAGCATGCGCTACGCGAATCACCTTGGGCGCGCCAAGCAGGTGGCCTTGAGCGCGGTCTCGAACCTCAAGCCCGGCGAGCGCGGCCAGGTTCTGGCGGTCGGATCGCGCGTGCATTTCATGACCCAGGCGGTGGAGGATACCGATCAGCTCAAGGCCGCTATCCAATCCATCCAGCCATCGGATGAGCGCAGCTCGTTTGCCGAGTTCGCGCGCGCCTTGCGCACCATCGCCCAGTCGGCCCGCATGCCGCTGGAGGTGCATTTCGCGAGCGATATGCAAAAGTCGTCGCTGCCGCCCGCCTTCGCCGACCTGCGCCTGGCGCCCGACACCAATCTGGTCCTGCATTCGGTGGCCGATCCCAAGGATCCCAACTGGATGGTGGAAAGCGTCACCGCGCCCGCCAAGATCTACGACCCCAAGAAAGTCCGGGTGCAGGCCGTCATTTCGAGCGTGGGCGCCGACCAGGCCAAGCGCACCGTCTCGCTCGCCCTGGATGGCAAGGTGCTCGAAAGCAAATCGGTGGACGTGCCCGCGAACGGGCGCGCGACGGTCGAGTTCCTGTCGCTCGAGTCGCCGCACGGTTTCCACAAAGCCGAGATCCGCATCGAACCGGACGACTCGCTCAGCCAAGACGATCGCTTCCCGTTCGCCATCGAGCGCGCCGATCCGCACCCGGTGTTGTTCCTGCACGCCGCTGGCGAACAGCGCGGCGAGCTGTATTATCGTGCGGCGCTCGAGTCGGTGCCCGAAGCCGGCTTCGTTCTGGAGCCTCTGGCCGTTGAGCAGGCCGCCAACCAGGCTTTCTCCAAGTACGCCTTCGTGGTGCTTTCCGACATCGGCTCCATGCCGGCGGGTCTGGAAAACAGCTTGCGTAGTTACGTCAGTTCGGGAGGCTCGCTGCTGGTGGCGCTAGGAACCGCATCGGCCGCGCTAACCCGCGTGCCCGTATCGAATGAAACCATCCAGGGCACCAGCTACGCCTCGCACGAGGGCGAACGCTTCCAGATCGTCGGCAGCGCCGATGGCGAGCATCCTTCGCTGCGCCGCGCCAACAAGCTGGATGGAGTCCAGTTTTACCAGGTGGTTCGCGTCGAACCCGGCGACTCGCGCGTTATCGCACGGCTCACCAATCAGGTACCGCTGGTGCTCGAAAAGCAGGTGGGCGAGGGCCGCGTGCTGGTGTTCAGCTCCGCCTTCGACAAGATCACCAACGATCTGCCGCTGCACGCCTCCTTTGTTCCGTTCGTCGAAGAGACCGCGCGCTACCTGGGAGGCCAGCAGGAGCAATCCACCAACGTGGCGGTCGATTCCTACATCGAGCTGCGCTCCGCCAAGGAGCACGGCGCCGCGGTCGAAGTGGTCGATCCCGACGGCCAGCATCCTCTGTCGCTCAAAGAGGCCACCACCGCGGTGTCCTTTCAGGTCACGCGCGAAGGTTATTACGAGATTCACCGCACCGCCGGCCGCCAGGAATTTGTGGCGGTCCACGCCGACCGCCAGGAATCCGACCTCACGCCAGTGCCCAAGGAGACGCTGGACCTGTGGCGCAACACCGGCAGCAGCACCGAAGCGTCCGCCTCCGGCGATTCCTCCGGCAATCCATCCCGTCCCTGGAGCCTGTGGCGCTACGCTTTGCTATTGGTCTTAATAACCGCCATAATCGAATCAGTGATCGCCAGCCGATATTTATCGGTGGAGAAGGAGGCAGCGTAAATGAACGCCCTCGATCAACTCAACGCGTACTTGCGACGCCTGGAGAGCCGCCTTCGGCTGCTCGCATTTTCTAAAGGCGCTTCCCTGGCCACGGTCTCGGCCCTCGCGGTGACCGTCTTTCTGGTCTGGATCATCAACCGTTATGCCTTCTCCCCGGCCAGCCTGCTGTCGGCCCGCATTCTTCTATTTCTTTCCGTCGCCACCGCCATCGCTTTTGGCCTGGTGATCCCGCTGCTCGAACTCAACCGCCGTAAAGCCGCGCGCCGCGCCGAACGCAGCTTTCCGGATTTTCAGGAACGCCTCCTCACGCTGGCCGAACGTCCGAATGCAACGGACCCGTTCACGCAACTGCTGGCCTCCGACGCACTGCGCGTGGCCCAGAACAGCCAGCCGGACCGGTTGGCTCCCGCCGGGCCCATCGTTGGATTCTTCACCTCCGCCGGACTGGCCGTGGCCGTGCTGCTGTGGTTGATCCTGGCAGGCCCGGGCTACCTGGGCTACGGAACTTCGCTGCTCTGGGCCGGCGCGCCCAAGCACGGAACCAATCACGCCTTTTACGATATCGTCGTCACTCCCGGCGACCGCACCGTCCGGCGCAAGGCCGATCAACTGGTCACCGCGCAATTGATGGGTTTCGAAGCGCCCAAGGTTCGCCTGTATGCCAAGTATCAGGGCGCGTCCAAATGGGAGCCCGTGGAAATGCTGCCGACGCCCGGCGCTTCCACTTATGAATTTCTGTTCAGCGCTTTGGCCAACAACGTTGAATATTATGTCGAAGCCGGCGCCCTGAACTCCAAACATTACAACCTGCGAGTGATCGATCTTCCGGGAATCAAGAAGATCAGGGTCACTTATCACTATCCCGCCTGGACCGGCATGAAGGACATGGTGGAAGATCCCGGCGGCGATCTGCGCGCGGTGGAAGGCACCCAAGCCGACGTCGCCATCCAGACCGACCGCCCATTGAACAAGGGCGTGCTAATGCTCGGTGACGACCGCCAGATCGAGCTGAAGGGCGGGGAAGGGAATTGGCTCACCGCCCGCGTCAATATCGACAAGGACGGCATGTACCACGTCGCGGCGCTCGAGCAGGGCGAAAACGTGCGCATGACCGAGGACTTCTTCATCGAGGCGCGCAAGGACAACGCCCCGACGGTGAAGATCGATCGGCCAGGGCGCGACGCCAAGGTGAATCCCGTCGAAGAAGTGACCGTCGCGGTGAGCGCTACCGATGACTTCGGCCTCAACGACCTCAGCCTGCACTATTCGGTGAACGGCGGCGCGGAGAAAGTGGTGTCGCTGCTCGGCCAAAAAGGAACGAAAACCGCCGACGGAAAATATCTGATCGCGCTGGAAGACTATAAGCTGGCGCCGGGCGACCTGGTGAGTGTTTACGCCAGCGCGCGCGACGCCCGCAATACTTCCAAGACCGACATGTATTTCATCCAGGCCGAACCGTTCGAGCGCAACTATTCACAGTCGCAGGAAGCGGGCGGTGGCGGTGGCGGCGGTGCGGGTGGCGACGACCCCACCGGGCAGATTTCGCAGCGCCAGAAGGACATCATCGCCGCTACCTGGAACCAGCAGAAGAGCGGCGCCAAGAATCCTTCGCAGGCCTCCGACGACGCCAAGTTTCTCGCCGAGCAGGAAGACAAGCTCGCGGCGCAGGCGCTCTCGCTCGCCAATCGCATGAAGGCTCGAGAACTCGCCGACGCCAACTCGCAGTTCAAGACCTTCGCCACCGACATGGAAGAGGCCGCCAAGGCCATGACCGAGTCCGCGCAGAAGATCCGGACTCAAAAGTGGACCGATGCCCTTCCGCCCGAGCAGCAAGCCCTGCAGCACGCCCTGCGCGCCGAAGCCACCTTCCGCGATATCCAAGTGGCGTTCGGAAGCCGGGGCGGAGGCGGTGGTGGCGGCGGCAGCATGGGACGGGATCTCGAGAACCTCGCCGATCTGGAACTGGACCGCGAAAAGAACCAGTATGAGACCGGCCGCCAGTCGGCTTCCGACTCCCGCGCCAAGGAAATCGACGCCGCGCTGCAGAAGCTGCAGGAACTCGCGCGACGCCAGCAGGAATTGGCCCAGCAGAAAGATCAGCAGCAGGCCTTCCGCCAGCGCTGGGAACAGGAGATGCTCCGCCGCGAGGCCGAAGAGCTCAAGCGCCAGATGGAGCAACTGCAGCGCGGCAGCCAGTCGCAGCAGTCTGATTCGCAGCAAGGCCAGCAGTCCTCCAGCCAGCAGCAGGCCAACGGGCAGCAGTCTTCTTCTTCCGGACAGCCCGGCCAGCAGAGCGGACAGGGGAGCACCGGTTCCATCGCCAGTCCGCAACTCCAGCGCGCCATCGAGCGCCTGCAGCGCGCCACCGAGGACATGCGCAATGCGGAGAATCCGCAAAACCAGAATTCCGAGCAGGCCCGCGCCAGCCAGCAGCGCGCCGCGCAAGGCCTCCAGGAATCCAAAGACATTTTGAGCGGCATGCAGCATCAGAACGCTTCCGCCGCGCTCGACGACCTGGCTCGCCGCGCTAATCAACTAGCCGGACAACAGACCGATTTCCAGAATCGCCTGCGCCAGATGGTCACCGGCAATCAGCCGGGCCAGACGCGCCAACAGGCCGATCGCATGGGCGCCGAAAAGGACCAGATGGCCGACCAGCTCAAGCAGATCGAAAAGGACATGGCCGATACCGCCCGCAGCTTGGCCGGCGCTCAGAATCCTGTGTCCAGCAAACTGCGCGAGGGGCTCGGCCAGGCCCAGCAGCAGGAACTCGAGATGCACATGCGCCAGCTCGGCCAGTGGATCCGGCAAGGCTACGGCATGCAGGCCTGGGTGCGCGAATCCACCGTCACCAACGGGCTGAACGAACTAAGCCAGAACATCCACGATGCGCAAGCCGCCATGGCGCAGAACGGGCAGCCTGGAAAAGGTCCGGGCGACGACAAGGGTGAACTGGAGAAGGCCCTGGCGCAGCTCGAAGGCGCGCGCAGCCGCTTGCAGCAGTCGCTCGAGGCGCCTGGCCGGCAGCAAAACCGCCAGCAGCCCGGCAACCGGAATGGCCAGCAGCCTGGCAACCAGAATGGCCAAGGCCGAGCGGGTCAGCCAGGTCAACAACCCGGTCAGCAGGGCCAGCAGCCTGGTCAGCAACCCGGCCAGCAAAACGGAAACGGACAGCAAGCCGGTAACGGCCAGCAAGGCGGCAACGGACAACAGGGTGGACAACCCAACAGCGGCGGCCAGCAACCGAACGGCGGGCAGCAGGCCGGTGGACCGGGCGGCGCCTGGAACGGCAACAACTGGGGCGGCGCCTACGGCGGTCCCGGACCCGTAACGCCCTACAACGGCTGGATCCCGCTGGATCAGGCTAATCGCGAGTCCGCTCGCGACTTGAACTCGCTGCGCGACTTCTTCCGCAACAATCCCGACATGATCGGCGACTACCTGCAGTTGATGCATTCCCTGAATCCGGCCTATCAAAACGATGGCGAACTGCAGGGCCGCATCAACCGCGAAGTGCTGCCGGGCCTGGAGCGCCTGGAACTCGAGCTGCGCCGCAAGCTGGACGAAAAGAACGCCGACCAGGTTCGCAGCGCCGGCACCGAAACAGTCCCGCAGGGCTATTCGGACGCCATCGCGGAATACTTCCGCAAGCTAAGCAAGAAGAAATAGCCTCCTTGAGGCGCCTCACACTTTCCGCGCATCGGTCGATGCGGAAATTGAAGGCAGGTGCCTCTTGGATTCGTCTTGCATCGGGATCAAAATCGGAATACTTCTGTGGCTCTTCTCGCCCTTCGCCCCATTGGCGGCGATCGCGTTGTTAAACCACGGCGCACGCGCTCTTGCGTGCCGCGTCTCCACTCATGAGGACGGCAGACAAGTCTCAGTCCGCTAGTGGCTGGTTTGCGGTGAGTCGGTCGTGACCACCTGATACCCGAGCGCCTGTGAAATGATCCGCAGCCCGGTCGTGATCGTGATGCGGCTGGTGGGCACCAGCGAATTCGCGCCCACCACGAAGCTCATCTGCGTGGGACTCTGCACCGTCACTTGCTTCACCACCACGTCGCTGGTTCCGAATCCAACCTGCGTCAGCCCGTCGATGAAGTTCGTGCCGGCGCCGGTGATGGTGACGGTAGTATCCACGCCCGGGGCCAGCACGCTGGGCGAAACCACCACGGAAGCCTGCGCCCCCGTCGCGTCGTAGGTGAAGGTCGGCGGCGTCGACTGCAGGAACAGTGAACTCTGCCCATCGGGATTCAGCGCCACCACCGGTGCCACGTAGCTGCCCGGCGCCTGAGGCGGTGTCACCACGAGCGACCCGTCATCCCGGACCGTCTGAATCACGCCCGCCAGTCCATCGAACAGGATTCGGGTGCTTCCGGTGATCGAACTTCCGGCCACCACCACGGCCCGGCTCCCGTTCGCGTCCAGCGCCGGCGTCACCGAGCTGATGAACGGCGGCGGATCGGTGACCACCGTAAAGGCCGAAGGCAGAACGTACACATCGTTGGCTGTCGAAAAGAGTAGATGCTTGGGCCCCGGACCCACTCCGAAAGCGGTCTGCTGCACGTCTAGCGCGATGTAAGGCGACGGAGGCGGATAGGGCCTCAGATCGGCGATCTGCGCCACGCTGCCCAACGTGCCAATGCTGAGTCCCGGCGTCACGGCGTTGTTTTGCAGCAATCCCGCGCCGGTCGCAGCCAGTGGAATCGCCGCCTGCGCTCCCAACGAGACTGGCGCCGGGCTCACGTAGATCCCGGCCTGCGTGTATCCATAAGTGCGCACCGAATACACCGCTTCGAAGGGGCGCGAGCCGACGTTGAAGTCGATCCCGGACGTGTTGTAGTTCTGAAAGACACCCAGCGGCTGGGCCTGCTGCCATTGGCGAGTGCCGCCCGGCCCGCTGTAGAACTGCGCCGCGAAAGTCCGGCTGCTGGGGTCGTAACTCGGCCCGATCTGACCGCCCTTGGAATCAAACGGGTATAAAATATTGTCCGGCGTGCTTTCGCCATACGCCGCCGGCGGCAGCGGATGAACGTAGACGAAATACTGTCCCGGCGGGATGCCGTTGATCTGGTAGGTTCCATCCGGATTGGTCAGCGTGCTGATGGCGGGATTGCTGGGAGAGATCGCCACCACCGAAGCCAGCGCCACTCCCGCGCCGTTCATCGTCACGCGCCCGCTGATCGTGCCCACCGTGGACAGATAGTCGCCCGCCGGGTAGAGCAGGGAAATCGCGGCGACGTCGTCGGCTCCGAGCGGCGTCGACTTGCTCGAAGCGCTGGTGGTCAGCGTCGACATGACACTGGATGTCAGCGAGTGCTGCAGCCCCAGGGTGTGACCGAATTCATGCACCAGGGTCACGAAGAAAGCTTCGCTGTAGCTCGGAATCGCGCCGAAGACCGGCACCTGGCTCATGTCGCGCGGCAGCAGCAGCAAGGAGCGAGTGATCGGAACGAACGGTCCGTTTGGTCCCGAGGCGGGGCCCGCCAGACTGCTCGGAGCGCCCACTGCCAGCAGACCCGGAGGGACATCATCGGAGAACGAAACGTCGATGCTAGGAGAGGAATCGATTCGGCCCGGCGAAAACAGCCCGCCGTACGCCAGCCGTATATCCGAAGTCCCGACGCCGTTCCATACCTCCGCCGCAGCCCGGATTTCGCTCACCACCGCCTGGAACGAGTCGCCCGCCACCAACCCCGCCGGTCCCTGATCGGAAATGTAGAACGGAACCTTCTTGTTCACGAGCGAGTTCAGGTCGAACTTCGCCGGAGCACCGGCGCTCTGCGTGCCGTTGACGAAAAACAGATAGTAGTAATAAGCCGAACCGGTTCCCGTCATCGCCAGCGAACCGAAAACCAGCGCCGCCACGCGAGCGATCCACGGCCGCCTCATGGATTCACTCCCGGATTCACGCCCGCGGCGAGCGACATCTGGATGCGGGACCGCAGATCGCTCAACCGCAGCTGAATGTTGGAATCCGTCACCGGCTGACCCTGCGCGTTCAGCATCTGCTCGGTGGAAGCGGCGCGAACCACCATCAACTGGCCCGCCGCGTCGGGCGTCACCGAGAACAGCCCCTGCGACAGACCGATGACCTGCGTCAGGCCGGTCTTGCTGGTCCACAGGAACAGAACGTAATCCTGACCTTCGGTCAGCGTGGGCGCTCCCGCGAAGCTCTGGCGCACCCCGTTGCTCAAGCCGCCCAGCACCGCGACATCCCACTGGCTGATGGGCAGGCCCTTATACACCTCGGAAACCTGAACCTGATAGTGCATATAAATGACGGGTCCGCGGAAGCTTGAGGAGGTGAGATGGGCTTTGCCCCGGACTATGCTGGTGGACTTCTGAATCATGTCGTCGAGGCTCAGTTGTTGCAGGGTAGATCCCTGCAGCGCCGCCAAACAGGCGCCCAACAACACAAAGAGGAGCCTTCGCATAGTCCTTCCAGCTAACGCATGTGCAAATCGTTCACCAATCCATAGTGTTGAAAATAATGAGCATTTCTATCGCGAACGGAACCGCTGTGTATCCGTTCGACACAATCGCCGCCCAATAGTAGGGCAGCCCACAGGCCCATATGTTTCTGTCAACAGGACCGGCTAAGCGACCTTCTCGCGTCTTGGTTTAAATTATAACCCTGAAGTGCAAGGTTCTAGATGCGATAGTTAGTTCTCGGAAGGCTTCTCCACGCTGTCGATGACCAGGACCTCCGTCGGCGCTTTGGTGGTTTCCAGCTTCAACCCCAACTGCTGCTGGATCGCGGTGTACAGATCCGGCGGCGCGTCGGCATTGTCGGCCGGCGGCGGGAGTTTACCCGCCAAGCCAGGGAACTGAAACTCATCGGGCGTCCAGTTGAGGGTGAAGTCGTACCGGCCAGAGATTCCGGTCTGATCCAGCACCGGCCGGTCCAGGGCGGTGGTCTGCATCACGTCGGCGAAGTCCGCCATGGTCGCGTTCCTGGCAAGAAACCTGCCGAGACCTCTGAAGCCCAGGCCGGGCAGGCCGTTCGGATCGCCTCCGCTGGGCGTGAGCTTCGCGCCGGTCTTTCCAACGGCGAGCGCGTACACGGAGAGCTCTTTCTTGTCGCGATGGAAGGTGAGCTTGATGCGATCCGCCAGCAGCTTCTGGACCATCATCTTCCACTGCTTTTCGTTAGGCTGGCCCTCGCCGTCGGGTTTTCCAAGCAGATCGTACTTCTCCGTCTCGAGCCACGCCGGTCCGGCCGTGATCTGCCTGGCATGCAGCCCATAGGCGAAGGTGATCAGATCGCTCACCGACGTGTTGATGGTGGAAAACTGACGGCCTCTGACCAGAAATCCCTTGCCCACCGCATCCGGTTTGCTGGGCTTGATGGTGGCCACTTCAAACGACGGATTGGCATTCGCGGCCATCGGCTTCGGCGGCGCGGGAGGCTCCGGAATGGTCCAGGCCGTCTCGGCGGTGGCGCGCGTCAGGTTTAACGGCAGCGGTCTGGGTCCTTGCGTCCATGTGCCGGTGATCGAATTCCCGTCCGCGCTCAGCTTGCCCTCATAGGTGCCCCCGATCCCAGGGATCGCAATCTTCACGGATGACCCCTGCAAAGTGACCGCGTTGGCGGGTATACCTTGTCCTCCCTGGTCGATGCTGTACATGACCGCCTTCAGGGTGTCTTTTTCCGATGTCGAGATCTTGATGACCGTGCGCAGATCCCGGCCGGCCTGCAATGTGCCCTGCCAGGTACCGGTTATACTCTGGGCGAACAACGCGCCTCCCGGCCACGCCGCGAAAGCGATGATCCACAGCATCAACTTCTTCATGGGAGATCTCCTCGAACGCTTTGCCTAGGCGTTCGGCCGTCCCTGACCATTTTACGTCGTTTCGCATCCGAACCCCGCCGACTTTCCGCGGCGATTTCGCGTCCATGCGATGTGGTCACAATTCCTCCAGCGCTCGCCATTGTCTGTACCGATCTAACCGCGGCCGAAGTCCGCGTGCGGGCCGCGTTTGAGAATCGAACCAGCCAGGCGCTGAACTGGCGGCCGCTCGGCAAAAGTTGGAGCGTCCTGCAGGTGGTTCAGCATCTGGCACTGGCCAATCGTTTCCTCGCCGCCGCGATTGATCGCGGCCTGCCAAGCGATCCCGGGCCCGAGCTGGAGAGCGATCGAATTTTTCCGGGTCTGGTCTGGCGGCTGCTCTTGGCGATGGTAGAGCCGCAATTCCCTCTGAAAGGGTTCGCACCGGCGGTTCTGCGGCCGCCCCCAACTCTTCTGGATGCCGATACGACGTTGGCGGCATACCTCGCGAGCCATGAATGCCTTCGCACACTCGCCGCAAGATGCAGTGGCTTGGATGTGAATCGCAAGCGCCTTCGCCATCCCATTCTCCGTCTGAGAATGTCGGTCGGTTGTGTATTTCTGCTGGTAACCGTTCACGAAAGAAGGCATCTCGTTCAAGCGGAGCGCGTTGCTCAGCTCTACCAAGCAGACCAAAGCCCCGGGAAACGCGACTAACTGCCCCCTCGAACCACCAGCAGCGGCATCTTTAACTTGTGCCGCACCGCATTGATGGTCGTCCCAAACACGATGTCCTTGATGCCCTGATGCCCGTGCGCGCCCATCACCACCAGGTCCGGTTTCAGCTCCTCGGCGTAGCGCACGATCTCTTTCTTCGGATTGCGCGAGTACCGCACCACCCGGTCCACCTCGATCTGCTGCGCCTCCAACTGCGCCGCGATCTGCTCCAGGTATTTCGCGCCCGCCTCCACTTCCGCGGTGGACGACATGGCGCCATACACCTGGCTGGTCACGTCCTCCTCGACGTGCAGCAGGTACAGCTTGGCATGGTGCTGCTTGGCCATTGCGGCCGCGTGCGCGATGGCGTCCCGATCCTTGCTGGTGTGATCGAGCGGCACCAGGATGCGCTGGTAAGCCGGACTCGGCAAGTCGGCCGCCACTTGCTCGGGAAGCTCGATCGGCGCGCGCCCGAACCGGCGGATCCAGCCCGGCAGCGCCGGTTGGAAAACAATCCAGGCCAGCAGGCCCCCGAGTCCGATCAGCACCGGCAGCAGCCCCAGCTCCAGCCAGACTCGCCATCGGCCCGCGCTCTTGAGCCAGTCTCCGACCGTGAGCACCACCAGCCAGATATCCAGGCTCAGTATCAGAGCCGCCGCGCTCCAGGCCAGCACCTTCAGCCAGGCGCGATTGGCGAATTCTCCCATGCGCTCCCGGCTGCTGGTGAACTGGATCAGCGGAATCACCGCGAACGGAAGCTGCATGTTGAGAATGATCTGGCTCAGGATTAGCAGCCGGAACGTGCCCTGCGCTCCCGCGAAGTACACCGTCAGCGCCGCCGGGATGATAGCCAGCGTGCGCGTCACCAGCCGCCGCAGCCAGGGCCGCATGCGGAAGTTGAGGAAACCCTCCATCACGATCTGGCCCGCCATGGTGCCGGTCAGAGTCGAGGATTGCCCGGAGCACAGCAGCGCCACAGCGAACAACCCGCTCGCCAGCGTAGTGCCCAGCAGCGGCGACAGCAACTGGTTGGCCTGCTGGATCTCCGTCACCACGATGCCGCGCTTGAAGAACACCATCACCGCCAGAATCAGGATGCCGGCGTTCACCAGCAGCGCGCCGTTCAGCGCGATGGTCGAATCCACCAGGTTGAAACGGCACGCCATCCTTTTGGCTTGCAGGCTCGAGCCGATGCGCCGCGTCTGCACCAGCGCCGAATGCAGGTACAGGTTGTGCGGCATCACGGTGGCTCCCAGGATTCCGATGGCCAGGTAAAGATTCTGGGTGCTAATGTGCGGCACCAGGCCGTGCGCCAGCTCGCCGAACGCCGGCCAGCCCGCCCACCAGATCTCCACCAGGAAACAGCCCGCGATGACCGCGATCAGCGACAGCACGAAGCTTTCGATCACGCGAATGCCGAGCCGCGTGAACCACAGCAGCAACAAGGTGTCCGCGGCAGTCAGCAGCACGCCGGTCAGCAGCGGAATGTGAAACAGAAGATTCAGCGCGATGGCCGCGCCCAGCACCTCCGCCAGGTCGCACGCCGCGATGGCGATTTCGCAAAGCAACCACAGCGAGTACGCGACCCCGCGCGGATACGCCTCGCGGCAGGCTTGCGCCAGGTCCCGCTGCGTCACGATTCCCAGCCGCGCGCTCAGCGTCTGCAGCAGGATCGCCATCAGGTTGGACAGCACCAGCACCCACAGCAGCTGGTAGCCGAAGCGCGCCCCGCCTTCCAGATCCGTGGCCCAGTTGCCGGGGTCCATGTAGCCCACGCTCACCAGGTAGGCCGGACCGGCGAAGGCAAACATGCGGCGCCACAAGGAGGGCGCGAGCGTGCTGACGCTGGAATGCACCTCGGGAAGCGAGGGATTGACTGTGGTTGCCGGGGACAACTTAACTATAGTTTACGTCGGTTCGCCCGGCGATTACAATACGGTTGTTTCCAAGCACTTCTGGTGGTTTTCAGCCAGCCAGGGCATTTCCAGCCGGCGAATCAAGCTGCTGAAAGCAAGCCAGTTACTGGTTGGTTACCGGAATGCCATTGTGAGGGCGGAAGTGGAGCCGCTTATGAAACGCATTCTTCCATCCCTGGCGATTGCGACGCTGTGTGCCACCGGTTTGCTGGTGGCCCAGGATCCCGACGGCCAGTCCGAACCCGGCCGCGCGGTGGCCCGCATCAGCGTTCTGAACGGAGACGTATCGGTGCGCCGCGGCGATTCCGGAGACGTGGTGGCCGCCGCCATCAACGGGCCCATCATGGCGGACGACCGCATTCTTACCGGCGCCTCCTCGCGCGCCGAAGTGGAACTCGACTTCGCCAATGCGATCCGCATCGGCCCCAGCTCCGAAGTCCGCTTCAGCGGAATGGACGTGAACAGTTTCCAAATCCAGGTTGCCGTCGGCACCGCCACCTTCCGCGTCCTGCGGCCCAGCCAGGCCCAGAGCGAAGTGGACACTCCCAGCGTAGCGCTGCATCCTCTGAGGCAGGGCATCTATCGCGTCAGCGTGCGCGAAGACGGAACTTCTGAAATCACGGTGCGATCCGGCCAGGCCGACATCTACAGCGCCAATGGCAGCCAGCGTCTGGAGTCAGGGCAGACCATGAACGCCCGCGGCTCAGCCGCCGACACCGAGTTTCAAATCGTGCAGGCCATCCCGCCCGATAGCTGGGATCGCTGGAACGAAGATCGCGACCATTACCTGGAGCGTTCGCAGAGTTCCAAGTACGTCAGCCCCGATGTCTACGGCGCCGAGGACCTGGATCAATACGGCCAGTGGACCAACGATCCCACCTACGGCAACGTCTGGGCGCCGAATGTGGCGCCCGGCTGGGCTCCCTATCGCGACGGCCGCTGGGTTTGGGAAGACTATTATGGCTGGACCTGGGTGAGCTACGATCCCTGGGGCTGGGCTCCGTATCACTACGGCCGCTGGTTCTGGGGCTCGGGACGCTGGTGCTGGTATCCGGGATCGATCTACGGGCACTATGGCTGGTCGCCCGCGCTGGTCGGCTTCTTCGGTTATGGCGGCGGGTTCGGAGGCGGAGTCGGCTTCGGATTCGGCGGCGTAGGCTGGGTTCCGCTGGCGCCCTTCGAGGTGTTCCATCCCTGGTGGGGCCGTGGATTCTATGGCGGATTCCGCAACGGCGGTTTCAACAACACCACCATCGTCAACAACGTGAACGTCTTCAACTCGTTCCGCAACGCCCGCATCAACGGCGCCGTGACCGGAGTGAATACCGCTAACTTCGGACGCCAGGGCCGGTTCACCTCGCTCGATCGTGGCCAGATCCAGCAGGCCGGTCTGGTGCATGGCGCGCTTCCGGTGGCGCCCGATCGCGCCAGCCTGCGGATGTCGGATCGCGCCGTCAGTGGAAACTTCGCCCAGAGCCGGGTCCAGAGCTTCGCCACTCGCAACCAGGCGCCGCGCGTCGAGCATTTCTCGTTCGATCAACAGCAGCGCGCCATGCAGCAGATGTCGCGTTCGGACTTCACGCAGTCGGGACGCACCGGGGCGGGGAACTCGTCCGGGTTCGCGCGGACCATGCCGAATACCGGCGCGGGCGTTAACCAGTCCAACCGCGGCGGCGATCCGGCGTCCTCCGGGAATCGTGGCTGGGGTCGCTTCGGACAACCGGGTAACGCGAACGCCGCGCCTCAATCCCAGGCGCCGGCCGCGCGATCGTTCGACAACAGCGGAGCCAGCCGCGGATGGCAGCGCTTCGAGAATTCTGCGCCCAGCGGCGGGTCGTCGGCGGTGCACATCAGCCCGCCCATCGTGCAGCAACGCTCGCGCGGCGACTATGCGCCGCCCAATTACAACGCGCCTCGTCCCAACGCGCCGAGTTTCGACAGCCCGGCTCGCAACTACCAGCAGCAGGCGCCCCGCAGCTATGAAGCGCCGCGATCCTACGGAGGCGGCGGCAGTCCTGCGCCGCGAAGTTTTGGAGGCGCTCCTAGTGGTGGAGGCGGCGGCGTTGGTGGCGCGCGTAGCTCCGGTGGTAACGGCGGAGGCGGCGCTCGCAGCTCCGGCGGTAGTGGCGGCGGACACTCCGGCGGCGGTGGCGGCGGACATTCAGGCGGCGGAGGCCATCGCTAAACGGCAGGCCATCCAAACATCAATTTCTTCCCTCGGGCCCGAACAAGCTCCTCCCAGCGAGTTCGGGCCTTTTTTTTGCCGAACCCGCCGCTTGCGTCGTTAACCCTGTCCTATGACCGCCTCACCGCCCTGAAACGATCCGCCGCACGTCCTTGAGCAAGACGAAGAGATGCATCGGATCGGTAGGCGAGGGGATGAAATCGAATTTCTCGTAGAAGCGCTTGGCATCCTGATCCTTCGCATGCACCGCGAACGCTCGGATGCCAGCAATGTCGGCCGCCTGCACGGTGCGCTGCATGGCGTCGCGCAACAGGGCTTTGCCGACGCCCTGGCCCTGCCAGCTTCGAGCTACGGCCAGACGCGCCAGCAACATAATCGGCACGGGGTGGCGCGCCAGTCCCTTGGTGAGACGTTCGGGCGATTGCTCGCGGGTGACCTGGCCGACTGCGAGCGTGAAATAGCCGGCCACGACATCCCCCACCAGACCGACATAGGTCTGCGCGGCTCCCGCCTGCTGGTTCGCCCAGGCAAACCTCAGCAGATAGCGGTTGAGTTCTTCCCGGCCGCAGTCGAAACCTTCAATCGCGTGGTCGGGGCGCAGTTTCTCGACGCTGCGGGCGGCCTTCACTGATTCGGCCCGGCGTCGAAGAATCCGGGTTCTTTCAGCAGACGCTTCAGGCGGGGCAGGGGTCGTGGAGGCGCATCCAGGGCGGCCAGGAAGGCTTTCCATTGCGCGGCGTTGAGACTGAAAGAACGCCGGTCTGCCAGCGTCGCATCGGCGCGCGCGAGCGCGCTCTCGAGCACGAATTCGCTGACCGATCGGTGCGACGCGGCGGCGGCCGCCTGCAGTGCGCGTTTGGCGTTAGGTGTCAGCCGAAGATCGAGCTTTTCGCTGCGTGTGGTTCGTGCGGGCATGGACGCTCCCCAAGGTCACATTAGCGCGGTTGTCCGACAATGTCAAGACATCGGATTTCGGCAGGCCACCCAATCGCGGTTGGGGACGCTCCGTCCGAGGCGCTGATAACTTAACACCACACCGGCTCGGAGGCGGTGGCCATCGATAAAACGGCAGCCATCCAAACATCAATTTCTTCCCTCGGGCCCGAACAAGCTCCTCCCAGCGAGTTCGGGCCTTTTTTGTCGAGCCTACCGAGGTCGTACAATCAGAGAAGAAGGATGCCAGATACCAACAATCGCCGCGAGCCAGCGGGTATTCCGCAGCCCGGCGGAATTGTGGGCTTGAAAAAGCCCAACCCGGTTGACTTGGCAAAGCTGCTCGACGATTGGATGCACGGCAATGAGACGGAACAGCGCGAGACCTTCGAATTCCTGCGGCGCGCCTTGGACGAAGGTCGGCCGGAAGGCTACAAACTGTTCCCATGAGCCTGATCGTTCTGCTGGACGCCGGTCCACTCGGAATGATCACGAATCCGAAAAGCTCCCCTGAAAATGAGGCCTGCAAGACCTGTTCTGGGCGAAGGCGCGGAAACTGGGCCGGCAATCAGCCGATGACGCCGCACTCGACGCCGACATGATCCTGGCCGCAGGCCGTCGATCTCACCCGGGATAGTAACGAAGGAGTCATCGCAACCACGAACGTCCGACACTTGGCGCTGTTCTCGACGGCACGCATCTGGCGCGACATCGGTTGGCCCAGATAGCTTGTAGTTGACATAATACATGTTATCAGAAGCAGCATGTGCTAGCTTTCCAACATGCCCCCCATCGAATTCCTCCAGTCCTGGTACCTCGCCCAATGCGACGGCGAATGGGAACATGCCCTCGGCGTCACCATCGAAACGCTCGATAACCCCGGCTGGATGGTCACCATCGATCTGGCCGGAACGCCGCTTGAGGATCACCCCATGCCGCCCGTCCGCCGCGAGCTTTCACCCAACGACTGGCTGGTCTGCGGCGTCGATCACAACCGTTTCCGCGGCCAGGGCGATGGCCAAAAGCTCGGCGAAATCATCGACATCTTCCAGAAATGGGCCGCCGCCAAGCCCGGATCCCGCCGGTCGCCACGGTAAGATAGCGTTTGGCACCCATCTACACACGCGCTGAACTGGTGGCCGCGCGCGCCGATTGGAAACGCGCCGGCAAAATCGTGGTCTTCACCAACGGCTGCTACGACGTCCTGCATCCCGGCCACATCCGTCTGCTCGAAAGCGCCCGCTCGCTCGGCGACATCCTGGTCCTGGCGCTGAACACCGACGCGAGCGTGCAGCGCCTGAAAGGTCCCACGCGCCCGCTCATCTCCCAAAACGAACGCGCCGAGCTGGCCGCCGCGCTACAGGCCGTGGATGCAGTCACGTTCTTCGATGAAGACACGCCGCGCGAGCTGATCGCTGCCCTGCTCCCGGACGTTCTGGTGAAAGGCGCCGATTGGTCGCACTTCATCGCCGGTCGCGAGGAAGTGGAAGCGGCCGGCGGCAAAGTCCTGGCTCTGCCGCTCGAGCCCGGCTACTCGACCACTGGCATCCTGGAAGAAATCGTCGCGCGATCGGCTAGCGAATCGCCCGCGCGACCATGACCAGCCGCCCGCTTTCGTCCGGCTCGAATCGAAATTGCGTCACCTTACCGCCGCGCACTACATAAAGGCCGTGCGACGTGCCGCAGTACAGAGCGTTTCCGACGCGATCGATGGTGTGGATTAAGTCGGCGATCGCCACCGTGCTCACCGCGCCTGTCCGCGTGTCATAGCGCAGCAGCCCGGCGCCGTAGTTCGCGCCCTCCGGACGTCGCATCAACCCGACCCACAGATCGTCGCCGTCGGCGAGCATCGCCGATCCCGACCACGGCGCGATCTCCGCGAGATACCGCATGTCGTACTGGCGCGCCGCGATGTCGAACGCGCCGATGGCCCCCACGCCCGAGACCCCCTCGCTGTCGTAAAACGTATTCGCGAACCAGATCTTCCCGCCCACTTGAACGTACGGCCCGATGTCGTTTTCGATTTCGCCCGGCGCCTGCTTTTCCGGTACCGCCTCGCGATGCTGCGCCATGCTGGGAACCGGCACCGGATAGAATTTCTTGATCCCGCCCTCACGGATGGAAATTCCGGAAGGCTGATGCGGCTGGCCTGGCGGCGTCGTGTTCACAACGCTGACGGCATCCTCTTCGCTCGGCGCTGGCTTGCGGCCTTCGCCCTCCAGAATCTTGTACGACGGATTGGCGTCGCCCTCGCGCGGCGTGATCGCGATGATGGCGTGATTCTCGCGCCCGAACGATGCCGCATAGTACAGCTCCCCGTTCACTTTCCACGAATCCGTGAGCGCCACCATCGAGTAGGGAATCTTCACCGCTGGTTGCCCACCCGCCAGATCGTAGCTGTACTTGATGCTGCCTTGGTACATGCCGTAGTCGGAATAGAAATGCAGATAGGCGGAATTGGCACCGATCAGCTCGAGCGTCGGATACCCAGCGGTCGCGCCCAGCGGCAACCGGTCCAGCACCTGTCGCACCTGATCGTCCTTTTCCGCGACGACGAATACCCCGATCTCGATTTGCGCGCCTGCCGTGATCTGAGCCGGGCGCGTCTCCACCAGCATCACCGAGTTCGTCGCGTCCACCGGTTTCTTCGCCAGCACCCGCCGCTCATCCTGGGCATACGCACTCGCGCCGGCCCACAGCGCGATCGCCAAAACGAGCAGCGTGCTGCTTCTACTCAACGCACTGTTCTCCGGTGGGTTGCCAATCCGTGACATCCAGAGCGAGGCCCTGATTGCACGGACCGGGGCCATCGTGCGGCGTGCCTTGGATGGTCACCACACTGCCGGCGTCCGGTTGTGGCGACGCCTGGAACGAATAGGTGGTCTGGCCGTCCAGCGTCTTCAACAGCAGGCAGCCGTTCCGCAATTTCTGGATGCAGCCGGTGGCTTTCACTTCGCGGATCTGCGGTTTGCGCTTGGGGGCCGGCTTCGGAGCCTGAGCCAGCGCGGCCGCGAAAACGCCGGTCGAGAGCAGGATTCTGGTGAACTTCATGACTTCCCTTCTCCCAGTGTCGCACCGAATTCTCACGCTCCAGCGCGTGGCGCGTGTGTTATGCTCGCGGGTGCTTATGGACGTCCGCGGCAAAGCGGTGATCGTGACCGGCGCCGGCGCGGATGGTTCGGATCGCGCGATCGCCGCCCGCTTCGCGCGCGAAGGCGCAGCCGTCGTGGTCTCGGACATCAACGAGGCCGGCGGACTCGAAACCGGGCGGCGGCGCGGTGGTGAACATGACCTCCATCACCGGCCTCTGGCATGGACGCAAAACACCGGCGCCCGGCTACGACATGGCGAAAGCGGCCATCATCCGGCTCACTACCATGCTGGCCTGGCTAGGCGAGAAAGAAAACATCCGCGTGAACTGCCTGGCGCCCGGCTGGATCGGTTCCCAATTCGTGCGAGCCTACTGGGAGTCGCTTACGCCGGACCAGCGCAAGCAGCGCGGCGTGCCATCTCGATTGCTGTCGCTCGAAGAAGTCGCGAGCGCGGTGTTCCGCCTGGCCACCGACGATTCGCTCGCCGGCCGCGTGATGGTGTGGTGGTCGGAAGATTCCCCCGGCCTGATTCCCTGCGGCGATCGCGGATACGAAACGCTTACGAGTTATCAACTCTGACCAGCGCCGCGAGCCGCTTGGGCGCGACCAGCCGGTAGCTGTGAGTCGCTAGTTCCGCGACTTCCTCCCAATCGACCTCGCCGGTGTCGAGCCGCAGCCCGACCCAGCCCTTCGAGCCGATGTAGGCCGGCATGTAGAACTTCTTGGGATCGGCGGCGATCAGCGCCGTGTTCTCGCCCGGTAACACTTTGCAGTTGATGCCGACGATGCCGTCGCCGTGATGGTCGTCGAGGAAATAGGCGAAGGTTTTCTTGCGAACGAAAAAGCCGGCATGACGGCCCATCATCTTCCGCGACGCCTCGGGAAGCTCCAGGCAGATTTTAGTGAATCGCGCAAGCCGGCGGTCCTCCGCGGCGGACTTCTTCATGCGCTCTTCCAGTAATCCGACATCAGCTCAGTCGCCCATTCCGGCTGGCGGACCATTCCGCGCGGCGCGAATTCGCGCAGGTACGGTTTGATGTCCAGCACCGGAGTACCGTCGATCGCATCCAGGCCTTCGACGGTGATCGCCAGACCCTCGACCGAGACCAGCCGGCACACCGTCACGCCGATGCGGTTCGGCCGGTTCTTGCCACGCTGCGCGAAGATGCCGGCCTTGGGCCAGTCAGTGCGTCCCCTGGGATGACGCGCGCCGAAATGGATCTCCGATTCCTCGACGCGATCGAACACGAACACAACTTCGACGTGGGAAAATTCGTCCAGGCCCGCGAGCGATTCCGGCGAGAATCGCGACGCGTCCAGTTCGATGCGCGAGTTCACACCGCCCCAGACATCGTCCACCGGTTCGCGAATCGGGCTGTGAACAATACCGATCGGAGTGACAGCCAGCGCGGCGAACATAGCTGTCAGCCGTCAGTTG
Organism: Terriglobia bacterium; assembly: GCA_020073265.1. Taxonomy (GTDB): domain Bacteria; phylum Acidobacteriota; class Terriglobia; order Bryobacterales; family Bryobacteraceae; genus Palsa-89. Next base: position 34,075 of record JAIQFN010000025.1, on the reverse strand, counting down.
GTCATGGCCTGATAGACCATGGTACGGGTTTGGCCCCAGATCACGCCAAGCATGGCTTGCGTAGTCTGAGCCATTAGCACGGCCACCAGCTTGGTCTGCGGATCAACCCAGAACAGCGTGCCGGTGATGCCGCCCCAGGAGAAGTCGCCCACTGAACCGGGCAGCGGATTGCGGCCGGCGTCGACGCGAATGGCGAAACCCAGTCCGAAGCTGGTGCCCATTTCCGGCACCGGACCGAACGGTCCCAGCGCCATGCCGACCGGCGTGTGGCGCTCCACGTTGGCAGGAAGCTGATCGGACGTCATCAGCGCGATGGTCTTCGGCGCGAGAATGCGCACGCCTTCGAGCTGCCCGCCATTGAGCAGCATCTGGCAGAAGCGCGCATAGTCGCCCGCGGTGGACAGGATGCCGCCGCCGCCGGAAAACACATTGGGCTTTTTCGTTGCATCTTCGAACGCCGCGTTGGGCTGGCCGTCCGGTTTGGCGAGGCGCGAAACTGCCTCTGGCTTCACCCAGAAGCCGGTGTCGTTCATCTTCAGCGGGCCGGTGACGCGCTCTCGCACGAAAGTATCGAAGTCCATTCCGCTGGCCACTTCCACCACGCGGCCGAGCACGTCGGTGGAAACGCTGTATTCCCAGAATTCGCCCGGCTGGTGGAGCAGCGGCATGCTGGCGATGGTTTTCACCATCTCGGCGAGCGACGGGGCAGCGAAAACGTTCGCCTTGCGGTACATCTGGTCGACCGGCGAGTTTCCGAACAGGCCGTAGGTCAGGCCCGAGGTGTGCCGCATCAAATCCTGAACCGTCATGGGACGCTTGGGTGGTGCGCCTTCTGGGCCGACTTTGACGTTGCGGAACTCAGGAAGGTACTGCGCGACCGGCGCGGAAACATCGAGCTTGTTCTCTTCGGCCAGGATCATCGCGGCGACGGTGGTGATGGGCTTCGACATGGACGCGACGCGGAAGATGGAGTCCTTCTTCATGGGCGTTTGCGCGGCGCGGTCTTGATATCCGACCGAGTCGTAGAAGGCGATCTTGCCGTTGCGAGCGATCAGCAGCACGGCGCCGGGCAGGCGCTTCGAGTCGACGTCGGCCTTGTAAGCCCCCCGAGTTGTTTCCAGGCGCTTGGAGGAGAATCCAACATCCTCGGGGTGGGCGGCCACCGGCAGCGGCTGCGCGAATGCGCCGGCGCAACAGAGCGCGGCGGCAAGCAATACGGGTAGTTTCGGTTTCGAGCGGAGCATGCGACCAGTCTAGCGCGAGTGGCTACTCGTGGCGAATGGCCAGGATCGGGTCGATGGTGGTGGCGCGCTGCGCTGGAATGAAGCTGGCCAGCAGGGCGACGGCGGTGAGCAGCGCGGAGACGGCCAGGATGGTGGGCAGGTCGGTGGCCGAAACATCCAGCAGCATCGACCGCATCAGGCGCGTGACCGCGAAAGCGAGCGCGAGTCCGATGGCGAGGCCGAACCCGAGAAGCCGCAAACCCTGGCCGAGCACCAGGCGCAAAATGTCGGCGCGGCTGGCGCCCAAAGCGATACGAATTCCGACCTCGCGCGAGCGCTGCGTAACGGTGTAGGCCAGCACGCCGTACAGCCCGATGGCCGCGAGCGCGAGGGCGATCGCGCCGAACAAGCCGAGGAACGAGCCGCCCATGCGCTGCCCGAAGTAGGAAGCGCTGATAGCTGCTTCGAGCGGGCGCACGCCATAAACGGGCATCGCGGGATCGACGGAGTGGACCGCGTCTTCCACCGGACGCGCGTAGGCCAGCGGGTCCGAGGAGGTGCGCACCAGAAAATTCGTTTCGGATGCGAACACTTGCGACGCGGGGAGATAGACGAACGGCTGGGGTTTCTCGTCGAGTTGAAAAGCCTTGGAGTCGCGCGCCACTCCCGCTACTACCCGCTCTTCGCCATAGATTCTGACGCGCCGGCCGACCGGGTCGCCGTGTGCGAAGTAGCGGCGGGCGAAGGTCTCGTTGACCACCACTACGTGCGGCGTCGCGGGCGCGTCGAAGGATGTGAATTCGCGGCCGGCAACCAGCGGCGTCTTCATGGTGCGAAAGTAATCCGGTCCGATGAAATTTACGTAGGCGATCAGCTCCTCGTCCTTCGCGGGCACGTAACCGTCCACTGCGAAGCGGCTGCTGCTGGAACCGCCGAGTCCGAGCGGCACGACGCGAATGGTGCTCACCGAGGTAACGCCGGGGAGCGCGGACAGTTTATCGGTGATCTGGCGGACGGCGATGCTGCCACGTGCTTCGTCGTAGCCGTTGGGCTGGAGATCGATTCCCGCCACCAGCACGTTGCGCGGCTCGAAGCCCGGATTCGCGGAAGTCGCATGGCTGAGCGCCTTGAGGAACAGGCCCGCGCTGACCAGCAGAACCAAGGACAAGGCCACCTGCGCGATCACCAGAGAATTTCGCAGCCAAGCTTTGCCGCGGCTGGCCGAGGCTCCGGATTCTTCCTTGAGCACGCTGACCACGTCGGTGCGGGAGGCGCGCAGTGCCGGGAGCAATCCGAACAGCAGCGTCGCGGCGGCCGTGATGCCGATGGTGAAAAGGTAGACGCGTGCGTCCGCGCGGATGGTAAGAGTAACCGGCAGATCGCTGGGCGGGGCGAATCCCATGATGGCTCCCATGGTGGAGGGCAAAGCGACCAGCGCGGCGGCCAGCCCTCCGAGAGCGAGCAATGAATTCTCGAGCAACAACTGCCGCATGAGGCGAACGCGCCGCACGCCCAAAGCCAGGCGGATGGCAATCTCGCGTTGGCGGCCGGCCGCGCGCGCGAGCAACAGGTTGGCGACATTGGCGCACGCGATCAACAGGACCACGGACACCACGCCCATCAGCAGCATCATGACCGGCGCCAGCACCGATCCGCCGCCTTCGCGCCAGATGGGAACCACTTCGGCGCGGTTATAGCGGTCGGATTGTGAGAACTCGCGGGCCATCTGGGAGGAAATCGCAGTCAGATCGGCTTCGATGGCGCGCTTATCCACTCCCGGATTGGCTCGCGCCTGACTGTCGAGCCAGCTCACTCCTCGTTTGTCGAGGATGCTCTGGTCGCCCGAGATGGCTCCCACCATCGACACCGGCAGCCAGAGGTCGAAGCGCAAGCCGAGCGTGGATCCGATGAATGGCTCGGGGGTGACGCCGATGACGGTGAAGCTGCGCTTGTTGAGAAGGATCTGGCGTCCCAGAATGTGGGGGTCGCCGCCGAACTTGGTCTGCCAGATATGGTGGCTGAGCACGACGACGGGGTGACCGCCGGGATCCCGATCCTCTTCCGGCGAGAAGGTGCGGCCCAGGGCCGGTTTGACGCCCAGCGTGTCGAAGTAGTTGGCCGACACCAGCATGCTCCAGACGCGCTCGGGCTGGCTGCCTTCGCCGAGGCTGAGCGGGTTGATGGCGCCCACGGCGAGATTCTTGAGAGTGTGGTTACGCTTTTGAAGATCCAGGAAATCGAGCCAGGAGAGGCTGCGCCGGCCGCCTTGCGGGGTATGCCAGCGGATGAAAATCAGGTTGCTGCTGTCGACGCCGGGCACCGGGTTCAGGACGACGGCGCTCAGCCAGGTGAAGATGGTCGCATTGGCGCCGATTCCGAGCGCGAGCGTGATGCCCGCGGCCAGCGTGAAGGCCGGGCTCTTGCGAAGCTGGCGAAAGCCGTACTTCAGGTCCTGAAGAAAACTGTCCATGGCGACTCCCCCTTAGTCACTACGTCAGGCGACCTGGATTTGTTTGATAAAACTTGGTGTTGCCCGGGTCTGCCTGCTTCCTGCGCGCAAAGGGCCGGGCGAAGGCGGCGGGCGGATTGTGCGCCCTGGTAACCGAAGCCTTGCGGTAGCACTCCAGCGCTTTTTCCCGGTCACCGAGTTTTTCGTATGTCTGGCCCAGCAGGCACTGGATGAAGGGGTCGCCTTGGTCGGCCTGCTGGAGGTCGTTGAGCGCCTTCTGATAGTCGCCCAAATAGAACGCGACGTAGCCGGTGAGGTAGGGGAAGAAGCCCTCCTGCTGGCGACGAAGGCCGGTCATGGTCTCCAAGGCGGCTCTGGCGGCGGCAATGTGTTTTTCCGCTTCCGCTTTACTGCCGCGGCGGGCGGCGATGCGGGCCTGGGCGTGTTGCCAGCGGTACTCCCAGAGCGCCATGCGGTCGGCCGGGATGTCGGGTTCCTTCAGACCATAGGCGTGGCCCTTGGCGTACCAGTTGGCGGCGGCGTCCAGATCGCCGTAGTCGATGCAGACGCGAGCGGCTTCGTCGGCCATTTCGCCCTCCTGATAGAAGGCGTTGTGCGGCTCGTCAGCTTCCCGGGTAGTCCAGTATTCGATGACCTTTTGCTCGTACTCGATTGTTTTAGCGCAGTTTCCGTCGAAAGCCCACGACATCGCCAGGGTGCGCTGCGCATTGGCGCGTGCGGCGGGAGTCGTGGACGAGTCGATGGTTTTCTGGAGGAGCTGGCGGGCTTCAGTTCCCTTCCCTTCGAGGTCGAGTTGGATGGCGGGGCGAAGCAGGTCGGAGCCGGGACCGCTGTTTCGTCCGCCGGGAAATTGCGCGAGGAGCGCGGAAAGCGAAAAACTGCAAAACGAAGCCAACAGGCCGAGGCGCATACCCAAATACGCAGGCACGCAACGGGCCAATATGCGCCGACTACCTCAGGTACTTGTCGAACCAGGAGAGCTCTTCGAAGAGCACGTGCTCCATGCTTTCCAGGCCGCGGTAGCCGTGGGCCTCGGCCGGGAGCATTACCAGGCGCACCGTTCCTCCGTTGCCGCGGACGGCAGCGTACATGCGCTCGGACTGGATGGGGAACGTGCCGGTGTTGTCGTCGGCCTCGCCGTGGATCAGCAGCAGGGGCGTCTTGATCTTCTGCGCCGACCAGAACGGGGACATTTTGGTGTAGACGTCGGGCGCCTCCCAGAAGGTGCGGCGCTCGGACTGAAAACCGAACGGAGTGAGCGTGCGGTTGTAGGCGCCGCTTTCGGCTACGGCCGCGCGGAACAGATCGGAATGCGCCACCAGGTTGGCGGTCATGAACGCGCCGTAGCTGTGGCCGAACACTCCGACGCGCTCGCGGTCGACCACGCCCATTTCGGCGGCTTTGTCGACGGCCGCGCGAGCATCCATGAGAAGCTGCTCGACGTAGGTGTTGTTCACCGTCTCGGGATCGCCAATGATGGGCATGGCCGCGTTGTCGATCAGCGCGTAGCCGTGAAGCACGCCGAGCTGGTGATAGTTGAGCTGCGGGAAGGACTGCGCCTCGTGGCCGGTCACCTGGCCGGCGGTGTCGGCGTCGCTGAATTCATAAGGGTAGGCCCACAGAAGCGCGGGCAGCTTCTGGCCGGGCTTGTAGTTCGCCGGCAGAATCAGGGTGAACGACAGCGGCACGCCGTCGGCGCGTTTGTACTTCACCAGCTCCTTCTTGACGCCGGCGGCTTGCGGCATCGGGTCGGGATAGCTGGTCAGAGCCTTGGCCTCGGCGTTGGTGCGGAGGAAGTAGTTCGGCGGATCGGTGGGGCTTTCCCTGCGGGTCAGCAGGCTGGTGCCGGAGTCGTTCAACACCTCGACGATCTCTTCGAAGCCGGAACCCGCGGCCTGAAACAGGCGTTGCGACTTGCCGGTCGCGAGATTGAAGCGATCGACGAAGGGATGTTCGCCTTCGGGCGAGGCGCCATTGCCGGTCATTAGAATCTCGTCGCCCTGCTGGACCGCGACGCGCCGGCCGCTGGCGTCGGTCTTGAGCACGACGCGGCCGGGATCGTGATAGGCGTCGCGCTCATTGCGGCTGAAGAGCGTGCGAGGCAGCGTGCCGGGATGATCCAGGTCGATTTCCAGCGTGCGGATCACGCGGCTGTTGCGATCGAAGTCTTCCACCAGGGCCTTGCCGCCCGCCAACGCTTGCAGGCTGCGGAAGCGCTGTTGGGTGCGGAACAATTCCGCGGGATCGCCCTGAAACGGGGCGGCGAGCGCGAGAATACGGTCGCGAAATTCGGCTTTCTTGCGAGGATCGCCACCGTCCAATGCTTCGGTCCAGGCGAGCGTGGCGGGTGTGTCCGGGAGCCACTGATACGATCGCGGGCCGGTCCGCACGCCTCCGATCGGCACGCGGTCAGCTAGCGGCAGGCTTGCGATGGTGCGCTCGACCTTTCCGCTGCGATCCCATGCTTCGACTTCCTGCGGGAACGACGTGCCAGGCAACTGGTATGAATAGGGCCGGTGCAAGTGCACCGCGAGGAGGTGCTTCGAATCGGGCGAGGGCCGGACCAGGGTGTAGATGGCGGGCTTCGCGAGCGGGGTTGTCTTGCCGGTTTCCGAATCGAGCCAGGCGAGCTGAGCGGTGGCGTAGTAATCAAAGAGGTCTTCGTCGTGCGAATTGGCGAGCAGGTCTTCGAAGGTGGGCGCGGGGCCGGCGTGGCCCAGGCTTTCTTCGACGCGCGGACCTTCTGGAACTGAGCCTTCGACCGGGGCTGCGCCGCGGCCCGCGGGAATCAGGTTGACGATCAACGTGCGGCCGTCGCCCAGCCATTCGATGGGGCCGGGGGATGTGGCGGCAGCGGGGCCAGCGAAGCCACCGACTCGTACTCCGTTCAGATTCACGCCGGGAATTTTGCGCGCGGAGCCAGTGGCGGTGGTGGCGATCCACAGTTCGAGTCCGTGCGCGGTGGCGTTGGAAAAGGCGAAGCGCTTTCCATCGGGACTCCACGCGGGCGCGCCCATCTTTAGCTCCTTGGGCAGGGACAGGCGGACGTCCGCGCCGTCCGACAGGCGTTTCAAAGCGGCCGAGACGTAGTAGGGCGCCAGGTGCATGCCGTTGGTGTTGACGTCGATGCGAATTCCGGCCAGGCGCAGCATGGGCTGCGCGACTTCGGCCAGCGGAGGATAACGGACACCCTGCAGGAACAGGACATAGTCATGCCGCGGGCTCACCGAAGCGATGGGAGTGGGTGGAGCGTTCAGCGCGTCTTGAACGTCCTTGGGCGGGTGTTGATAAAGTGAATCCGCAGCGGCGACGGGGGCGAGTGCGGCCACGAAGGCAAGCACAAACCGAAGTGGAAGCATGTTCTATTTTACAAGTCAGCGGGCCGGCTGCAGCCTGAAAGGCTGCCCCACTATGAGAAGAAGAGACGGCGCGTGGCACTCGCACTATGAAACATGAAGATTAGATTCGGTTCGCTGTTCCTGATGATGCTGTGGGGCATCACGCTGCTGGGGGCGCCGGTCCCGCTTTTGAAGACCGGCCAGCCGGTGGACTGGTGGTTTGTATTCAAATTCAATGCGGAGTCGTTTCCGGAATGCGGGGGATCTCCCAGGACCTGCGCTTTTGGCGGCACGGTTCAACCTTATAAGAGCTTCGGCCAGCAGTTCGCGTTTGCCAGCAGCGCCGACGGCACTCTTCGGCAGGGCGGCGGGTGCGTGGGCGAGACGGCCACGGACCCGGTGGGCGCTACTTTCGACCAGGTGTACAACGGCAAGTTCTTTTACGTGCTCTGGAACGATCAGTTTTATGGCGATCCAATCGAGACCCAGTTCGCGCCGGCGGGGCATTCCAAGGGGATGCTGGCATGGAACGGCGACGGGGATGGAATGGTGCTGCAGGTCTCGACGCCATCCTGGCCGGCTTCCGGGAGCGCGAGCGAACCTCGCAAGACCGACGGAAACACGCTGGGGTGCGTGGCGGACGATAACGTTTTAGTGAGCCAGCATTTCTTCGCGCTGAAGCTCAACAAGGCTGACGTTGTCGCGGTGCTGAAGGCGCTGGCGAATGCGAGTGTCGTCACCGACCCGGCCAAACTTCAGATTGTGAACAACGGAGGACCAGCCGACATTCAGGAACTGGTGCGTGGCCTGGGGAAAATATCCAGCAGCAAGACCGCGACGCTGGCCACGCTGTCCAGCGGCGTGCAGCTCATCTCGAAGCCGTCTGATCTGAATGTACCGCCGTGGCAAATGGTGTCGGCGCTGCTGGGCGGCGAGCCGCTGCGCGTTGCGTCGTGGTGGGCGGCTCCCGAGATTCCGACCACCAGCGCGACTACGCCGGTAGCATGTTGGGACGCGTCGCTCGGCAAACCGGGCGCGGTGGAAATCGCGACGTCGGGAACCTGGCAGGGCAAGACGCTGGGGTTTGAAGGCGTCGCTGAGCCGGAGGGTAATCACGCCAAGATCGGCGTGTCGAGCGGGTGGCACCCTTACGTCATTTTTGGCGGCGTGAACCAGCAGGGCATGCTGCCGGGGCCGCACTGCGATCAGTCAGAGTTTTCTCCGGAGTGCGGCGTTCGAAGGAACTGCCCCTTCGGATTTTGCAAACTCCCTTACGTAATTTTCGGCGACATGAACCAGCAGGGCACGCTCTCGGGGCCACTTTGCGACAGCAGTCAAAACGGCCGGGGCGGACTGTTCTTTGCCGTCCAGGATCCTCAGTTGTTCAACAGCGTGCACGATCTGCTGCAGGGCCAGACGGCGCCGCAATAGGGCCGACGTCTCGGCGCCCGCTGCCGGCCGTTCGCCGGTCATCGAAATTCGCGAGAGAAAAATCCAGGGTGCGGCGCACGTAACGTGACGCATGACGACATACTCCCTCCGCCTGGCTGCTTCAGCGCTCCTCTGTGTCGGCTTTCTCACAGCTCAGTCCGTCGATGACACGCAACTCAAGCAGGTGATCATTTTCAGCCGGCACAGTGTGCGATCTCCGGTTGCGGACAACAGTCTACTAAATACGTTCTCCGCGAAACCATTTCCGAACTTCGGCGGCGGCGCGCCCGGCCTTCTGACCAGCAACGGCACCGCGCTTGCGACCATCATGGGCGGCTACTATCGTCTGTGGCTCACCAAGGAAGGGCTGCTGACCGGCAACGACGCGTCGGACGCCAACTTCGTTTATTTCCGGGCCAACGTGATCGAGCGTACGATTGCTACCGCGCGGGCCTTGGCCAGCGGACTGCTGCCGACGGTCGGCATAGACATCATTTCCTACCCGCCACAGACCAGCGACCCGCTGTTCGATCCAGTGGATGCGGGCGTGGCGCGGCTCGATCAGCAGAAGGCCATCGCGGCCGTGAAAGGACGTCTGGGCGGCAATGCGCAGTCGTTGGCTTCCGCCTATGCTTCCGAGTACGCACTGGCGCGCTCGGTATTGTTCGGCTATCCCGCCGGCCAGACTCCGCAGCCCGCGGCCCCGGCAGATAGAGTAGACGTCACCACGATTCCCATCGACGTTACGGCTGGATCGTTAGGTTCGCCGGTCACCCTGGGAGGCCTGTCGGCGGTCGGCGCTGCCATCGATCCATTCATCATGGAGTACGCGGATGGCATGCCTGCTTCCGACGTCGGTTGGGGCCAGTTGACGGCCGGCGGCATCACCCAGACCGAGCGCTTGTACAATCTGTCCATCGATCTGGGGTACCGCACACCCTATTTGGCAGGCGTGCAGGGTTCCAATGTGACCTCGCACGTGGTGCGTTCCATGGTTCAGGCGGCCACGGGCGATGCGCTGAAGGGCGCGCTGGGAAATCCGTCGACGAAGCTCATCGTGTTGGTGGCTTCCGACGTCAATCAGAGCGGGCTCGCCGCGCTGTTCCAACTGAACTGGCTTCTGCCTGGATACCAGCCGAACTTCTGTGCTCCGGGCGGGGCCATAGTGTTCGAACTCCGCCAATCGCAGAGCACTGGGGAGTACATCGTCAGGGCCTTCTACGTCGCGCAGACGTTGGATCAGTTGCGGAATCAAACGGCGCTGACACTGGATGCGCCGCCGGCCAGCGCTCCGGTATTCATCCCCGGTTGCAGCGTTCGCAATGCTACCTTCGACTGCCCGCTCGGGGAATTCGTGTCCGTGGCCAAGCGGGCGATTGACCCGCTGTCGGCCGACCGGACGGACTAGGTTCGCTCATCCCAGAAGAATAATCATGAAGACTCATTCTCTTCGGCTCGCCACTCTTGCTCTTTTGTGCGGGCCCTTTCTCGCGGCGCAGTCCGCCGATGATACCGGACTCAAGCAGGTGATTATCTTCGGCCGTCATGGTGTGCGAACTCCCGTATTGCCTAACGCCGCCCTGGACGCCTTCTCCGCGCTGCCCTTCCCGGTATTCCCCAACGTTCCCTCGGGCCCTCCTTTGGGTGTTAGCGTCCTGACGCCCAACGGCGGCACGGATGAGACACTCCTGGGCGGATACTTCCGTCTCTGGCTCACGAAGGAGGGAATGCTAACCGGCAACGACTCGGCCGACGCCGCCTTCGTATACTTCCGGGCCAACGGGACTCCGCTGATCACTGACACCGCGAGAGCCTTCTGGGCCGGCTTTCTTCCGGCGGCCACTGTGAACGTCAATTTTCAGGCTCCACCGGCCATCGATGCACTGTTCAATCCCGTAGGCGCGGGCGTCGCGGTGCTCGATCAGCAGATGGCGGTGGCGGCTGTGATGGGACGTCTGGGCGATAATCCGCAGGCGTTGGCCTCCGCCTACGCCCCCGAGCTCGCGCTCACGCGGTCGATTCTTTTCGACTATCCGGTCAACGTAACTCCGGTCCCCGCGGCCCCGGCAGGTAAGATCGACGCCACCGCGAGTCCCATCACGGTTGGAATCGGGGATCCCACTTTGCCGGTCAAAATTGGAGGGCTGACCGATGTTATTGCCGCCATCGATCCTTTCGTCATGGAGTACGCGGATGGACTGCCGGCCGCGGATGTCGGTTGGGGGCAGTTGAACGCGGCCAGCGTCAACCAGACCTTCCGCTTGTACAACCTGCTCCTCGACCTGGAATATCGCACGCCCTATCTGGCCGGGGTGCAGAGTTCCAATCTGGCCTCGCACATTGTGCGCTCCCTGGTTCAGGCAGCCACCGGGAAAGCGATGACCGGCGCGCTGGGAACTCCGTCGAGTAAGGTAATCGCGTTGATCGCGTCGAACACCAATCTCGCCGGGCTCGCCGGCCTGTTCCATCTCGACTGGCTTCTGCCGGGTTACGAAGCCGACGTCGCTGCTCCGAGCGGCGCCATGGTGTTCGAGCTGCGCCAATCGCAGAGCACGGGCGAATACATTGTGCGGGCCTCTTATGTCGCGCAGACCTTGGACCAGTTGCGCAATCAAACGGCGCTGACGCTGGATGCGCCGCCGGCCAGCGCTCCGGTGTTCATCCCCGGCTGCAGCGTTCGTAACGCCACGTTCGACTGCCCGCTGGCGGAATTTGTGTCGCTGGCCAAGCGGGTGATTGATCCGCTGTCGGCCGACCGGACGGACTGAGCCGCTGACTACTTCAGGTCGGCCTGGAGCGCTTCGACGGCTCTTTCGACCTGTCGGTCGTGGCCGGCCAGGAAATCGGAGGGCGTATTGTCGACCCAGATGTCGGGCTGGACGCCGTAATTTTCCATGTTTTCGCCGCGCGCGGTGAAGACCGCCGAGCCGGGCGTGCGGATCTGGGAACCGTCCAGCAAGCCGAACGCGCCGGTTCCGATCACCGCGCCCATGGTGGGAACGCCGACGATCTTGCCGAGGCCGAGCGAGCGGAAGCCGTCCGGGAACATTTCGGCGTCGGAGGCCGAGCGCTCGTTCTGGATCACCACCATCGGGCCGAAGAAGGCCTGGATGGGCCGGGGCACGTCGAGCGAATCGCGGCTGCGGGTGGTTTGATACTTCTTGCGCTGGTTCAGGATTTCGAGCAGCTCCTGATCGATGCCGCCGCCTCCGTTGAAGCGCTCGTCGATGATGAGCGCCTTCTTGCCGCGGTTGTCCATCAGGTCATCCTCGAATTTTTGAAGCGACGGCGCGTCCATGGCGCGGATGTGGAGATAGCCGATCTCGCCGTTGGAGAGCTTGGCCACCATTTCCTTGCGATTTTCTACCCACTGGTCGTAGTCGAGATTGGCCTGCGCGATGGAGTTGATGGGTTCGACCGTGACGGTCCAGGCGCCGTCGGAGGCGGGTTTGGAATTCACCAGGAAATCGAACTTGCGGCCGGGCAGAACGTTGAAGAGCTGCCAGTAGTTGTCGCCGCTCTTGAGATCCTTGCCGTTGACCGCCAGCACGAAGTTTCCGGGGGCGAGCTTGATGTAGTCGTGATCGGCCGGTCCTTTGCGGAGGATGGAAGAGACCTTGTAGTAGCCCGAGGCGTCGGGTTCCATGTTGAAGCCCGGGTAGCGGGTCTGGATTCGTTCGCGCGCGGGGGCTTCACCCGGCAGACTTCCGCCGCCCGAGACGCCGGTGTGGGAGGCGTTCAGCTCGCCGATCATTTCCATGATGAGGTTGTGCAGCTCCTCGGTGTCGGCGATGTTGGGGAGCAGCGATTCGAAGGTGTCTTTGGCGGCGGCCCAATTCACGCCGTGCATTTTGGGATCGTAGAAGCGATTCTTCATGACGCGCCAGGCTTCGTCGAAGACCTGCTTGCGCTCGGCGGGGCGATCGATCAAGAGGCGCACGGTGAAGTCGATGCGGCGCGGAGTGGCTCCCGTGGAAGCTGAGGCAGTGGAGGCCGCAGCAGCCGCGCCACCGCGCCCACCACGTCCACCGGCGGCGGGTGCGCCCGGGCCGTCGTCGGGAGCGGGCGGAACCGCGATGGAGTAGAGCGCGCCGGCTTGCATGAAGTACAGCGCACGGCTGTCGCGCGACCATTGCGGTTCGGAGAAGCCGCCACCTCCGCCGCCTCCGCGTCCTCCGCCGGTTCCGGGCTCGGGGGTGGGGCTGTTCAAGCGACTGAGGTGCGTACCGTCGGAGGACATGGTGTAGAGTCCGGGACCGCCGCCGGCGCCTGGTCCGCCGCCGGCTCCGATGGTCATGAAGGCATAGGTGCGGCTGTCGGGCGCCGGTTCGACGGTCAGAATGGAGCCGTTCATGTTGGTGAGTCTCTTGATGCGGCGGTCGAGGCCGTCCCACTCGATCTTGACTTCGACTTTGGGTGTGGCATTGGGCCCGCCGGCTCCACGGCCTCCGCGTCCGCCACCGCCATTCGCGGCCAGCGCAGCTTCGGCTTCCGCCTCGGTGTTCACGTCGCGGTCGTCAGGGTTCTTGTCCAGGTGCGTCAGCGACACGCTATAGAGTTGCGTGGTGCCGCGCGCGGTGGAAGCGATGCCCGGAATGCCGAGGCCCGCGAGCACTAGGAGCTTCTTTCCGTCGGGAGTCCACTTGGCGCCGCTGGCCACTTGGAAATCGTCGGAGCTGAGCATGTGCTCGGCGCCGCTGTCGAGCTGCTTGATCCAGACGTGCGAACGGAGCAGGTCGTCCGGTTTCGAGTAAGACAGGAACTTGGCATCCGGGGAGAAGCGAGGCGTTGCGATGTTGCCGGCGTTGCTGGAGGCCAGCACTTCAGTTTTGCCGGAATCGATTTCGGTGCGGCGCAGCTTGTGGTCGGAACCGGACCACAGCAGCGACTTGGAATCGGGCGCCCAGATGACGGAAAGCTTGTCGCAATCCACGTCGCTGAGCTGCTTCTGGGTTTTGCCCAGCTCGTCCGAGAGCCAGACTTCCTGGCGTCCGGTGCGGTCCGATACGAACGCGATCCATTTGCCGTCGGGCGACCAATTGGGATCCTGCTCGCGCCAGGGTGTTTCGGAAACGCGCTGCGGCTCGCCGCGGTCGGTGGCGATGGTGAAGATCTCGCCATGAGCGGCGATGGCGGCGCGCTTGTTGGACGGGGAAAGATCGAACGACTCGGCGCGGTTGGCGATGCTGACCAGCTCGACGTCGTTCTCCTTGGGATCGGACTTGATGTCGATGTGGATTTCGGCGCTCTTGCCGGTGGCGGTGTCCAGCTTCCAGATGCCGAAGTTCTCTTCGTAGACGATGGTGCGGCCGTCGGCGGAGATGCTGGGGAAGAACAGATTGCCGTCGCCGTGGTGCGTCACCTGGACGGGCGTTCCGCCTTTATCGGAGATCTTCCAGATGTTGTTGACGCTCTTCATGACGTCCGGCCCGCCGTAGGTGATGTTCTTTTCGCTGGGGAGGCGGTCGGCCACGAAGTAAATTTCGCCGTTGCGGCCGTACATGGGCCAGAGGTAGTTACCTTTGTAGTCCGGGTCGCCGAGTTTCTTGTAGGTGCGGGCGGAGACGTCCATCACCCAGAGGTCGGCCGCGTAGGCGCCGCGATAATGTTTGCGCGACCAGACCGAGGGATGGCGCATGAAAGCGAGCCTGGAGCCGTCGGGCGAATAGCTGCCGGAGAAACCCCAATCGGTGGGGACGGGCTGCTCCAGGCCGCCGTCGGGGGAGATTTCGAATAGCGTGGTGACGCTGGGAAAAGCGCCTTGGGCGCGCGCGGAGGTGAACAGGATCTTCTTGCCATCGGGCGACCATCCCACCACGTTGTCGTCGGCGCTGTGAAAGGTGAGTTGGCGCGGCTTGCCGCCGGTGGCCGGAATGACGTAGACGTCGTAGTTCCCTTCCCGGTTGGAGGAGAACGCGATTTGCGAGCCGTCAGGCGAGAAGCGCGGGAAGACTTCGCGCGCCTGGTTGTCGGTGATGCGCGTTACGCCGGAGCCGTCCTCGTTGGCGACCCAGATGTCGCCGAAATAGCTGAAGGCGACTTTGCCTTTGGAATAGGACGGATGGCGGAGCATCCGCGAGTCGGCGTGGAGCAGCGCGGGGAGAAGCAGGGCTGCGGCGAGCAGGAGCTTAGGCGTCATTTCGACCTCCAGGGTGCTAGGTCGATTTTAGCTGATGTGGCGGCCAATCTTGGCCCCGGCCGGTTCTCCGACCGACGAACCTAGGGCCGGCTGAAAGCCGGCTGCAGCCTGAAGGCTGCCCCACGTTATTTCTTGACGTATTTCTTGAGGGCCCTGGGGCCGACCTCGGCGCCGTAGATGTTGCCCTTCGAGTCGGCGGCCACGCCTTCGGCGGCGCTGGTTCCGGTGGCTTTCTCATCCGGGTCGGGAATGAAGGCGGTTACCTTGCCGTCCTTCAAGCTTCCGATGCGAATGCCGCGCTTCCAGCCGTTGTGATTCCTGGACACGGACTGGGATTCGGAATCGGCCACATAGATGATGTCGTGCTTGTCGATGAAGACTCCGCTGGGGCGGCTGAACTGGCGCATCTCGGAAATGAAGTTGCCGTCCTGGTCGAATACCTGGATGCGGTTGTTATTGCGGTCGCCGATGTAGAGGCGTCCTTTGGAATCGAAGGCCAACGCGTGCGGCTGGTCGAACTCGCCGGGGCCGGTGCCGAGCTTGCCCCAGCTCTTGATCAGCTTGCCGTCCTTGCTGAATTTGAACACGCGGTTGTTCCCTGCCCCGTGTCCTTCCGAGACGAAGATGTCGCCGTTCTTGGCGACGATCACGTCGTTGGGCTGGTAGAAGTAGCCAGGCTCGGCAGCGCCACCCGGCGTGCCCAGCGTCATGAGGAGTTTTCCATCCTTGCTGAACTCGAAAACCTGGTTGCCCTTGGTGGCGCCGGGCCGCGGTCCGATGGGGCCGACTTGCGGCGCGCCACGACCTCGGCCAGCGCCTCGGCCACCGGCCGGCAGCGGTGCATTGTCCTGGCCGTCGGTGATCCAGACGTTGTCGTGCGCGTCGACATAGATGCCGTGCGGGAAGATCAGCATTCCGCCGCCGAAGCTCTTGATCACCTTGCCGTTTTCGTCGAAGTGGAAGACGGTGTCCATCTTCTTGATCTCGCCGGTGGCGCGGTCGAGACAACCGTTGGCGCCGCAGCGCTCGGCGGCCCAGACCGTCTTGCCGTCGCGATCGATGTCGACCGAACTGGTGGAGCCCCACTGTCGCCCGTCGGGCAGCTTGGCCCAGCCTTCAATGGTGCGGTAGGGATTGGGCGCATCATTGGTGGGCGTGTCGGATTGCGCGTACACCGTCCCTCCGCAAATGGCACCCGCGATCACGCTCACCGCAAGCATGCATCTGATTCGACGTCCACGTGGCATCAACTGATCCTCCCTCCATAGAGGCTCTCGCATCGCAGGCTTCCTGTCAACGTGTGTTCAGGCGGCGGCCCCGGGGCTATCGGCTCCGCCCCAGAGGTTCATGGTGCTCAACTCTTCGCGGCCGCAGGATTTCAGGTAGCAGAAGAGCTGAGTCCGATAGGCGGCGTGCCCGCTGAGTACCAGGTCCACCAACAGCGATCCGCGGGTGCGTTTGGCGCCGAACATGTCGACTTCGCGGCGGAAATCGGCTGCGGTCCATCGGCTCAGGAGCGTCGTATATTCGTCAGCTTGTTTTTGGATGGCGGACACAGCCTGATCGAAGGTCAGCGTCTTGGCCGCGGCTTCGGCGGGGCTCCAGGCGGCGCTCAAAGCGGCTCGATCGAACACCCCGCCCTGGATCACGGCAATCTGGGTGGGACCCATAATGGCCATGTACTGCAGAAGCTCCAGGGTGCTGCGCTGTTTCGGAGTGGGCCGGTAGTCGAGCTTCGATTTATCGACCTTGCCCGCCAGATGCAGCAGGATGCGAACTTCGTTCTGCAGCGAAGCAATCAGTTCTTCTTTGGTCAGAACCATAGGTGGATGTTAGCACCGGGAAGACGAATTTTCCGTCAGTTCTGGAAAAACGTTAAACTTCACGCCGGGCGTCTCGATAGAGGATTGGAAGGTTCCTTTGATATCGATCCGAAAAGCCGCCACCGAACTGGAACGTTGGGAAGAGTTCAGCCGCGCGGCGGTGACTGGTTACTCCGCGGCGATTGACTCCACCGGGCAGCATGCCGTGGATCTCGACAAAACGCGGCTGGACGAGTTCCGCCGGCAATTGCTGGCGCTGAAACGCAGCCTGCGCGACGCCGCGACCGCGGACCAACTGCGCGACGTGCAGGGGGTGTTCGACGGCGAGCTGCGCGACTACCAGCGCTGGGCGCGCGACTCCATCGAGCAGCTCCGCCGGGACATCGCGGCGGCCACCGCGGCTCTGGAGGCATTCAGCGGATCGATCGCGGAGACCGGAACGGACCTGGAAGCCGACGTAACGCGGGAGCTCGCGCAGTTGAACCGCGTGTCCGCGAGCGACGACATCAGCGAGATTCGCGGAGGCATTCGGGCTTCCACGGCCAAGATCGCGGCCAGCGTCGAGGAGATGCACTCGCGCAATCAGGTGGCGATCGCGCAATTGAAGGACGAGATCCGGGTGCTGCATCAACAGATCGATGCATCCAAGCGGGCGCAGACGGCGGAACCGGGGGAGGAGACCGGCCAGCGGGACCAGATCAGCGGGCGGTTGGAGGAGTTGATCCGGCAAGACAGGCTTTGCTCGGTGCTGCTGGTGGTGGTGCGGAACCTGGAGGGGCTGAGGAATTGCCACGCCGCGGATGTCATCGAGACCGGCTTGCAGGGCTTCGCGACGCGCTTCGAAAGCATTCTTCCGGACGCCGTAGTGATCGGCCGCTGGAGCCGGGATCAGTTCGCGGCCGTTTTGGGCCGGGAGCCTTCGAGCGCGATGGCGTTGTCGAGCGAGGTGATGCAGCAGCTTTCCAGGCCGGTAGTGGTTGAGCAGGCGCAAGGCGCAGCGCGCTCGGTGATCTTCGACGCGCGAGCCGGGGTGGTGGAGTTCCGGCCCGGCAGCGATCCCAGCCGGTTCCAATCCAAGCTGAAGCAATTGGCCGACGCGCTGGCACGTTAGTAGGCTTTCGCGATCACGACGCGCCGGTCCACCGGCTCTCCGGTGAGGATGCACTTCCCTGCCCCGTCGAACTCGTCCACCAGCGGAATGCATCGCACGGTGGCTTTGAACTCCTTGATGCGCGCATCGCAGGCCGGATCGTCCTTCATGTGAGCCATGACGAACTTGCCGCCGCCTTTTTCGGCGGTGACGTCGCGCAGGATCGCCTCGACTTCGCCGATCGAATTGGCCAGCACGGTGTTGTCCTTGAGGCGCTGTTTGGCGGCGTTGTAGAGATCCTTCTGCATGCGATCCAGCGTATCGGGGATGCGCGCGGCCAGGTCGGCTTGCGGCACGGTTTCCTTGACTCCGGTGTCGCGGCGTTTGAGGACGACGTTGTTGGACGCGAGATCGCGCGGGCCGAGTTCCAGAACGATCGGCACGCCGCGGCGTTCCCAGTGGAAAAACTTGGCGCCGGGCGACTGGCCTTCGCGGTCGTCCACTTTTGCGCCGATGTCGCGGGCGATGCGCTCGGCCGCTTCCAGCACGCGCGCCTTCTCGTCGTCCTTGCGGTAGATGGGCACCAGCACCGACTTCACCGGCGCGAGCCTGGGAGGCAGCACCAGCCCCTTGTCGTCGGAGTGGCTCATGATCAGCCCGCCGATCAAGCGCGTGCTGACGCCCCAACTGGTCTGCCAGACGTATTCGAGCTGCCCTTCCTTGCTCTGAAACTTGACATCGAACGCGCGCCCGAAGTTCTGGCCGAGATCGTGACTGGTTCCCGACTGGAGCGCCAGGCCGTTCTGCATCATGGCTTCGATGGCGTAGGTGCGGACGGCGCCGGCGAACTTTTCGGATTGCGTCTTGGCGCCTTTGATCACCGGCATGGCCATCTCGTCCTCAGCGACCTGGGCGTAGACGTCCAGCATGCGCAGGACTTCGGCCATGGCTTCTTCGTGCGTGGAGTGCGCGGTGTGGCCTTCCTGCCAGAGAAACTCGGTGGTGCGCAGGAACAGGCGCGTGCGCAGCTCCCAGCGGATGATGTTGGCCCATTGGTTCAGCAGCACGGGAAGATCGCGGTAGCTCTGAATCCACTTGGAGAAGAAATGACCGATGATGGTTTCTGACGTCGGGCGGATGACGTAGGGTTCTTCCAGTTCCTTGCCTCCGGCGATGGTGACCACGGCCAGCTCGGGCGAGAAACCCTCGACGTGTTCGGCTTCCTTGTGCAGAAAACTCTGCGGGATCAGCAGCGGGAAATATACGTTCTGGTGGCCTGTGGCCTTGAAGCGGTCGTCGAGCTGGCGCTGGATGAGTTCCCAGATGGCGTAGCCGTTGGCCTTGATGACCATGCAGCCCTTGACCACTTCGGCTGGCTCCGCCATGTCCCCTTGGAGAACAACGTCTTGATACCAGGCGGCGAAATCCTGGCTGCGGGGGGTGATGGGAGATTCGGGCATAAATGGGTCTTAGGTTTTAGAGTACGACAGCGCAGCCGAAGGGCGGCGAAAGGGTCAGAGATGGCGGACCTGAGAGAGCAGGTCCGAGCGAGGGCGTCCGGAAACGGCAGCGGCCCAACCAACCAAATCTGGTCGAGGACCAAACACGGCGAAGACGATTCCGTCGCGATGGGCAGCCGGTTTCAGTCCTGCGTCAACTCTCCAGCCATGGGCCGCACCCGGCAGCAAAGCGGCTGACGGCGCCTGGATTGCCCGGGCGCCTCGGGAGCGCAGACGTCGCGACTCTTTCTGACAAGCTGCATAGGTCTCAAGTCCTCCGGTCAGCGCTGCTGGGGAGAGGCGTGGCTTCCGGGGAGACATGCGCTTGGGCAGTTCGACGCACCACAGCGCGCGGCGCACGTTAACCAATTCCGACTCTTTCGTGATGCCTTCGTGGCGCAGGAATTCCGCCCAGGCTCCATCCGGGGTATCGGCGAAGTATTGAACAGGTCCTTCGCCGGTCGCGTGCCAGCGGCCGGGTGGCTGGCCGGTATCTTCCGCCAAGAACGGAAAGCGCGGGTCGGCGTGCCGGTAGACGATCATGTAGCGGCCGAGGAGGTCAACGCTCGAGCCAGAACTTGCACCTGGCGTGCTCCCGGCTGGCCGAGTTTCCAGCCGCTTCTCAGCATGTCGAGGGGCGCGCGGCCGCCGAGCTGGGCACGCTTTCGATGGAACCACTGCCGGATGCCGATTTCGTTGTAGGACCCGCTCAGGTCGCCCACGATCAGGCTGACAAAATGCAGCCTTCCGGCGACGTCGTCCGGAGTAGTCCGGGCGGCAGCTTTGTATCTTCGAACGCTGGACGCAGAGATGTCCAGCAGACGGGCGAGCAGATCCAAACCGAGTACATCCGCCAGGCGGCTCCACTCGAACTCCGGAACCGGAGATTCTTCGAGGGCTGTGTTCAAGTGCTCGAGCGTGCGTTCGAGGCGGGCACCCGAGATTGAGCGCGGATCTCCAGGTGCGAGCCGGATGGTTCGGGCGATTCCGGCCTTGTGAATGTGTTGAACCACTTTTCGAAAAGACGTCAGGTCGAGAGTCAGGATGCGCTCGTCAGCCGGGAGCAGACCCATCGCATCGGCGCGACCGAGCGCGGCAATGGCCTGGGCCACGATCCCGGGAGAAGTAAACGGAGCTAGAATGGACTCGATCTGGATCATGCGTCTATTCAGAATTCTATCCGATCTCTGTCCGTGGAGCAAACTGATAGAAGGCGATGCCGGAATCCCGGGGGCCTCTCGTCCCCCGGGTGCGCGCGCGGGGTGCGAGTTACTTCTTCGTTGTGGAGGCTGGTGCGACCGGGGCGGCGCTCTTCGGTGCGACCGGCGTTGCGGTGCTCGAAGCGGTGGTCTTCTTATGCCGGTGGTGCTTCTTCTTGCCCTGGTCGGTCTTCGAAGCGCTCGGCGTGGTGGCGGTGCTGCCGGTGGCAGGCTTGGTGTCCTTGCTGGTCTGAGCGGCAAACGCTGACCCGATCAACAGAACTGTCCCCACGATGGTGCTAGTCAAAATCTTCATTTCAATTCCTTTCTCGAGTGAGCGATTCCGTCGCCCCTCATCTTGTTGGACGTGGCGAGACATTAACCACGCCTTAACGTGGAATTTAGTTTTATTCATCGCGGCGAGACGGGCCGCTAGCACGCTTGAGTGAACGCGGTGCTACAGTAAATCCAACTGCCATGGCCACGTGCAGCCGCTGTTCGGCGGAGAATCCCGACACCAGCCGCTTTTGCGGCGCCTGTGGGGCGCAGTTGAAGGCCCAATCCCCGGCGTCGCTGATTCCAACCGAGGCTTCCACTCACACGCGTCCGGCGCGGCCGCCATCCAGCAGCTCGGATTCTTCCGACGACGGGCGCTTCCTGCCTGGCACGCTGCTGGGAGATCGCTACCGGATCGTGAGCCTGCTGGGATCAGGCGGCATGGGCGAGGTCTATCGCGCCACCGATCTCAGGCTGGGACAGGCGGTGGCGTTGAAATTCCTGCCTGAAGAAACCGCGCAGGATCCGAAAACGCTGGCGCGTTTCCACAACGAGGTTCGCATCGCGCGCCAGGTGGCGCATCCCAACGTGTGCCGCGTCTACGACCTGGGCGAAGCCGAAGGCCATCCCTACATTTCCATGGAGTACGTGGACGGCGAGGATCTGCACTCGCTGCTGCGGCGCATCGGAAGGCTGCCGCCGGACAAGGCGGTCGAAATCGCGCGCAAGTTGTGCGCCGGACTGGCAGCGGCGCACGACAAAGGCGTGCTGCATCGCGATCTCAAGCCCGCCAACATCATGATCGACGGACGCGGGCACGTGCTGATCACAGATTTCGGCCTGGCTGGCCTGATGGGACAATTTGAGGGCGTGGAAGCGCGCAACGGAACGCCCGGCTACATGGCGCCCGAACAGCTTTCTGGCAAGGAAGTCTCGACGCAGAGCGACATTTACGCGCTGGGCGTGGTGCTGTACGAGATGTTCACGGGCAAGCGGCCGTACAACGCCGCGACGCGCGCCGAGCTGATCCGAATGGAGGAGGAGGGCCTGCCACCGGCGCCGCGCAGCATCGTCCGAGACATCGATCCGGCGGTGGAGAACGCCATTCTGCGGTGTCTGGAGCCGGATCCGCACAAGCGTCCGCAATCGGCGCTGGCGGTGCTGGGCGCGTTGCCGGGAGGCGATCCGCTGGCTGCCGCGCTGGCGGCCGGTGAAACACCGTCGCCGGAAATGGTGGCGGCCGCGGGCGCGAATGCCGGACTCAGGCCTCGCGTGGCGGTGGTTTGGCTGGCGGGCGTGCTGGCCGGGTTGGCGCTGCTCGCGGTCATCCATCAACGGACCAACATCCTGGCCAAGATCCCATTCGAAGTTTCGCCGGACGTGCTGGCGGCGAAAGCGCAGGATATTCTGGTGCAGGTCGGCTATCCGGAACGGGCGGTGGCGAGCGCCTATGGGTTCGCATACCGGTTCGGGCCTTTGGTTTACTTGTTGCGTAACCGGCCCGGGGATCCGTGGCCGCGCTTGGCGAAGGGCCGCCCGGCGGTGGTACGTTTCTGGTATCGCACCAGCCCTGCGCCGCTCGCGCCACGCCGGATCGACGACGTCATTACTGTCCAGGAAAATGATCCGCCCAATATCGTTCCCGGCATGCAGGAAATGTACCTGGATACGAAGGGGCGGCTGTTGGCTCTGGAAGTAGTGCCTCCGGCGCTGCGTGAGGAGAAGGTCGAAGCGCGGGAGCCTCCCTGGAGCGTCCTGTTTCAGGCGGCCGGTCTGGATATTTCGCGTTTCCGTCCAGACGAACCGCGGTGGACTCCGGGTGTAGACGTGGATGAGCGAGCGGCCTGGACGGGCAGTTATCCGGAAGCGCCCGAGATTCCGATTCATGTCGAGGCGGGCGCGTTTCAAGGCAAGCCGGTATTTTTCGCGCAGTACGGACCGTGGTCGCAGCCTCCCACGGCCGCGCAAGCCGCCGGGAACGAGAAGCCGGTGGGCGACGTGGTCTATGTCATTCTGCAATTGATCGTCATCTTCGGATCGATTCCGTTCGCTCGTTACAACCTGCAGCTCGGCCGCTGCGATACGCGCGGGGCGATCCGGCTGGGACTGTTCGCGACATCCGTCGGGATGGTCGCCTGGCTGATCGGCGGAGCGCACGTGTTGCATGTCGCGGAGTCGGATCTGTTCTTTATGGCGGCCATGCGGTCCTTATTCAACGGGGTCACGATGGCAGTCACCTATGTATCCTTCGAGCCGTTCGTGCGGCGCAGGTGGCCGCAGACCATCATTTCGTGGAGCCGGCTGCTGGCGGGCGGATTTGGCGATCCGCTGGTGGGGCGGGATGTGCTGCTCGGGACCGGCCTGGGACTGGTGCTGTCGTTGATCCAGGGCGTGGGAGCGATGTCTTATGCCTGGCTGGGTCTTCCGGCGGTGCGGCTGGAGATCCGGCAAGCTGCTTTGCTGGGCGGCCGAAGCATGGTGGGCGAGGGGCTGTTCCTGATCGATGACGCGCTCTACAAGGCGCTGGGGATTCTCTTTCTTATTTTCCTGGCGCGCACCGTGCTCCGGAAGGAGTGGCTGGCGGGCGGGGTGGTGACCATCGCGCTGGCGGGAATCCTGGCGCCCAATCAGGTAACCATGCTCATCGGCTGGCCGGTGAATCTGCTGTTCTTCGGCGTGATGGTATTCACCGTCATGCGATGCGGGCTGCTGAGCATGGTGATGTCGGTTTTCATCACGATCTTCCTCAGCGCGTTTGCACTGGGGACCGATTTTTCGGTTTGGTACGTCGGTGAAATCGTATTTGCGATGCTGGTGGTGCTGCTGCCGGCCGCGTTCGCTTGCCGTACCGCGCTGGCGGGCCAGCCGTTGTTTACCGGGGACTAGGCCCGGAGGACTGCTCCTTCTTGGCTTCGGCTTCGACGGCGCGCATCACGCGCAGCGTGTTTCCGCTGTAGATCTTGCGGACGTCGCCGGCCGAATAGCCTTTCTCCAGCAGCGCGCGGGTCAGGTTCGGAAACTTGGAAACGTCTTCGAGGCCTGTGGGTGTGCAGGAGACGCCGTCAAAGTCGCTGCCGATTCCGACCGCGTCGATGCCACCGACCTTGACGGCGTGGTCGATGTGCGCCACCACGTCGGCGAGCGACGCGGGCGGGACCTTTTTCTTATACTCGGCGATGTCGGCGTCCTCGCCGCGCACTCCGGGCAGCGTGCTGGGC
This sequence comes from Terriglobia bacterium, assembly GCA_020073265.1. GTDB lineage: Bacteria > Acidobacteriota > Terriglobia > Bryobacterales > Bryobacteraceae > Palsa-89. The sequence goes on along the minus strand of JAIQFN010000025.1, from coordinate 10,369 downwards.
TTCACCAGCTTGGCGGCCGCGGCGGACTTTTCGGACAGAAACCCGCAATTGAAATTGATCTGGATGACGCCGCCCTTCTTGCCCAAGGCCGCGATCATTTCGTCGGTCATGTTGCGCGGAACATCGCACAGCGCGCGGCAGGAGGAATGCGACGCGATGATGGGCGCGGCGCTGGTGTTCAGCGCATCCCAAAAGGTCTTGTCGGCCACGTGCGAGATGTCGATCATCATGCCCAGCCGGTTCATTTCACGCACCACCTGCTTGCCGAAATCGGTCAGGCCGTTATGATGCGCGACGCCGGGCTTATCGACGTCGCCCGAGGAATCCGCCCAACTGTTGGTGTTCGAGTGCGTGAGCGTCATGTAGCGGATGCCGAGCGCGTAGTAGTCGCGCAGCAGGCGCAGGCTGTCCTCGATGGCATGGCCGCCTTCGATGCCCATGAGCGCGGCGATCTTGCCCTGCTGGTGAATGCGCTCGATGTCATCGGCTGTGGTGGCCAGCGCGAAATCGTTGGGATAGCGGTCGATGATGTCGTGGCGGACGGTGTCGATCATCTCCAGCGTCCGCTGGGCCGCGTGATTGCCCTTGACGTACTGGGCGGCGACATAGACCGCGAAAAACTGGCCGCCGACGCCGCCTTCCTTGAGCGACGTCACATTGGTGTGGCCGTCATTCTTGGCTTTTCCGATGTCGTAGCCTTCCACCGTGCGGCTGGTGATGTCGTTATGCGTGTCGATGAGCAGGGTCGAGGAGTGAATGCGCTTGACGTCGGCGTCGGCCGGGGCGTAGTTTTGCGCGCCAGCAAGCAACGCAGCCGTCGCGAGCAAGCTCAGGCGGGAATACAAGCGTAGCCTAGGGCGCATGGCCAAACTATAGCGCAGACGACGGAATCCCATCGCGGGCAGGCAGGTCCCGCAATCTCCGTATCGGCGACGCGATGAGCCAGATGCCGGATAGCGCGATTCCGGTCATAGCGAGGCCCAGAGTCCGACGCATGCCGAGCGCCTGCGCCACGAAGCCGCAGGCCAGCGCGCCCAGCGGATAGACGCCCAGAGTCAACAACTGCATCGCGGCGTTCACGCGCCCCAGGACGTGATCGGGCGCGACGGATTGACGCAGGGTTCGTTCGTTGACATTGAAGATGGTGATGGCCGAGTCGCCGAATAGCTGTTGGACCATCAGGAACGAAAGCGCCAAGGCCATGGGACCATGCGCCAGGGGAATCAAAGAGTAGAAGACCACCATCACGAGGATCGCTCCAATGAACGTTCTCGCCAGACCGAGCGCTCGGGCAATTCGGGACGCCAGAGTCGCGCCAAGGAGAGAACCGACGCCTCCCAGAGCGATCGCGACGCCCAGCGCGGCCGGCGGAATGTGCAACTCGCGAATCGCGTACAACACATACAGCGGTCCGATGAACCCGAACGAGAAAAAGGTGGTGGCTGAAAAACAAGCCAGCGGGCGCAGGATCGGATGGCGGAAGATGAAGCGCAATCCCGCGACGGTGTCATGCGCGGGATGCTGAGAGGGCGCAGGATCGCACTTGGGTTCCGGCTTCCGGATGAGCCAGACCGAAAGCGCTGAGACCAGGAACGACAGCGCGTCGAAAAGAATCGCGATGGGCGCGGTGATCAGCTGCACCAGCACGCCGGTCAGGCTGGGGCCGGCGATTTCGGCGATGGAGCTGCTTTGTGCCAGCTTGCTGTTGCCGTCGAGCAGATTTTCGCGTTCGACCAGCGATGGCAGGTAACTCTGATAGGCGACGTCGAAGAACACGGTGCAGAATCCGGCCAGGCCAGTCACCGCGTAGAGCTGAGCCATCGAGAGACGATGCGCGAATGCGGCGATCGGAATCGAGGCCAGCAGGGCGGCGCGCGCCAGGTCGGCGGCGATCATGATGGGGCGGCGGCGGATCCGGTCGGCCCACACGCCTGCGAGCAAGCCGAACAGCAGCGTCGCGGCTGCTCCCACCGCGGTCATGAAGCCCATTTGCGACGGCTGCGCGCCCAGCACCAGCACCGCCGTCAGCGGCAAGCCTTCGCGGGTGATCCGGGAGCCCAGCTCGGAAATGGTTTGCCCGGTCCACAGCTTCAGGAAGTCGGGATGCCGCCACAAGCCCCCGCTGCGCGACTTGGCCTCGACGTTAGTGATACAATCCACCCTTCACATGAACCTCATTGCTGAAATGCTCGCGGAGTTTCTCGGAACCATGGTGCTGGTCCTTTTTGGCAACGGCGTCGTGGCCATGGTGCTGTTGTTCGGTCATCACGTTCCCGGTGAAGTCGTCAACGGTGGTTTCACCAACATCACGCTGGCCTGGGGACTAGGGGTGACCATGGGTATCTACGTCGCCGGAAAAATCACGGGAGCACACCTCAACCCGGCCGTGACCGTCACGCTGGCCGCATTTCGCGGTTTCCCCTGGAGCAAGGTGCTCCCTTATTCTATCGCCCAGATTGCAGGCGCTTTCGCGGCGGCCGCGGTGGTGTTCTGGAACTATCATCCGGCGTTCATGGCCGCCGATCCGGGGCTGGATCACACGGCCGGCGTGTTCACCACCTTTCCCGCGTTCCCGGAACTGATGTCGGCGGGGCTGCTGGATCAGACCATCGGGACGGCGCTGTTGCTCCTGATGATCTTCGCGATCACCGACGAGCGGAATCAGCCGCCTTTGAACCTGCAGCCGCTGATGGTGGGACTGGTGGTGGTGGTGATCGGCATGTCGTTCGGTGGGATGCACGGCTACGCCATCAACCCGGCGCGCGATTTCGGACCGCGCCTGTTCACGGTGGTGGCGGGTTTCAAGAACAACGGTCTGAGCGATGGCAAGCTGGTGTTCTGGGTGCCGATTGTCGGGCCGCTGCTGGGCGGGCTGATCGGCGGGCTGGTTTACGATGCGGGAATTCGAAGATTCTTGCCGCAAGCCAAAACCTGATACCGTGGGCAAGATCGGTCCTGAAAAGGTAAGGAGGAAATATGGCTACTTCATCGCCGGTGCGCCGCTTGTTGCAGGCAGCGCTGGTCACTACTGCGTTCACCTGGCTTGGAGCAATGCAGGCAGGCGAGCTGAACCCGGCCGCCATCGCCTTTAAGCTTCCCAACCAAATCAAGTGGACCGGAAATCCACAGGTTTCCGAGAGCGCCGTTCTCTACGGCGACCCTGGCAAACCCGGCCTGTACATCATGTTCGTCAAATGGCACCCGCATCACATGAGCCGGCCCCACTTTCATCCCAATGACCGGTTCATCACGGTGCTCTCGGGAACGTGGTGGGTTGGCACGGGTACGAAGTACGATCCCGACAGCACCGTGGCGATGCCTGCCGGCAGTTTCGTCACGCACTTCGGCAAGCAGATCCACTACGACGGTGCGAAAGACGAGGATGCGGTGTTAGAGATTCTGGGTGAAGGGCCGGCTACATCGACGCCTGCCGAGGCGAAGTAAAGCTTTCGAGATACGCTCGGATCTCGTCGCGCACGCGGCGAAAAACCGCGAGCCGCTCCTGTTCGGAGCCTTCCAGCGCGGCGGGATCGTCGAAACTGTGATGCAGCCGCACGGTCGCGCCGGGAAAGACCGGGCAGCTCTGGTTGGCGTTGTCGCAGACCGTGAGCACGTAGTCGAATCTCTGCCCGGCGAATTCGTCCAAATGTTTCGACCGATGGCCGGAGATGTCGATGCCGAGCTCGCGCATCGCCGCGATTGCTTCGGGGCGCACCCGGCCTGGCTTGGTGCCCGCGCTCTCCACTTCGAAGCGATCTCCGGCGTCATGCCTGAGCAGGCCCTCGGCCATCTGGCTGCGGGCGGAGTTGCCGGTGCACAGAATGAGAACGCGTTTCTTGCCGGGCAAGGTTAGTTCTGCCGCGGCTTGACGGCCCGGATGAAGGCGCTCATGAATTTGTCTTGGACCAGCGTGGCGATGGCGTCCACGTCCACGCCTTGGCCATTCAGAAACTGACGGGCGTCCTCGACGTTATACACGCGCGTCGGCTCGACGGTGATGTCGCCGAAGCCCGCTCGCGCCAGCTTGCCTCTGTAATCCGACTCTTCGAGCGCTCCGGCGATGCAGCCGACCCACAGTTCCATGTTGCGCCGCACCTCGGACGGAACCTCGCCGCGCACCACGACGTCTGAAACCGCCACCCGCCCGCCTGGCTTCAGCACTCGAAACGCTTCCGCCAGAACGCGGTCCTTATCGGCCGAAAGATTGATCACGCAGTTCGAGATGATCACGTCCACCGAGTTGTCCGGCAGCGGAATCTGTTCGATTTCGCCCTTGAGAAACTCGACGTTCTGGATGCCTGCCTTGCGCTGATTCTCCCGCGCCAGGGCCAGCATCTCATCGGTCATGTCGAGGCCGTAGGCCTTCCCGCTCGGCCCGACGCGCTTGGCCGACAGCAGCACATCGATGCCGCCACCCGAGCCGAGATCGAGCACCGTCTCGCCGGGATTGAGCTGAGCCAGCGCGGTCGGGTTGCCGCAGCCGAGCGAGGCTTGCACGGCTTCCTGCGGCAGTCCGTGGATTTCACCGGCGCCGTACAAGTTCGAAGTGATCGGGTCGCAGCATGCGTCCACCGCGGCACGCCCACCACAGCAGGAACTGCCGCCCGTCTGGACACGCAGGGCCGCCTGCCCGTATTTCTCTTTCACGATTTCTTTGATTTCCATTTCTGCTCCTACTTGCCGATCTGGACGATCGCCTCCGGCTGGATCGCCTGGTTGCGCGTGCAGCACTCCTGGTACAGGAAGCCGAGCAATTCCTCAAGCGCTTCGGTGTTGGCGGTGTAGCGCAGGAAGGTGCCCTCGCGGCGAACGTTCACCAGGTCTTCGTTCTTGAGTTTTTCCAGATGATGCGACAGCGTCGAGTTGGGAATGCCCAGTTCGCTCTGGATCTCACCCACATTCAGGCCTTCCGGGTGCGCCTGAAGCAGCAACTGCATGATCCGCAGCCGCGGCTCGGTCCCCATGGCGGAGAAACGGTCGGCGTACTTGGCCACCTGTTCCGCGCTTTTCCTGGCCCGTGCTGCCTGCATCTATTTCGATGATAGCGGAAATATAGAAATTCGTCAAGAGCCGGAGCAGCGACTTTTCATATACTGATCAGGAATGCGTTGCGCGCTGGCTTTTCTCTTCATCGTGGCGTCCGCCCTGGCCGCGCCGCAGTATAGCGGCGAACTGATCTTCCCGCTGGAACACTGGCACAATCATTCATCGTCCATCGTCGAGCTGCCCAACGGCGATTTCCTGGTGTGCTGGTTCCACGGCTCAGGCGAACGAGAAGCCGACGATGTTCTGATCCGCGCCGCTCGCTGGAACAAATCCACCGGCAAGTGGACCGAGCCATTCACGCTCGCCGACACGCCGGGCTTCCCCGAAACCAACCCGGTCCTGTTCATCGACTCCCGCCAGCGCCTGTTCTTTTTCTGGCCGCTGATCATCGCGCACCAGTGGGAAACCGCGCTGATGAAATACCGCATCTCGACCGACTACCAGCAGCCCACCGGCCCGCCGCGCTGGGAGCACCAGGACAACATCGTCCTGATTCCCAAAAACATCGCGGAGCGCACGCAAGAGGTTTTCGGCAAGGCCGCGCAAGGCACGGGTCGCGAAGCCGAGCACGCCGCGCGCGTGATCGAGCACTCCAAAGACATGTATTTCTCCCGCATGGGCTGGTTCACGCGCACGCACCCGCTGGAGCTGCCCTCCGGACGCATCCTGCTGCCGATGTATTCCGACGGGTTTTCGTTCGGCATCATGGCCATCAGCGACGACCACGGCTATAACTGGACCGCCAGCGAGCCCATCGTCGGCTGGGGCTCCATCCAGCCGTCGGTGCTCCGCAAGAACGACGGCACGCTGGTGGCTTATCTGCGCGACAACGGCCCGCCGCCCAAGCGGGCGCACATCAGTTTTTCAAAGGACGACGGCGTCACCTGGACGCCCGCGCGCGACACCGACATCCCCAATCCCGGAGTCAGCCTGGAAGCCATTCGCCTCGGCAACGGCGACTGGATCATGGTCTTCAACGATATCGAGAGCGGCCGTTATTCACTGGCCGCCGCGATCTCGGACGACGAAGGCGCGACCTGGAAATGGAAGCGGCACTTGGACGGCGATCCGTCGCACCAGTCACGGAACCAGTATCACTACCCGTCGGTGCTCCAAGCCAAGGACGGATCGATTCACGTGACCTACAGCTACTTCGTGCCGGAGGGCAAATCGATCAAGCACGTGCGGTTCAACGAAGACTGGGTAAAGGCAGGAGATTGAACGCACGTGGGCGCAGCTACTGTTGCCTTCGACTTACGCCGGTCTCTCTTCCACCAGATCGAAACTGACTTTGTATGTGTAGAAGGAGATCCCTTGGGCGACCAGCATTGCGTACTTGATCTTGTCATCCGGTGTACTTGTGACGATAATTCCCCGGACGTCCTCCCCGTCAGCGGCCTTGTGCTTCTTCACCCATCCCATGTATCTGAGGAGTTGACCGACAACCGCATCTGAAGATTTGCCCTTTTTCAGTTCGATTACGACCCAATCACGCGTTTTCCGATCGCGAGCGAGGATGTCGATCGTTCCGACATCTGTATCGTACTGTGTGGCGGGTTCATCGTCCTCCGTGTACAGTGCGAGGCTCTTTCCGAAAGCGGTTTTATCCCAGTTGGAAACAAGGAACTCTTCGAGGAATTTTTCAAGCGGGAAAACGAATGCCTCGTCAAGGGTCGCACTTTCGCTTGAGCCAGGGGCTTCGGCCGGACCCCCCGGTCGTTTCTTGAACTCCTGGAACTTGGGATACCGCAGTAGAAAGTTTTGATCGATCGCAACCGGCTTCTCCCTTAGGAGGTCCAGGCCGGCCTGTGAAATTCGGAAGCGGCCCCAACTCACTGCCTCAAGCAAGCCGGCATTCTTAAGAAAAAATCGCGCAAAGTTGACCCTGTTGTCGAATAGTTTGGCATAACCACACGGCTGAAGTTGGCGGCGCTCCTCCTCTGTCAGCTTGAACTGTGATGCCAGCTTTTCTCTGGCATCGGCTATCAAGTGTTCTTCTCCATCTCCAGCAATTTGGAGCAAAGGGAGCATGAGAGTTTCAAAACCAGGAATAGCCATTTCTATTATCGACAGAGCTACGAAGCCGGAAGCCGGTCAACGGTGACCAGGCACATTCTGATGTCCATGCATTGTATCAGAGTTGTCTTCATTAGCTGTTCCAACCGAACTTATTCTCAAAGGTTGTTAAATCGCGACTGACAGGCGGTGCAGGTCCGACTTCAAGGAGTTCTAAGCAGACATCCAGCAAGGGGCTTCCGCCTCTTGCGTTAAACTGATAGTCGAGATGCCACAACAGACGGAAGGGACGGAAAAGAACCGAAATCAGGTACTTCTCCCACCCGACGTCGTTCTCGGCCCTCCGGTGACTCTCGACGACCTCAAAGCGGACACCGAGTATGATCCCGAAGGCGCCGAGGAGTTCGTCGCGCTGATCAGGGCCCTGCGTCAACAAGGCTCTCGCCCCATCGCCATTTGATGTACGGCACAACGCTCGTAGTCGTGGATACCGACGTCGTATCCTTCCTGTTCAAGAACCACCTCTGGCTCCGGCGTATTACACGATCCTGGTAGGGAAATCTTTGGCAGTTTCGCTGATCACGATCGCGGAAATCGAGTACGGCATGGAAGCAAAGAACTGGGGGGCTTCCCGTCGTGACCTGATGCGCCGTTTTCTTACACGTTTCACCACTCTACGGCCAGACGCCGTTACGGCTCGCGCGTGGGCGCGCATCAAGAACGGCTGCGAGAAGAAGGGTCGCCAAATCACGTTCGCGGACGCTTGGATAGCAGCCGCCGCAATCCAATTGAATGTTCCGCTCGTCACCCACAACGCTGCCGACTACAAGGCAGTCGATGATCTCACGCTTCTCACTGCAGCAGTTGCGTGAGCCTGCCTCCCCAATGCCCGGATTAACATTCTTTGGCAACTATCACGTCACCACACGTATAATGCTGATGATGCGACAAGCCAGAGGCGCGTTACGGCATCGACCTTCGGCGCGGTAGATTCCAAGATTTCACTTTCCTGATATGTTCGTGAATCGGCTTTTTGAGCCGCTCGTAGTCGAATACTTCAGACTCCCTGCTCAGGTTGTAAAGGCGTTCTTGCCAGTCGTATCGGATCGCTGGCTCCTCCCAGGTTCGATTGACGGTCCAAGCCAACAAATCGGCTGCTTGGAGAGCCGGAACCTTTCGCATATCGGTTTGGCCATAGTGCACGACTAGATCCCAAATCTTTGAAGCTCGGCGTGATTCACGGTTCACCATGCGATCCTGAATATGGCCGAAGAACGGTTCGCCTTGATCGAAAAACAATTCGAAGCTAACCGCTCCAAGAGCGGCTCCATAGCTCATTGCGAGGATTGTGCTAGTAATCGCGCAAAGATGCTCTACTGATACGAGGTCAGGAATCTCTGCTTGGGCTTGTTTGAAGTCCTTCAAATGCACGGTTACTGTGGAAGGACGAACTCCATAGAACTTACCAGCAGCGTTCACTCTGGTTGAGCACTTCTCAATTACGGAAACGCATCCTTCGATGAATCGCTCGACAGTCTGACTGTCCCATCCCTTCTGTGGGCTGAAAGGGCCCTGCAAACTGATTGCATCCGTTGTATGAAGCCACGGTGCGTGGTATTTTCGCAAGGTAGATTTCCAGAGTTTGTCGAACTTCTTCCAATCCTTCGGGAATCCAGAGAATTCTGCTAGTGTGATGACCTTGTGCTTTTGCGCATCGGCCGTGTTCCCTCCGTCGAGATAGGTTTTCAGTGCCACAAGGAACTCGTTCTTGGGAACGCTTGAAAATGGAGGATAGGTCAATCAGAGAGAATGACGGAGATTAACCATCCGTTCGGTGCACAGGTGCATCTTCTTCGCTTTTCTGATTGCGTTTTCTATTCCAGAATGACGAACATATCAATCTAAGCCCAAGCCACCAGGCAAAAAGTGAGTACCCTGACTGGCACGCATCGTGGTCCATCAATCCGTGGGCCAGCTCGTTGCGGAGATTCGGCCCAAGAGGGTCACAAAACAGCGCCTTGAGTTCGAATGCTAAGTCCTCGCCAAAGATCCTCGTAACTTCGTTAAGCTCCAATAACGCACTGAGGCCGTTTTCATTCTCAATACCGTCCACGTCGAGGTTAGTGGTTTTGACTCCGGCAGCTTTGAGATGCCAGCGAACCATATGTTCGATTTGCGGCGTTAGCAAGTGCACCGCTGCAACGAAGTCACCCTCGTAACCGCAAAACAGTGCTTTCCCCCAGAGTCGCTCACGGCTATGAGGAACGATTGGCGATTCTCCGGCGAGTGACACAAAATCGGATTCGCGGAGCCGATGCTCTAGAATGAGGATTTCGAGCCCCGGCAAAATCGCACCGCTCACCCAAATTGCCAACTGCATGCCATAGTTTCGAATCATTTCCGCCCATAGCACCGAGCGATACGCCTGGGAAGTGGGATCGCTCCAATCTACACCGGGGCGTTTTGCGACAACGCGACCATCCCGTGATATATGAGTTGATGAAAGGAGAGTTCTAATCGGATGTTCTTTCAGCATCGCTTCGGAACTTTCGCGCAACGACACTACGCGAAGAGAACTGCAAACACCCGCAAGAGCAAGTAACGCGTCTAACGGCGCTCTTCCTCGTACCGCGTTCCGCGCAGTCTCGATAAGACCTGAAATGTCGACGGAAGATGAGATGCGCCTCATCTCATTGAGCGCGTGCCTTCCGACATCGCTCATCAGCGTATACAGTTCATTTAATCTCTCATCGACGTCACGCTCTGCCCGCTCACGCTTAGGAATCCTGCGATACGTTTGAATAGCATTCTCGTAGAATGATGCCGCAACCGCTGCCTGCGAACGACCACTCGCTTCTCGCACCCAACCCTCGGCGATGCAGACGGTTAACTCATGAAGCTTGGCCTTATCACCAATCCTGTCAAACCATGCTGCAGCTGCATCCAGGTACCGGCGCGCATACTGTGGCTTGCCTTCGTCATCCAACAATCGGCCGAAAGCCTCAAGCTTCTGGGCGATGTTGCGGCTCTTCTCTTTCGCCAGACGGTTATCAAAAAGGATCGTAGCCAAGTCAATCGCTAGAATGTGGAGTGGTCCCCAAAAATGAGACGGCCAGTTAAGACTCAAAATCCATTCAAAGGAGAATTGAGTCATGGGTTTGTCGCGCAGGTTGTTCACTAAGGAGTTCAAGCTGGCCGCGGTGCGGCGGCTGGAAGAGGGCGTTCCGATCGGAGAGGTGGCGCGTGGGTTGGAAGTGAATCCCAACGTGCTGCATCGCTGGCGGCGTGAGGTTCGCCAGGGGCCAGG